>NZ_RAQQ01000011.1 GCF_003610785.1 Micromonospora globbae
CGTCCGCCCTGAACCCCACAGATGCTCCAACACCTGCCGATGCCCGAACGTCAACACACCCGGCCTCGCCACCAGCACCCCCAACCCAACCAAGATCAGTTGCACTGAAGCCTAGAAACCACCCCGTCAGCCCGGACGACAACTCCATGATCACCCCCCGCGGGCCGCGGACGGCGGCGCCGGGAGGGGTGGGGGTGGGTCAGGTTGGGGGGTCGGTCAGGGCGGTGGTCAGGTCGGCCACGAGCAGGCCGATCTGCCACTCGCGCGCGCCGAAGCCGCGCAGGGTCTCGGCCACCGTGGACTCGGTGATCTCCTCGGGCGGCACCCAGGCCAGCCGGCGTACCGAGTCCGGCGCGATGAGGTTCTCCGCCGGCAACCGGTGCTCGCCGGAGATCCGCAGCACCACCTCCCGGCACCGGGCCAGCCGCGCCGCGGCCACCGGGTCCCGCTCCGCCCACCGGTGCGGCGGCGGTGGACCCTCGACCGCCGGGGCGACCGGCAGCGCGTCCTCCGGCAACTGCCGCGCGTCGTCGAGGGCGGCCAGCCAGGTCCGCGCCAGCCGGCGTACCGATCGGCCGCCGAAGCCCGGCAGGGTCAGCAGGGTCTTCTCGTCCTTGGGGTCCAGCTCGGCGGCGGCGATGATCGCCGAGTCGGGCAGCACCCGGCCCGGCGCGGCGTCCCGGCGGGCCGCGATCTGGTCCCGGGCGTACCACATCGAGCGGACCCGGGCCTGCGCCCGCGCCCCCCGCACCCGGTGGATCCCGGAGGTCCGCCGCCACGGTTCGGCCCGCACGCGCGGCGGGCGGGCGCCGGTGCGGACCAGCGCGGCGAACTCCTCGGCCGCCCACTCCGACTTGCCCTGCCGGATCAGCTCCTCGTCGAGCGCGTCGCGCAGGTCGACCAGCAGCTCGACGTCGAGAGCGGCGTACGTGAGCCAGGACTCGGGCAGCGGGCGGCTCGACCAGTCGGCCGCCGAGTGGTGCTTCTCGAGGGCGTATCCCAGCAGCTGTTCGGTCAGCGCGGCCAGACCGACCCGCTCGAATCCGGCCAGCCGAGCGGCCAGTTCCGTGTCGAACAGGCGGCGCGGCCGCAGCCCCAGCTCGGCCAGACAGGGCAGGTCCTGGCTGGCCGCGTGGAGCACCCACTCGGCCTCACCGATCACCTCGTCGAGCGGGGTGAGGTCGGACAGGGGCAGCGGGTCGATCAGGACGGTGCCGGCGCCCTCGCGACGCAGTTGCACGAGGTACGCCCGCTGGCTGTAGCGGTAGCCGGAGGCGCGTTCGGCGTCGAGGGCGACCGGGCCGCTGCCCGCGGCGAAACGGGCCACGACCTCGGCGAGTTCCTCCGGGGTGGCCACCGGTTGCGGGGTGCCCTCACGAGGGGCGGTCAACAGCACGGGCCCGCCGGAGGTCGGGTCGGTCCCCGCGCCCGCCGGCTCCGGCTGAGCCGACGGCGGGTGGTGCGGTTCGTCTCCCGGACGGCGTTCGGCGGCCCGACGGCGCAGGGGTGGTTCGTCGGTCACCTGACAACCCTAGTTCGCCCGGCGAACCTGCGGGTGCAGCCGGTCGGCCCGTGTGTCGGTCGGATACCCGCCCACCGCCGTCGGAGGTGGGACATCGGGGGAGACAAACCCCGTTCACGCCGCTACGGTCCATCGGGCCGCCGCGTGGGTCGAGGGGACCACGAGCGAGGCGGCGGCGCGGCGTCGACGGGGGAGGAAAGTCGATCATGACGGCGGGCTACGGTTCGGCTGGCTACGGTCCGGGGGGCGAGAACCGGGGGGACGGGAATCCTCCGGACGCGCCCACGGCACCCACGACGGACCGGCCCGGGCCGCTGCCGCCTCGGTTCGAACCGTCGCCCGGGACGGCGACGCCCTGGCCGACCGCGCCCGCGCCGGGTCAGCCCGCCCCGGGTCTGTCCGGCATGCCGCCACAGAACCCGCCCGGTGCGTCCATGTCGGCGCACGCCGGCACGTCCGTGCCGCACCAGTCCCCGCCCGGCGCGTCCGTGCCGCACCAGTCCTCGCCCGGCGCGTCCGTGCCGCACCAGTCCGCGCCCGGCGCGTCCGTGCCGGCCTGGCCCGGTGCGCCCGGCGTCGCCCAGTCCGCCGCCGGCCGGGTGCCGGCTCCGGCCGGCTGGTCGCCGCCGGCGCAGGGAGCGACTCCGAACGCGGGCCGGCCCGACGACCCCCGTGGCGCCGGGTCGCCGCCGAACGCCGGACCGTGGGCGCCACCGGTCCCCGCGGAACCCGCGCCGCCGGCCGGGGCCGCCGGCTCGGCACCGGCCGGACCGGCCATGCAGCCGTCGTCCGGGCCCCTGCCCGCCGGCCCGTCTCCGCTGCCCTCCGGCCCGTCTCCGCTGCCCTCCGGGCACTCCGGGCCGCTGCCGGTGTCCCAGGGCACCGCGCCGGCCGGGCCGCTGCCGCCCGCCGGTCCGGTGTGGCCGGCCGTGGGTGGCGCGTACCCCCTCGCGCCGAGCACGCCGGGCACGAAGGCCCGCGGCAGGCGGTGGCTCACCGTGGTCGCCGTGGTGGTTGCCCTGCTCCTGGCCGGGCTGACCGGCGTGCAGGCGTACCAGATCGACCGGCTCGGCGACCGGCTGGCCGCCACCGACCGGAAGCTCGCCGAGGCGCAGAGCGGCGACGGCGCCCGGCTCGACGGGCTGGAGCAGCGCGCGGGGGCGCTGGAGAAGCAGGCCGGCGCGACGTTCAACCCGGAGGCGGTGGCCAGCGCCGTGCTGCCCAGCGTGTTCCGGGTCCGCGCCGGGCAGTTCACCGGCACCGCGTTCGCGGTCGGCAAGCCGGCCGCCGGGGGCGGGACGAACCTGTTCACCAACTACCACGTGGTGGAGGCGGTCTACGAGAGCGGCGGCCGCCAGGTGTTCCTGGAGCGCACCGACCAGCGCTTCCCCGCCACCATCGTCAAGGTCGACAAGACCAACGACATCGCCCACCTGCGCACCAGCGCCCGGTTCACCGGACTGGCCGCCGCGCCCGAGGCCGTGAAGTCCGGCCAGCAGATCGTGGTGGTCGGCGCACCGCTCGGCCTGGAGGACACCGTGACCACCGGGGTGGTGAGCGCGCTCCGCGACGCGCAGGACGACTCCGGGCCGGTGCTCCAGTTCGACGCGCCGATCAACCCCGGGAACTCGGGCGGACCGGTGGTCAACGGGAACAAGCAGGTCGTCGGGATCGCCACCGCCAAGGCGCGCGACGCCGAGGGGATCGGCCTCGCCGTACCGATCAAGGTCGCCTGCGACGGCTTCAAGATCTGCTGATCGTCCTTCCGGCGAGCCGCCGGGCGGCGCGGGCCGCCACCCGGCTGCTCGCCGCGCCGCCGTCCGCCGCTCACCCCCACGGGCATCCGGCCGGGTCGTGTCGACCGGCCGTCGTACCACCCACGGTCCGTCCGCGCGGACCGCTCACCTGGAGGAAGAGAGATGACCCAGTCACCGACCGGGCCGCAGGGATATCCGCCGCCCCACCCGGCGCAGCCACCGGCCGCGCCCGGCCAGCCGCCGTCGCCCGAGCAGTCGTGGCAGCGGCCGACCGCGACGTACGGCACGCCCCGACCTGCCCCGCCCGAGGCACCGACGCAGCCCCTGGCGTCCGCGCAGCCCGGCGCGCCGGTGCCTCCCACCGGGCCGGCCCAGCCGTACGCCGCGCCGCCGACCCAGCCGACCCAGCCGACCCCGCCGACCCCGCCGACCCCGCCGTACGCCGCCCAGCCGGCCCCGCCGTCCTCGGTGCCGCCCGCCCAGCCGGCTCCGCCGCACTCCGCGCCCCCGGCCCCGCCGTTCCCCGCGCCGTCGGCCCAGCCCACCCAGCCGTTCTCCGCGCCCCCGACCCCGCCGTTCTCCGCCCCGCCGGCCGCGGCCGGATACGCGTCGCCGGCCGGGCACGTGTCGCCGGCCAGCGTCCCGCCGTACGTCGGGCCGGTCTCCGGACCGCCGGTGCCCGGCGTCGACCAGCCGATGTCCGTGCCGCCGGCCGGCGCGTACCCCGGCGCCCCGATGTCGGCGCCACCCGGCGCCGTCCCGCCGTACGGTCCGGCCGGCGCGACCGGCGGACGGGGTCGTACGGTGCTGATCCTCGCCGTGGTGGCGGGGCTGTTCTTCGTGCTCGGCGGTGTGATGACCGGCCTCTACCTGACCAAGAGCAGCGAACTGGACCGCACCGAGCGGCGGCTCACCGCGCAGGTCAGCGAGCGCGACGGCACGATCGCCGCCAACGCCAAGGAGATCGACAAGCTCAAGACCGACCTGCAGACGGTGCGGGACCGGCTGGCCGACACCGAGCAGGACCTCACCGGCACCCGCAACGACCGTGACGAGCAGGCCCGGCAGAAGAAGGTCATCGCCAACTGCCTCGACAAGCTCACCACCGCGCTGGGCGCGGCGGCGGCCGGTGACAAGGGCGCGTACGACAAGGCCATGCAGGGCCTGGACAAGGTCTGCGACGAGGCCGAGAACTACCTCTGACGCCCACCCGTACCGGGTCAGGCCGCGCCGGCGGGGCGACGCTCCGGCAGCGCGGTCACCCCGGGCGGCGGCAGCCCGGCCGTCGAGGCCAGCAGCGCGCACCACGCCAGCAGGTGCGGGGCCAGGTCGTCGTCGACCGGCGTCCAGGAGGCGCGGATCTCGATGTCACCGGCGGCGGGCGGGCCGGCCAGGTCACCGAACCGGGTCGACATGGTCTGCGTCACCGTCCCGCCGATGGCCCGGTGGCCGGCCTCCTGCGCGTCGAGCGCGTCGGTGAGCCAGGTCCAGCCGACGCCGGGGAGCAGCGGGTCGGCGGCCAGGTCGGCCTCCAGTTCGGCGGTCACGTACGTGACCAGCCGCAGCGTGCCCTGCCACGCCTCGTGTCCGGCCGGGTCGTGCAGCAGGATCAGCCGCCCGGTCGCCACCTCGTCCCCGTCGCGCAGCACGCTCGCGGCGAGCGCGAAGGCGTACGGGGCGAGCCGCTGCGGCGCGCCGACCTCCTCGAGGACGATCTCCGACCGGGGCGCCGCGGACCGTAACCCGGCGACCGCGCGGGCGAAGGTCTCTGGGAGCGCGATCGGAGGGGCCATGCCGGCAGCCTATGCCGCCGCCCCACGGACGGGCGCGACGGCGCGCCGACGCGGCCGCCGGCCCGGTCCTATGAGACAGGCCCCACTCGGGGGCCCTTCCGTCCGGCGCGGGCGGGACGGGTGGCACGATGGCCGCGATGAGCACGGACAGCACGGGCACCGCCGCCCGAGACGGACAGCCCACGACCGGACCGGAGGACTCGGCCTTCGTCCGGGCCTGCCGCCGCCAGGCCGGCCCGCACACCCCGGTCTGGTTCATGCGCCAGGCCGGCCGCTCCCTCCCCGAGTACCGCGAGATCCGCGCGAACGTGGGGATGCTGGAGTCCTGCCGCCGCCCCGAACTGGTCACCGAGATCACGCTCCAGCCCGTACGCCGGCACGGCGTGGACGCCGCGATCCTGTTCAGCGACATCGTGGTGCCCGTCGCCGCGGCCGGAATCGAGCTGGACATCGTGCCCGGCACCGGACCGGTGGTGGCGCAGCCCATCCGCGACGCCGACGACGTCGAGCGGATCCGCCCGATCGGCCGCGACGACGTCCCGTACGTGGACGAGGCCGTCACGACCCTCGTCGCCGAGTTGGGCGACACGCCCCTGATCGGCTTCGCCGGCGCGCCGTTCACCCTGGCCAGCTACCTGGTCGAGGGCGGCCCGTCGCGGACGCACGCCAGGACCAAGGCGCTCATGCACGGCGATCCGCCGCTGTGGCACGCGCTCTGCGCCCGGCTGGCCGAGGTGACGCTGGCGTTCCTGCGCGTCCAGGTGGCCGCCGGGGTGTCGGCGGTGCAGCTCTTCGACTCGTGGGCCGGGGCGCTGTCGGAGGCGGACTACCGCCGCTACGTGCTGCCGCACTCGACGACCGTGCTGTCGGGGCTCGCCGACGCCGGGGTGCCCCGGATCCACTTCGGGGTGGGCACCGCCGAGCTGCTCGGCGCGATGGGCGAGGCGGGGGCGGACGTGGTGGGCGTCGACTGGCGGACCCCGCTGGACGTGGCCACCCGCCGGATCGGTCCCGACCGGGCCGTGCAGGGCAACCTCGACCCGGCCGTGCTGCTCGCGCCGTGGCCGGTGGTCGAGGCCGAGGTGCGCCGGGTGCTGGAGGAGGGCCGGGCCGCGCCGGGCCACGTGTTCAACCTCGGTCACGGTGTGCTACCGGAGACCGACCCCGACATCCTGACCCGGGTGGTCGCGCTCGTGCACGAACTCACCGCGACCGGGCGGAGCTGAGCGGCGTGCGGCGGCCCGCGCGGGTGGCGGTGGTCGGCGGCGGCGTCGCCGGGCTGGCCGCCGCGGTCCGGTTGCGCGACCGCGCCCCGGAGGGCACCGAGATCACGGTGTACGAGCGGTCCGGCGCGCTCGGCGGCAAGCTGCGCACCGGTGAGCTCGCCGGGCAGCCGGTGGAGTTCGGCGCCGAGTCGTTCCTGATGCGCGACCCGGCCGGCGGGGAGTCCGTGGCCGTGGCGCTGGTGCGCCGGCTCGGGCTGGCCGACCGCATCGTGCACCCGACCGTCGGGCGGGCCGCGCTGGCCGTCGACGGGGAGCTGCGCCCGGTGCCCGCCGGCACGCTGGTGGGCGTACCCGGGGACCTGGCCGCGGTGTCGACGGTGGCGCGACCGGACGCGGCGGCCGACCGCGACGAGGGCCGCCCGCTGCTCGGCCCGGACGAGGACGTGAGCGTCGGCGCGCTGGTCCGCGCCCGGCTCGGTGGCGAGGTGGTCGACCGGCTGGTCGACCCGATGCTCGGCGGGGTGTACGCGGGCCGCGCGGACGACCTGTCGCTGACCGCCACGATGCCCGCGCTGGCCCGTGCCGCCCGGGTGGAGCACACCCTGGTCGGCGCGGTCCGTGCCGCACAGGCCGCGGCGCCCCGTGCCCCGGGCGCGCCCGTCTTCGGCACCCTGGTCGGCGGGCTCGGCACGCTGGTCGAGGCGGCGGCCCGGGTGAGCGGCGCGACGATCCGCCGGGACGCGACGGTACGTGAGCTGCACCCCACCCCGGCCGGGTGGCGGCTGACCATCGGCCCGACCCGCGACCCGGAGCACGTCGAGGTCGACGCCGTGGTGCTCGCCGTGCCGGCGCGGGCGGCCGCCCGGCTGCTCGCCGGGCCGGCGCCGGAGCTGGCCGGGACCGTCGGCCGGCTGGACTACGCGAGCGTCGCGCTCGTCACCCTCGCGCTGCCGGAGCCGCGCCTGCCGGAACTCTCCGGGTTTCTGGTGCCCGGCACCGAAGGGCTCCTCGTCAAGGCGTCCACGTTCTTCACCACGAAGTGGGGGCACCTGCGCCGCCCGGACGGCCTCGCCCTGGTGCGCGCCTCGGTCGGCCGGTACGGCGAGGAGGAGCAGCTCCAGCGCCCGGACGAGGACCTGGCGGCGACCGTGCACCGCGAGCTGTCCGCGGTCGTCGGCTCGCCGCTGCCCGCCCCGGTCGCCGGGCACGTGCAGCGGTGGGGCGGGGCGCTGCCGCAGTACGCGCCCGGGCACGTCGACCGGGTGGCCTCGGTACGCGCCGCGCTGCGGGCGAGCCACCCCACCCTGGCGCTGGCCGGGGCCGGCTACGACGGGGTGGGCATCCCCGTCTGCGTCCGCTCGGGTGAGACGGCGGCCGACGAGATCATCACTGCACTGGGAGGATCGGGGACATGACCGAGCAGACGAACGCGGCCCGGCTGCGGGAGCTGAACGCCACCATCCGCTACACCATGTGGTCGGTGTTCCGGGCCAGCAGCCCGCTGCCGTCGCTGCGGGACAACGTCACCGCCGAGGTCGAGGCGCTCTTCGAGGAGCTGGCCGGCAAGGACGTGACGATCCGCGGCACGTACGACGTGGCCGGCCTGCGCGCCGACGCCGACCTGATGATCTGGTGGCACGCGCCCTCCAGCGACGCGCTGCAGGACGCGTACCTGCGGTTCCGGCGCACCACGCTGGGCCGGGCCATGACCCCGGTCTGGTCGCAGATGGCCCTGCACCGGCCGGCCGAGTTCAACAAGAGCCACATCCCGGCGTTCCTGGCCGGCGAGGAGCCCCGCGCCTACCTCTGCGTCTACCCGTTCGTGCGCTCCTACGAGTGGTACCTGCTGCCCGACGAGGAGCGGCGGGAGATGCTCGCCGAGCACGGCCGGATGGCCCGGGGCTACCCGGACGTGCGGGCGAACACGGTGGCCTCGTTCGCGCTCGGCGACTACGAGTGGATGCTCGCCTTCGAGGCCGACGAGCTGCACCGCATCGTCGACCTGATGCGCGATCTGCGGGCCGCGACCGCCCGCCGGCACGTCCGCGAGGAGATCCCCTTCTTCACGGGCCGTCGCCGGTCGGTCGCCGAGATCGTCAACTGCCTGGTCTGAACCGGGAGGGTCGGCGCCCGGTCAGCTCCCGGACCATCACCTGTTCCCGCTGGACGCCGTCGGGCATGAGGTCGCCGAGCTCCCCGGTCGCCACGAACCCGTGGCGCCGGTAGAGGCGCAGGGCCGCCTCGTTGCGCTCCGCCACGGCCAGCCGCAGCCGGCCGGCGCCGGCCTGCCGGGCCCACCGGACGACGGCGCCCACCAGCGCGTCCCCGACGCCCTGGCCCCGCGCGTCGGGGTGGACCCACATGGAGATCAGCTCAGCGGTTCCCTCGACGGGGGTGGGGACGCCGCTCACCATGCCCAGCGGCCGCCCGTCCCGCTCGGCGACGAGGTTGTGCGAGCCGGGGATCGCCAGGCGGGCGCGCCAGCGTTCCTCGCGGTCGCCGTGGCCCTGCCAGTCAGCCAGGCGGGCGCCGAACGCGTAGGGCGCCTCGGCCAGTGCGAGCAGGCGTGCCTCGCGCCAGCGCTTCCAGTCGTCCGGCGTGAGCAGCTTGATTTCGATCACGAGTGCATCCTGGCGTCGCCGGTCCGCCACGGCCAGCGGATTCCCGGGGACGGGCCGGCCGGGGCGCGCGCCACCGGAGGGCGCGGGCCGGGAGGAGCGGGCCGCAGGCCGGCCGGGGCCGCGCCCGGAGGCAGTGGGGCGCGACCCCGGCCGGGGATCCGGGGAACTCAGCCGGTGGTCGTACAGGAGACGGGGGCCGGCACCGGGTTGGCGCCGGTCCAGGTGCCGAGGAATCCGAACGTGGTGCTCGCTCCCGGCGCGAGGGCGCCGTTGTAGCCGACGTTGCGCGCCGTGACCAGCGTCCCGTCGGTCTCGACCGTGGCGTTCCACGTGGAGCTGACGCGCTGACCGTCGCCGTAGCGCCAGCTCACCGACCAACCCCGGGTGGCCGAGCCGCCGGCGGTCACCTGCACCTCCGCCTGGAAGCCGCCGGCCCACTGGCCGGTGACGCGGTACGTCGCCGTGCAGGCGCCGGCCGGCGGCGGCGTGGTGGGCGGGGGAGTGGTGGGCGGCGGCGTCGTCGGGGGCGGCGTGGTGGGCGGCGGCGTGGATCCGCCCGAGAAGTCGACGTCGCTGCACAGGTAGTACGACTGGTCCAGGTGGCTGGCCTGCCAGATGGTGTAGACGACGTGCCGGCCGGTGCGCCCCGGCGCGTTCGCCGGGATCTCGATCGACACGCCGCCGGTCTCCTGCTTCCACTGCGACGCCGGGGTGTTGCCGATCTGGCCGACCAGTTCCAGGTCGTCCCAGCCGAGGGGCTCGGTCAGCGCGTCGAAGCCCTGCCGGGTCACGTACACCCGGATGTAGTCGGCGCCGTGGCTGGCCTGGTCGAACAGGCGAACGCGGAAGCTGTTCGCGACCGGGGTGGTCTTCCAGGCGCCGACCGCGTCGAGCGCGTTGTACCGGCCGCCCTCGGTGCGGCCACCGCTGCACAGCTGGCCGTCGGGGATGGCCGCCTGGTGGTTGCCGGCGACACCCTCGCGGAACAGGCCGTTCCAGTTCCACATGGCGTTCGGGTTGGCCTGCCAGGCCTGCCAGCACATCGGGTCCTCGGTGGCCATCCGCGGGTTCTGGAAGTCGCTGCCCCACCGTTGCCAGCAGCCGTAGTTGCGCGAGGCGGGGTCGACCACGGAACCGTGCGCGGAGACGGGGTTGGCCAGGGCCGTGGTGAGCAGGAGGACGGCGGCCGCCGCGACGGCGAGCGGCCACAGGACACGTGGTGATCGGAATGGAGTGGACACAGGGGCCCCCGGGGGGAAGAGGTCGAACGACGACGGCGCCCGGACGGCCGGGAGTTGCCCCTCCCGTACCCGTGCTCGCGCGGCTACTAGCGCCGGCTCCGCTCAGGAGGCTCCCATATCGATCGGCCTACGTCAATGCATTGCCCGGGCGGCGCATCGGGACGTGCGGGATGCCGTCCTCGACGAACTCGGGGCCGGCGACCGCGAAGCCGTGGCGGGCGTAGAAGCCGACGAGGTGCGACTGCGCGTCCAGCACGCAGGGCCGCTCGCCCACCACGGCCAGCGCCTCGGCCATCAGCCGGCCGGCATGCCCGGCACCCCGGGCCCGCGGCGCCACCACCACCCGGCCGATCCGGGCGACGCCGCCCGGATCGGCCAGGATCCGCAGGTACGCCAGGGGCGCCTCGCCGTCGGTGAGCCACAGGTGCCGGGTGCCGGGCTCGACGTCGCGGCCGTCGAGTTCCGGGTACGGGCAGTTCTGCTCGACCACGAACACGTCGATCCGCAGCTTGAGCAGGTCGTGGAACGTGCGGGTGGTCAGGTCCGCGAACGCGGCGGTGCGGACCTCGATCGTCTGCGGCATCCTGCGATCGTAGGTTCCGGCACCGTGGGCGTCAGGTACGTGGCGGCCACGGCCGTGAGCAGCAGCACTCCGCCGACGATCACGGGCAGCGGCAGAGGCTCGCCGAGCAGCGCGACGGCGAGCGCCGCGGCGGTCAGCGGTTCCGCCAGGGTGACCACCGCGGCGACGCTGCCCTCGGTGGTCCGGAGCCCGGCGTAGAACAGCCCGTACGCCACCGCGGTGGTGACCACCCCGAGGTGCAGCAGCAGCGCCACGACGTCGGGCCGCGCCGGCACGGCCAGCCCGGCGGTCAGGGCGACGGGTGCGAGGGCCAGCGCGCCGATCGCGGTGGAGAGGGTGGTGAGTGCCATCGGCGCGGTGCGTCGGGACACGTGCCGGCTCACGAGGGTCGTGGCGGCGTACCCGAGACCGGACCCGGCCGCCGCGAGCAGTCCCAGCAGGGGGCGGGGCGCCGCCGAGGTGGGTTCCGCCGAGGCCCCGGTGATCAGGGCGAGGCCGGCAACCGCGGCCGCGAGGGTGGCCACCCGCAGCCGCCCGGGCAACCGGCGGGCGCGGACGGACTCCCAGGCGGCGGCGAGCACCGGGGCCAGGCCGAGGCTTACGACGGTGGCCACGCCGACGCCGGCGAGCGCCACGGCGGCGAAGTACAGCGCCTGGTACAGGCCGAGCCCGATCCCGGTGGCCAGGAGCGGCAGCGGTGCGGCGCGTACCGCGGCGAGCGTCTGCCGCAGCCGCGGCGCCATGACCGCCGTCAGGACGAGCGCGGCGATCGCCAGGCGGTAGAAGCCGATGCCGACCGGGCTCAGGCCGGTGCTGTCGTGGACGGCGTGTACGACGACGCCGGTGGTGCCCCACAGCACCCCGGCGACGGTGATCTGGATCAGGCCCGCGCGGGCGGGCGAGGCAGGCGTGACCGGCGCCGGACGCAGGGTCGGCGCGGTAGGGGAAGCGGGCATGTGTGCGCTCCGAAGGTGGGCCGCTGACGGGGGACGACGTCGGCGGAGCGCACGGCGGGGTGGCCGAGCCGGGTCAACCGGTCGGCGTGGGGCGGCGCGCTCCGGTCAGGAGCGCGGGGGAGGCAGAACGCCCGGGAACGGCCGCATGGCACGACCGTACCGTAGGCCGCCGTCAGGCCGGCCGTACGCCCACGGCGTCGCGGATCTCCGCGCCCTGCGCGCCCTCGACGGCGCGGGCGCAGTGCCCGCTGCAGAAGAAGCGGCCGTTGACCTCGACCCCGTGCCCGGCGATCTTGATCTGGCAGTGCTCGCAGATGGGCGCCATCCGGTGGATCGCGCACTCGAAGCTGTCGAAGGTGTGCGTGTCCCCGCTGACCGTCCGCACCTCGAACGCCATCCAGTAGTCGTTGCCGCAGACCTCGCAGGTCGCCATGGGAACCCCCCGGTATCGCCGACAGTTGCTCCCAGGGTGCGGCAGGGCGGAGCCCCCTCGGGTCCGAATGCGCCATCGGCCTCTACCCGGCGGCGTGTCGGCTCCGGCGTGTCGCCCGTTATGGCTGGTAGACCGCCCCGAGCCCCTGGAGGTGTTCCGTGATCAAGCGCAGCAAGCTCTTCGGAAACCAGACCCGCGTGACCTTCTGCCTCCCCCGGGACACGCCCCCGGGGGCGGTGAGCGTCGTGGGCTGCTTCAACGGGTGGGAGCCCGGCCGGCACGAGCTGGTACCGCGGCGCGACGGCACCCGCACGGTCACGGTGCGGCTCGCGCCGGGGGAGTACCGCTTCCGCTACCTGGCCACCGGCGGGGTCTGGCTCGACGACGACACGGCCGACCGGGTGGACGAGCAGGGCTGCGTGCTCGTGGTGTGAGGCATCCAGGCATGCCGATGACTTTATTGATAGAGGTCTTTACTGTTAACAAACTTTAAATTATGTTGGTGGCATCGTCCCCCAGGTTGCGGAGGTGCCACCATGCGTCGAAGAGTCACCATCCCGATCGTGGCGGCGGGCGCCGTCGTCTCCTCGCTCGCCGTCGCGGCGCCCGCCCAGGCGCACGGCTACGTTTCGTCGCCACCGAGCCGGCAGGCGCTCTGCGCGCAGAACCGGGTCCCGGACTGCGGCCAGATCAAGTACGAGCCGCAGAGCGTCGAGGGGCCGAAGGGGCTGCGCAACTGCCACGCCAACATCGCCCACTTCGCCGTCCTCAACGACGACAGCCGGGGCTGGCCGGCCACGTCGGTCGGCAGCACGGTGACCTTCACCTGGATCAACACCGCCCGGCACGCCACCAGCAACTGGGAGTACTACATCGGCAACACCCGGGTCGCCGTCTTCAACGGCAACGGCCAGCAGCCCGGCGCCACCGTCACCCACACGGTGAACCTGAGCGGCTGGTCGGGCCGGCAGAAGGTCCTCGCGATCTGGAACATCGCCGACACCGCGAACGCGTTCTACTCCTGCGTCGACCTGCAGATCGGCGGCGGTGGCCCCGGACCCAGCCCGACACCGACCACCTCGCCCACCCCGCGGCCGACGCCGACGACGAGCCCCACCACGCCACCCCCGGCGGGCGGCACCTGGACGGTGGGCCGCGCCTACCAGGTCGGTGACCAGGTGACCTACGGCGGTGCGACCTACCGCTGCCGGCAGGCGCACACCGCCATCACCGGCTGGGAGCCGCCGAACGTGCCGGCGCTGTGGAGCCAGGTCTGACGGTACGGGCGCGGCCGGTGCCCCGACGCCGCGCCGCGCCCCCGTACCCCTGCCCGTCCCGTCCGGAGACCCGCGTGACCCGGCTGACCGTCCCACTCGTCGCCCTGCTGCTGGCCGCCGGGTGCGCCGCCGGCCCGGCCGTGTCGCCCCCGGCGTCCGGGGCCGCGTCCCCGTCGGCGCCCGCGGCGTCCCCGGCCGCGTTGAGCGGGGTCGACCGGCTGTTCCTGACCATGATGGTGGCGCACGTCGAGCAGACCCTGGAGATCGTCCGGCTGACCCGCGACCGGATCACCGACCCCGAGCTGCGGACGCTCGTCGCCGCCGTCGGCGCGACCGAGACCGACGAGCTGGCGACCATGCGCACCTGGTTGGGGAACGCCGGTCCGGACCCGGCGAGCCGGCACGACCACTCCGGCCACGGCGTGTCCGCCGCCGACCTCGCCCGGCTGCGCGACGCCACCGGCCCCGAGGTCGACGCGGCGCTGCGGGAGGTGCTCGGCG
Source organism: Micromonospora globbae (assembly GCF_003610785.1). Classification (GTDB taxonomy): domain Bacteria; phylum Actinomycetota; class Actinomycetes; order Mycobacteriales; family Micromonosporaceae; genus Micromonospora; species Micromonospora globbae. The sequence continues at coordinate 13,911 of NZ_RAQQ01000011.1, forward strand.
CCCACCAGCGCGCGGCGGCCGACCTGGCCCGCGCGCATCTCGACGTCGGCACCGACGAGCGGGTGCGTGACCTCGCCCGGCGCATCGAACAGTCCCGCAGCGCCGAGGTGCGGCTCATGACCGGGCAGCCCGCCGGCCGGTAGGCGTGCCCGGGGTAGGCGTGCCTGGTGGTGGGCGTGCCCGCCGGTAGGCGTGCCGGCCGCGGGCTCAGCGGGGTTCGAGCCGGATGGAGAGCGAGTTGACGCAGTGCCGGGTGTCCTTCGGGGTGAAACCCTCACCGCGGAACACGTGCCCGAGATGGCTGTCACACCGGGCGCAGCGGATCTCCGTACGCACCATGCCGAGGCTGCGGTCCTCGATCTCCTTCACCCGCCCCGGGATGGCGTCGTCGAAGCTCGGCCAGCCGCAGTGCGAGTCGAACTTGGTGTCGCTGGCGAAGAGTTCGAGGCCGCACGCCCGGCAGTGGTAGACCCCGGGGGTCTTGGTGTTGACGTACTCCCCGGTCCACGGGCGTTCGGTGCCGGCCTCCCGCAGCACCCGGAACTCCTCCGGGGTCAGCCGGACGCGCCACTCGTCCTCGGTGCGGGGCAGTTCGGTGTCGTCGAGACTCACCCGTCAACGGTACGTCGGACGTCGCACGCGTCGCATATGGTCGCCTGATGGGTGGCACCACGAAGGCAACGGTCACCGAGGTCGAGGTGGCCGGCCGCACCGTCCGCCTCAGCAGCCCCGACCGGGTGATCTTCCCCCAGCGAGGCTTCACGAAGGCCGACGTCTTCCACTACTACCTGGCGGTGGGCGACGGGATCATGCGCGCCCTGCGCGACCGGCCCACCACGTTGCAGCGGTTCCCCGAGGGCATCGAGGGGGAGGCGTTCTTCTCCAAGCGCGTACCGGCCCGGGGCGTGCCGCCCTGGGTGTCGACCGCCCAGATCACCTTCCCGAGCGGGCGGACGGCCGCCGAGCTCTGCCCCACCGACCTGGCCCACGTGGCGTGGGCCGCCCAGATGGGCACTGTCGTGTTCCACCCCTGGCCGGTACGCGCCGCCGACACCGACAGTCCCGACGAGCTGCGCGTCGACCTCGACCCGCAGCCCGGCACCGACTTCGCCGACGCCGCGGCGGCCGCCGGTGAGCTGCGTGCCCTTCTCGCCGAACTCGGCGTCACGGGCTGGCCGAAGACTTCCGGCGGCCGGGGTGTGCACGTCTACCTGCGCATCCAACCCCGGTGGACGTTCGTCGAGGTGCGTCGGGCCACCATCGCCCTGGCACGGGAACTCGAACGGCGCCGGCCCGACCTGGTCACCACCTCCTGGTGGAAGGAGGAGCGGGGCACCCGCGTCTTCGTCGACTTCAACCAGATGGCCCGCGACCGCACGATCGCGTGCGCGTACTCGCTGCGCGCCAACGCCCGGGCCACCGTCTCGACCCCGGTCACCTGGGAAGAGCTGCCCGACGTGGACCCGGACGACTTCGACCTGGCCACCGTCCCCGGCCGGCTCGCCGAGCGGGGCGACCCGCACGCCGGCATCGACGACGAGGCGTGGGACATCACGCCGCTGCTGGAGTGGGCCGAACGCGACGCGGCCGCCGGCCAGGGCGACATGCCGTACCCGCCCGACCACCCGAAGATGCCCGGCGAGCCGAAGCGCGTCCAGCCCTCCCGGGACCGCGACCGCCCCCGGTGAACCCGAGGCCGGCCGGCGTTCCTCCGTCCACTCGGTAACGATCAAGTAACGGGCGGAACCTTTTCCACCCCGTGACCCCTTTCCCTGGGCGTTCGGCCCGAGGGGGCCAGGGGAGGGCGTCGGATGAAGCTGGTGTGGAGGCGGGCCCGCGAGGCACGGGGGCTGCTGGCGGCCGCGGTGATCGCCGCTCTGGTCGCGGTCGCGTTGGTCACCGGGCTCTCCGACTACAGCCGCCGGTCGGTGGCGGCCGGGCAACAGGCGCTGCTCGCGGGCGCGCCCGTCGAGGAGCGCAGCCTGCTGGTGAGCGGCTCGGCCGGCCAGGACGTCGCGGAGTTCACCGAGCGGGACGGGATCGTCCGCGACCGTGCCGCCGCGGCGTTCGGCGGCGCGCCGGTCACCGTGAGCACCGCCCGGTACGGCAGCGGCCGGGAGCTCACCGGCGACCTCGGCCCGGTCACGCGCGAGGGCGATGACCCCGTCTTCGCCAACCTGGCCACCCTCGACGACCTGCCGGAGCGCGCCGAGCTGGCCAGCGGGGCCTGGCCCGTTCCCGGGGCGAACCCGCTCCAGGTGACCCTGCCCGAGAAGGTGGCGGCCACCCTCGGCCTGACCGCCGGCGAGCGGATCCCGGTGCGCGACCGCAGCTCCGAGCGGTCCAGCCAGATGGTGCTCACCGGCACGTGGCGCCCCCGCGACGCCACCGACCCGTACTGGCGGTTGGCGCCGGGCGTCGGTGCCGGCAGCGCGGCCGAGTCGACCACGTCGTACGGCCCGTTCGTGCTCGACCCGGCCGACTTCGCGGCCACCTTCCCGGGCTCGGTGTCGGCGTCCTGGCTCGTCGAGCCGGACCTCAGGGCGGTGGCCGCGGACCGGCTGCCCGGCCTCTGGTCCGCCGCCGCCCCGATCATCGAGGACCTGCCGGAGGCCGCCGGCCTCGGCTCGTCCGCGCAGAGCCTCACCTCGATGGACCGGCTGTTCGACAAGATCGCCCGGGCCGACCTCGTCGGACGGTCGTCGCTGGCCACCCCGCTGCTGCTGATCGTGGTCCTCGGCGGGTACGCCCTGGTGCTCGTCGCCGTGCTGCTGCACGAGGACCGCCGGCCGCAGATCGCCCTCCTGCGGGCCCGGGGCGCGGCCCGCCGCCAGTTGGCCGGTCTGGCCACCCGCGAGGCGTTCCTCGTCGTCCTGCCGGCCGCGCTGCTCGGTCCGCTGCTGGCCGGCGAGGCGCTGCGGCACGTCGACGGACCGGCCGGCGCCGGGCTGACGCTCGCCGGGGGCGACGCCACCCTGCTGTGGCTGGTGGCGTGTGTGGCCGCCGCCGGGTGCCTCGTCGCGATGGTCGTGCCGACGCTTCGCGGGGCGGGCACGTACGTGGCCGACATGGCCGCCCGGTCCCGGCCCCGCCGCGCCGCGTCGCTGCAACGGGCCAGCCTCGACCTGGCCCTCGTCGCCCTCGCGGTGCTCGCCTGGATGCAGCTGCGCCAGTACGACTCGCCGCTGGCCGGCGCCGGGGCGCAACTCGGGCTCGACCCGCTGCTGGTCGCCGCGCCGACGCTCGGCGTGCTGGCGGGCGCCGCGGTGGCGCTGCGGCTGATCCCGCCGGTCACCCGCTTCGCCGAGCGGTTCGTGAACCGGCGGCAGTGGACCGCCACGATGTTCGGCATGTGGCAGGCGGGACGGCGTCCGCACGCCGGGCCCGTCCTGCTGCTCGCCCTCGCCGTGAGCGGCAGCACCCTGGCCTGGTCCCTGGTCAGCACGGGCGAGCGGTCGCAGGCCGAACAGGCCGACCACACCGTCGGGGCGGACCTGCGGCTGACCGAGCGCACCGGCGTGGCGCCGGACGACCGGGCCGGGCAACTCGCGGCGCTGTCCGGCGTGCAGGCGGTGCTGCCGGCGTGGCGCGACGAGGTCCGGGTCGGGCGCGACAGCCTGCCGACCACCGTGGTGGCCCTCGACACGGCGAACGCGACAGGGGTGGTGCGGCTCAACGACCGGCTCGCGGGCGAGCCCGCCACGTCGGTCTTCCAACGGATGGCCCGGGCGCGGGGTGCCCCCGCCGGTGTCGAACTTCCCGAGGGCACCCGGGCCGTGACGGGCACCGTCCGCACCCCCGTGTGGGACCCGGTGCGAGCCCACGAGGTCGCCGTCTCCCTCCTGCTGACCCGGGCGGACGGGCTCGCCTTCCGCCTGCCCGTCGCCACCACGCAGAGCAGCGGTCGACCCGCCCCGTTCCGGGTCGCGCTTCCGGAAGGGGCCGGCACCCTGCGGCTGGCCGGGTTCGTGGCGGACGCCGGTGACGCGGCCGGCCGTGAGTACCGGCTGGAGGTGACCGACCTGCGGGCGGAAGGCCAGGACGGCACGCCCCGGCCCGTGCAGCTCGGCGACGGCTGGAAGGGGGTCGGCGCCGAGGACGGCGGCGAGGCGACGCTGTCCGTCACGCCCACCGGCCTGACCGCCGCCTATCCGATCGTGCTGCGTGCCGGCGGCCGGTTCGCGTTCCAGCCGTCCAGCCGGTTCGCCGTCGTGCCGGCGGGCGAGAACCCGCCCGTGCCGGCGCTCATGACCGCGGCCGTACGCGACGCGCTCAGCGTCGACGTCGGCGACACGGTCACCCTCGCGCTCTCCGGCGCGTCGGTGCCGGTGACGGTGCTGGGCGAGGTCGAGGCGGTGCCGACCAGCCCCGGCAACGGGATCCTCATCGACCTGCCGGCCGCCGTCGACTGGCTGGTCCGGGCCGCGGGCACGGTGCGGCCGGTGCCGGAGTGGTGGCTGGGCGCCGACGATCGTGGACACGCGGAGGCGGCACGTGCCCTGGCCGAGGTGTCCGGCACCACCGTGGTCGACCGGCGCGAGGTGACCGAGGCGGCCGCCCGGGACCCGTACTGGCGGGGGGCGCGGCTCGCGCTGCTGGCCGCCGCCCTCGGCTCGGTCCTGCTGGCCCTGGTCGGGCTGATGGTCGACGTCTGGGCCACCGCGCGGCACCGGATCACGGAACTCGCCGTGCTGCACACACTGGGCGCCGGGCCGCGCCTGCTGGCCCGGGCGTTGCTGGCCGAGCAGACCCTCCTGGCCGGTATCGGTGTCGGCGTCGGGCTGCTGCTCGGCGCCGTGGTGGGCGCCACGATGGCACCCCTCGTCATCCTCACGCCGGGCGGAGGCCGGCCGGTGCCGGAGGCGGCGTTCACCATGCCGTGGCTGCCCATCGGGTTGACGGCCGTCGGCCTGCTGCTGGCGGCGCTCGCCTTCAGCCTGTCCATCGCCCTCGGTATCCGGCAGCGGGTGGCGGCGGCGCAACTGCGGATCGGGGGAGAACGGTGACCGGGCGGAGCCGACCGGGCGGAACGTGCGCACACGGCACGGGGAGCGAGCGGGTGGTCCAGCGCGGCGGGCGGGAACCGCTCGGCGCCGACCGGAGGGAGGCGGCGGCATGAGCGAGCGCAGCGAGCGAATCATCGGGCACTGCGCGGTGGAGTCTCGTGGCGGCGCCGACCGGAGGGAGGCGGGGGCATGAGCATCGGTGCGGTCGTCCGCCGGGTGCGGGCGTACGGTGGGCACTTCCTGCTCCTGGCGGTGCTGACGCTGGTCGTCACACTGCTCATCAACGGAGTGCCCCGGACGGTGAACCGGCTCGCGGAGCAGGGTCTGCGCGAGCAACTGGCCACCGCGCCGGCGGTGCAGCGGGACCTTCTCTACTCGTCCCAGCCGCTCACCGCCGCCGACACCGGCACCTCCCTGGCGGAGGTCCAGCGGCGGGAACTCGACCGGATCCAGGAGGAGATGCCGCCGATCGTGAGCGACATGGTCGACCGGCGGTGGTACACCGCCGAGACCGTCGCGGGCCGGCTCACCGGCCCGGACCTGAAGGCCCGGAACCTGCTGGTCGACCTCAGCCTGCGTGCCCTTCCCGGGATCCAGGACGCGGGCACCCTCGTCGACGGGCGGTGGCCCGAGGGCGCCGCGGCCGACACCGCGCCGGTGCAGGTGGCGCTGGCCGACGATGTGGCCCGCCGGTTGAACCTGCGGGTCGGCAGCCAGTTGAACCTGTCGCCTCTGGAGACGACGCCCGGCGCCGACGCGGTCCCGGTGACCGTGGTCGGTGTCTTCCGGCCCCGGGACCGCGCCGACGGCATCTGGGAGGGCCTGCCGCAGGTGCTGCGGGTGGAGGAACCGCAGGGAGACGGCCAACCGTTCGTCGCCGTCGGCGCCGTGGACGCCTCCGGCCTGGACCGGCTCGCCGCCGCCGACTGGCCGACCCGGTTCAGCTGGCGCTACCGGCTCGGCACGCACGGCATGGACGTCCGGGCGCTGGACGAGTTGATCGACGCCCTCCAGCGCATGTCCCAGGAGGCCACGCCGGGACGCTCCTTCGTGCAGGGCGCCGACGTGCCGCTGCGGGAGTTCGCCGACGCGCTGGCCGCCGCCCGTACGGTGCTCGCGGTGATCGGGGCCGGGGTGCTGGCCACGCTGGGCGGGCTGGTGCTGCTGGCCGTCGCGCTGGCGACCCGCCGCCGACGGGACGAGTACCTGCTCATGCGCGCCCGAGGCGGCGCCGCCGTGGCCGGTGCCCGGCGGAGCCTCGCCGAGTCACTGCTGGTCGTCCCCGTCGCGGCGGCGGCGGGCTGGCTGCTCGGTCAGCTGGTCCCCGGTCCGGCCGAGGACACCCTGCCGTACGTCGTCGGCGTCGCCGTGCTGCTCACGCTGGCCCTGCCGGTCGCCGCCCTCGCCGTTCCGTCCGGGAACACCGGGCGGCGGGACCTCGTTCGGCTGCGGCCCTCCGCGCGGAGGGTGACCGTGGAGGTCTTCCTCGTCCTGTTGGCCGGGCTTGCCGTGGTGCTGCTGCGCCGCCGGGGACTCACCCTCGGGGAGGTGGACCCGCTGCTGGTGGCGGTGCCGGTGCTGCTGGCCCTCGCCGTGGCCGTGCTCGCGATGCGCGCGTACCCGCTGCCGTTGCGGCTCGTCAGCCGGATCGCGGCCCGTACCCGGGGCAGCGTCGCCTTCCTCGGCACCGCCCGCGCCGGGCGGGCCGTGACGGCGGCCCCGGTGGTCGTGGTGGTGCTGGCCATCGCCACCGCCGGCTTCTGCGCGGTGGTCGCGGCCGGCATCGAGGGGAGCCGGGACCGGGCCGCGAGCCGGTCCGTTCCGGCCGACGCGTTGATCCGCGGTGAACGGCTCGCCCCGGACACCGAAGCGGAGCTGGAACGGATGCCCGGAGTGGCCGACGCCCTCCCGGTTGCCTACGAGCCGGCGCCGCGCCTGGCCCGGGACGAGGCCGGCACCGACGCGGGCCTCGGCACCACCGCCGTGCTGCTGGTCGACGGTCCGGCGCTCGCCCGGTTGGTGCGGGAGACCGGCGCGGACGTCACGGTGCCGGAGTCGCTGACCGGCGCCGGCGGGCAGCCCGGCGCGGTGCCGGCGGTGGTCTCCCCGGCGGTCGCCGCCGACCTGGCCGAGCAGGAGATGACCGGCTCGGCGTTCGTGGCCGTGCAGGGCCGGCGGTACGAGTTCCGGGTGGCCGCCACCGCCGAGAGCTTCCCGCTGGTGTCGCGGGAGACGCAGCGGTTCGTGGTGCTGCCCTGGCAGGCGCTGCCCGACGGCCCCCGCGAGCCGGTGCCGACGGGCTTCCTGATCGGTGGTGACGACCTCGACGCCGAGGCGTTGCGGCTGGTCGGCGACGAGGGCCAGGACCGGTACCAGAAGACCGGGACCGTCACGGGCGGGCAGCGGCCCCGCGGCGTGGAGGTGCTCACGTGGGAGCAGGCCCGCCAGCAGGTGGGCGGCAGCGGGGCGAACGGCGTGCTGGTGTTCGCCTTCGCCGCCGGCGCGGCCGGCGCGACGGTGCTCGGTCTGCTCGCCATCGCGTTCACCGTTCTGGCCGGCGCCCGCAGCCGCGGTCTGGTGCTGTCCCGGCTGCGGACCCTCGGCCTGTCCCGCCGCCAGTGGCGGGGTCTGCTCCTGGTCGAGCTGGCGCCGCTGGTCGGCGCGGCGGTGCTGACCGGTGCGGTGGTGGGTGCGCTCCTGCCGCTGCTGCTCACCCCGGTGCTCGGCCTGTCCGCGTTCACGAGCGGCGTACCGGTCCGGGTGGCGTTCGAACCGGGGCTGGTCGCCGCGGTCGTCGCGCTCGGGGCGGTCGCCCTGGGCTTCGCGGTCGCCGTCGAGACCCTGAACAACCGCCGGCTGCGCCTCGGTGAGGTGCTCCGGCTCGGAGAGGAGAGCTGAGATGACCGCTACCGCGTCGACATCGGTCGTGCCGGACCTGGCCGACCTGCAACAGCGGGCCGCCCAGCGGGCGGCCGAGCGGGCCGGCGGCCGGGACCGGCTCCGCGGGCACATCGTCTGTGACGGGCTGGTCCGCATCTTCAAGACCGAGGGCGTCGAGGTGGTCGCCCTGCAGGGGCTCGACCTGGTCATCGACCGGGGTGAGCTGGTGGCGATCGTGGGCGCCTCCGGATCCGGCAAGTCCACGCTGCTGAACATCCTCTCCGGGCTGGACACCCCGACCGCCGGCATCGCCCGGGTGGCCGGGTACGACCTGCTCAACCTGTCGGCGAAGCGGCGCCTGAGCTACCGGCGGCGGACGGTCGGCTTCGTCTGGCAGCAGACCGGGCGCAACCTGCTGCCGTACCTCACGGCGTTGGAGAACGTGGAGCTGCCGATGCAGCTGGCCGGCGGGCGCGGGCGGCGGGCCCGCCGCGAGCGGGCCCGGGAGCTGCTCGACCTGGTCGGCGTCGGCTACTGCGCGGACCGCCGGCCGGGCCAGCTCAGCGGCGGCGAGCAGCAACGCTGCGCCGTGGCGGTCGCGGTGGCCAACGACCCGGAGGTGCTCTTCGCCGACGAACCGACCGGCGAACTGGACGAGGCCACCGGCGCGGAGGTCTTCGCCGCGCTGCGCACCATCAACGCCGAACTGGGCGTCACCGTGGTCGTCGTGACCCACGACCAGGCGGTCGCCACCCAGGTCCGGCGGACCGTCGCGATCCGCGACGGCCGGACCGCCTCGGAGGTACGCCGCACCGCGCGCGTCGGCGCGGACGGCAGCACCGAGCTGGTCAGCGAGGAGTACGCGGTGCTCGACCGGACCGGGCGGATGCAGCTGCCGGCCGCGTTCGTCGAGGCGCTCGAGTTGCGGGACCGCGTCCGGCTCAACCTGGAGCCGGACCACGTGGAGGTACGGCCGGGCGACCAGGCCCCGACCGACGGGAAGGCTGAGGCATGAACGGGTGGGACGTGGGGACGGACGGCCGGGCCGGGGCGGCGACGGACAGCCGGGACGCGGGCTGGGACGGTACGGCGGCCGGTGGCCGGTCGCGCGCGACGGCCGCGCCGGCCACCGACGTGGTGGTCCGGGTCGAGGGGGTGAGCCGGACCTTCGGGCGGGGTGAGCACGCGGTGCACGCCGTACGCGACGTGTCGTTCACCGCCGCACGGGGGGAGCTGCTCGCCATCCGGGGCCGGTCCGGCGCCGGCAAGACCACCCTGCTGAACCTCATCGGCGGGCTCGACCGGCCGGACAGCGGCCGGGTGGTGGTGGCCGGGCACGACGTGACCGCCGCCGGCGAGCGGGAACTGCTCGACCTGCGGCGGGGGACGGTCAGCTTCGTCTTCCAGACCTTCGGCCTGGTGCCGATCCTCTCCGCCGCCGAGAACGTCGGTGTGCCGCTGCGGCTGGCCCGGGTGCCGGCCGCCGAGCGGGAGGAGCGGGTGGCGATGCTGCTCGAACTGGTGGGCCTCGGTGGGCACGCGGCGCAGCGGCCGTACGAGCTCTCCGGTGGGCAGCAGCAGCGGGTGGCCGTGGCGCGGGCGCTGGCCAACGAGCCGGCCCTGCTGATCGCCGACGAGCCCACCGGTCAGCTCGACTCGGAGACCGGACGCTCGATCATGAACCTGCTCCGGGCCGTGGTGCACGCGCGCGGCACGACCATCCTGGTCGCCACCCACGACCCGGCGCTCATCGAGCTGGCCGACCGTACGCTGACCCTGCGCGACGGCCGCCTCTCCGACGCCTGACCCGGGCCCGGCCGCCGGCCGGCGGGTCAGAGCGGGAGCTTCATCCCCTCGTGGCTGGCCACGAACCCGAGGCTCGTGTAGAAGCGGTGCGCGTCGTGGCGGGACTTGTCGGTGGTGAGCTGCACCAGCCCGCAGCCCCGCTCGCGGGCCTGGTCGATGGCCCAGGTCATCATCCGCCGGCCGAGCCCCTGGCCGCGGAGGTCGGAGCGGACACGGACGGACTCGATCAGCGCCCGCTCGGCGCCGTGGCGGCCCAGCCCGGGGATGTAGGTGATCTGGAAGCAACCGACCAGCTCACCGCCGGAGTCGGCGACGATCAACTGGTTGCGCGGGTCGGCGGTGACGTCGGCGAACGCCTTCTCGTACGCGTCGTCGACCTGCGTGAAGTCGCGCGCCTTGCCGAGGACGTCGTCGGCGAGCAGCGCGACGATCGCCGGCAGGTCGGCCCGGACCGCCTCGCGGAAGATCAGATCACTCATGCCCGGAGGCTTGCACAGTGACGCTCGGCGATGAGCCGGTGCCGGGTGCACCCGGCGGCCGGTGGGCAGCAGGCGACCACCCTTCATCGGTGGCCGGCCCGCGCTGGATCGGAAGGACGAGCGTGTCGTCCATCGAGGGGTCCTTCGGGGGGACGGGGGTTTCGATGGTCGGGGAGGGGGGTGCGGCGGGTGCGGTTGGGCTGGGTTCGTCCCGGTCCGGGCGGCCGGCGCGGGTGCTCGCGGCGGCCAGGCCGTTGCGCAGCATCCGCGCGAGCGGCCGCTCGATCAGGCGGTGCAGCAGCCATGCCGCGCCAAGCATGAGGAGCACGACCGCCACGAGGACGACCGGGCGAGGGGCGACGTCACGGACCGCGTGGATGATCGTCCAGCCGATGTACTCGTGCAGCAGGTACAGGGGGTATGTGAGCAGGCCGGCCGTGGTCAGCCAGCGCCACCGGATCGACGCCGTCCAACCGAGTGCGATCACGGTCATCACCAGGAAGAACGCGGTGATCAGCAGGACACCCACGACCGGTGACAGGTGAGTGGTCAGCCCCTTGGCGGTGACGTGGTTCACGCGCCGCACGGTCCAGAACTGGGCGAGCAGGTACGAAGCACCGACCAGTCCCCAGAGCATGAGGTCGGGCCCGAACCGGTGGATGAGGTAGAGGGCGATGCCGGCCACGAAGAACGGCGCGTACTCCGGTTGCAGGATTGTCCGCAGCAGTTGCTGGTCGGAGTTGGCGACCAGGACCGACGCGATGAGCCAGGCGTAGCAGAACTTCATGGTCCGGCTCAGCGTCAGGCCCCACCAGACCAGCACCGAGAAGAGCAGGTAGAACAGGGCTTCGTTCCAGAGCGTCCAGTACACGGCATCGACCGCGGGGCGGTCGAGCGCACCCTGCAGCATCGTGAGGTTGAGCAGGACGTCGCTCCAACTCAGCCTCGTGCGCACGGTGGGCCACAGCGTCAGAACGACCGTGGTGATGAGTACGGCTGCCCAGTAGGCCGGGTAGAGCCGGGTCACCCGGGAGCGGAAGAACGCCCCGGGCGTACGGCCCCAGCAGCTCATGCAGATGACGAAGCCGCTGATGATGAAGAACAACTGAACGCCGAAGAAGCCGTACGCGCTCACCTGGTGCAGTTGCGGGAACGTGACCTCCGGCTTCGCGCCCCAGGCGCCCTTAACGCCACTGTTGTAGGCGGTGTAGTGGTACATCACCACCATGAGCGCGGCGGCCAGGCGCAGGCCGTCGATGACCGCGAGCCGGCCGGCGGCCCGCGAACCGCCGTCGCGGGTGAGCGCAGCGGGGGGTGAACCGGATTCGCGCCGGCCGAACACGATCGCCATGGCGAGGTACCTTACAGGTGCCCCAGCATCGGTAATTCGGCCGTTCGATCACTTCTCCGACGGTCACCGGGCCGGGCAGCGCTGCCCCTGCGGCGGCACGGTCAGGTCGATCAGGTAGGCGTCGACGGCGTCGGTGATGCAGGCGGTCTGCGGGTAGGCGGTGTGCCCCTCGCCCTCCCAGGTCAGCACCCGCCCGACGCCGAGCATCGAGGCGAGCGCCTGCGTCTGCTCGTACGGGGTGGCCGGGTCGCCGGTCGTGCCCACCACGACGATCGGCGGGGCGCCGACCGCCGGGCCGGTCGGGTACGGATCCCGCCCGCCGGGCCACTCGGCGCACGCGAGCATGCCCACCGCCAGCGCGGGCCCGAACAGCGGGTACTTCTCCCGCCACTGCGACTGCAGCTCGCGGATCCGCGCGAGGCTCGGCTTCTCGTCCTCGTCGGCGCAGTTGATCGCCAGGTTGGCGTCGAACAGGTTGGAGTAGTGGCCGTCGTCGCCGCGGCCGGCGTACGCGTCGGCGAGGCGGAACACGTCGGTGGGGTCGCCGCCCTCGAGCCGGTCGATGGCCCGGGCCAGCTCCTGCCAGCCGGGCTCGGTGTAGAGGGAGGAGATGATCGCGTAGAACACCCAGCCGGCGGTCGCCTCCCGCCCGTCCGCGCCGCGTACCGGCGAGACCCGCGCCTTGTCGATCGCGTCGGTCACCGCGGCCCGTGCGTCCGGTGCGATGGGGCAGCGGCCGGCGTTCGCCGCGCACCAGCGGGTGAAGTTGCCGAACGCCCGCTCGAAGCCCTTCGCCTGGCTCTCCGATCCGGCCACCAGGCCCTGCTTCGGGTCGACCGCGCCGTCGAGCACGAGCGCCCGCACCCGTTGCGGGTGGAGCTGGGCGTACGTGGCGCCGAGCAGCGTCCCGTACGAGTAGCCCAGGTAGGTGAGCTTCTCGTCGCCGAGCGCGGCGCGGACCGCGTCCATGTCCCGCGCGGCCTGCTCGGTGCCGTAGAGCGGCAACTGGTCGCCGTACTTCTGGCCGCAGCCCTGCCCGATGCGCCGGTTGAGGGCGACGATCCCGTCGAACGACTCCTGGCTGCGGGGATCGGGGTCGTAGCCGAAGCTCGCGTCCAGGTCGGCGTCGGAGATGCACTTGACGGGGCTGGAGCGGGACACCCCGCGCGGGTCGAAGCCCACGATGTCGAAGCGCTCGGTGACCGTCGTGGGGAGGCCGCCGAACGCCGACCCGAACGAGAGGTAGACGGCCGTGTCGACCCCGGAGCCGCCCGGCCCGCCCGGGTTGATGACCAGCGAGCCGATGCGGTCCCGCTGCTTGGTCGAGCGGGCCCGCAGCAGGGCGATCTCGAAGGTCTCGCCGGCGCCCGGGCCCGTGGTGGCGCCGGTGCCGGTGCCCCAGTTGCGCGGCACCGCGATGCGGGTGCACTCGTAGCGCATGTTCGGCGCGCCCTGGCCGACGAGCTGGTCGGCGACCTCCGGGCACGCCCGCCAGGTCGGCGCGGTGCCCGGCGCCGCCGCCTCGCCGGTGGGCTCGGCGCGTGGCGCGAACGCGGGCAGGGTGCAGCCGGCGGTGAGCAGTGCCGTGGCGGCGAACACGGCCAGGGCGCGGCGGACCCGGCGGATCCGGTCGTCGGTGCGGGGCATCGAGTGGGTCCTCCGTGATCGTCTCGCCGCCAGGCTACGCCGGGCCGGTGGCGGGGGATTCCACGGTGGTGGCCGGGTCGCCCCGCAGCACCTGGTCGACGTCGTACCGGATCGGGCGGTCGAGCTGGTCGTAGCGGCACGAGCGGGGGTCGCGGTCGGGCCGCCAGCGGACGAACTGGGCGGTGTGGCGGAAGCGGTCGCCCTCCATCGCGTCGTAGCCGACCTCGAGCACCAGCTCGGGGCGCAACGGCTCCCACTCGAGGTTCTTCGTGCCGGTCCACCGGCTCACGCCGCCGGGGATGCGCTGGCCGCGTTCGTGGTCGCCGTGCACCCACGGGTGCTCGTCGCCGACGTCCCGGTAGGGGGCCAGCTCGTCCAGCAGCTCCGCCCGGCGGGCCATGCTGAACGACGCGCTCACGCCGACGTGGTGCAGCACGCCGTCGTCGTCGTAGAGGCCGAGCAGCAGCGAGCCGACGACCGGGCCGGACTTGTGCCAGCGGAAGCCGGCGACCACCACGTCGGCGGTGCGGGCGTGCTTCACCTTGAACATGAGCCGCTTGCCCGGCTCGTAGGGCAGGTCGGCCGGCTTGGCGATGAGCCCGTCCAGCCCGGCGCCCTCGAAGACGTCGAACCAGCGGTGCGCGGTGTCCGGGTCGGTGGTGACCTGGGTGACGTGCACGGGCGGGCGTACGCCCTTCAGCGCCGCCTCCAGCCGGGCCCGGCGCTGCGGATAGGGCTGGTCGAGCAGCGCCTCGTCGCCGATGGCGAGCAGGTCGAACGCCACGAAGTCGGCCGGGGTGGTCTCGGCCAGCAGCTTCACCCGCGACGCGGCCGGGTGGATGCGCTGGCCCAGCATCTCGAAGTCGAGCCGCGGCTGGCCGCCCGGGCCGTCGCGGCGGATCACGATGAGCTCGCCGTCGACGGCGCAGCGCTCCGGCAGCTGCCGCCGGGCCTGCTCGACGACCTCGGGGAAGTAGCGGGTCATCGTCTTGCCGCCGCGGCTTGCCAGCTCCACCTCGTCGCCGTCGCGGAAGATGATGCACCGGAAGCCGTCCCACTTCGGCTCGTACGTCATCCCGGGCGCGGTGGGGATCCGCGGCACGCTCTTGGCCAGCATCGGCTCGACCGGCGGGTTGATCGGCAGCTCCACGGCGACCAGTCAACCAGACGGCACCGACAACCGTGAGGCACATCACCGCTGCGTCCTGGGCGTGGTGTCCGCCGTCGTCCCCCTCCTCACCCTGCGCCGGAATCAGGAAACCGCAGGTCAGAGCTACCTTCGCCGGGTGCCGGAGTGGAGCTGCGCGTGCTGCGGGCGGTACCGGGTCAGCGTGGAGCTGGTCCGCGGCCGCTACCGCTACCGGCTGTCGCACCGCTATCCCCGGCAGTTCGGCGGCGGGAAGAACGTGCTCGGCGAGGTCGGCTCGATCCCCGAACTGGAGGACCTGCTGCGCCGGTGTACGCCGCTCACCCTCGCCGACCTCCGCGAGGCGGCCTGAGCCCGGGTCAGAAGCGGGCGAAGGAGCGGATGGGCGCGCGCGGGCCGTACTTCGGGGCCTGCACGCCCGCGGCCTCCAGCAGGACGCAGACCCGGCCGCGGTGACCGCGGAACGGCTCCAGCAGGGCGAGCATCCGGGCGTCGTCACCGCGCGGCTCACCGGCCAGCGCCCAGGCGACCGTGTTGGGCACGTGGTAGTCGCCGACGCTGACCGCGTCCGGGTCGCCGTACGCCACGCGGACCACCTCGGCGGCGGTCCACGGCCCGATGCCCGGCACGGCGCGCAACCGGCGGGTCGCCTCGGCGGCGTCCCCACAGCGTTCCAGGCGGTCCGCCACGGCGGCCGCCCGCCGCAGCGTCTCGGCCCGGCGCTGCTCCACGCCGAACGGGTGGAACACCCAGTACGGCGTGGCGGCCACGGCCGCCGGCTCCGGCGGGAGCAGCAGCGGCAGCGGGCCGGGCGCGGGTTCCCGGAAGTGGCGGACCGTGGCGGCGTACGCGCGGTACGCCTCCTTGCCGGTGACCTTCTGCTCGAAGACGGCGCGGAGCACCCGGGGGAAGACCAGACCGGTGGCCGGCATCCGTACGCCCCGGTACTCGCGTGCCAACCGGGCGACGAGCGGGTGTGCCGCCGCCAGGGCGGCGAAGCCGGTCACGTCGTCGCGCAGACCGGCGATGGCGTCGGCGCGCTCGACCACCCATCCGGCGCCCGGGCCGTACCCCTCGGCCCGCAGGTCCCCGGCCTCCGGGTGCAGGGCGAGGGTCGCGGGACCGTCGGGCGTGCGGGTGGCGAACCAGAACGTGCCCGCCACGATGCGCGCGCACGGGTCGTACGGGCTGAACGTGAGCGCGCGGACGGAGGCCGCGAGCCGGTAGCCGGCCGGCGGGTGCAGCACCCGGCTGGCGGTGGGCGGCGTCCCGGTCATCCCGCCACTGTGCCAGACTCCCGGCCGTCGGCTGTCCTGCGGGTACTGCCGCGGATGGCCGTCGGCCATCGTCGCTGGGGACGTACCTGGATCGGCCGAACCGGCAGCCGCGCGTCCCTCGGACTGGTGGAATATAACGAATGAATCGGGCCTAATCCCATAAATAGGTACGCGTCAGGCCGCATGCAGCCGACGAACTGATGAACAGCTGATGGCCCACCGGTTGACGCGCTGCTACCGTCTCGACGTCGCCCCTCGATTCGATGCTCCGAGCCCCGGCGCTGCCAACCGGGCCCGGAGCCGGGACGGTTCGTCCGTGGCCGAGGTCGTGGACGCTCGCACAGCGGCCCGCGGACGGCGACGAACGGGGATGCACGGAGGAAGGCGGTCGGCGATGCCTGCTCAGGGGACGTCGCGAGGCATAGTGTGGTGGGTCTCGTCGGCGCGGCCCGCCCGGCACTGACCGTGTCGGCCGTCGAACTGTCCGTCACCTTCGGACGGTGTGTGGAATGATCGCCCTGCGGCTCTACCGGCTGCTACCCCCTCCGGTGCGGCGCCGGCTCGTGCAGATGCTGCCGGAGCACCGCCGGATCGGCCTGGTGCGCACCTTCGTCCGCCCGTCCGGTGGCGACACCGTCCATCCGATCGGGTCGCGGGTGACCGTCGACGACGGGGGCGTCCGCACCCGGGCCGAGGTGGTCGCCGCCGCCACGCCCCTGCAGATGTGGCACCGAAACCTCACGGCCGTCACCACCGCGCTGGACGCCGCCGGCATCCGCTACCACTGCCTGCGCAACGACGACCACCTGCGCAGCACCGTGGCGGTGGTCGCCGACCAGCGCGAGGCGGTGCGGCGCACGCTCACCTCCGCTCCGGTGCTGTCCGGCGCCCACGTGCGCACCGTGGAGGTGCGGCCCGGTCGGCACCAGCCGGACCTCGCGCCGACCGAGGTGTTCCAGGTGTGGTTCCCGGTGACGGACGCGCGGGCGAACGTGGTGCTGGGCTCGCAGTTCGCCTGCGAGATCGAGTTCTGGACGCGCGACGGCGACGTCGTCCGCGCCCCCAGGCACAACGCCGTCATCGACGAGACGCCCCTCGAGCCGGAGCCGGTCCGCGTCGCCGCGGCGCTGCTCAGCCACTTCGTGCCCGAGGCGGACGACCATACCTACGGCACCCGCCGCGACCTGGCCGTCCGGGCCTTCGACCGGGTGGGCTTCCCCATCGACGCCGTCTACACCTGGGTCGACGGGTCCGACCCGGAGTGGCTGGAGCGGAAGCGGGCGGCGCTGTACGACGCCGGGGGACCGCTGCACGCCGTGGCCGCCAACTCGTCGCGCTATCACAACCGTGACGAACTGCGCTATTCCATGCGGTCGCTCCACAGCTTCGCGCCCTGGCTCCGGCGCATCTTCCTCATCACGGACAGTCAACTGCCGAGCTGGCTCGACCCGTACCACCCGATGGTCACCGTGGTGTCCCACGCCGAGCTGTTCGCGGACCTCGGCGGGCGGTCGTCGTTCAACTCACACGCCATCGAGTCGCGGCTGCACCGCATCGAGGGCCTCGCCGAGCACTTCCTCTACCTCAACGACGACGTGTTCCTCGGCCGGCCGCTGCTGCCCACCCACTTCTTCCACTCCAACGGGATCGCGAAGTTCTTCCCGTCGCCGGCGCAGTTCGGGCTGGGTGACGCGAAGCCCGGTGACCTGCCGGTGAACGCCGCCGGCAAGAACAACCGCCGCCAGATCCAGCGGCAGTTCGGTGTCACCATCACGCAGAAGATGAAGCACACCCCGTTCGCGTTGCGGCGCAGCATCATGCAGCAGATCGAGCAGGTGCTGCAGACCGAGGTGACCCAGACGGCCGCGCACCGCTTCCGCCACCCCGGGGACCTGGCGATCCCGTCCTCCCTGCACCAGTACTGGGCGTACCTGACGGCGCAGGCCGTGCCCGGCGACATCGAGTACGAGTACGCCGACCTCGGCCACCCGTCGACGCCGGCCCGGCTCGCCGAGCTGCTGGTCAACCGCAACCGGGACGTGTTCTGCCTCAACGACACCGACTCCGACCCCCGCTCGTGGGCGGAGCAGGAGTCGATGCTGGCCGACTTCCTGCCGCGCTACCTGCCCTTCCCCGCGCCGTTCGAGCTGCCCGACGACGTGGTGGCCGAGCGCCGTAAGGTGGGCGCCACGGCCCTGTGGCGGCAGTCCCGTGGCGCCGGGCGGCACGCCAGGCAGGTGGACGCGCCGACCACTCCCACACTCCAGCCGCCCACCGCGGCTTCGTCGAGGCTTCGGGTCGGACCCCGGCTCGACGCTCCCACGTTGCCGTCGATGCGTATCGCCGCTGGCCGTCACACCCGTGATCGGACCGATGGGCCGGGCAGAACCGGGCCGAGGCCGGGAGAGGCGCCCGGTGCGTGAGCAGAGGGAGCGGTCGGCGACGGCGTCTTCGTTCGGTCGTCGCGCCGTACGCCCGCCACGCACGGGCGGCGACGCCTCCGTGCCCGTCTGTCCGCAGCGGTCGATGGTCGTCATGGCTCACCAGGACGACGACCTCTATTTCCTCAACCCTCTGCTGGTCAGCCAGTTGCGAAGCAACGAGGCCCACCTGACCGTCTGCCTGACCGCCGGCGAGGCCGACGGCCGCAACGCGCCGGGCGGCACCCGGGAGCACGCCGCGACACCGGTCGACTTCGAGGGCTTCGCGGCCGCCCGGTACAACGGGTTGCGCTGCGCGTACGCCGACATGGTGCTGGGCGACCGGGACGCACAGTGGCACCGTGAGGTGGTGGTCCTGGACGGCGGCGCCGAGGCCGACGTGTCGGTCCTGGTCGACGCTCCGCACATCCGGCTGGTGTCGCTCAACCTGTGGTGCTCGCCCCCGCCGGACGCCGCTGCGGGGACCGGGTCGCTTCCGGAACTCTGGTCCGGGCAGGCAGCGTCCACGCCGACGATGATCCCGCTCGGGTCACCGGTGACCGGGACGCACGCCTACTCACGGGAAGGCCTCATCGAATCGCTCGTGATGCTTCTGCGGTCCTTCGAACCCACCCTCCTGTGGACGATGGATCCGGATCCCGACTGGCAGGTGCACGACGAGGCGAACCCCCGCCACGCGGATTCCGGGAACTACTCTGACCACATCTTCCACACCGTTACCGCGCTGTTCACCTACGGGGCGGCCAGCCGGTGGTTCGCTGAGGGGGGTGGCGGGCAGACCTCCGTCGAGGCGTTTCGCGGATACTACGTGCGGCGGTGGCCGTCGAACCTCAGCCCTGAGGGGCGTACCAGCAAGCAGCGGTACAAGGACGTGTACGGCTGGGCGGACCGCCGCCCGACCGGCGATCCCGCTGGCCTCGGCGACCGGAAGGTGAGCGGTGACCCGATCGCCGCCGGTAACGCCTCCGGCACCACCCTGCGCTATCCCGGCTCGCGCTCGTGGGCTCGTCCCGCGTCGGACGGAACGCTCTCCGCGTTCGCCGTGCGTGGCGGGCGGGTCGTGCAATGGCGCGAGGCCCGCCACGGCGGGTTCCTGGAGAGCCGGCCGGTGCCGGGGGGCGGACTGCTGCTTCCCCACGTGGACGTGGTGCCGCACGGAGACGCGGGCTGGCGTCTCTTCGCCGTCCATCAGGGACTGGCCGCCGACCCCGACCGGCACGTGCGGGATCTGTGGACGACCGTGGTGCCGGCCTCGGGCGACGTCCGGAACTCGCGGTGGGAGTCGCTGGGCAACCCCGCCCCGACGAGCGCGCCGGCGAAGCGGCGGCACGTCGGAATGCCGCAGGTGGTTCCGCTTGGCGACGGCCGCCTGCTGGTGCTCGTCCGCAACGCCGGCAAGGGGGCGAGCGCTCGCCTCTACCAGGACTCGACCTGGACACCCTGGCGAGACCTTGGCGGCGAGGGCGTCCAGGACGGGCTGACCGCGCTCGCGCTGGACGATGGATCAGTCGAGGTGCTCGCGGCGGCAGGGACCGGTGTCGCCCGCTGGCTCATCCGCCCGTCGGGCGGCGATGCCGCGTTTTCGGTGATTCCGACCGAGGCGCCGGCGGGTCCGCCCACCGTCGTGGCACTGCCCGGCGGCGACCGGATGATGTTCTACCGGCGCCGGGACAGCGCCTCGGTCGTGTCGCTCCGCGCATTCGGGGCCACGGGGTGGGATCTGTGCAGTCCCGTGGATCTCGGCGGGCACGGCGGGCCGGGGCCGATCGCCGCCCAGTTCGTACCGGGCGCCGACGCCGTGTTGGTGGCCGTCCGGGACGACGACTCAGCGACGAGTGTGACCTGGGTGGACCTCGACGGCCGCGGCCGCGGCGCGTGGATGCGCCACCCGACCCCGATCGCCGGTAGCCACGCCGTGTCGATCGACTCGGCCGGCCGGCCGATCGTGCTCGCGGTCTCCGCCGGCGGTGGGCTGCTTATTCTCCTGGTGGACCAGGCGGCCTCGTCCGTCACGTTGATGAAGGAAGCACAGTGACCCTCACGCCCCCCACGCATGAGCCATCGGCGGCCCCGTCCGTCCGACCGGTTGGTTCCGACATCCGGGAGGTGCTGGTGGACGGGGGGCGCCGGAGTGCGCACGTGCATCCCGGCCTCACCCCACTACTCGCACGCCAGCTCAACGTCACGGCGGTGACCGCGGCACTGGAGGCGCACGGGGTCGACTACTTCCTCGTCCGGGGCATGGACGACCGGACGCCGGTGGTCGGCGTCAGCGAGGACGACCGGACCGCCGCTCTCGGTGCGTTGGAGAAGCTCGGCGCCGCGGGCCCATGCTACGTGAGTCAGGTGCTGCCCAAGCCGCCGATCGTCAACTCGTTGCGGGATGCGGCTGACCCGAGTGCCTGGGCCGATCTGCAAGCAGCCCGTGCTGTCAAGGTCACCTGGTTCCGATCGGACCCGACGGGGAAGTTGATCCTGGGCGTCGCGTACGGGTGCGAGATCGAGTTCTGGAGGCCGGACCGGAACGCCGGCGTCCTGCGTGCGCCCCGCCGCAACAGGATGATGTTCGCGGTCTCGACGGCCGGGCTGCCGGTCGAGGCCGGCGAGCACCGTTTCACGCGGCTGGCCTCCACGGTCAAGCCGGGCCCGCGCTTCCGCACCCGCCCGGAGTTCGACCTCTCCCTCCCGGACGACATCGATTTTCCCATCGACGTCGTCTACACCTGGGTCGACGGCGCGGATCCGGAATGGCAGCGCCGCCGTGCGGAGCAGAAGGGCGAGGCGTTCCACGCCGAGGCCGCGAGCGACTCGCGCTACATCAATCGAGACGAGTTGAAGTACTCCCTCCGGTCGCTTCACCTCAACGCCCCGTGGGTCCGCAACATCTACATCGTGACCGACCGGCAGCGTCCGGCCTGGCTCGATCTGAGTGCCGGCAACATCTTCCTCGTCAACCACGAGGACATCTTCAAGGACCCGACCGCGCTGCCCACCTTCAATTCCTGTGCCATTGAAAGTCAACTGCACAACATCGAGGGTCTCGCCGAGCACTTCCTCTATCTGAACGACGACATGTTCTTCGGACGGCCGCTGGCACCGCAGACCTTCTTCCTCGCCAACGGCAACACCAAGTTCTTCCTGTCCCAGAACCGAATCCCGATCGGCCCGATAACGAGCCTCGACAGCCCCGTCGACGCGATGATCAAGAACAACCGACGGCTCATCGAGGAACGGTTCGGCCGTACGCTGACCCAGGGCAGCCAGCATGTGCCGTACCCGCTGCGGCGGAGCATCCTCGCGGAGATCGAGCGGGAGTTCCCGGCGGAGTACGCGGCGACGATGCGGAGCAGGTTCCGCAGCCCCACAGATCTCACCATCACGTACTCGTTGCACCACTACTACGCCTTCCTCACCGGTCGAGCGCTGCCGGGCCGCGTGAACTACGGCTACGTGCAGCTCGCGGTACCGGACCTGGCGGCGCGGCTCAAGCGTGCCGAGGCCCGCCGGGACTGGGACACCTTCTGCATCAACGACGCGTTCTCGACGTACGCGGAACTCCAGCAGCAGATGGCCATCCTGGAGCCGTTCCTGGAGGCCTACTTCCCGGTGCCCAGCCCGTACGAGTCGGCGGGCCAGTCGTGAAGTTCGCCTTCGTCATCCACAACATGTACGGCGTGGGCGGCACCAACCGGGCGGTGCTGAACCTGGCCACCGCGCTGGTCGAGGGCGGCCACGAGGTCGAACTGGTGTCGGTGTTCCGGCGGCTGGACCGGACGATGTTCGACATCGACGAGCGCGTCAGCGTGGTTCCGCTGGTCGACACCAGGCCGCGGCGACCCGACCGGTCCGACCCCCGGCACCGGGAGCCGTCGAGCCTGATTCCGCCGAGCGAGGAGTTCCACCTGCACTACAGCCGGCTAACGGACGAGCGGCTGATCACCTACCTGCGCCGCACCGACGCGGATGTCGTCGTGGGAACCCGTCCCGGGCTCAACATCGCCGTCGCCCGGTACGCCCCCGACCACACCGTCCGCGTGGCCCAGGAGCACATGACGCAGGACCTCATCGACGACGAGTTGAAGGCCGACATTCGTCGGTACTACCCGCGCATCGACCTCGCGTACACGGTGACGAGAGCGGACGCTGAGGCTTTCCGCGTGGGAAATCCGGTGCCCGGCACCCGGATCAGGATCCTGCCGAACGCCTCCCCACCGCCCGCGGTACCGCCCACTGACGGGCGGGGTCGCATCGTGGTGGCTGCCGGCCGGCTCGACCCGATCAAGCGGTACGACCGCTTGATCACCGCCTTCGCCCTGGCGAGCGCCGACTGCCCCGGATGGACGTTGCGGATCTACGGCGACGGCGCGCAGCGCCCGGCGCTCGCCGCGTTGATCCGCGAGCTGGGTCTCTATGACCGGGTCCACCTCATGGGGCGCCGGGACGACATGTCGACCGAGTGGGTGAAGGGGTCGATAGCTGCGGTCTCGTCCGAGCGCGAGTCCTTCGGCATGACGATCGTCGAGGCCATGCGTCTCGGCCTTCCGGTTGTCAGCACCGATTGTCCGGTCGGCCCGCGTGAGATCATCGACGACGGCGAGGACGGGATCCTGGTTCCCACCGACGATTTCGACGCCTACGCCATCGCGCTGCGAACGTTGATGCGCGACGACGCGCTGCGGGCCCGGATGGGCAAGATCGCACTCGCGAACTCCGTCCGTTTCGATCCGGCCAACCTGGCGGCCCAGTTCCTGGCGGATTGCGCGGAAGTGCTCGCAGCGCGCCGGAACGAAGTGCCCCGACCCCGTCGGTCCGCACGGCGTCCGCAACGCAGCGGCCTGGCCCGGTCGGTCCTCGCCCGAGGTGGGGAGCTGCTCCGCGAGCCGGACCTGGTCCGGGCCCTCGCCGATCCGTTGCTGAGGGGGATCGCGGCGAACGACGTCGCCCGGCGGGCGAGCATCGGGGCCCTCGTGCGGCTGAGCCGGGTGCGGCGTGTCCGCGGCACCAGCACCCGCTTGCAGCAGGCCATCCGGCGCCGCGCCTCGGCTTCCAACGACGGTCCGCCCGTGGATTGTCTCGTCCTGCCCGACCTGGGACTGCAATGGTCCGTGGACGCGACGCTCGTCGCGGACGATGCCGCGATCGTGCTCCAGAATCGCGACGACCGTGAGGTCGTCGAGGTGGTTCTGTCTCCGTCAGCCGACGGGCTCCGGCAGGTGAGCACGCTCGACGCGGCCGCATTGTCCGAGGGCCGGTGGAATGTCTATCTCCGGAGCGGGAAGGGTGGCCGGCGCCGCGCTCGCCCGCGCCAACTCGACAGTCGGGTCCTGGCAGGCGGGCCGGAGGGTGAACTCACCGGAGAACCGTTCGGGGTGCGGGCACACGTTCCCTACCGCACCACTGACGGCTTCCTCGCGGTACGAAGCTGGGTACGGGGCGTCCATGCCGAGGTCCGCCAGATCCTCCTCGACGGTGAGGCCGTCATGGTCTCGTTCACCTGGTACGGACCGCGCACGCCACGCACCGCGGTGCTCCGTCGCCGCGGTGACCGGCCCGACTCGCTCACCGTGCCCATCGTGACTGCGACCGACGGGACCCCGACCCTCGTGGTGCCCCTTGCCACGCTGGCCGACCTGCGGCTCGGCCGGTACGAGGACTGGGATATCTTCCTCCAGCCGGACGGCTCGGACGAGGTGCGGCTCGGACGGTTCCTCGACGATGTCGTCGACAAGAAGCAGGTCTACACCTACCCGGAGATCTATCTGCCCGACGAGGTGGAGCTGGACCTGGTCGAGGAGGACCCGGCCTCGACGGTGCGGGTGCGTCCCTTCTACACCTTGGAGAGCGAGCTGTCGCTCGTGGTCGTCGACCGGCCGTAGTGGGGACGCAAGGAGGACGAGGTGAGCGAACAGGGCCAGCCGGAGATCCCGCGAGCGGTGGCCGAGCCCTCGCGGTTGGTCGGCGTCTACCGGCGGGTGCTGAGCCCGCAGACGCGTCGTGCCATCGCCAAGAAGGTCAGCCCGCAGACGCGCCATCAGCTGAAGCAGTGGGTGGCCCGCGCGTCCGTCGAAAACCAGGTGGCGGGACGGCGGGGGGAGCGGCTGGCCCGCCGCCAGCCGGAGCTGCTGGCCGGCGGGGACCGGGTGGTGGTCACGGCGGACCGCGGCCCCAAGGTGGCGCGGGTCCGGCCGGACGTCACGCCGGCAATGGCCCGCACGGGCAACGTGGCCGCGGTGACCGAGGCGTTGGACGAGGCGGGCGTGCCGTACTTCCGGGTGCGCGGGCGGTCCGAGCGCTCGTCCGTCGTGGCTGTCGACGCCGCGGACCGCGACCGGGTGTACGCGGCGCTCGCGGCGGCCTGCGCCCGGGTGCCCGGGTACGTCCTGCGCGGCGGTGAGGAGTCGTCGGGTCGTCCAGCGGCGCCGGGTTTCGAGGCGCAGGTGTGGCGGCGCCTCGGTGACGTCCCGGTGCTGCGGCTGGTCTGGTACTGGACCGACCCCCGGCAGCGGTTGGTGCTGGGCCAGGCGTACGGGTGTGACGTCGAGTTCTGGACGCGGCAGGGTGACGCGCTCGTCGCCCCGCGACCCAACCCGGTGGCCGAGCAGGTGGTGGCGACCTCCCCGACGGTCCTGGCGTCCGAGTCGGTGTTCACCGGCCTGGTGCCGGCGTCGGCTCCCGCCACCGTCCGCACCCGGGCCGAGTTCGCGGGGCGGCTCCCCGAGGACGTGACGTTCCCGATCGACATCGTCTACACCTGGGTGGACGGCACGGACCCGGACTGGCTGCGCCGCCGCGCCGAGGTGACGGGGATGCCCTACCACGCCGAGGCGGCGAGCGCCGCGCGGTTCCTCAGCCGCGACGAGCTGCGGTACTCGCTGCGGTCGGTGCACCTGTTCGCACCCTGGGTGCGGCACATCTACCTGGTCACCGACGACCAGGTGCCGCCGTGGCTGGACCAGTCGGCCCCCGGTCTGCGGGTGGTCAGTCACCGCGAGATCTTCGCCGATCCCTCGGTCCTGCCCACCTACAACTCCCACGCCATCGAGAGCCAGTTGCACCACATCGACGGCCTCTCCGAGCACTTCCTGTACTTCAACGACGACGTCTTCCTCGGCACGGACGTGCTGCCCCGGGACTTCTTCCTGGGCAACGGGCTGTCCCGGTTCTTCCCGTCGCCGGCGCTTGTGCCGCCGGGCGCCCCGACCGCCGAGGACATCCCGTCGTCCGCGGCCGGGAAGAACAACCGGACGCTCATCGGCGAGCGGTTCGGCTCGGTGCTCAGCCGCAAGATGAAGCACATGCCGCACGCGCTGCGACGCAGCGTGCTGTGGGAGATCGAGCGGGAGTTCCCGGAGGAGCACCGGCGGACCATGGCGAGCCGGTTCCGCAACATGACCGACATCTCGGTCGCCTCGTCCCTGCACCACTACTACGCCTTCCACACCGGCCGCGCGGTGCCCGGGGACCTCACGTACACGATCGCCGAGCTGTCCAATCCGGACACCCCCGCGCGGCTCGCGCACCTGCTGGCCCGCCGCGACCGGCACGTCTTCTGCCTGAACGACGCGTTCTCCACCGAGGAGGACCTGGAACGGCAGCTGAAGATCCTCACGCCCTTCCTGGACACCTACTTCCCGGTGCCCAGCCCCTGGGAGAGGGCCTGACGGGGCCGGGATTCCCCGTCGCCGCATGACGATGGCCGGCCGCGCCCTCCCCGGCTGCGACCGGCCACCGTGTCCGTGGGTCAGTAGTTGTAGCCGGAGTCCCCGGCGTCCGAGTCGCCCCCGCTGTCCGACGGCGGCGCCACGGGCTTCGGGGTGCCCTCCGGGAGGCAGGTCAGGTTCTTCTTGCCGTCCGGGGCGACCACGAACCAGGTGCCGCTGACGCCCTGGCCCTTCCACTGGCCGGGCTTCTTGTCCCCGATGTACCGGTACAGCGGCCAGCCGCCCAGCGTGAGCTGCCGGGTGCCGTCCTGCCGGGTGATGGTGCCGACCTTGTCGTCCGAGACGCCGCTGAGCTGCGGGTTGCCGTCGGTCAGCGCCGGCGGCCACACCTCCGCGCAGGTGTCGACGCAGTTCGACGAGGACGGGTCGGCGGTGTCCTTGTCGAAGCGGTAGAGGATCCAGCCGTCCTGGTCGGTCACCACCTTGCCCATGCGGGGCACCTTCTTGCCGTTGAGTTCCTCGGTCAGTTCCACGTCCGCCGGTGGCGCGTCGGCCACGGGCTCGGCGGACGGGCTCGGCTCGGCCGACGCGGTGGGCTCGGCCGCGGCGACGGCGACCGGCTCGGCCGCGGCGGGATCGGCTGGGCGGTAGCCCGCCGGAGCGCAGGCCGTCAGGGCGACCATCGCGCTCGCGACGACCACGGCGGTCCGCTTCATCTGTGCCACGTGCCCTCCTCGTTTCTCGCAGTTCACCGATGAGTACGGAGGCGGGGCTGTCAAGGTTGAGGTAGTAACCGTGGTCAATTTCATAGGAGAGCCGTGAACCGATCGGCCGATTCCTGCGTGTGCGCGTACAGCACGGTTGTCCGGTCAACGACAAATCGACGCCGGCCATTGCGGGAGCCGGCGTCGACGGGTGTCGTACGGGTGTTACGGCTTCACGGTGACCAGCGGGCTCGCCACCCCGCGCGCGTCCACCGACTGCACCTGGATCTGCTTGATCTGGTCCTTCTTCGCCGCCGTCGCCGCGGTGAGTTCCAGCTCCTGCGCCCGCGTGTTCGTCCCGTATCCCGACTCGGGGACCGACCAGGTGGACACGACCTCGCTGCCGGCGTCCGCACGGACCACCACGAGACGGCAGGTGCGCGGGCCGGGCAGCCGCCCGAGACTGAAGTTGATCTGGGTGCCGTAGTCACGCTCGACGAGGAACATGGTGGCCGTCACACCGGTCGTGGCGTCGGTCGCCGTGACCTGGTCGCCCTCCACCTCGTTCGGGCCGCCGATGCCGGGCCCGGTGGGCGGGGAACCGGGCGTGGGAGGCACGTCGACCGGCGCCGTGACGCTCGGTTCGGCCACCACGTCGGTCGGCCCCACGTCCTCCAGCACGCTGTGGAACCCGATGGCGGTCAGACCGCCGAGCACCACGACCGCCGCCGCCGTGGCGAGCAGTTGCCGGAGCCGGGTCCGCCGCCGGTCGGCGCGGACCGCCATCAGCGTACGGTCGAGCAGCCGCGGGTCCGTCGCCGTCTGCTCCAGGGCCGTCATCGTCTCGCCGTCGATGCCGGAGAGCAGCCCGACCACCGGCACCATCGTCTCCAGTTCGGCGGCGCACGCCCAGCAGGTGGCGAGGTGCTCCTCGAAGCGCGCCGTGTCCTGCTCGTCCAGCACCCCGAGCGCGTACGCGGCGACATCCATGTGGTCCGCGCGGCTCATCCTGTCACCCCCCGTTCCTGCAGAGCCGTGCGCAGCGCACGCAGCGCGTAGTACACCCGCGACTTCGCGGTGCCGAGGGGAAGCCCCAGCTCCTCCGCCGCCTCCGGCACGGTCCGCCCCCGGAAGTACGTCGCGACCAGGATCTCCCGGTGCGACTGGCTCAGCGTACGCAGCGCGTCCGCCACGGTCATCGTGCGTAGTACCTGGTCGGTGCTGTCGGCCTCGGCGAACGCGGTCAGGTCCCGGTCGTACGTCTCGGCCGGCCGCGCCTGCTCGCTGCGGTGCTCGTCGATGGCGATCCGCCGGGCCACGGTGACCAGCCACGGACGCAGCGACGTCTGACCCTGCGCGCCCAGGCGGTGCGCGTTGCGCCACGCCCGCAGCAGGGTCTCCTGCACGATGTCCTCGGCGCGCTGCCGGTCGCCGCCGGTGAGCCGCATGACGAACGCCAGCAGCGGGCCGGCGTGCTCGGCGTACAGCAGCCGGACCAACTGGTCGGAGTGGCTCGCCTCGCTGGACACCGCCTGGTGGCGTCCGGGCGCCGGTCGCGGCGTCACCGGCTCATTCTGGCGAGGCGCCGACCGCGGGTCGACCCCCCGCCGGGCCGGCCGCGACTGGGACCGCGCGGACATCCAGTCCGTCCGGACCACATCGCCGTGCCAACCGGCCGCCACCGCGTGCATGCAGACCTCCGGGGTGTCCACCGACCACAACGGCCCTCGGGGTTGGGCCGCCCGGTGGTACGGGCGACCGGCGCGAGCGGATCAACGGCGGACGAAGAATTTTCGATGCGGACGCGACGATCCGCCGACCGGCCGCGCACGGTCCTTGCGCGGTGGCGCCCTGCGCCGACCGTCCGCCCCAACGGCGCGGACGCGGGTGTCGCGAGTGGACGCCGGAGCGGGCGGGTCAGCGGCCGGTGGCGAACAGACCGGGCGGGGGCGGTGTGGACGGGGTCGCGTCGGCGTCGTGGACGACGCCGGCGCCGCCCGCGAAGCGGTCGAGGTCGTCCCCCGCGACGACCCGGCCCGGGAACCAGTCGCCGGCGGCGCGCCGGGTCAACTCGGGCACCGGGGGCTCGGCCCGCCCGGCCAGCAGCACCAGGTTGCCGTAGCGGCGCCCGCGCAGCACGGCGGCGTCGCCGATCAGGGCGGCGTGGGGGAGCACCGCGCGGACCGTGGCGACCTGGCGGCGGGCGTGCCGCAGCGGCGGACCGTCGGCCAGGTTCGCCAGGTACCAGCCGGCCGGGCGGAGCACGCGGGCCACCTCGGCGGCGTACTCGACCGAGGTCAGGTGCGCCGGGGTGCGGGCACCCGCGAACACGTCGGCGACCACGACGTCGTAGCTGGCGTCGCGGCTGGCCGTGAGCACCTCCCGCGCGTCCCCCACCCGTACGCGCAGCCGGGGGTCGGCCGGCCACGGGAGCACGCGGCGGACCAGCTCGACGAGGGCGCCGTCGACCTCCGCCACCCGCTGGGTGGAGCCGGGCCGGGTCGCGGCGACGTACCGGGGCAGGGTGAGGGCCCCGCCGCCGAGGTGGAGCACCCGCAGCGGGGCGCCCGCGGGGGCGATGAGGTCGACGGCGGTCGCCAGCCGCCGGACGTACTCGAACTCCAGGTGGGTCGGGTCGGTCAGGTCGACGTGCGACTGCGGCGCCCCGTCCAGCAGCAGGGTCCACGAGCCGGCCCGGTCCCGGTCGGGGACCAGCTCCGCCTGCCCGGTCCCCACCTGCTCGACCACCCGGTCGTCGCCGCTGCGCCTGCGCCCCACCCGCCCAGTATCCCGGCCGCCCTCGCCGGTCGCGTCCGCGCCGGCCGCTTATCGTCCCTCGGCGGGGCGGACAGGTTCACGATCACGCGGTATCGGGGATGTCGTGGTCGCCCGGCCGGTGCGGGACGACGACATCCCGGATCAAGGGCGATCCGAGGAGCGGCGTCAGCGGCGGGCCGTGCCGGCCCGGGCGGCGGCCGTCAGCGCGCGGTGCAGCAGCCGGGCGTCGCCGAGCAGCCCGCGCAGCCGCCGTTCGAGGCCCGCGATCGGGATGAGGTTCTGCGGGGCACGCGGGTCCTTGTACGGGGTGGAGGCGAAGCGGGGGAGGGTGACCAGGGAGAGGTCGGCCAGCTCGATCGCCTCGGTGACGTCGAGGTCGGGGGAGCACTCCACACGGACGATGCCCGCCCAGGGAGCGCCGGCCGACACGGGCAGCCGCAGGTACCAGGACCACCCGCCCCAGGCGGTGCCGACGCGGAACACCGGCGAGCGCTGCCCGGCCGCGAGACCCGTCACCACCGCGGTGAGCCGCGCGTCCAGGTACTGGCTGTGCTGCGTCTTGATGTAGCCGAGGGTGCGCGGCAGGTTCCGGCGGCTGCGCAGCGGCCCGTCCACCACCAGCAGGTCCCCGTCGGTGCGCACCGCGTCGGAGACGGCCACCTCGAGCGCGGTCAGCGGCCCCTGCACGGCGGCGGGCAGCTTCGCCAGCTCCCCGGTGCCGCCGACCCGGTGCACCGGGTAGCGCACCGACCCGGCCACCACGTCCCGCGCCGACGGGCTCGCCGTGAACAGGCCCCGGCCGACCCGCGTACCGGCCAGCTGCGCCGAGCCGCGTTCCAGGTCGCAGCGGACCACCCCGGCGGCGTACGAGGCGGCGAGGCCGGGGAAGGAACCGCCGTCCTCCTCGGCCGTCCAGATGCTCGCGTCGATGCGGCGCACCCCGTCCACGAGCAGCACCACGTCGGGCGCGCGCACCCCGGCCCGTACGTCGATGGCCCGCCAGTCCACGGCCGGCAGCTCGGCGTCCGTCTCGACCTGCGCGCTGCTGGGCGCGGCCGGGCCGGTCGCGGTCGCCTCGAACGACGCCCCGTACGACGGGTCCCACGCGTCGACGTAGAACCGCCCGCCGGGCGCCGTCACCGGCCCACCCGTTCCACCCGGGCCGACCGGGCGTCCTTGCGGACCTCGAAGCGCACCGGGATCCGCTCGGCCAGCGCCGGCACGTGGGTGACCACGCCCACCATCCGGTCGCCCCGGGCGGCGAGGTTCTCCAGCGTGGCGGCGACCGTGTCGAGGGTGGCCGCGTCCAGGGTGCCGAAGCCCTCGTCGAGCACGATCGACTCGAGGCTCGCCGCCGTGGTGGACATCCCGGCGAGCTGTTCGGAGAGGGCGAGCGCGAGGGCCAGGGACGCCTGGAACGTCTCGCCCCCGGACAGGGTGCGCACGCCCCGGCGCAGCCCCGCGTCGTGGTGGTCCACGACGAAGAACTCACCCTTGTCGTGCACGAGGTCGTACTGGCCGCCCGACAGCTCCCGCAGGATCCGCGACGCCCCGTCGACCAGCAGGTCCAGCGCCTCGGCGAGCAACCACCGCTCGAAGTTGTTGGCCCGCAGGTGACCGGCGAGCGCGCGGGCCACCTGCGCCGCGCGTTCGTGCCCGGCGCGCTGCTCGCGCAGCTCGGCGGCCTGCTCGCGGCGTTCCACCAGCCGGCGCCGGTCGGCCTCGGCCCGCTCCACGGCGACCGTCGCGGCGCGGACCGGGTCGTCGGTGGCCGGCAGGCCGGCGTCGGTGAGGATGCCCGCGATCCGCTCCGCCACCGCCGTGGCGGCCTGCTCGGCCTCGGCGACGGCCGCCGCGAGACCGGACCGCTCCGTCTCCCGGCGGCGCGCCTCGGCGCCGGCCCAGTCGGCGAGCGCGGCCCACGCGGCGGCGACGTCGTCCCGGTCGGCGGCCGGCGGGCCGAAGCGGGCCAGCCCGTCGCGGGTGCCGTCGAAGCGCCGCCACGACGCCCGCATCCGCTCCTCGGCCGTGTCCAGCGTGCCCCGGGCGCGCCGCGCGGCCTCCCGGCCGGCCCGGACGCCGGCGGCCGCCTCGTCGAGGGCCCGCCGCAGCCGGGCGTGCTCGGCCAGCCGCTCCCGCAGGCTGTCGGCCGTGGGAGCTCCGGCGAGCCGGTCGTCCAGTTCGGCCAGGCGGGAGCGAAGGCCGTCGTGCTCGGTGCGTACGCGCAGCAGCACCCGGTCCAGCTCCCGGGCGGCCGCGTCGCGCTCCTGCACGACCCGCTTGGCCGCCTCGCTCGCCGCCCGCGCGGCCTTGCCCGCCTCCACCGCCCGGGCCACCGCCGACCCGGCCGGCACGGCCGGCACGTCGGTCACCACCTGCTCGCACACCGGGCAAGGCGCCCCGTCGATGAGGTGCGCCCGCAGCGCCATGGCCTGGTCCGTGGCCTTCGCCTCCTCGTGGGCGCGGAACGCCGCCGCCAGCTCCTCCTCGGCCCGCTCCGCGGCCGCCCGGGCCTGCGCGAGCGCCTCGGCGGCCGCCTCGTGCTCGGCCTCGGCCGCCTCCATCGCCGCGCGGACCGTCTCGACCTGGCCGGCCACCTTCTCCCGCTCGGCGTACGCGTCCAGTTGCCGTCGCAGCGCGCTCTCGTCGCCGGCGGCGGCCAGCTCGCCGCGCAGCTTCTCCTCCCGCTCCTCGGCCAGCGACACGGCGCGCGCCGCCGCCTCGGCCTCGGCGCGCGCGGTCGTCACCGCCCGGGCCACCTCGGCGATCCCGTCCGGCGCCCGGACCGCGCCCAGCACGGCCAGCTCGGCGTCCAGGGCATCGAGGGCGGCGGCGGCGTCCCGCGCCGTCGCCCGGGCCGCCTCCAGCTCGGGTACGGCGTCGGAGACCGCGGCGGCCAGCTCCCGCATCCGGTCCGCCTGCGCGGTGGCCCGGGCGAGCGCGTCGTCGTCGACGTCGGTGAGTCCGGCGAGAAGCTGGTCGACCGCCTCCAGCTTCGCCTCCGCCTGCGCGGCGCGGGCCGTGGCCCGCTTCTGCACCTCCTCGTACACGCCGAGGCCGAGCAGGTTGACGAGGATCTGCTGCCGGGTGGCCGGCTTGGCGTGCAGGAAGTCGGCGAACTGCCCCTGCGGCAGCAACACACAGCTCGTGAACTGCTCGTACGGCAGGCCGACCGCCTCCAGCACGGCCTCGTCCATCTCGGCCGGCGTGCCCGCCACCACCTCGCCGAGATCCTCCGGGCTGAGCCCGGTGTCGAGCTTGGTGACGTCGAAGCCGGCCGGCATCAGCTGCAGCCCCGCGTTCGCGGTCTTCACGTTGCCCCGGCTGTCCCGCCGGACGACGCGGGTGGCCACGTAGCGGGCCCCGGCGGACTCGAAGACGAGCCGCACCCGGGCCTCGGCGGCGGACGGGGCGAGCGCGTTCGCCAGCCCCCGGGTGCCGCCCCACCTCGGCACCGTGCCGTAGAGCGCGAAGCAGATCGCGTCGAGCACCGTCGACTTGCCCGAACCCGTGGGGCCGACCAGCGCGAAGAAGTCCGCGTCGGTGAAGTCGACGGTGGTCTCGTCCCGGAAGACGGTGAAGCCCGCCATGTCCAGCCGGATGGGTCGCATCAGTGGTCGACCTCCTCGAGCAGCTCGTCGAAGAGCCGCTGGACGTCCTCGTCGGCGTGCCCGCGGCTCGCCAGGTAGTCGGCGAACAGGTCGCGCGGCGAGCGGCCGGAGCGCTGGGCCACCCGGGTGCCGCTGCCCGGCGCGGGCACCAGCTCCGGATCGATCCGGATCTCCAGCGCCCGGGGCAGCAGCTCCTGCACCTCCTCGCGCAGCCCGGCCCGGGGCTGCTCGCGCACGTACACCCGCAGCCAGGCGTCCGGCTGGTCGAGTTCGGCGAGCTGGGCCAGGGTGCCCCGGACGGTGCGCAGGGCCGCCGCCGCGGTCACCGGCACCTCCCGCACCCGGGCGGCGGTGTCGGCCGTGACCTCCACGATCGTCACCGAGGGCACGTTCTCCTGCTCCCCGAAGTCCACGGCGAGAGGGCTTCCGCTGTAGCGGACCGGGCAGGGCCCGTCGACCCGCTGGGCGCGGTGCAGGTGGCCGAGCGCCACGTAGTGCGCGGTGGTCGGGAAGACGGTGGCCGGCACCGCGTAGCCGAGCACCGTGTGGGCGTCGCGCTCGCCGCCGCCGGTCGCCGCGCCGGTGACCGTCAGGTGCGCGGTGACCAGGTGCACCCGGCCGGCCTCGGTGAAGCTCTCGGTGAGCCGGCCGAGCACGCGGCGCAGGTGGTCGGCGTACGTCTGGTTGGCCTCGGCGGCGGTCAGCTCGTACATCTCGACCGCCCGCACCGCGTAGCGCTGCGACAGGAACGGCAGCGCGGCGAGCCGCCACCGCTCGCCGCCCGCGGTCGTGCCGTCGATGACGTGCTCGTCCGGGTTCTCCCGGACGCTGCCGCGCAGCGTGATCCCGGCGGCCTCGGCCCAGGGCCGCAGCGCGTCCAGCGCCGCGCCGTTGTCGTGGTTGCCGCCGATGGCCACCACGTCCGCGCCGGTCCGACGCAGCGCGGTGAGCGCGCGGGTCACCAGCCGGGTCGCCTCGGGGGTCGGCGCGGCGGTGTCGTAGAGGTCACCGGCGACGATGACCAGGTCCGGCTGCTCGGCGCGGGCGATGTCGATGACGCCCGCGAGCACCGCCGTGTGCTCCTCGGCCCGGGACCGGCCCTTGAGGACCTTGCCGACGTGCCAGTCCGAGGTGTGCAGGATCTTCACGGTGCCGCCCCCTAGAACGGGATGTCGTCGTCGGTGCCGCCGCCCGAGCCCACGACCGCGAACGGGTCCGCCGACTGGGTGATCGAACGGAGCGTCGGCGACGGCGCGCCGCCCGCCTCGCTCACCCGGGTCGCCCAGGCCGGGAACGGGAACTCCAGGCAGAGCGGGACCGGGATGTCCGGCTGGTTGACGAACATGGTGCCCGGCTTGGCCAGCAGGGCCCGCTGCCGCTGCGCCGGCGGCAGGAAGCCGTACTCGGGCCGGGACGCCTCGGCGGGATCCAGCCGGCCGACGACGCGGATCGCCGAGTTGGTGACGATCCGCCGCTCCACCTCGCTGGCCGTCTGCTGCGCCCCGACCAGGATCACGCCGAGCGAGCGGCCCCGCTCGGCGATGTCGAGCAGCACCTCCTTGATCGGCGAGGAGCCCTCCCGCGGCGCGTACTTGTTCAGCTCGTCGAGGACGACGAAGAGCAGCGGCTTCGCCGTGCCGGCCTTCTCCTTGCGTTCGAACTCGCTCTTGAGCGTCACACCGACGACGAACCGCTGGGCGCGGTCCGGCAGGTTGTGCAGGTCGACCACGGTGATCTGCGCGCTCTCGGCCGTGTTGATGCGGTGCGGGCGCCGGGTCGACAGGTCGCCCCGGATGAGGCGGCCCAGGTCCTTCTTGCTGCCGATGAGGCGGCGGGCGAAGGCGTTCACCGTGCCGAGGCCGACGGCGCTGCCGGCCCACTCGGCGCGGGCCTCGTCGTCGTTCAACTGCTCGACGACGTGGTCGACCAGGTCGGCGTACGTGCCCAGCCGCACCCCGTCGATGCTCACCCCGCCGTCGGCGGGCTGCGCGTAGCGGGCCAGGTGGGCGGTGACCGAGTGGACCACCATCGTGTACTGCTGGCGTTCGTCGTCGGCGTCGGCGAACACGTACGGCAGGAGCCGGTCGGCGCAGAACTCCGACAGCGTCCAGTAGAAGCTGTCGACCCCGGTGAGCCGGCTGCTCACGTCGGGGGTGCCCGAGGCGTCGCCGACCCGGGGCGGGGCGTGGACGCGGACGTCGGGGAAGGCGCCGGCGTCGAGGCCGAGGCGCGCGTAGGCGGCCCGGGTGTCGTCGTCGAGCCGGGCGTTCGGGTGGTCGAGGAAGAGCAGGTCCTCGCCCTTGACGTTGAAGATGAGGGCCTTGGCGTTGACCGCGTCGCCGCCGAGCACCCCGGAGCGGAAGACCGAGTAGAGCAGGAAGGTGGCGAAGCTGGTCTTGGTGGCCACGCCGGAGATGCCGGAGATGGAGACGTGCGCGCCGCGGGTGCCGTCGAGGAAGTCGGCGTTGAGGTAGACGGGCACGCCGTCGCGGCCCATCCCCATCGGGATCCGCCGCTCCATCCGGTCGAAGTGCAGCGCGCGGGCGCGGGCGTCGCCCTCGGCCCGGTGGACCACGGCGCCGGGAGTCGGCGGCACGTAGAACTCCGGGTCGACCCGCGTGGTCGTCACCTCGGCCGCCTCCTGCACCTGGGCCGGGAGGGTGCCGTCGGCGATGGCGAACACGTCCGAGTCGAACTGGGCGCCCTCGTGCCGGGCGCGCACCTGGGTGACCACCCCGGCGATCGTCACCGGCTCGCGGTCGGGCAGCTCGCGCCGGGTCACCACCACGTCGTCGAGTTGCAGGTAGCTGCCGGGGGAGACGGCCGTCCAGAACTGCAGTGGCGTGGCGTCGGCGGTGCCGAGCACCCGGCCGACGCCCTCGCCAGGGCCGTCGAAGCCGTCATCGGTCATCGGGCAACTCCGGTCGGCTGGTCATCGCGGTCGGCGCACACGTGGTGCATCCTGCCCGAGGAGTACGACAGGTCGCCACGCGACGCGGCGGACATTACGCCGGCACGTGGCCGCCCCGCCGCAGCGTCACCCCGCCGGCACGGTGGGTGCCGGCGTTGGCGCCGCCACGACGGCCGGCGTTCGCCCCGCGTGCCGGCCACGCGTGGCGTGGGTGCCGGCACCCGTCGGTCGTGGGTGGCGCGGGCGCCGACCTCAGTCGCGCGCGTAGCGCAGCAGCAGCGTCCCGTCGTCCGCGGCGAGCACGTGTCGCAGGGGGAGCCGCCGCGGCGGGCTCGGCTCACCGGCGACGATGCGGCCCGGCCCCGCGCCGGCCAGCAGCGGGGCGACGGTGAGGCACAGTTCGTCGACGAGGTCGGCCGCGGTGAGCGCGCCGAACAGCTGGGGGCCGCCCTCGCAGAGCAGTTGGCCGAGGCCGCGCCGGCGTAGCTCCGCGAGCCCGGCGGCGAGGTCCACCCGGTCGGTGCCGAGGCGCACCACGTCGGCCACCTTCTCCAGGTCGGGCCGGCGCGGAGCCTCGGCGCGGGTGAGCACCAGCGGGCGCACCGGCGCGTCGGCGAAGGCGGCCTGCGCCGGGTCGAGGTCGAGCGAGCCGGAGACCACCACCAGGGTGGGGTACTCGGGCAGGCCGTGCTCCCGCCGCCAGGCGCGTCGGCGCTCGTCCAGGCGCACCGCGCGGTAGCCCTCGTGCCGCAGCGTCCCGGCGGCCACCACGAGCGCGTCGCAGAGCATCCGGAGCAGGCCGAAGACGCGCTTGTCCGGCTCGCCGGACAGGCCGGCCGAGTAGCCGTCCACGCTCACCGCGCCGTCGAGGCTCGTCACGAAGTTCATTCGCAGGCGCGGCCGGTCGGCCCGCGCGTAGAGCGCGGTCAGCGCGTCGTCGTCGAGGGGTCGCGCCGGGGGCGCGGGCCAGATCCGGCCGATCGGGATTCCGACGCTCATTCGCTGGCCGGACCGGTGACCGGAGGGGTCGGTCGGGGGGTACGGTGCTGGCAGTCGCACCAGTTCCGCCCCGGACAGTCGTCGTGCCGCCTCGCCCGGCACGCTCGGCAGATCATGCTCGCAGCCTATGCCGAGGAGGAGGGGGACAGCATGCCGCGTCAGATCTTCCAGCTGAGGATCTCCCTTGTCGGGGTCCGCCCGCCGGTCTGGCGCCGGGTGCTCGTGCCGGCCGGTTACACCCTCGACCGGCTGCACCGGGTGATCCAGCACGCGATGGGCTGGCGCGACTGCCACCTGCACTCGTTCGAGATCGACGGCCTCCAGTACGGCGAGCCCGACCCGGACGGCGAGCTGGCGCTGCACGACGAACTCGACGTCCGGCTCGACGCGGTGCTCGGCAAGGGCAGCCGCTTCGAGTACACGTACGACTTCGGCGACTGGTGGGAGCACGAGGTCGTGGTGGAGGACGCGGTCACCGCCGACCCGGACGAGCGGTACCCGGCCTGCCTGGACGGTGAGCGGGCGTGCCCGCCGGAGGACGTGGGCGGCGTGTCCGGCTACCGGGCGCTGCTCGCCGCCCTGGCCGATCCCGGCCACCCGGAGCACCACGCCATGCGGGACTGGGTGGGGGACGCCTTCGACCCGGCCGCGTTCGATCCCGGCCGCGCCGCCACCCTGCTTCGCCGCTTCTGCTGACGCGCCGCGGAGGCGCCGTGCGCCGCCGCCCCGTGGCCTCTCGTCGGCGGTAACAATCTGGGAACGCTCCCAGTGGTCTATTGACACCCTCGACACGTGCCCGCAATCTCATGGGAGCGCTCCCGGATCAATGCGCGCATCGACGGGAGCGCTCCCGGCGCGTGGGGCCGAGGCTCCCCGGCCACACGAACCAGGCGGAACACGGCACGAGGCGTGACCACCGAACCGGAGAGTCGGGGAGCACGCCGCACCACGAGCACACCAGAACCACCACACGAGCAACCCACCTGAGAGGGGTCAGGGATGAGCGTCATCAGGCGCCGGCTCCGCACTGTCGCGGTCGCCGCGCTGGCCGCGGGCGTGGCCCTCGGCAGCACGGCGTGCAGCAAGAGCAATGACGACGAGGCAGGCGAGGGCGGGCAGGTCAAGCTGGTCCTCCAGACCTTCTCCAACTTCGGTTACGACCAGGCCATCAAGGACTTCGAGGCGGCCAACCCGACCATCAAGGTCGAGCACCAGCGGATGGGCGAGCTGCGCGACTTCCAGCCCAAGCTGGTGCAGTGGCTGGCGGCGGGCAGCGGCGCCGGTGACGTGGTCGGCCTGGAAGAGGGTGTGCTGCTGCAGTACGTCCAGAACCACGACAAGTTCACCAACCTGCTCGACCTCGGCGCCGGCGAACTGAAGGCCAACTTCCCCGAGTGGAAGTGGAACAACGCCCTGACGCCGGACGGCAAGAAGCTGATCGGCCTCGGCACCGACGTCGGCGGCCTGGCCATGTGCTATCGCAAGGACCTGTTCCAGCAGGCCGGCCTGCCGACCGACCGGGAGACGGTCTCCCAGCGGATCAAGACCTGGGACGACTACATCGCGCTCGGCCGCGAGTACAAGGCCAGCGGCAAGGTCAAGGCGGCGTGGCTCGACAGCGCGACCAGCCTCATGCAGCCGTACGTGATGCAGAACTCCGAGGTCTTCTTCTTCGGCAAGGACAACTCGTTCATCGGCGACACGAACCCGGTGATCCGCAAGGCGTGGGACACGGGTCTGCAGATGGCCGCCGAGGGGCTGACCGCCAAGGCCCAGCGCTGGAGCGCGGACTGGGACGCGGCGTTCAAGAACAACGCGTTCGCCACCATCCCCTGCCCGGCCTGGATGACCGAGGGCATCATCGCCCAGCGTTCCGGCCCGACCAACGCCGGCAAGTGGGACATCGCCACGATCCCGGGCGGCGGCGGCAACTGGGGCGGCTCCTACCTCGCCATCCCGGCCCAGACCAAGCACCCGAAGGAGGCGTACCTGCTGGCGAAGTACCTGACCAGCAAGGAGGGCCACCTGGCGGCGTTCAAGGAGGCGGGGGCCATGCCGTCCAGCATCCCCGGCATCGAGGACCCGGCCTTCAAGGGCAAGACGAGCGAGTACTTCAGCGGCGCCCCGGTCGGCCAGATCTTCGGTGACAGCGTCAAGAACATGAAGCCCGTCTTCCTCGGTGCCAAGCACCAGCAGGTGTGGGAGACCATCGTCGAGCCGCAGATGCAGGCGGCCGAGCGCGGCCAGCTCAGTTCGGCCGCCGCGTGGACCAAGGCGATGGACGAGGCCAAGAAGGTGTCGGCCGGCTGAACCGCCGGTGACCAGCCCGGCTCACGGACACGGGGTGCCGTGAGCCGGCGGCGGCGCCCATGCCCGGCACGGGTGTGGGCGCCGCCGCGAGGCCGCCTCCTCTCTTCCCGGAAGGACCTGCCATGAGTTCCACTGTCGGCGCGGCACCGCCACGGCGGGCCGCCACGCCAGCTCGTCATCGACCACAGCCACGCCGTTCCTCGTACCGGCTCGGCCGCTGGGACCTCAAGTACTCGCCGTACCTCTACGTCGCGCCGTTCTTCGTCCTCTTCGGGATCTTCGGCCTCTTCCCGCTCCTCTACACCGTCTACGTCTCGCTGTTCGACTACGAGCTGCTGAGCGGCACCCGGGAGTTCGCGGGTCTGGAGAACTACCGCGTCCTGCTGGCGGACGCCCAGTTCTGGAACGCCGCGTACAACACCGTCGGCATCTTCGTGCTCAGCACGGTGCCGCAGCTCATCGTGGCGCTCCTGCTCGCCAACCTGTTGAACCGTCAGATGCGCGGTCGCACGCTGCTGCGCATGGGCATCGTGGTGCCCAACATCACCTCGGTCGCGGCGGTCGGCATCATCTTCGCGCTGATCTTCGCCGACCGGTACGGCCTGGTGAACTGGCTGCTCGGCACCGTCGGCATCGACCCGGTCGCCTGGCGGGACAACCGCTACGCCTCCTGGCTCGCGATCGCCTTCATGGTCGACTGGCGGTGGACGGGCTACAACGCGCTGATCTACCTCGGCGCCATGCAGGCCATCCCGCGGGACCTGTACGAGTCGGCCTCGTTGGACGGCGCCTCGGCCTGGCGGCAGTTCTGGCAGATCACCGTGCCGCTGATCCGGCCGACCATCCTCTTCACGGTCATCATCTCCACCATCGGCGGATTCCAGATCTTCACCGAGCCCCTCATGTACGGGCACGGGATGGTCCGCGGTGGCGCGGAGCACGAGTTCCAGACGCTGGCCATGTACATCTACGAGCAGACCTTCACGGGCAACGCGGAGTACGGCTACGGCGCCGCGATGTCGTGGCTGCTCTTCCTGATGATCATCATCTTCGCGCTGATCAACTTCGCGCTGGTCCGGCGCTCGGTGAAGGGGGAGCAGAAGTGACCACCACCCAGGCCCTTCCCCGATCCGTCACCCCGCCGCCGCGGGCCCGCCGCGGTCGTACGCCGGGAGCCCGGCTCTGGGAGGCCAGCCCGCTGACGTACCTCGCGCTGATCCTCGGGTGCGTGCTGTCGGTCTTCCCGATCGTCTGGTCGTTCATCATCGCCTCGCGGGACAACAGCGCCGTCTACGACATGCCGCCCACGCCGGGCGGGATGCTCTTCGAGAACATCGACCGGATGCTCGCCAACGAGGACGCCGCGTTCCTCTACGGGCTGGTCAACTCGGCCGTGGTGTCGACCATCGTCACCGTCTCGGTGATCTTCTTCTCCAGCCTGGCCGGCTTCGCGCTCGCCAAGCTGCGGTTCCGGGGCCGCAACGGCCTGCTCCTGGTGATCGTGCTGACGATGATGGTGCCGACCCAGCTCGGCATCATCCCGCTCTACCTCATGATGGTCGAGCTGGAGTGGACGGGGACCCTGCAGGCGGTCATCGTGCCGTTCCTCGTGCAGGGGTTCGGGGTGTTCATGATGCGCCAGTACGCCCTGGCCGCGGTCAGCGACGAGCTCATCGAGGCCGCCCGCCTCGACGGCTGCTCGACCTGGCGGATCTACTGGAACGTGGTGCTGCCCGCGCTGCGCCCGGCCGCGGCCGTACTCGGGCTGCTGACGTTCATGCAGACCTGGAACGAGTTCCTCTGGCCGTTCGTCGTGCTCACCCCGGACACCCCGACGGTGCAGTACTCCCTCAAGATCCTTTCGTCCGGCCTGTACCAGACCGACTACACCGCGCTGTTCGCCGGCACCGCGTTGGCGACCCTGCCGCTGCTGGTCGTGTTCCTCGTCTTCGGCCGCCAGATCATCGGCGGGATCATGGAAGGTGCCGTCAAGTCGTGAGCAACCCTGCCACCCCGACCGCCCTCGGCGTCCTCGACGAGCGCCCGCCACTGACCTTCCCGCCCGGCTTCCTCTGGGGCGCGGCGACCGCGGCCTACCAGGTCGAGGGGGCGGTCGCCGAGGGCGGCCGAGGGCCGTCGATCTGGGACACCTTCAGCCACACGCCCGGGCGGGTACGCGAGGGGCACACCGGCGACGTGGCCTGCGACCACTACCACCGGCTCGGCGAGGACGTGGCCCTCATGGCCGAGCTGGGGCTCAAGTCGTACCGCTTCTCGGTCGCCTGGCCGCGGGTGCAGCCCGGCGGCGCCGGCCCGGCCAACCCGGCGGGGCTCGACTTCTACCGCCGGCTCGTCGACGAGCTGCTGGCGCACGGCATCGAGCCCTGGCTCACCCTGTACCACTGGGACCTGCCGCAGCCGCTGGAGGACGCCGGCGGCTGGCCGGCCCGCGACACGGCCGGCCGGTTCGCCGACTACACCGCGCTGGTCGCGGACGCGCTCGGCGACCGGGTGCGCTACTGGACCACGCTCAACGAGCCGTGGTGCTCGGCGTTCCTCGGCTACGGCTCCGGGGCGCACGCGCCCGGCCGCTCCGACGGGGCGGACGCGGTCCGGGCCGGGCACCACCTGATGCTCGGCCACGGGCTCGCCGTGCAGGCGCTGCGGGCCGCGCGCCCGGAGGCGCAGGTGGGGGTGACGGTCAACCTCTATCCGGTCACCCCGGCCACCGACACCCCGGGCGACCGGGACGCGGCGCGGCGGATCGACGCGCTCGCGAACCGGTTCTTCCTCGACCCGCTGCTGCGCGGGGCGTACCCGGCGGATCTGCTGGCCGACCTGCGGCAGGTGACCGACTTCGGCCACGTGCGCGACGGCGACCTCGCGGTGATCGCCAGCCCGCTGGACCTGGTGGGCGTCAACTACTACAGCCGGCACGTGGTGGCCGCGCCCGTCGAGGGCGTCGCGCCCGAGCCGTACTGGCGCTCGCCGTCGTGCTGGCCCGGGAGCGAGGACGTCCGCTTCGTCACCCGGGGCGTGCCGGTCACCGACATGAACTGGGAGATCGACGCCCCCGGCCTGGTCGAGACGCTGCGCCGGGTGCACGAGGAGTACACCGACCTTCCGCTCTACGTGACCGAGAACGGCTCGGCCTTCGTCGACGAGGTCGTGGACGGCCGCGTCGACGACGCCGACCGGCTCGCGTACTTCGACGCCCACCTGCGCGCCGCGCACGAGGCCATCACCGCCGGCGTCCCTCTGCGCGGCTACTTCGCCTGGTCACTGATGGATAATTTCGAGTGGGCCTGGGGCTACACCAAGCGGTTCGGCATGATCTACGTCGACTACGAGAGTCAGGCCCGCATCCCGAAGTCCAGCGCCAGGTGGTACGCCGAGGTGATCCGACGCAACGGTCTGGCCGCAGAATAGGCTCGGGCCAGCATGCGGGCGGTCCGGCGCCACGGTCGGCGGCGGCGCCGGACCGCCCGACGTCGGAGGAGCAGACGATGACAACGCAGCGCAGCCGGTCGCTGGGCCGCCCGACCCTCGACGCGGTCGCCGCCCGCGCCGGCGTCGGGCGCGGCACGGTCTCCCGGGTGGTCAACGGGTCGCCGCAGGTGAGTCCGGAGGCGCGGGCCGCCGTGGAGCAGGCCATCGCCGAGCTGGGGTACGTCCCGAACCGCGCCGCCCGGGCCCTGGTGACGCAGCGGACCGACTCCGTGGCGCTCGTCGTCTCCGAGTCCGGCGACCGGGTGTTCACCGAGCCGTTCTTCGCCGGGATCGTCCGGGGCGTCAGCTCCGCGCTGCTCGAGACGCCCATGCAGCTCTGGCTGGCCATGGCCCAGTCGCCGCTGGAACGCGAACGCGTCGAGCACCACCTGACCAACCAGCACGTCGACGGCGTCCTGCTGCTCTCCCTGCACGACGCCGACCCGCTCCCCACGCTGCTCGAGGAGCGGGGCCTGCCGAGCGTCCTCGGCGGCCGGCCGGCCCGGATGCTGCAACCGGGCGCGCAGCCGGCCTGGTTCGTCGACGTCGACAACGTGGGCGGCGCCCGGCAGGCGGTGGAGTACCTCGCGGTGCGCGGGCGGAAGCGGATCGCCACCATCGCCGGTCCCCAGGACATGGGCGCCGGCCTGGCCCGCCTCACCGGCTACACCGAGGCCGTCGCGGCCTCCGGGGGCCGGGTCGATCCGAACCTCGTCGCGTACGGCGACTTCAGCGAGGAGAGCGGGGCGGTGTGCATGCGCCGGCTGCTGGAGGTCTGCCCGGATCTCGACGCCGTCTTCGTGGCCTCCGACCTGATGGCCTTCGGCGCCCTGCGTACGCTGCGTGAGGCCGGCCGGCGGGTGCCGGACGACGTGGCGGTCGTGGGCTTCGACGACGCGCCGATCGCCCGGCAGG
Source organism: Micromonospora globbae (assembly GCF_003610785.1). Taxonomy (GTDB): domain Bacteria; phylum Actinomycetota; class Actinomycetes; order Mycobacteriales; family Micromonosporaceae; genus Micromonospora; species Micromonospora globbae. The sequence goes on from NZ_RAQQ01000011.1 coordinate 57,323, forward strand.
CCGATCCGCCGCTGACCACCGTCTTCCAGCCGGTGGAGGAGATGGGGCGGCAGATGGCCCGCCTGCTGGTTGCCCGCATCCGCGGCGAGGAGATCGCCTCCCCGAACATCCTGCTGGACACGCGACTGGTCGAGCGCGGCACGGCCTAACCCCCTCCCCCCGCCACCTAACCCCCGCGATCTTGCACTTCCTGCCCCGACATCCCGGACAAACCACGCGATCCGGGGGCCGAAAGTGCAAGATCGCGGGCGAGAGGGGGGTCAGCGGCTCGGGGTGTGGCGGCGGAGTTCGCGGCGGGCGAGGGACGCCCGGTGCACCTCGTCGGGGCCGTCGGCCAGGCGCAGGGTGCGGGCCTGCGACCACAGGGCCGCGAGCGGGGTGTCCTGGCTGACGCCCGCGCCGCCGTACGCCTGGATGGCCTTGTCGATCACCCACTCCGCCATCGCCGGCGTGGCGATCTTGATGGCCTGGATCTCCGTGTGCGCGCCCTTGTTGCCGACCGTGTCCATGAGCCACGCGGTCTTGAGCACCAGCAGGCGGGCCTGCTCGATGCGGACCCGGGACTCCGCGATCCACTCCCGCACCACGCCCTGCTCGGCGAGGGGCCGGCCGAACGCGACCCGCTCGGTGACCCGCCGGCAGAGCAGTTCGAGGGCCCGCTCGGCCATCCCGACGAGGCGCATGCAGTGGTGGATGCGGCCCGGGCCCAGCCGGGCCTGGGCGATGGCGAAGCCGCCGCCCTCCTCGCCCACCAGGTTCTCCACGGGCACCCGGACGTCGGTGAAGTCGATCTCGGCGTGGCCGCCGTGCGCGGCGTCGCTGTAGCCGAACACCGTCATGCCCCGCCGGACCGTGACGCCCGGGGTGTCCCGCGGCACCAGCACCATGCTCTGCTGCCGGTGCCGGTCGGCGTCCGGGTCCGTCTTGCCCATGACGATGAAGATCTCGCAGCGCGGGTCCATGGCGCCCGACGACCACCACTTGCGGCCGTTGATCACGTAGTGGTCGCCGTCGCGGGTGATCCGGGTGGCGATGTTCGTGGCGTCCGACGAGGCGACGTCGGGCTCGGTCATGCAGAACGCGGACCGGATCTCGCCCTCCAGCAGCGGACGCAGCCACCGCTCGCGCTGCTCCTCCGAGCCGAACTCGGCCAGCAGCTCCATGTTGCCGGTGTCCGGCGCGGCGCAGTTGAGCGCCTCCGGGGCCAGGTGCGGGCTGCGCCCGGTCAACTCGGCCAGCGGCGCGTACTGGAGGTTGGTGAGCCCCGCGCCGTAGCGCCGGTCGGGCAGGAACAGGTTCCACAGCCCACGCTTGCGCGCCTCCGCCTTCAGCTCGGCCATCACGGGCGGACGCGCCCACGGGTCGCCGGCCTCGGCCACCTGCGCGGCGTGCACCGCCTCGGCCGGGTACACGTGCTCGTCCAGGAACGCCGTCAGCTCGGCGCGCAGCTCCTCCGTGCGGGTGTCGTACGCGAAGTCCATCAACGCTCCCCGGCGGCCGTCAGCCCGTACGCGATCAGCGGCGCCACCATGTCGCCGATCCGGTCGAATCCCGCTCCGAGGGTCTGCCCGAGCGCGTGCCGGTAGTGGATCCCCTCGCAGATCACCGCGAGCTTGAAGCAACCGAGCGCGACGTGCCAGTGCAGCGGGCCGACGTCCACGCCGCTGCGGTCGGCGTACCGCTCGATCAGCTCGGCGCCCGTGGGGAAGCCGGCCCGGGGGCCGAGCCCGTCGGCCACGGGGTTGCCCTCGGCGGTCTCGCTGCCGCCGAGCACGTCCCAGTACGTCAGCAGCAGGCCCAGGTCGGCCAGCGGGTCGCCGAGGGTGGCCATCTCCCAGTCGAGCACGGCGCGGACCGCCACCGGGTCGACGGTGGCGAGGAGGTTGTCCAACCGGTAGTCGCCGTGCACGATCCGGCCCGCGTTGGCGCTGGCCGGAACGGTCGCGGCCAGCCGGTCGCGCAGCTCGTCGGCGCCGGGCAGCGGGCGGCTGCGGGAGCGGTCGAGCTGCGCCGCCCAGCGGCGCACCTGCCGCTCCAGGTAGCCCTCCGGCCGGCCGAAGTCGGCCAGCCCCACGGCCGCCGGGTCCACCCGGTGCAGGGCGGCCAGGGTGTCCATCATGGCCATGGCCAGCTCGCGGCGGCGCGGCGCGCCGAGCGGGTCGGTCTGCGCGCGGGTGCGGAAGACCTCGCCGGCGACCCGTTCCATGAGGTAGAACGGCGCCCCGATCACGTCCGGGTCGGGGCAGTGGAGCAGCGCCCCGGGGACCGGCACCTCGGTGGGCGCGAGCGCGGAGATCACGCGGAACTCGCGGGCCATGTCGTGCGCGGTGGCCAGCACGTGCCCCAGCGGCGGGCGCCGCAGCACCACCTCGCGCTCGCCGAGGAACAGCAGGTACGTGAGGTTCGACTTGCCGCCGGCGATCAGTTGGGCCCGCAGCGGGCCGCCGGCCAGGTCGGGCCGGTGCCGGGCGAGGTACGCGCCGAGCCGGTCGAGGTCGACCCCGGCGGGCGCGCCGTCGCCACCGGTCGGGGGCGGGGCGGCGGGTTCCACCCCGGCGGGGGAGTCCGGGGTGGCTCCCGGCCGGAGCGCGTCGACGGCCGGATCGGTCATCCGATTAGTTGATGGCAGCTCCGCCATGTTGTCAAGGTCGGATTTTGCGTCCGGGACATGCCGCGGCAACAGGGGCGAAACGGACGGTGACCAGGCTGGAGACCAGCCTGCCGGCCACCGGCGCCGGCCCGCCGACCGGAGGGGACGACATGTTGCTACGAGTTCGGGTGACCCTGCCGGACCGCCCCGGCTCCCTCGGCCAGGTGGCCCGGACGCTGGGCGTCTCCGGCGCCGACATCGTCCAGGTCGTGGTGCTGGAACGCCTCGGCGGGCGGGCGGTCGACGACTTCACCGTCGTCTGGCCCGGCGCGGCCCGGGTCGAGCGGCTGCTGGCCGGCCTCGCGGCGATTCCCGGCGTACGGGTGGACGGGATGTGGCGGGCGATCGGCGCGCCCACCGCGACGGGGCAGGACGCCGAGCTGCTGGCGCAGGTCGCCGCGAACCCCGCGGACGGGCTGGCCACCCTCGTGGACGCGGTGCCCGGGCTGCTCGCCGCCGACTGGGCGGTGGCCGCCGTGGTGCCGGTGGACTGGGCGTCCCGGTCCGGCGGCGGCACGGCGGCGATCGGCCACGCCAGCTGGCGCGCCCCCGTGCCGCCACGGCTGCCGGAGGTGACCCCGCTGCGCGCCCGGGCGATGACCGCCGCCGACGGCACCCATCACGCGGTCGCGCCCTTCGGTCGGGCCGGCCTGGTGCTGGTGGTGGCGCGCGAGCACGCCGACCCGCTCACCGCCGCCGGGTTCCACGCCACCGAGGTGGACCGGCTGGCGCAGCTGGTCCGGGCCAGCGCCGTCATCCTCGGTGACCGGCTGGACCTGGTCGGCCAACCCCCGGTGACCGCCTGATCCCGAGGCGGCGGCGGACGGTTCGGGCATCGCGCGGGTGTGACGCGGATCGCCGGCGGGTCGCGGAGCCGTCACCGCCGGGCAATCGGCCGGCAACAGCCGCCGCCGAGGGTGGTACCCGGGGAAGGGAGCCAACCATGACGTTGTGGCGGATCCGGGCCACCGTGGACGACCGGCCCGGCTACCTGTCGGTGCTCACGGCGAGCCTCGCCCTGCGCGGGGTCAACATCCTCGCCGTGCAGGTGCACACCACCGAGCGGGGCGCGGTGGACGACTTCCTCGTCGACGCGCCGGACGCGCTCGACGAGTCCGACCTGCTGGCCGCCGTCGAGCGGGGCCGCGGGCGGGACTGCTGGGTGGCGCGCAGCGAGGCGCGCGGGCTCGTCGACCAGCCCACCCGCGTGCTCGGGCTGGCCACCCGGCTCGTCCGCGACCCCGAGGCCACCGGTGCGGCGCTGCGGACGCTCGTCGGCGCGGACGCCGTGACCTGGCGGCCGGAGGCCGCGGACACCGAGGTGGGGATCGCGGGCACCACGATGCGCCTCGCCGACCTGGGCGGGGGCGCGTTCACGCTGCGCCGGGCCGCACCCGAGTTCACGCCCGCCGAGTACGCGCGGGCCCAGGCGCTGGTCGAACTGGCCGCCGCCGTCGTACGCCGGGCCGCCGAGCAGGTCACGCTGGTGCTGCCCGACGGCGCCGAGCTGGCCGTACGGCCGGCGGTCGCCGACGACCTGCCGGCCGTGCTCGACCTGCACGAGGGCTGCTCCGCGCGCAGCCGGTACCGCCGCTACCTCGGTGGCGCGGCCGTGCCGGCGCCCGCCCGCTTGCGCCGGATGCTGGAGCCGGCCCGCGGGCTGACCCTGGTCGCGGCGACCGTCGACGCCGGCGGTGCCGCCGAGTCGGTGGTGGCCATGGCGAACCTGCTCGGCGAGGGGGACGAGGCCGAGGTGGCCCTGCTGGTACGCGACGACTGGCAGCGCCGCGGGCTCGGGGCGGCGTTGCTGCGCCGGCTGGTCCGGCACGCCGAGCAGGCCGGTTACGCCGCGCTGGTGCTGCACACCCAGGCGGAGAACGGCCCCCTGCTGCGTACCGTGCACCGCCTGGGCCGCCCGGTGCGCACCGACCCGGACGGCGCCCTGCTCACGCTCACCCTGCCGCTGACCGTCCCCGCCCGGACGCGGTGAAGGGGCCCCGGTAGGTGCAGGAGCCCCGGTGGAGCAGGGGCACGCCCGTCCCGGTGGGTGCGGGCCCCGCACCCACCGGGACGGCGTCACGGCGATGCGGCGGTCAGGTCGCCGGGTAGCGGCTGTAGTCGGGGAAGTTGCCGTACAGGCGCTCGTCGCCGCCCTGCGTGACGGCCTGCACGAGCAGTTCACCGCCGACGAACGCGCCCTTCCACGAGGCGCCCCGCCCGCCGAACGGCTCCTCGCGGTCGCCGCGCGAGCGGGGCTTGTTGATGCCGACCTTGAACGCCTGGAGGTCCACCGCGAGCTTGCCGGCGAGTTCCTCGTCGTCGCAGGCCAGCGAGGCGACCAGCGCCCCGTTGGAGGCGTTCATCTGGGCCAGCAGCTCGTCGGTGGTGTCCACCACGACGATCGTGTCGACCGGCCCGAACGGCTCGGCGTGCATGAGCCGGGACCGGCCGGGCGGCGCCAGCAGCACGGCCGGCGCCACGTACGCGGAGGTGTCCTGTCCGGGCAGGAACGGCGCGCCGTCGAGCTTGCCCCGGTGCAGCGGCACGGCGCCGCCGCGGACCGCCTCGTCCACCTTGCGCCGCAGCTCGTCGGCCTTGGCGGGGCTGATGAGCGGCCCGAAGTCCAGGTCGGGCAGCGGGTCGGCGGCCGACCAGCCGTCCTCGACGGCCAGCGGGTGTCCGAACCGGACGGAGCGCACCACCGGCAGGTACATGTCGAGGAACTGGTCGACCAGGTCGCGCTGCACCACGAACCGGGGGTACGCGGTGCAGCGCTGCTTGCCGTACTCGAAGCCCTTCTTCAGGTGCCCGGCGAGCAGATCCCACTGGGAGAAGTTCCAGATCCCCCAGGCGTTCAGCCCCTCCTGCTCGATGAAGTGCCGCTTGTCGGTGTCGAGCAGCGCGGCGGCCACCTTTCCGCCGTTGGAGCGCCCGCCGACGAAGGCGACCGCGCCGATCTCGGGCGCCCGGACGAGCACCTCGGACAGCTCCTCGCCGCCACCGGAGACGAGCGTGGCCGGCAGCCCGGCGCGGCGCATGAGCGCGTGCGCCACGGTGAGGCAGACCGCCCCGCCCTGGGACGGGGTCTTGGCGATCACCGCGTTGCCGGCGAGCAACTGCACCAGTTCGGCGTGCACCAGCACGCTCATCGGGTAGTTCCAGGAGGCGATGTTGCTGACCGGGCCCGGCAGCGGTTCCCGGCCGCCGGCGAGCATCCGGTCGATCTCACCGACGTACCAGCGGACGCCGTCGAGCGCCCGGTCCACGTCGGCGCAGGCCAGCCGCCACGGCTTGCCGATCTCCCACACGAGCAGGAGGGCGAGCAGGTCCCGGTGCGCGGTGAGGGCGTCCAGCGCCGCGACGACCCGTTCCTTCCGCTGGGCCAGAGGGGTGTCCGCCCAGTCGCGGTGCGCGGCGGCGGCGTACGCGACGGCCGCCCGGGCGTCCTCGGCGCCGAGCCGGGAGAGGTTGACGAGGACGGTGTTGTCCAGCGGGGTGCGTACCGGGGTGGGGGTGCCGACCGCCCGCCAGTCACCCTCGACGAGGTTGTGCAGGGTGGTCACGCCGTCGGCCGGGGCGCCGAACGCCTCCGGTGCGGCGGCCACGGCGCGGGCGAGGGTGTCCGACCAGGCGGTGCCCTCGGCGAGTCGTAGAGCCATCGCGTTCTCCTCTGGGTTGTCCGGGGGAGCGGCGGCGTCGATGGCACCGCTGGTGTCGCGTACTGTCGCGCGCCCCGCGACGGGCCGGCAACCGTACGCTCGTATGCCAGGACGGGTGATCCGGCCCGGCGCGCGGCCGCGGTGTCGTGCGCGGTGCCGTCGACCTGCGGAAAGTGCGACAGTGCATCGATGCCTGTGGATGATGTGACGTGTCCCCCGGCTGTCGTCGGCCAGTTGCTCGTCGGTACGGACCGGCGTCCCCCGCGGATCAACCGCCGGCACGGTCACCCGCCGGCGGGCTCCCCGCGCAGGATGCGGGCCCGACCGCCACCTGCCGGAAACAGCGACCGGCCCCCGGAGACTCCTCCGGGGGCCGGTCGTCCGCTGCGGGGATCAGCTGGTGAAGGTGACCTTGTCGCGGCGGCGGCGCAGCGTCATCAGCGCGACGCCACCACCGATGAGGACGACGCCGGTGAGCGCGATGCTGGTCGCGGCCACACCGGTCAGCGGCAGGCTGCCCTCGTCGTCGCTCCCGCCGACGCCCGTGCCCGGCGAGGCGCTCGCCGACGGGGTGCCCGAGTCACCCGGGGTCGGCGACTCCCCGCCCGGGGTGGAGGGCGTCGGGGTCGGCGACTCCCCGCCCGGGGTCGACGGCGTCGGGGTCGGCGACTCCCCACCAGGGGTGGACGGCGTCGGAGTCGGCGACTCCCCGCCCGGCGTCGACGGGCTCGGCGACGGCGACTCCCCGACGGCGGTGCCGGGGCAGGTGTGGCTCAGGTTGAACTTGGCGGCCGTGCCGCTGATCACCGCGCTGCCGTCCACGAGGGTCCAGCCGGCCGGCGTGAAGAGGTACGCGTGGATGACCCGGGGGTTCTTGCCGCCGGTCGAGTAGAAGGCGTCCGGGTAGGGGTCGGAAGCGTCCGGGATCTTCACCTCGACGTCGGTGGTGCCGTTGTCGAAGGTGAGGGTGAGGCTCTCGAAGCTCCCGGCCTCCTTGCCGCCGGGCAGTACGAAGTGCCAGCCGTCCTGGTTGTCCGCCCGGGTGGCGAACCGCTCGTCGCCGCACTCCTGGGTGCCGAAGCCGGCCGCGGTCGAACCCCGGTGCGCGGGGTTGAGCGGGGTGGTGCTCGGGGTGGCCCAGGCCGGGGTGGCAAGAGCAAGGCAGGCCGTGGCGGCGGCCGCGGTGAGGCCCGCGCGCGCCACCTGCCGACGATGTGGCATGAATGTTCCTCCGAGATCGGTAGAGGGGACGACGCATGATCTCATGAACGGGAGCGGCGCGTGGCATCGGTCAATCGGTCTGAGCTGCGGCGATGCGACGAGAAGAGATCAAATTCGATGCGATTTCGCGGCGTGTCGGTGTAACACGTACGGGCAAACGGACGCTGCGGTGCCTCGGCGTCCTGAGTGGATGGTCCTCCGCCCCACCGCGCGACCGCGCGGCGTCACGGACGGGCCGCCCGCCGGCACCCGCCCACCGTTCGCGTACGCGCTGTCAGCCGACCAGTTCGTCGGCGAGCAGGTCCATGAGGAGACCGTCGTGCCAGCGCCCGTCCTCGCCGCGCTCGTAGCGGCGCAGCACCCCGACCGGCCGGAAGCCCACCTTCGCGTAGCTGCGGATCGCCTGGCTGTTCCCGGCCGACGGGTCGATGGTGAACCGGTGGTGCCCGTGGGCGTCGATCAGGTGCCGGATCACCGTCCGGATCGCGTCCGGGCCGAGCCCGCGACCGTGCGTCTCCGGGTCCAGGAAGACGTCCAGGCTGGCGTGGCGGTAGTCCGGGTCCTCCTCGGCGTACCACTGGATGGCGCCGACCACCCGGCCGTCGTGTTCGATCGCGTACACGGTCGTCGTCTCGTCGGCGAGGTCGGCCCGGACCGCGGCGGCCAGGTCGTCGCCGCCGCGCCACCAGCGGCGCACCTCCGGAGTGGCGCGGATCGCCGCGAGCCGCGGCACGTCGGCCGCGGTGGCCGGCCGGAGCACGACCGACCGTCCTGTGAGGATGCTCACGCCCGCCACCGCCCGGTTCCGTACCACTGGAGGACCCGCGTGTCCGTGTGGTCCTTCCGGATCGTCACGGAGGCGTCGTAGCGCAGCCGGTGCGCCTCGCCCGCGACGACCTCCACCCGGCGCCCGGCGGCCGCCGGCTCGCGGACGTCCACCTGGTGCGGCCCGGCCGGCAGGGGATAGCACCAGGTCGACCAGCTCGCGCGCACCGGCTGACCGTCGACCGTCAGCACGGGCGGCGGAACCCAGATGTCCCAGTTCGGCCGGTCGCGCAGCAGCATGCCCGACCGGTACAGCTCGACCTTGCTGGTGAAGTGGAACGTCACCACCAGCACACCGTGCCCGGGCGGGGGCGGCGGCGCGTCGGCGTCGCCGAGGAAGTGGGCCTCCGTCGTCACCGGCGCCTCCGGCGGAACCAGAACAGCAGGAACAGGCCACCGGCGGCGAGCCCGACCACCGGGGCCAGCATCAGCGCGAGCGGCGGGACGTCCCCGGCGAGGATGAACGGCACGACCGTGCCGTAGCAGCAGAGCAGCACGATGCCGACGGTGAACGCCAGCGCCGCGGCCAGCGGCATGCGCCCGCGGGGACGCTGCGGGCCGGTGCCGAGCGAGCCGGAGGCCACCGCGTCGTACGAGGCGGCGTACTCGACGGGCACGACCTGTCCCTCCCCGACGGTGACCATCATGCTGCGCTGCGGCTCGACGTACTGCACCTCGACGAGGCGCTCGCCGGCCGGCACCACGATCAGCGCCCGGCCGAAGCCGTAGGTGGCGGGACGGCCGTCGACGCCCACCATCGGGGCCAGCGTGTGGCGCCGCGCCTCGGGCGGGCACCAGACGTGCACCGCGATGCCGCCGTGCCCGGGCGGCAGCGCCGGCGGCGGCCCCTCCGGGTCGTACGCCTCGACGGGGTACGCGGTCTCCGGGTGGGCCATTGGCCCGGCCGGCTCACCTGTCGGGGTCAAGGTACCGGTCCATCTGCTCGTCGGAGAGTTCGTTCTCGTCGCTGCTGTAGTCGACGATCCGCTTGCCCTCGTTGCTGGCCGTGGTGACCGCCTTGTCCAGCGGCCCCATCCACGTCCGCCAGTCCGTCACCGACGCGCGCAGGGCGCTCGGCGCGCCCTGCCAGCCCGAGACGAACCGGCCGTTGGGGCCGCGCATCTGGAACGACGCCTGCACCCGCCGCATGATGCGCGGGTGCATCCGGGTCAGTACCGTGCGCAGCCGCTGGAGCACGGAGACGACCCGGTTGATGAAGCTCACGGCGCGGCTCGTCACGATCGCGCCCTGGGCCGTGGTGGCCGCGCCCGCGGCGGCGGTCGACGCCCCCATGGTCGGGGCGGCGGCGGCCAGCGCGGCCGTCCAGGTGAAGACCAGCCACTCGACGAACGTGGCGATCAGCCCGATCACGAAGCCCTGGGCGATCTCCATGAGCAGCTTGGCCATGTTGAGGATCATGACGAGTTGCTTGACGTCGTTGCCGATCCCGGCGACGCCCTGGGCGAACTCGTCCAGCCGGGCACGGGCCGCGTCTGCGGCGACGCCCTTCCACCCGATCAGCCCCTCCTGGGCGGCCTGGCGGATCTCCTCGGCGAGGGGTTCCAGCGCGTTGCCGACCCGCTCCCACTTGGCGATCTCGCCTTCCATCCGCTCCGGGTTCCCGGTGACCAGGCCGAGCAGGTCCTCCAGCGGCTGCACCACGTCGATGAGGAACGTGAGCCCGGCGGAGATGAGGAAGTTGAGCGGGTCGGCGGCGTACACCAGCACGTTGACGCCCAGGTCGCCGATGCTGCCCGCGATGTTGAACAGCTCCGACCAGTCGCCGTCGCCGCTGGCCCACTTGGCCCCGGCCGAGACGGCCTGCGGCACGCCGGACAGGCCGGGCACGTCCTTGACCGGGTCGAAGCGGAGCAGGTCGAAGCCGCCGACGTCGACCGAGCCGGCGCCGCCGTAGCCGTCCCAGGTGGTCTCGGCGCCGAACGGCCCGAACGACCCCTCCTGGCGGGTGACGTCGTTGGTGACGTCGCTGTCCTTGAGGTCGCGCTCGCTCATGCCGCCGCCTCCCTCCGGTCGGCGCCGTCATGAGACTCCACCGCACAGTGCCCGATGATTCGCTCGCCACGCTCGCTCATGCGCCGCCCTCGAGCTTCACGCCGATGCGGCGCAGGTGCGCGTCGATGCGCTCGTCGGTCTCCCGGTAGGCCTGGGCCGTGCAGTCCAGCGCGTCCACCCGGTCCCGCAGCGCCTCGCCCATCATGCCGAGGTGCTTGTGGATGTCGTCGGCGTACGACCAGTAGAGCGCGGCGAACGGGGCGCCGAGCGCGCCCCAGATGTACCACTCCGGGTTGGCGTCCTCGGCCAGGTCGGCGATGGCCGCGGCGCGCTGCTGGATCTCCGCCAGCCGCGTGCGGCAGCTCATGATCGCGTCCACGTCGGCTTCGAAACCGGTCATGCCCGTCCCTCCTCGTCCGCGCCCTCGGCCGGCAGGTGGGGCGTCACGAGGGCCATCACGTCCAGCCGCGGGCCGACCGCCTCCTGCACCCGCTCGGCCATCCGGCGGGACGCCTCGGCGGTGGCCCGGTGCACCGTGGCGAGCACCAGCGCGGCCAGGCCGGCCGGTTCGCCCCGCAGCAGGGAGTCGTGCAGCTCGACCCGCTCCAGCGCGCCGCCGGCACGCACCACGGCGGTGACCCCGCCGTCGGGGGAGTGGGCGGTCGCCGTCAGCACTTCCAGCTCCTCCCACGCTGCCGCGTACGCGTCGAGCTGCCGGTCCGCCTCGGCGCTGAGCCGCCGGGCGCCGGCGGCCAGCTCGTCACCCGGCACGCCGGCCGCGCCGCCACCCGTGCCCGCGGCGCCGGTGCCCGTCGGGCCCGCGGCCGCGCCGGTCGTGTCGCCCGAGTGCGGCGCGGGCGGTGCGGGCAGCGCCCCGGTGAGCAGCCCGGGCAGGTCGGGGCGGTCGGGGGCCAGCTCGCGGGCGCGCGCCGCCAGCTCCTGGGTGGCCCGGTCGACCGCCGTACGCACCGTGGAGACGATCAGCGCAGCCAGCGACCGCCCGTCGTGCTGCCGGATCCGGCGCGTCAACGTGAGGTCCACGACGGCGTTGCCGGGACCGACCGTCACCACCACGGCGCCGTCGGGTGACTCCACCGTCACCCGGGTGGCCCCGATGGCCGCGCCGAACTCCGTCGCCGCGGCCAGCACCCGCCGCTGCCGCGCGGCCGTGGTCGCGCCGTCCGCCATGTCCCCCCACCTGTTCCGGGCCACCGTGCCGGTCCGGAACGGGAACGTACCATCCACGACCGCGACGGTGGGGCCCGTGAGGGCGAGGGCGCCTCAGCCCTGGATCTCGCCGTGCGCGACGCAGACCGCCGACCAGCCGACCGGCAGCACCTGCACCTTCATCCGGCGGCGGCAGTGCCCGCAGTACCGGGGCGGCTCCAGCGTGCGCGCCCGCGCGCACGTCTCGTGCGGGCCGTCCACCGTGGCCTCGCCGCAGCGGTCGCACCAGACCGGCGCGGCACCGTCCGGCCGCGTCACGGCGTCCGTCACCGTCGACCCCCTCACAGCGTCGCGGAGAGCGCCTTGACCGGCATCTTCAGATCCTCCAGCAGCGCCAGGTCCTCCGTGGCCGGGCGGCCGAGGGTGGTCAGGTAGTTGCCGACGATCACCGCGTTGATGCCGCCCAGCAGACCGTCGCGGGTGCCGAGGTCGCCGAGGGTGATCTCGCGGCCGCCCGCGTACCGGAGGATGGTCCGCGGCATGGCCAGCCGGAACGCGGCGATGGCCCGCAGCGCGTCCTTCCCCTCCACCACCGGACGGTCACCAAGTGGCGTGCCGGGCCGCGGGTTCAGGAAGTTCAGCGGCACCTCGTGCGGGTCCAGCTCGGCGAGCTGCGCCGCGAACTCCGCGCGCTGCTCGACGCTCTCGCCCAGGCCCAGGATGCCGCCGCAGCAGACCTCCATGCCCGAGTCCCGCACCATCCGCAGCGTCTCCCAGCGCTCCTCCCAGGTGTGCGTGGTCACCACGTGGGGGAAGTAGGAGCGGCAGGTCTCCAGGTTGTGGTTGTAGCGGTGCACACCCATGTCGACCAGCTCGTCGACCTGCTCCTGCGTGAGCATGCCGAGCGAGGCGGCGACCTGGATGTCGACCTCCGCCTTGATGGCGGCCACACCCTCGCGCATCTGCTTCATCAGCCGGGCGTCCGGCCCGCGTACGGCCGCCACGATGCAGAACTCCGTCGCCCCCGTCGCCGCGGTCTGCTTCGCCGCCTCGACCAGCGACGGGATGTCCAGCCAGACCGAGCGGACCGGCGAGGTGAACAGTCCGGACTGCGAGCAGAAGTGGCAGTCCTCCGGGCAGCCGCCCGTCTTGAGCGAGACGATCCCCTCGACCTCGACCTCCGGGCCGCACCAGCGCATCCGCACCTCGTGGGCGAGCTGGAGTGCGGCGGGCAGGTGCTCGTCGGGGAGGTTCAACACGGCGAGGACGCCGGCCTGGTCGAGGCCGACGCCGTCACCCAGGACCTGGGTGCGGGCCTGGTCGAGGATCTCTGGCATGGCTCGTACCCTACAAGGCCCCCCACCGGGCAGGTAACGGCTGCGCCGGGGGCGTGAGCGCGGTCGCGGCGCCCCCGAGTGGATCCGCCGGCCGGGATCCGGGGGGTGGTAACTTCGCCCGGCGGAGGCGGCCGGAAACGGCCGGTGGAAGCGGCGACGAGGGGGCACGGTGGCGGACTGGCTGGCGGCGCTCCACCGCCGCGCCGAGCTGCGGGCGAAGGCCGGGCTGACCCGGCGGCTGCACCCGCGCTCCGCCGGGGAGACGGTCACCGACCTCGCCGGCAACGACTACCTCGGCCTGGCCACCCACCCCGAGGTCACCGCGGCCGCCGCGCGGGCCCTGTCGGCGTACGGCCTGGGGGCGACCGGCTCCCGCCTCGTGCGCGGCTCCACCGACGCGCACCACGCGCTCGAGGACGCGCTGGCCGACTGGCTCGGCGCGGACCGCGCCCTGGTCTTCTCCTCCGGCTACCTGGCCAACCTCGGGGCGCTGCGCGCGCTCGTCCAACCGCGGACGCTGCTGGTCTCCGACGCGCACAACCACGCCTCGCTCATCGACGGCTGCCGGATCTCCGGCGCGGAGACGGTGGTCACCCCGCACACCGACGTCGCCGCGGTGGCGGCCGCCCTCGCGGCGGCTCCGGGCCGACCGGCCGTGGTGGTCACCGAGTCGGTCTTCTCGGTCGACGGTGACCTCGCCCCGCTGGCCGAGCTGCACGCCGTCGCCCGCCGGCACGGCGCGCTGCTGCTGGTCGACGACGCGCACGGGCTCGGCGTCACCGGGCCGGCCGGCGCCGGCGCCGTCGCCGCCGCGGGCCTGGCGGGCCAGCCGGACGTGGTGGTGACCGCCACCCTCTCCAAGGCGCTCGGCGGCGCGGGCGGACTGGTGGCCGGGCCGGCCGAGTTCGTCCGGCACCTCGTCGAGACCGGACGCACGTTCATCTTCGACACGGCGCTGCCGCCCGCCGTCGCGGCCGGCGTGCGCGCCGCGGTCGACCTGGCCCGGGCCGCCGACCCGCTCCGCGCCGAGCTGGCCGACCGGGCCGCGCTCGCCGTACGCCGGCTGCGCGCCGCCGGTCTCACCGTCTCCGACCCGGACGCGGCGGTGATCTCGGTGACCGCTCCGGGCCCCGAGGCGGCGACGGCGTGGGCCGCGGACTGCCGCGACCGGGGGGTCGCCGTGGGCTGCTTCCGCCCGCCGTCCACACCCGACACCCGCTCGCGGCTGCGGCTGACCCTCAACGCGGGTGTGCCGCGGGAGGACTTCGTGCGGGCGCTGGAGGTCATCGTGGAGTGTGCACCGTGAGCGCGAGGAGTGAGCCGGTTTTGCGAGCCCCGCAGTCGCGAACGAAGGTGACACCGTGAGCGCGAGGAGTGAGCCGGGTTTGCGAGCCCCGCAGTCGCGAACGAAGGTGACACCGTGAGTGGTACGACCACGCCGTGGCGGGGACCGGTCGTGGTGACCGGCACGGACACCGAGGTGGGCAAGACGGTCGTGACCGCGGCGATCACCGCGGCGGCGCAGGCCGCGGGGCTGCGGGTGGCGGTCCTCAAGCCCGGCCAGACCGGTACGGCGACCGGCGAGCCCGGCGACGTGGACGCCGTGCAGCGGCTGGCCGCCCCGCTCACCGGGCGGACCCTGGCCAGCTACCCCGACCCGCTCGCCCCGCTCACGGCCGCGCGGGTGGCCGAGCTGGAGCCGCTGGAGCTCTACACCGCGGTCGACGCGGTACGTGAGGAGGCGGACAAGCACGACCTGGTGCTGGTGGAGGGGGCCGGCGGGCTGCTCGTGCCGATGGGACTGCGCCCGTCGGGCGAGCCGTGGACGGTGGCCGACCTGGCCGTCTCGCTCGGCGCGCCGGCCGTGGTGGTCGCCCGGGCCGGGCTGGGCACCCTCAACCACACCGCGCTGACCCTGGAGGCGCTGGACCGCCGTGCCGTGCCCGCCGGGGTGGTCATCGGCGCCTGGCCGGCCGCGCCGGAGCTGGTGCACTGGACCAACCTCAGCGACCTGGTGCCGAAGCTGCTCGGCGCCCTGCCGGCCGGCGCCGGCGCCATGGATCCGGGCGTGTTCCGGCGGTCGGCGCCGGGCTGGCTCACCCCGGCGCTGCACGGGGTGCTCGACGACTGGCGCGCCTGGGCCGAGGAGATCGGCTGAAGACCTGACTTTCGTCGGTGCCCGCCCGCGCCGTCGGTGGGTAGCCTGGCCGCCGTGACCAGGGGGGATGGGGTGCGTACGCTGCGGCGCGCGCTGGCGGAGCGGCCGTGGCTGCCGCGCGACCTGCTGCTCTGGGCGGTGGTGGCCGCCCCGGTCGGGTACGCGGGCGTCACGCCGCCCCAGCGGCCGTACGGCTTGGCCGTGCTGGCCGTCGCGCTGCTGATGCTCGCCACGGCCGTGGGGGTGAGCCGGCGCTGGCCGCTGGCCGCGCTGGTGATCACGGTGCTCGGCTCGCTGATCGACGGCAACTTCGTGTTCGCCATCCCGGTCTTCAGTTACCTCGTGGGGCGGCGGAGCGCCGACGCCCGCCCGGCCGCGGCGGCGTTCGCCCTGATCGCGGCGGGTGGCACCCTGCTCAACCTGGGGCTGCTCGGCACCGGAACGACCACCTGGTTCCTGCTCGCCGCGGTGCTCCTGGTGGCCGGTGTCTTCCCGTGGCTGGTGGGCCGGTACCGGCGGCAGCAGCAGGAGCTGGCCGACGCGGGCCGCCGCTACTCCGACGCACTGGTCCGGGAGGAGCGCGGCGTGGCCGAGCGGGTGCGGCTGCGGGAGCGGGCCCGGATCGCGCAGGAGATGCACGACTCCCTGGGGCACGACCTGAGCCTGATCGCGCTGCGCGCCGCCGCCCTGGAGGTGGCCGCCGACGCCGATCCCCGGCACCGGGCCGCCGCGGGGGAACTGCGGGCGAGCGTGGCCGCCGCCACCGAGCGGCTGCACGAGATCATCGGGCTGCTCCGCGAGGAGGGCGCGGGCACGCGGCCGGCCGACGAGAGCGTCGCGGATCTGGTCGACGGGGCGCGGGAGGCGGGCATGGCGGTACGGCTCGAGGCGTCCGTCGACGCGGGCGAGCTGCCGGCGCTGGTCGGCCACGCCGCGCACCGGGTGGTGCGCGAGGCGCTGACGAACGCCGCCCGGTACGCGCCGGGCGCCACCGTCGACGTGCGCCTCGACCGGGTGGGCGACCGGGTGGAGGTGGCGGTGGTCAACGCGCCGCCGCCGGCCGGCCCGCTGCCCGGGCCGCCCTCGCACGGCAGCGGGCTGGTGGCGCTCGCCGAGCGGGTACGCCTCGCCGGCGGTTCCCTGGACGCCGGCCCCCGGGCCGAGGGTGGCTTCGCCGTACGGGCCTCGCTCCCGGCGACCGCCTCCGCCCCCGCCGGACGTCCGGTGCCCGACGACGGGCCGCGCCGGCACGACGACGTGCCGGTCCCGACCGAGCGACCCGCGGACGCCGAGCGGCGGCTGCGCGACGCGCGCCGTCGGGTGCGGCGGAGCCTGCTCGTGGCGTTCGGTGCCCCGGTCGCGCTGGCGCTGGCCCTGTCGCTCGTCTACTACCCGCTGGCGACGGCCGGCACGGTGCTCGACGAGGAGACCTTCGACAGCCTCCCGGTGGGCGCGAGCCGCGCCGACCTGTCGGGGCTGCCCCGGCGGCAGCTGGACCGGCCGGTGTGGGTCGACCGGGACGGGTGCGAGTACTACACCGACGGAAACTTCCCCCTGGCCGCGCCGACCTGGCGGCTCTGCTTCGCCGAGGAGCGCCTGATCAGCAAGGAGCGGATGCCGTGACGACGGACGACGGCGCGCCGGCGCCGGTGCGGGTCGTGCTCGCCGACGACGAGGCGATGATCCGGGCCGGGGTGCGGGCGATCCTCGCCACCGACCCGGGTATCGAGGTGGTGGCCGAGGCGGGCGACGGCCGGGCGGCCGTGGAGCTCGTCCGGGCGCACCGGCCGTCGGTCGCCCTGCTGGACATCCGGATGCCGAAGCTCGACGGGTTGAGCGCCGCCGCCGAGATCCGCCGGCTGGTGCCGCAGACCGCCACGGTCATGCTCACGACGTTCGGCGAGGACGACCACGTGGCACGGGCGCTCGGGCACGGGGCGAGCGGTTTCCTGCTCAAGTCCGGGGATCCGCGCGAGCTGATCGCCGGTGTCCACGCGGTCGC
Source organism: Micromonospora globbae (assembly GCF_003610785.1). Classification (GTDB taxonomy): domain Bacteria; phylum Actinomycetota; class Actinomycetes; order Mycobacteriales; family Micromonosporaceae; genus Micromonospora; species Micromonospora globbae. The sequence continues at coordinate 74,355 of NZ_RAQQ01000011.1, forward strand.
CGACGGCGGGGCGTACCTGTCGCCCCGGGTGGCCCGCCGCGTCATCGAGCTGGGCGGCGGGCGGCTGGCCCGGCGTCCGGCGGCCCGGGACCGTACGGCGGGGCTCACCGACCGAGAGCGGGAGGTGCTCGCGCTGGTCGGGGCGGGCCTGTCCAACGCCGAGATCGCCCGCCGGCTGCACCTGGTCGAGGGCACCGTGAAGACGTATCTGACGAGCATCTTCACCCGCCTGGAGGTCCGCAACCGGGTGCAGGCGGCGATCATCGCGTACGAGGCGGGGCTCGTCGAGGAGTAGCGGGCTCCCCGGGCTCGGGGGCCGGGGTGCGCCCCTCGAGGGTCCGCTCGGGCCGCTGCGCCGGTTCCCCGGGCTTGGGGCCCGGGGAACCGGCGCGGTGCTCAGGCGTCGCGGCGGCGCAGGGCGGCCCGTCCGAGTGCCAGCGCGGCGACCGCCCAGCCGGCGAGCAGCAGCAGCCCCACGACCGACGGGTAGGGTTCGCCGTCCCCGGCCAGGAAGTGGGCGCCCGCCACCCCGGGGAAGGCGTCCGCGATCCGGGTGAGCACGGTGATGCCCGGTTCCTGCAGCGACAGCGGCACGATCATGAGGGCGGCCACGAGCACCACGAGCGTGAGCACGGCGCTGCGCAGCGCGGCCCCCAGCCCGAGGGCCAGCACGCCGACCAGCGCCAGGTAGGCGGCGAACGCCACCACGTCCCGGACGGTGCCGGCCGCCGGGACGGTGCCCCACTCGCCGAGCACCGGCCGGGCCACGAGCGCGCCGACGCCGCCGAGCAGCAGGCCGAGTGGGAACGTCACGCCCGCCGTCACCACGGCCTTCGCCAGCAGTACGCGGCCGCGCGACGGGGTGCACTGCAACGTCGTACGGATGGTGCGGCTCGTGAACTCGCTGGTGATCGCGAGCAGCCCGAGGGCCAGCACGGCGTACTGGGCCAGCTCCACCGAGGCGGTGACGATGCTGCCCACGGTGACGATCCCCGCGTCGTCGGCCGGGTCGTCGTTGGTGTTGGCGTTGGCCGCGTAGATCGCGAGCTGCCCGGCGGTGGCGGCGGTCACCAGCACCGCGGCCAGCAGCGTCCACCAGGTGCCGCGTACCGACCAGAGCTTGGTCCACTCGGCGGCGACGGCGCCGCCGAAGCCGGCCGGCCGACGGGCGTGGTGCGGGGTGGTCACCGGTCGTCACCTCCGGGTGCGCCGGCGTACTCGACGCTGCCGGCGGTCAGCTCCATGAACGCGCGTTCCAGCGACGCGCCCTGCGGGCTCAGTTCGTGCAGGCGCACCCCCAGCTCGTACGCCAGGTCGCCGACCCGGTCGACGGTGACGCCGTTGACGGTCAGCTCGTCGGGACCGGCCGCCTCCACGGTGGCGCCGGTCGCGGCGAGCCGGTCGGCGAGCGAGGCCAGTCCGTCCGGGTGCGGGCTGCGGACCCGCACGGCGCGGGTGCTGTCCGCGACCACGTCGCCGATCGGCGCGTCGGCGAGCAGCCGCCCGCGGCCGATGACCACCAGTTGGTCGGCGGTGAGCTGCATCTCGCTCATGAGGTGGCTGGACACGAAGACGGTCCGTCCCTGCCGGGCGAGGGAGCGCATGAGCTGGCGTACCCAGCGCACCCCGTCCGGGTCGAGACCGTTGACCGGCTCGTCGAACATCAGCACCGGCGGGTCACCGAGCAGCGCCCCGGCGATGCCGAGCCGCTGGCCCATGCCGAGGGACAGGGTGCGTCCCGGCTTGGCGGCGGCCCGGTCGTCCAGTCCGACGGTGGCGAGCACCTCGTCGACCCGGCGGGCCGGGATGCCGTTGCTGCGGGCCATCGCGAGCAGGTGGGCGCGCCCGGACCGGGCGGGGTGGATCGCCGTGGCGTCGAGCAGCGCCCCCACCTCGTACAGCGGATGCCGCAACCGCCGGTACGGCCGGCCGCCGATGAGGGCCTCGCCGGCGGTGGGCCGGTCGAGGCCGAGGATCATGCGCATGGTGGTGGACTTGCCGGCGCCGTTGGGGCCGAGGAAGCCGGTGACCCGGCCGGGTGCGATGTCGACGGTCAGGGCGTCGACGGCGGTCGTCGCCCCGAACCGTTTCGTCAGGCCACGTAATGTGATCATGCACCGACGCTAGGCCCACGCAGCCCCGTCCCACCGTGCCCGAACGACACCCCCCACCCCCCACTTTCGTCACCCCCGCGCCCCCGCCCCCGCGCCCCCCGCCCCCGCGCCCCCGCGCCCCACCCCCCACCCCCCGCGCCCCGCGATCTTGCAGTTTGTGCCCCTGGAATGTCCTGTGTGCCCCTGTTTGTCGGGGCGGAAAGTGCAAGATCGCGGGGGGACGGGCGGGCGGGCGGGCGCGGGGCGGGGGGGAGGGGCGGGGGTTAGCGGCGGATCACGAACGCGTCGGGCATCCGGAACGTCAGGTTGTCGGGGCACCAGGGCGCGCGCACGACGCTCACCCCGTCGAGGAGCGGCGCGGCTTCCGCGACCACCACGCCCGCCTCCATCCGGGCCAGCACGTCACCGACGCAGCGGTGCGGACCCGCGCCGAAGGCCAGGTGGCGGCGGGAGCCGCGCTGACCGGGACGGAACTCGTCCGGCGACGCCACGGCCTCCGGGTCCCGCCCGGCCCGGGCCAGCCAGAGCACGATGCTCGTGCCCGCCGGCACGGGCGTACCGCCCAGGGTGGTGTCCACCGCCGCCACCCGCCGCCACGTGACGATCGGCGGTTCCAGGCGCAGACCCTCCTCCACGACGTCCGCGACCGTGATCTCGCCGGTGCGCAACCCCGCCCGTACGGTGGGCTCGCCGGCCAGCCGGTGCAGCAGCAGGGTGAGGAACTGCGAGGTGGTCTCCTGGCCGGCGACCAGCAGGAAGAACAGTGCACCCACCACCACGTCGGCCGGGTGCCCGGCGGCGCGCAGCCGGGCCGCCAGGCCGCCGCCGGTGGCCGCGAACTCGCGCAGCACCCGGTGGAAGCGTCCCACCTCGTCGGCCAGCGCGAGCTGCCGGTCGGTGTCCAGCGGCGCCCAGAACAGCTCCAGGGCCGCCCGGGCGAACGCCTTCACGGCTCCGACCGGCGCGTCCGGCAGCTCGACCATCCGGGCCAGGACGAGCAGCGGCAGGTCGGCGGCGAGTTCCGCGTACAGGTCGACCGCCGCGCCCGCGTCGAGGGACGCGGCCAGCCGCGCGACCCGCCCGCGGACCAGCGCGGTCAGCCAGGGCCGTTGGGCGGCGACCCGGGTGGGGTGCAGCGCCTCGGCGACGATCGCGCGGATCTCGGGGTGGCTCGCGCCGGAGTTGTTCGCGAGCGTCGGCGGCAGCCGGAACCGGTGGCCGGCGAGCAGCCGCAGCGCGGTCACCGGCATCGGGGTCACCGCGTCGAGCGCGTTGTCGGGCCGGTAGGTGACCGGGTCGGTGAGCACCTGGCGAACCAGCGCGTGCCGGGTGACCACCAGGTGCTCCACGCCGACGTGGTCCGCCACCCGGGCCACGTCGGGCCAACCGGTGTCGGCGACCTGCGCCCAGCTGCGGAACAGCACGCCGACACGCTAGCCGGCAGCCTTCGGCAGCCCCGGTCGCAGCCGCCACACCGTGGTGCGCTTCACGTGGACGCTCTCCAGCGCCGGTGGCACCGGCACGTCGTACGCGGCCAGCTCCTCGAAGCGGTCGCGGGGTAGGAACGCCCGTCCGGGGTCGCCCACCAGCACGGTCGCCCCGGCCCGGGCGGCGCGGAGCAGGAACCGGAGCATCCGCCGGGCCATCGCCTCGCTGTAGAAGACGTCCCCGGCGAGCACGACCTCGGCGCCGCCCGCGTCGCCGTCGAGGATGTCGCCGAACTCGGCGTCGACGCGTACGCCGTTGGCCTCGGCGTTGAGCGCCACGGCCGCGACCGCCAGCTCGTCGACCTCGACGGCGCGGACGGAGGCCGCGCCGGCCCGCGCGGCCGCGATGGCGACCAGCCCGGAACCGGAGGCGAGGTCGAGTACGCGGCGGCCGGCCACCAGCTCGGGGTGGTCGGTCACGTACCGGGCGAGCGCCTGCCCGCCCGCCCAGGCGAAGGCCCAGAACGGCGGCGGCCGGTCGCTGCGGAACTCGCCCTCGGTGAGCTCCCACAGCCCGATGGGCTCGTCGGCCTGGTGCAGCCGCACCTCGGGGACGAACGCCACCGGGGCGAGTCGCGCGTGCAGCCGGACGAAGGCGGTGGTGAGCTCGGACACCCGCCGATTCTCCCCCGCCCGTCCGGCCGGCGTTCCGCGGGTGGCGTGACCGGTTCACCACGGTCGGTGAAAAGGCCGGTCCCGCTTGTCGACCGGTGCGAACACACCCCTCTGTCCCGTCGGCGCCGCCGCTCCTAGCGTTCCGGGGAGAGACGAGGAGGGTGCGGTGATGATCGTCTGGCGGTGCGCGCTGCGGTTCGGCGTGGTGCTCGCGGGCCTGGCCGGGACGCTGCTCGCCGTGGCCGCGCCGGCGCAGGCCGCCTTCAGCACCCAGCTCGGCGGCCTACCGGAGCGGTTCACGGCCGGCGGCGAGGTCCGCACCGTCTCCGCCGTGGTGTCGCGCACCGGCGCACCGGGCGGGTGCGTGAAGGTCCGCTGGTCGCTGGTGCTCCGGGTGGAGGGCCTGCGGCTGGACCAGGTGCGCCTCGACCGGGTCGAGGAGACGGGTTCGTTCCCCGTCGAGGTCCGCACGGAGGGGGACGTGGCACGGCTGACCGACCGGCAGCTCGACCCGGGCAGGCTCTGTCCGGACCGGACGGTCACCGCCCGCTACCGGCTCGCCTTCGCCGGGGACGTCACGCGGGGGAGGATCACCCTCGCCGCCGAGGCGTACGACGCGCGGCTGCGGCTGCTCGCGCGGCAGACGGCGACCCGGACGGTGGTCGGGGCGGGCGCCGCGGCGACGCCGGCCGCGCCGGACCCGGACGTGAGCACGCCGGCGCCCGCCGGCACCCCGCCCGAACCCTCCGCGACCGCCTCGGATCCCGGCGAACCGGCGGCGGGGCCGGTCGACGAGGAGACACCCGGGCCGGTGGAGGAGCCGGCAGCCGCGGCGCCGGCCGCCGGGGCGGGCCGGCCGGTGTCGACCTCCGGGGGCTTCGGGGCGGTGCAGGCCGCCTTCCTGCTCGGTGGGCTCCTGCTGTCGCTCGGGCTCGGACTGCTGCTGCGGATGCGGCGGCTCCTGCGCGCCGACCGGGCCGACGAGTACGCGCCGCCGCCGGAGGATCGGCTGTGGGGGCCGGTCGGCGGGTCGTCCGGGCGGCGCGCGGTCCGCTGGTAGCGGCGGCCGGCCGCCCGGGACGGTGTGGCCGGGCGGATCGCGGTCCGCTGGTAGCGGCGGCCGGCGGCCCGGGACGGTGTGGCCGCCGCTGGTAGCGGCCGGCCGGCCGGCCCTCGACGGTGTGGCCGGGGCCGGTGCCGACGCGGCACCGGCCCCGGCACCGGTCACTTCGCGAACGCCTGGAACTCGGCGATGCGGACCTGGTCGCGCGCCGGGCTCGCGGTCGCGCAGTCGGTCGTGGTCGCCGGGTCGGCGTCCTGCTCACCGGCGTACGCCGGACCGCCCGTGCACTGGCTGTGCAGGACCTCCAGCCGCAGGTGCGTGGCGAGCGTGGGGTGCACCCGGAACGACCGGAGGTTGATGTCCCGCGTGTACGCCCGGTACGCCCCGCCCGGGAACGCGTCGCTGCGGCTCGTGTAGATGCGGCGGAAGTTGGCCGGGTCGGTGCAGTCGGCCTTCTTCGCGTTGCACGCCAGCACGGCGAACGACCGCAGCGCGCTCAGCGCGTTCTGCGAGCCCGCGTCGGCGTCACCGCTGATCGCCGGGCGCAGCATGGCGCTGACGTTGACCCGCTTCACCAGGTGCGGCCGGTCACCGGGCAGCGCCACGGTGACCTGCTTGCCGCTCACCCCGTCCAGCGAGGCCCAGTTGGTGGCCTCGGTGTCGTCGGCGATCCGGTCGAGGTTGACCCCGTCGCCGCTGACCGTCGCGCCCGACGCCGTCGAGGCGAGGTTGCGGCTGAGCTTCAGGTCGAGGTGGTTGCTGCGACCGGCCTTCGCGGTCACCCGCAGCCGCTGGTGCCCGAAGCCGGGCGCCACGGCGAGCAGGTCGTACGTCCCGGCCACCAGCTCCACGGTGTCCGGCAGCGGCGTGGCCGGGTCGGTGTCGGCGACCGGAACGGCCCGCGCCTCGTACGCCCCGACGTAGACCCGGATCGGCGCGTTGGCGCTCTCCCCGCGTGGCCGCAGCTTCAGCGTGGCGTTGCCGCCCCGCGGCGAGGCGAAGCTCGGCGTCGGGTCCGTGTCCCCGGCGCCGTTGGTGACGGCGTCGCGGCCCATGCCCGAGCGGGCGAACTCGGCCCAGATCAGGTCCTGGTTCGCCCCGCCGAAGCGGAGCAGGTCGGCGGTGAGCATGTTGTCCCGCATGTCGAGCATGCTCACCTGGCTGGCCGCCTGGAGCAGGAACGAGTCGAACACGAGCTGCGACCAGCGCCGGTTGCCCGGGCACCGGTCCGCGGGCACCTTGCCCTGGGCGCACGCCAGTTGCAGCTTCGGGGTGCCGAGGCCGTACCGCTTCACCATGGCCGAGCGGACGCGGAAGTTCGTGGCGCTCCAGATCTCGCCGTCGGCGTGCACGGCCGGGCCGCCGGTGTTGTAGCCGATGTCGGAGTAGTTGAGCGGGCTGCGGCTGAAGTCGTAGTTGCGGATGCCGCTGACCAGGTTGCCCGTCACGTAGCCGCCGGTGATGAACGGCGTCTCGCCGGGGGCGCGCAGGTTGTGCTGGAAGAGGTACTCGGCGGCGAGCAGGTCGCTCCACGACTCACCCATCGAGCCGCCCTGGTGGCCGCTGATCCCGCTGTTCGGGCCGGCGATCATCCGGTTGCTGATGGCGTGGGTGTACTCGTGGCCGATGACGGTCATGTCGTAGTCGCCGTCGACGCACGGCGGGTACGGGCCGCCGGCCTGCGGCTGCCACAGGTACATGTTGGTCGTCGGCGGCAGGCCGTCGCGCGGCGTGCCCTGGTTGGCGTTGTTCCGGTTGCCGCTCAGCGCCCCCTGCTGGGCGCGGCCCTGCTCGGCGTCGCCGCCCAGGCCGTCGGGGGTCAGGTTGACCGCCTGCAGGTTCCACGTCGCCTCGGTGAACCCGAGGTGGTACGCCCAGTCGTGCATCCGGTTGTGCATGGCGAAGAGGTTGGCGATGGCCGCGTCCGCGTCGTTGCGCTGGGCGGAGAGGAACACCTCCGGGTTGCACCTCGCCTGGTGCCACTGGTCGGTGAACGGGTACTCGTACCGCCGGTCCGGGCTGGTCGTGGCCGGCACGGCCGGGCTTCCGGCGCCCCACGAGACCACGGTGTTGGCGGAGTTGCCGCGGGAGGTGAAGGTCGGCGTGCCGGTGGCCGCGTCGACGTCCCACGCGTTGCCGGTGGCCGGGTCGTGGAAGGACGCCGTGCAGCCCGGCGCCGGGTCGCCGCACCAGCGGACGCGGGGGTCCTGCCCGGGGCGCAGGTTCCGCGGCGGGGTGGCGGGGAACACGGCCCAGGTCGGGTTGTCCGAGTCGAAGTCCACGAGGTCCTCGCGGACCAGCACGTCGCCGGTGATCCCGTCGACGTACGTGGTGAAGGCCGCCGGGTGGTCGGTGTCCGACCCGATGAGCGTCACCTCGTACGCGCTGCGCGGCCCGTCCAGCGGGGTCGGCACGGCCACCGGGCGCACGTCGTGGCTGGCGACGGCCGAGGCGTCCAGCCCGGCGTCGGCGAGCGCCGCAGCGTACGCCTGCTCGGCCGTGAGGGTGGCCGGCGCGGGCGCCGCGGAGTCGCGGGACAGCGACGAGCTGACCGAGAGGACCTTGCCCCCGGCGACGGCGAGGGTGACGAGGCCGTCGTACCCGGCCGGGAGGTCACCGAAGCGCTGCCGCAGGGTGACCACGCTTCCGCTGCCGATCGGGCGGACCAGCACCCGCTCCAGGCCGGCGACCGCCTCGGCGTCGAGGCCGAAGAGATCGCGGTTGTCGGCGAGGTAGGCGCGGGCGGCGGCCTCGGGGTCGGCGGGCAGTCCGGTGGCGAGCGGGGCGTCGCCGGGCCCGAGGGCGTGCGGGGTGCCCAGCTTGTTCCACCGCACGTCCGGGTCGGCCTTGCGGGCGAGCCCGCGCTGGCGGGCGTCCGGCGCGGCGCTGCCGGCGCGGTTGTCGACGTCGGCGTGCTGGTGACCCTCGGCGAACGGTCCGGAGCGGCGCTCCGCGGACGCGCCGACCGACGGCGCGGCGGTGCCGGTGCCGGCGGGCAGCAACGCGGCGACCACCGCGGTCGCCGCCAGGACGGGGATGAGCCGGCCGCGTCGCCGGCTCATCCGGGGTGACCACTGGGAATGTGGCACGGGACCTCCTCGTGGGAGTGGGCTGGCCGGCTTCCCGCCGGCCGCGCAGCGCGCGAACGCATGCGCATCTGTGGATATCAGCAGCCGTCCCGGCCGGCAAGGTCGCCTCCGCGTGTCGGTCCTTTCCGCCGCGGCGGGTCACGCGTACGGGGGTGTGGGCGCCCGGCCGTCGCCTCTCGGCGGGTGCGCGGGTGTGCTCGTCTGCCCCTTCGGGCGGGGGCGTCCCGGCCGGCGGCGGTGCCTGGTGGCGTCGGCGCGACCGGGGAGCGGGGCAGGGTCAGCCGGCGGGCGTCCAGCGTGGATCGCGGCCGAAGGCGGCGATGAGCCGGTCCTGCTCGCCGGCGTCGGCCGGCAGCGGGACGCCGGCGCGGGTCAGGCGCGCGCGCCGGTACGCCTCGGCGTGCCCGGCGAACCAGCGCGCGCACGCACGGACGGCGTCGGCGTCGAGCCCGGGTGCGTCGCCGATGGCCACCGCCAGGTCCCACCCGTGGACCAGGTGTTCGGCGACGAGCTGCTGCACGTACTCGGCAGCCGGGGCGTCCCCGGAGGACAGGTGCACGGTGCGCGCCAACGTGCCGGGATGGGACGCCGCGATCTCGGCCTGCGACGCGGCCTCCCGGGCGGACGCGACCGGGTCGGCGCCGAGCTGGTCGCCGTCGAACCGGTCGCCGACCTCGGCCACCGTGCGCCCGGCGAGCAGGGGGACGCTCCACCGTGCCTCGCCCACCACGTGGCCGACGAGGGTGCGGACGTCCCAGCCGGTGCACGGGGTCGGCGCGGACCACTGGCCGGAGCCGACCTGCTCGACCCGGTCGACGAACTCGGCCAGGCTGCGGCGGTAGATCTCCAGCAGGTCCATGCCGCGATTGTCCCGGTGCGTGCGCGTGGGCGAACCCGATTTCACCGCCGGCGCCGCGCCGTGCGGCACCGGTCAGTCGAGTTCGGCCGGGTCCAGGCCCAGCTCCCGGGCGGTGACCAGGCGTACCCACTCGGTGAACTGCCGTCGGGAGATCACCCGGTCGTGCACGGCCAGTTGCACCGCCAGGCCGTCCATCACGGCGCTGATCCGCCAGGCCGCGCCGGCCGGGTCGGCGCACTCGAAGGTGCCGTCGCGCACGCCGTCGGCGATGATCGCCGCGAGGTCCTCGCGCCAGCGCAGGTCGAGCCGGCGGGAGAGGCGTTCCAGCTCGGGCGTACGCAGCGACTCCGACCACCCGTCGATCCACATGGACCAGGAGGTGGGGCGCCCCGCCGGGGTGTAGAGCTTGAGGAGTCGCCGCAGCTTGGTCAGCGGTGGGGCGGGGGAGCGCACCACCGCGTCCAGCCGGGCTAGATCCTGCTCGACCGCGTACTCGAAGGCCTGGGCCAGGAGGCGTTCCTTCGTGGCGAAGTGGTAGAAGACCAACGCCTGGCTCACCCCTGCCGCCTGTGCGACGTCGGCCGTCCGGGTGTTGGCCAGACCGCGTTCGGCGATCACGTCACAGGCTGTGCGCAGCAGGGCATCCAGGCGGATCTCGGCCGCACGTCTCGTCACGACCGTTACCGTAACCCATCGGGATGAACACGGGCAGTTACGATAGATCTCTGAAGGGCGCGGAAAGAGTCGGAAGCCGGACACTTGACGACGCTGTGGTCGGAGTCATCGCGGCGCCGATCGGGGCGACGGGGCCTCCTGGCCAGGCTCCTAGGAAGATCGCCCGTGGTGGCGGGTGCGGAACCGGTCGAACGGGCGGGGACGCGCCGAGCGGGCACCCCGAGTTGGCAACCGTTCGCCGGCTCGGCTAGAGTTCTCATCCGTCACCGGCCAGCGCCGGTGGCACGCGGACGTAGCGCAGTTGGTAGCGCATCACCTTGCCAAGGTGAGGGTCGCGGGTTCGAGTCCCGTCGTCCGCTCGGAGCTGCCGCCACGCATGACGGGGGCAAACCTCGGTGGGGTGGCCGAGAGGCGAGGCAACGGCCTGCAAAGCCGTGTACGCGGGTTCAAATCCCGTCCCCACCTCGGCAAGACAACAGACTCGGGCGATTGGCGCAGTGGGAGCGCGCTTCCTTGACACGGAAGAGGTCACTGGTTCAAACCCAGTATCGCCCACCAGCAACATGAGCAGGTGAAACGGCTCGTCACCGGACAACGGTGACGAGCCGTTGTCGTTTCCGCCGCGCGCCCGCTCGCCGCCCGCCCGCCGCGCCGCCCGGCGCCGCCCGCTCGCCGCCCGCTCGCCGCCCGGCGCCGCCCGCTCGCCGCCCGGCGCGGGCTCTCGCCGCCAGCACCGGCTCTCGTCGCGCCGGGTGTCGGCGTCGCGTTTCGACCTCATCGTCCGAATGACGTGGTCGGCGTCGCCGCGACCCGCCGTACCAATTCGCCTACGAATTGTCGTCGCCGCCATTATTCGTCGCCCCTTTTCGACCGGGACTTCCGTCAGGAACGCGACTCCCGTCACGCCGTGAGATTCTTCACGGGGTACGCACATAGGGTCGAAATGCTTATCTGAATCGATGTCGCGGGCACCGAATTCGTGCTCACTCGGATGCCCGATCCCCTTTGCTGCCAGGGGAAACGCGGGTGTCGTCGTGCTGATCGCGCGGATTCCGCCGCGTCCGCGTGCGGCCTTCCCGCGCGCGTCGGCGCCATTTCCGGAGGCGAAGACGCGAGGTCGGCACGCATTATTCTGTGGCCCGGGGCAGGTGTCCGCAGTTCGTGCGGAGCAGGGCGACGGCAGGACGGCCGTGCGGACCCCGACGGCTCACGGGAAGGCAAACCGAATGACGACGGGTCCGGCCACGCGGACGTGGGAGGGCATGACCATCCCGGCCGCCGGCACCTATCTGCTCGACCAGGCGCACAAGCGGATCGGTTTCGTGGGCCGGCACATGATGGTCAGCCCGGTGCGTGGCGAGTTCACCGAGGCGAGTGCCCGGATCGTCGTCGAGGAGGACCCGCTGCGCTCGTCGGTGGTCGCCAGCATCGGAACGGCGAGCATCGTCACCGGTCACGAGGACCGGGACGTGCACCTGAAGAGCGCCGACTTCCTCGACGTCGAGCGCTATCCGACGCTCGAGTACCGCAGCACGGGCGTGGTCCCCCAGAACGAGACCGACCCCATCTTCTTCTGGGCCCGGCTGCGGGGCAGCAACCGGCTCGGCCGCCGTGGTGGCGGCGCGGTCGCCCCGCCGCCGGTGCGCACCTCCGGCCGCTTCGTGCTCAACGGCGAGCTGACCATCAAGGACATCACGCGGCCGGTCGACCTCCAGGTGGAGTTCGGCGGGGCCCGGCGTGACCCGTACGGCCAGGACATCTTCGGTTTCACGGCGACGGCCGAGATCGACCGCGAGGACTACGGCCTGCTGTGGAACGTCGCCCTGGAGGGCGGCGGGGTGCTGGTGGGCAAGAACGTCCGCATCGAGATCGCCGGCGAGGCGATCCGCCAGTCCTGACGACCGGGGCCGCCTGGCACAATCGCCGCCATGGCCGCTCCCGACCTGGTCCTGGTCCTGCGCTACCGCAAGGCGGTGACGTACGGCTTCCACGTCCTGCTCGGCGCGCTCGAGGAGCACGAGACGACCACCCGGTACGAGGTCCGGTTCGGCGAGACCCCGGAGGCCACCGCGGCGCACGTCCGGGAGGCCGTCGACGGCGGGGCGGGCCGGGTGCTGGTGCTCTGGTCGTTCTACTCGCCCGACGCCGAGGCGCTGTCCCAGGAACTGGCGCAGATCCGCGCGCTCGCCGACGCCCCGAACGTGACCCACCTCGCCGGCGGCGTGCACGCGACCGCCGAGCCGGTGCAGACCCTCGACGCGGGCTGGGACCTCGCGGCCGTGGGGGAGGGCGAGACGACGCTGCTGCGCCTCGTGGACGCGGCCGGCGACCCGACGGGGATCCCCGGCCTCGCCTACCGGGACGCGGCCGGCGCCCTCGTGCGCACGGGCCGTCCGGAGCGGCGCCCGCTGGACGAGTTCCGGGGCTTCTCGCTGCGGTGGGACCGGTTCAACGCGCTGGAGATCACCCGCGGGTGCGTCTTCTCCTGCCGCTTCTGCCAGACGCCGTTCATGTTCTCGGCCCGGTTCCGGCACCGGAGCGTGTCGAACGTGCGCTGGCACGTCGACGCGATGCGGCGGCGCGGCCTGCGGGACGTCCGCTTCATCACCCCGACCGCGCTGTCGTACGGCAGCCAGGACGACGAACCGAACCTCGACGCCGCGGAGGAGTTGCTGGCCTCCTGCCGGGAGGGGATCGGCCCGGACGGGCGGGTGTTCTTCGGCTCGTTCCCCAGCGAGATCCGGCCGGAGCACATCTCCCGGCCGGCGCTGCGCCTCATCAAGCGGTACTGCGCCAACAACAACATCATCGTGGGGGCGCAGTCCGGCTCGGACCGGGTGCTGGAGGCGGCCAAGCGGGGGCACGGCGTCGAGGAGGTGAAGCGCGCGGTGCGGCTCGGCGTCGAGGAGGGCTTCCGGATCAACGTCGACATGATCTTCGGGATGCCGGGGGAGAACCAGGCGGACGTGGACGCCTCCCTCGGCCTCGCCCGCGAGCTGGCCGACCTCGGTGCCCGCATCCACGCGCACACGTTCATGCCGTTGCCGGGCACGCCCTGGCGGGACGCCCCGCCCGGCGACGTCGCCCCGGAGACCATCAGCGAGGTGGACCGGCTCTCGCAGCGCGGCGCGCTCTACGGTCACTGGCAGCGGCAGCGCGACCACGCGGCGCGGCTGGCCGCCGCCGCCGAGGCGTACCCGCGGCCGGGCAGGAGCCGCACCATCCTCCCCGTCACGGACCGCTGACCCGCACCGGGCGCGGAAGGGTCAGGCGGCGGCGGAGAGCAGCGCCTCGGCCACGTCGGTGCGGGCGCTGAGCAGCATCCGGCCCCGGCGGTGCGTCACGACGAGCCCCGCCGCGCGCAGCGCCGTGAGATGCTGCGACACGCCGCCCGCTGACATTCCGGTGCGGCGGGCCAGCTCGGTGGTGCTCAGCGGGGCGGCCAGTTCGGCCAGCAGCCGCGCGCGTCCCCGGCCGATCACCGCGGCCAGCGCGTCCGGCGCGGCGGCCGGACGCTCCCAGAGCAGGCCGATGCCGCGGGCCGGGTAGGCGAGTTGCGGCGCGTCCCCGGCGGAGACGCTGAGCACCGACGGCCAGGCGAACACCGACGGGACCAGCACGAGGCCCGGACCGTCCGCGACGTCCGGGGCCAGGCAGTGTCGCTGCGCGATGAGCAGGGTGTCGTCCTCCCAGCGGACCTGCTCGTGCAGGTCGTTGAGCAGGCCGCCGGCGCCGTCCTCGGCGAGGCGGCGGGCACGGGCGGCCACGTCGGCGTCGAGCAGCAGCCGGATGCGCGGCCAGTCGGGTGCCACGGCGATCCGCCAGTACGCCTCGATCTCCTCGGCGAGCCGGCCCAGCCCGGCCTCGGGGTCGGCGTACAGGGCGGCGAGGGCCGGGCCGCGCTCCCGGGGGTAGAGGTCCAGGTGCGCGCGGACGGTGTCTGGCGCGGTGGCGCGCAGGGCGGCCAGCTCGGCGGCCAGGTCCGGGTTGAGGCCGACGGGCGGCGGGGTGAGGAAGTCCGCCAGGTAACCGGGCGGGGGCGGCACGAGATGCCAGAGCAGGCCGGCGTCGGGCCCGACCAGCCCGGCCTCGGCCAGCCGCGGCCGGACGCGGCGCGCCCACGGCAGGTGGACGGCGTGGTCGCCGGGATCGCGCAGCACCCGGACGCTCGCCACGACCTCCCACAGGCAGGAGACGGCGAACCGGATGCGGGCGACGGCACCCGCCGACAGGCCGATGGCGACCACGCCCACCTCCGTTGGATTCAGCTGGGACTGAAACAGTACTGCTCTCGGCCCGGCGGACCGAGACTTGCCCCGTGAGCGAACACCACACTCGAGCCGAGCTCTTCCGATCCCTGCACATCCCCGGCAAGCCGCTGGTCCTCGTCAACGCGTGGGACGCGGCGAGCGCCCGGATCGTGGCCGCCGCCGGCGCCCGCGCCGTGGCGACGACCAGCGCCGGCGTCGCCTGGAGCCTCGGCGCCCCGGACGGGGACGCCCTGGGCCGCGACGCGGCCGTCGACCTGGTGCGCCGGGTGGCCGCCGTCGTGGCGGTGCCGGTCACCGCCGACATCGAGTCGGGGTACGGGTCGACGCCGGAGGACGTCGCCCGGACCGTCCGCGAGGTGGCCGCGGCCGGTGCCGTGGGCGTGAACGTCGAGGACGCGCTGCGCGACGGCGGCTCGCCCCTGCGGGACGTCGACGACCAGTGTGCCCGCATCGCCGCGATCCGGGTCGCGGCCGACGCGGTCGGGGTGCCGCTGTTCGTCAACGCCCGCATCGACACCGTCCTGGCCGGCGTCGGGGGCCTGGACGAGACTCTCGCCCGCGCCGGGGCGTACGTGGCGGCCGGCGCGGACGGGATCTTCGTGCCGGGCGTGGTCGACCCGGCGACCGTCGCCGCGCTGGTGGAGAAGGTGCCCGCGCCGGTGAACGTGCTGGCCGGACCGGGTGCCCCCAGCGTGGCCGAGCTGGCCGCGCTCGGGGTGGCCCGGGTGAGCCTCGGCTCGTCGGTGGCCGAGGCCGCGTACGCGGTGGCCCGCCGTGCGGCCGACGAGGCGCTCGGCGCGGGCACGTACGGGGCGCTGGCCGACGCCATCGACTACGGCACGTTCAACGCGTTGATGCGATGAACGCCGACGGGCCGGCCACCTCGTCCGGGGTGACCGGCCCGCCGGGGGCGGTGTGCTGGTCCCGGCGACCGTTCAGCTCCGCCGGCCGGGGACGGGGGCGTCACAGCGGCGGGGCGACGTCCCGGCGCTCCTCGACCCGGCGGTACTCGACCGGCTCCTCGACCCGCCGGTACTCGGCCGGTTCGGTGGTGACCACCTCGCGGCGGCGCCGGCCCCAGATGAGCGTGGTCATGATGAGGCCGAGCACGCCGGCCGCCATCAGGATCCAGCCGACGACGTCGAGGTCGATCCCGCCGATGCTGGTGTCGAGCGCGAAGGTGAGGATCGCGCCGACCGCGATCAGGAAGATGCTGGTTCCGATACCCACGACAGCCTCCTTGTCGGGATGTGGTGTGCTGTCGACGACCTTCAGTACCCCGCGGCTGAACTGCGCAACCACGCCGCCGCCGGGTCGTGTGCGGGGCGATCTTGGGCATCGGGTAGAGTTCTGTCCGTCGCCGGCGCCCGCCGGCGACGTGCGGACGTAGCGCAGTTGGTAGCGCATCACCTTGCCAAGGTGAGGGTCGCGGGTTCGAGTCCCGTCGTCCGCTCGCGATCCGTCCCGACGGATGCCCGCCGATCCGGGCCCTCGGGTGCGGTCACCAGGGGCGATTGGCGCAGTGGGAGCGCGCTTCCTTGACACGGAAGAGGTCACTGGTTCGAACCCAGTATCGCCCACCGGAACTCCTCGGGTCTCACCCGTAGCGCGCGGTGAGCTCCGTGCCGATGCGCGCCAGTTCGGCCCGCACCGCCGCCGGCTCCAGCACCTCGATCCGCGCGCCCCAGCCCGCCACCTGTTCGGCGATCGTGCGCGCGGTCGGCGCCGCGAGTCGTACGCGGCGACGGCCGTCGCGGACGCTGTCGACCACCTCGCAGTGCCGGCCGAACTGGCTCTGGAGCACCGGAACGAACCTCGCGTCGACGAGCACGGTCGCCGACAGGAGTGAGCGGCGCCGCTCCATCTCCTCGACGACAAGTTGCCACGCCGCCGGCAGGCGGAAGTCGGGCGGGCGCTGCGCGGCGAGATCGGTCACCACGGCGTCGCGGATCCGGTCGACGCGGAACGTCCGCTGGCCGTGCGCGGTGCCGGCCAGCAGGTACCAGACGTCGTCCTTGTCGACCAGGCCCAGCGGGTCGACCATCCGCTCGGTCTGCTGGCCGGCCCGGTCGGCGTAGGTGAGCCGGACCTTGCGCCGCCGGACGACGGCGGCCTGGAGGGCGTCGACCATCTCGGGGCGTGCCCGGTCCGGTTCACCCCACCGCGCGGGGTCGACCACGACGGCGTCGTCCGCGGCCTCGGCGTCGGCGCGGAACGTGCCGGGCAGTGCCCGCACCAGTTTGCGCAGTGCCGACTTCACCTGCGGGGCGGTCGCCGCGGCCGGGCCGGCGAGCAGGAACAGCGCCTGCGCCTCGGTGGCGGTCAACCCGCTGAGGTCGGTGCGCGCGCCACCGAGCAGGGACCAGCCGCCGCCCCGCCCGGGCTGCGGGTAGACGGGAATCCCCGCGGCGGACAGGGCTTCGAGGTCGCGGCGGGCGGTGGCCACCGACACCTCGAGATGCTCGGCCAACTCGGCCGCCGTGGTCCGGCCGCGTGCCTGCAACAGCAGCAGGGCGGCCACGAGACGGTCGGCGCGCATGGCCGCGAGTCTTGCAGAAAAAGTGCTCAGTTGGTGAGCACTTTCACCGGTGATGCTGTCCGCGTCGACCCGAACGAGAGGACCAGGACATGCTGCGCGGACTCACGACCGTCACCTACCTCGCCGACGACATGGCGGCAGCGAAGAAGTGGTACGCCGAGTTGCTCGGCGTCGGCCCGTACTTCGAGCGGGCCTTCTCCGGCGGGCGGGTCGTCGGCCCGGACGACCCCGGCTACGACGAGGCGAACACCGGTTACCTGGAGTTCCGCGTCGGCGACTACCAGCACGAGTTGGGCATCCTCCACCGCCGCTTCTCGCCGCACGGCTCGGCGTCCGACCCGGCCGGGGTGATCGCGTACTGGCACGTGGACGACATCGAGGCCGCGTACGGGCGGCTGCTGACGCTCGGCGCCACCGGACACGAGCCGCCGACCCCGCGCGGGCCGGGCTTCGTCACCGCGGTGGTGGTCGACCCGTTCGGCAACCTTCTCGGCATCATGTACAACGCGCACTACATGCAGGTCCTCGCGGCGGCCGGGCTCGACCCGGCAGACGCCGCGGGCTGACCGGACGCCGGGCGGCCGGCGTGGCGGGCGGCCGGTTCTGCCGTCGGCAGATCCGCTCACCGTGAACAGCGCACCGGCACGGCACCGTGACGCGGCACTGTGGAGCACATGAGACTCCTCGTGCTGGGCGGAACGGGATTCGTGGGCGGGGCGACGGTCGCCGAGGCGGCGCGGCGCGGCTGGTCGGTGACGGTGTTCAACCGTGGGTTGCACGGTGACGTGCCGGAGGGCGTACGCCGGTTGCGGGGTGACCGGACGGCGCCCGGCGGCCTCGCCGCACTGGCCGGCGGCGAGTGGGACCTCGTGGTGGACACGTGGGACGGCGCGCCGAGGGCGGCCCTCGACGCGGCCCGGGCCCTGGCCGACTCGGTCGGCCACTACGTGTACGTGTCCAGCGGTTCCGTATACGCCGAGCCGGTGCAGCCGGGCTCCGGCGAGGACGCCCCGGTCGTCGACGCCGCCCCGGACGCCGACGACGGCGACTACGCGCGGAACAAGGCCGGCGCGGAGCGGGCGGTCCGCGAGGTCTTCGGCGACCGGGCGCTGCTCGCCCGGGCCGGGCTGATCCTCGGCCCCGGTGAGGACATCGGGCGGCTCCCCTGGTGGCTGGGGCGGATCGCGCGCGGCGGCGACGTACTCGCCCCCGGGCCCGCCGACCTGCCCCTGCAGTACGTCGACGTGCGGGACCTCGCGTCCTGGATGCTGGACGAGGGGGCGCGGGGGCGTGGGGGCGCGTACAACGTGGTGAGCCGGACCGGGCACGCCACGATGGGGGAGCTGCTCGACGCCTGCGTCGCGGTGACCGGTGCGCACGCGCGGCTGCGCTGGATCCCGCCGGAGCCGATCCTGGCCGCCGGCGTGGCGCCGTGGAACGACCTGCCGATCTGGCTGCCGCCGGGGCACGACTACCGCTGGTTGCAGGAGCGCGACGTCACGCGCGCGTACGCCGCCGGGCTGACCTGCCGGCCGGTCGCCGAGACGGTCGCGGACACCTGGCGGTGGCTGCGGGAGGTGGGCGGCGTGCCGCCGCGCGCCGGCCGGCCCGCCCGCGCCGCGGTGGGCCTGGACCCGGCGCGGGAGGCGGCCCTGTTGGCCGCCGCCCCGGCCGGCTGACCCCGGCGCCGCCGGTCCGGGGCGGGCTGACCTTCGCGTCACCCGCCGTGGGGCATCCGGAGGTCAGCAGCCCGCGGCGCGCCGCACCGCCGACGCGGGCCGGGTCACGGCCGCACGGGCAGGTCCAGCACCTCGTCGACGTCCCGGCGCGGTGTGGGCCAGCCCGGCTGGCCGTACCCGATCCGCATGACCATTTGCGGGGTGCCGAACCGGCCCAGCGACAGCCGCAGCTGTTCGCGCGCGGACGGCACCTCGATCGGCTGCGAGAGCATCGACGCGCTCACGCCGGCGTCGGTGGCGGTGAGCAGCACCCGCTGTAGCGCCTGCCCGGCGATCACCTGGTCGACGGCGGTGTTGCCGGGCGAGCCGAGCACGGCGACCAGCGGCTCGGGTTCGAAGTCCCGGCCGGGGGCGCGGTCCCGGCCGCCGAAGCCGCGGCTGGGCAGCAGGTCCTGCGGCTCGCCCCGGGGTCCGCCCGCGGCGGCCGGGACCCCGTCGGGGGCGGGCGTGGTGCGTACCCACTCGTCGCGTTCGGCGCGGTAGGTCGCGTCGCGTTCGAGCACCCGGTGTGCGCCGCGGGCGATCTCGGCGAACGCGGCCACGGCGCTGGTCCCGACGACCAGTTCCAGCCAGCACTGCTCGGCCCGGGCGGCCTCACCGAGGCGCCAGCGCACGTCGGCGGGCACCGGGTCGGGCCAGAACGGCGCCCGGTTGCTGAACCGGCGGGGGATCGCGGTGTGCAGGGCCTGTTCGCTGGGGGTGGGCCGGCGCGGGGTGTCGGGCCACAGCCGGGCGAGCACGTCGGGCTCGGCCGGGTAGGGGCGCAGCCGCACCGTGGCGGGGACACCGGCCACGGCGAGGGCCAGCCGCAGGTTGAACAGGGCCGCCCCGCAGGCGATCCGGATGCCCCAGCCGCTCGGGTCGGTCGCGGGCAGCCGGCGCGCCGGGTCGGTCAGCACCTCGATGGCGCCGTCGCGCAGCCGGAACCGCCACGGCTGGGTGTTGTGCATCGAGGGTGCGCGGACGGCGTCGGCGGCGGCCGCCCGCAGCTGTGCGGCGGTGTAGCCGGTCTGCATGTCGGTGCTCCTTCGCCGCTCGTCGCAGCTCGTCGAGCTGGTGGCCCCGGCCCCGGCGGGCCGCGCCGGTCCGGGTGGTACGACCCCACGATGCGCCGGCCGCACGGGCGGTGAGCAGGGCCGGACGTCCCGAACCGCCGGGACCGAGGGGCCCGCCGGTCTGCGCGGCGACGGGCCGGCCGACCCGCCGACGGCCCAGCCGACCTGCCGCACCGACGCCGGATCGGGACCTTCGGCCCGTGTGGCAGCCGGCCCGCAGCGGGTAGAAACGAGGGATGATCCGGGTGTTCCTGCTCGACGACCACGAGGTCGTCCGTCGTGGCCTCGCCGACCTGCTCACCAGCAGCGGTGACATCGAGGTGGTCGGCGAGTCCGGCTCGGCGGCCGAGGCGGCCCGCCGCATCCCGGCGCTGCGACCCGACGTGGCGATCCTGGACGCGCGGCTGCCCGACGGCAACGGCATCGACGTGTGCCGGGACGTGCGCGCGGTGGACTCCGGCATCAAGGGTCTGATCCTCACCTCGTACGAGGACGACGAGGCGCTGTTCGCCGCGATCATGGCGGGCGCGTCCGGCTACGTGCTCAAGCAGATCCGCGGCACCGACCTGGTCGACGCGGTGCGCCGCGTGGCGGCCGGCCAGTCGCTGCTCGACCCGGCCATCACCACGCGCGTGCTGGAGCGCATCCGCAGCGGGGTGGAGCAGCCGCGGGAGCTGAAGTCCCTCACCGACCAGGAGCGGCGCATCCTGGAGTACGTGGCCGAGGGGCTCACCAACCGGGAGATCGCCGCGAAGATGTTCCTGGCCGAGAAGACCGTCAAGAACTACGTCTCCAGCGTGCTGGCCAAGCTCGGCCTGGAGCGGCGTACGCAGGCGGCAGTGCTCGCCACCCGCCTGCTCGGCCAGCGTCACTGACCCTGGCGGCGGGGCTGGCGCCACATCGGCGTACGTAGATCACACCGCATCGGCGGAGGTGATTGACCGAGGGTGTCGCGGCGACGGCCGTGCGTGGGCTGGTTCGCGGGCCGTGCGTGGGCTGGTTCGCGGGCCGTGCGTGGGCTGGTTCGCGCGGATCCTGGGGCGGGCCGGGGACGATCGTCCGGCCGGGAGGCGGGCACACGTCTCCCCGCCACTTTCAAGGTATAGCCGACCCCGGGGCTTGCGGCAAGACCCCGGTCGTGCCGCAGAATCGCTGGCCGAGGTCAGGACCTGCGGAAACGCGCGCACCCCGCGCCACGCCGCGGCTCGGCCGACGCGACCCCTGGCCCGGTTCGTCGCGTCGGTTCGGACACCGGGTGCCCCCAGGGCCCCAGGACGGAGCAGAATGGTGGACGCCCGCACGTCGAGCGTGTTCGACCTGTCCGATCGCCTCGCCCGCAAGGCGGACCCGGCGCTGATCGACGCGGACGAGCGGCACTTCGCGGCCATCGCGGAGAGCCTCGAGCGGTCGATCGCCGACCTGTCCGCGCGCCTCGACGCGGCGCGCCGGGCGCCCGGCGGCATCGGCCAGGCGGCGATGGACCGGGACATGGAGGTCCACCGGCTCAGCGCCCGCCTGCGTGGACTGCGCCGCTACGGCGTGGACCTGTGCCTCGGGCGCATCGTGCACGCCGACGATCCCGAGCCCGTGTACATCGGGCGGCGCGGCCTCCGGGACGGCGCGGGCCGCCAGGTGCTGGTCGACTGGCGCTCGCCCGCGGCGAAGCCGTTCTTCGCGGCGACCCACGCCAACCCGATGGGTCTGGTGAGCCGCCGCCGGTACCGCTGGACCCGCGGCCGGATCAGCGACTACTGGGACGAGGTGTTCACCGCGGACGGGCTCGAGGACCACGCGGCGCTCGACGACCAGTCCGCCTTCATCGCCAGCCTCGGCGGCGCCCGGTCGAGCCGGATGCGGGACGTGCTCGGCACCATCCAGGCCGACCAGGACGCCGTCATCCGTGCGGGGTCGAGCGGCGCTCTCGTCGTCGACGGCGGGCCGGGCACGGGGAAGACCGTCGTCGCCCTGCACCGCACCGCGTACCTGCTCTACGCCGACCCCCGCCTGCGGGACCGCCGGGGCGGGGTGCTGTTCATCGGCCCGCACCAGCCCTACCTGGCGTACGTGAGCGACGTCCTGCCCAGCCTCGGCGAGGAGGACGTGCAGGTGTGCACGCTGCGGGACCTCGTGCCCGAGGGCGCGGCGGCGACCGTCGAGACCGATCCGGAGGTGGCCCGCCTGAAGGCGTCGGCGGACCTCGTGAAGGCGGTCGACGCGGCCGTGCGGTTCTACGAGGAGCCGCCGGCCACCGGGATGCGGGTCGGGACCGAGGAGTCCGACATCTGGCTGAGCGCCGAGGACTGGGCCGAGGCGTTCGCGGCGCCGGATCCCGGTACACCGCACAACGAGGCGCGGGACGAGATCTGGGAGGAACTGCTCACGATCCTGCTGGACAGGTACGACGGTGACGAGCCGGAGGACCTGGTCCGCCGGTCGCTGCTGCGCAACCGGGACCTGCGGACCGCGTTCCACCGCGCCTGGCCGCTGCTGGACCCGGCCGACCTCGTGGGCGACCTCTGGTCGGTGCCCGCCTACCTGCGCCGGTGCGCTCCCTGGCTGCGGCCCGACGAGATCCGCAAGCTCCAGCGGAGCGACGCCCGCGCCTGGACGGTGTCCGACCTGCCGCTGCTGGACGCGGCACGGCAGCGGCTCGGCGACCCGACGGCGTCGCGGCGCAGGCGCCGGCACGAGACCGCGGTCGCCGCCGAACGCGAGCGGATGACCAGGGTCGTGGACGACCTGATCCAGTCCGTCGACGACGAGTACGGCGTCGGCCTGGTGACGATGTTGCGCGGCGAGGACTTCCACGACGCCCTGGTCGACGCGAGCGGGCTGCCCGAGGCCGACCACGACCGGCTCGCCGGCCCGTTCGCGCACGTGGTCGTGGACGAGGCCCAGGAGCTGACCGACGCGGAGTGGCAGATGCTGCTGCTGCGCTGCCCGTCCCGCAGCTTCACGATCGTGGGCGACCGCGCCCAGGCCCGGCACGGGTTCACCGAGTCGTGGCGGGAACGGCTCGAACGGGTCGGCCTCGACCGGATCACCCTGGCCTCCCTGACCGTCAACTACCGGACGCCGAAGGAGGTCATGGCGGAGGCCGAACCGGTCATCCGGGCCGTGCTCCCGGACGCCAACGTGCCCACCTCCGTCCGCGGCACGGGGCTGCCCGTCGTGCACGGGTCCGTGGCGGAGCTGTCGACGATCCTCGACACCTGGCTGGCCGGGCACGACGACGGGGTGGCCTGCGTCATCGGCGACCCCACCTTCCGGGAGACGGCCCGCGTCCGGTCGCTGACCCCCGAGCTGGCCAAGGGGCTCGAGTTCGACCTGGTCGTCCTCGTCGACCCCGAGGCGTTCGGCGACGGCATCGAGGGAGCGGTCGACCGCTACGTGGCGATGACCCGGGCCACCGGGCAGCTCGTCGTCCTCCGCAGCTCGTGACGCGGCGGCCGGTCAGTCGCCCAGCGGCACCGACCAGTGCAGCTCGGTGCCGCGCGGGCGCGCCGGACGCAGCGTGAACTCGCCGCCGTGCCGCTCGGCGCGTTCGCGCAGGTTGACCAGGCCGCCCCGGGCCGCGGCCGGGTCGCAGCCCACCCCGTCGTCCGTGACGGTCACCGACACCCGCCCGGCGTGCACGCGTACGGCGACCGACACGCGGTCGGCCTGCGCGTGGCGTACGGCGTTGGACAGGGCCTCCCGCAGCACGGCCGTGAGGTCGGGGCGGAGCTGGTCCGGCACGGCGCTGTCGATCGGCCCGGTCAGTTCCAGGTCGGGCCGGAACCCGAGCGACTCGGCGGCCACCTCGACGGCCTCGCGGATCTCCGTGCGCAGCGCGGCGCTCATGGGCGTGCGCAGCTCGAAGATCGTCCGGCGGATGTCCTTGATGGTGGCGTCGAGGTCGTCGACGGCGGCGTTGATGCGCTTGGCCACCTCGGGCCGGATGCTCATCGGCGCGACGCTCTGGAGTTGCAGGCCGGTGGCGAAGAGCCGCTGGATGACCACGTCGTGCAGGTCACGGGCGATGCGTTCGCGGTCCTCGAGCACCACGAGCAGTTCCCGCTCCTCCTGGCCCCGGGCCCGTTCCATGGCCAGCGCGGCCTGCCCGGCGAAGCTGCTCAGCAGGGCCATGTCGTCGTCGGTGGCGGGGCCGTCCCCGTCCGCGCCGCGGGCGATCACCAGGACGCCGTGCAGGGTGTCGGCGGTGGCCAGCGGAGCGATCACCGCGGGGCCCGTGCTGAGCAGCGCCGGCCAGGGCGCGGCGTGCGCGAGGTCGTCCACCAGGTCGTGCCGGCCCGCGGCGACCGCCTCGCCGAAGCTGGTCTCCGCGGCCGGCACGACGGTGCCCGCCAGCGCGCGGGCCGCCTCGTCGCCGCCGTCGACGACCTCCACGGTGAACGTCTCGCCCTCCGGGTCGAAGAGCAGGACCAGGGACAGCTCCGCCTCGGCCACCTCGCGGGCACGGCGGGCCACCAGCGCCAGCGCGTCCGTGCGGCGTACCTCGCCGAGCAGCAGCGACGTGATCTCGGCGGTGGCGGCGAGCCAGCGTTCCCGCCGGTGCGCCAGCGCGTAGAGGCGGGCGTTCTCGATGGCCACGCCGGCCGCCGCGGCGAGCGCCACGACGATCTCCTCGTCGTCATCGGTGAACTCGGTGGCGCCCTGCTTCTCGGACAGGTAGAGGTTGCCGAAGATCCGGTCGCGGACGAGGACCGGCACGCCGAGGAAGCTGTGCATCGGCGGGTGGTTCGGCGGGAAACCGTACGACTTCGGGTGCTTGGTGATGTCGGGCATCCGCAGCGGGCGCGGCTCGTCGATCAGCAGGCCGAGCACGCCCCGCCCGTGGGGCAGGTCGCCGATGCGGGCGTGCACCTCCGGCGAGATGCCGTGGACGATGAAGTCGTGCAGCATCCGGTCGGGGCCGACCACGCCCAGTGCGCCGTACCGGGCGCCGGCCAGTTCGCAGGCCGCCTGCACGATCCGTTGCAGGGTGGTGCGCAGGTCGAGGTCGCTGCCGATGGCGACCACGGCGTCGAGCAGCGCGCGGAGCCGTTCGCGGCTGGTCACGACCTCGCCGACCCGGTCCAGCATCTCCTGGAGCAGCTCGTCGAGGCGGACGCGGGACAGCGGGCTCAGCCCGAGCGACGGCGTCGGGGGCGACTCGGGCCGGGGATTCGGGGTGCTCGCTGCCATCGGGCGATGCTATCGCCGGCGGCGCCTCGACCCCTCAGCCGTGCTCACCGCGCAGCGCGGACGTGTCGACCACCTGCTCCGTGGCGAGCCGCGGCGTGTGCGGCGGCCCCGCGTGCGCCGGGTCGGCGATGCCCAGGCGCAGCACGATGTACGGGTGGCCGAGCCCGGCGAGCAGGCCACGCAGCGTCTGGCGGGTGCCCTCGACCTCCACGACGCCGCTGAGCGGCACCACGGAGACGCCGAGGCGGGTCGCGGTCAGCCAGGCGGCGGAGAGCGCCTCGCCGGCGCGCAGCCAGCTGTCCGGTTCGTCCTCGTCGCCGTAGAGCAGCGCGTACACGGCCGCGCG
Source organism: Micromonospora globbae (assembly GCF_003610785.1). Classification (GTDB taxonomy): domain Bacteria; phylum Actinomycetota; class Actinomycetes; order Mycobacteriales; family Micromonosporaceae; genus Micromonospora; species Micromonospora globbae. Next base: position 99,394 of record NZ_RAQQ01000011.1, read on the forward strand.
GTCGTGCCCGGCGCCGATCGGCAGGGTGCCGGGGCGGCCGAAGTCGCGGGCCGGCACGGTCGTCTGCGGCGCCTGCTCGGGCAGCACGTCGGAGGGCAGGCCGGTGCCCGCGCCGGCCCGGCTCGTCCAGTACGCCAGCTCCTCGCGCAGCTGCGGATCCTCCGCCTCGACCGTCCCGGCGTGCGCGGCGGCCGCGGCCAGCTCCAGCACCTGGTCTCCGTCGAGGATCTGGAGCCGGCTGCCCTCGGCCACGGCCGCCTCGGCGATCTCCTTGACCGCCGCGGTGGGCACCGGCTCGTCGCTGACCGGCCGGCGGTCGGTGTGCCGGACCTGCATGCACTGCACGAGCCGCATGGCGGCCGGGTCGGGGTCGGTCCGGTGGAGCCCGGTGAGGCGGGCCAGCAGCTGCGGGTCGTCGGGATCGGGCAGCCGCTCCACCACCGGCGTCCAACCCTCGGCCGCCAGGGCCGTGCGGGCGTGGTGCAGAGCCGTGCCGCAGCTGAGGGTGAGCAGCCGCCCCTCCGGGTCGGTCGCCGCGAGCTGCCGGCTGCGGGCCGCGCGCAGTTCCAGCGCGTCGGGCAGCACCCGCCACTGCCAGGGCTGGGTGTTGTGCACCGAGGGCGCGTGGCCGGCGGTGGCGGCGGCCTCCGCGAGCGCGGTCGTCAGCGGGCGGTCCGTCGGGCTCTCCTGGCTCATCCTCACGACCTTTCCTCTGCGCCCATCGTGCCCCACCCGGGGCGCCGCGCGGGCCGGCTTGTGGTCCATCCTGCGCCATCGCGGTGGGGCCCGCACGGTACGCAGGTCCCCACCGCCCGGGCCCTTCGGCCCGCCGGCCGGCCCGGCTCAGCGTTCCCGGACGACCGCCACCGGGCAGTGCGCGTGCTGGATGAGCTGCTGGCTCACCGAGCCGAGCAGCATGCCCCGCAGCCCGCCGCGCCCCCGGGTGCCGACGGCCACCATCTGCGCGCCTCGACTGGCCTCGACGAGTAGCGACGCCGGGCTGCCGGCCGTCACCTCGACCCGCATGTCCAGCTCCGGGTAGGTGCGCCGCCAGGGCGCCACGGTGTGCTCGAGCGCCGCGCGCTCGTCCGCCGCCAGCTCGTCCATGTCCGGCGGTGGGCCGGCGCCCGGCCGCCACGATCCCGCTCCGGGCGGCGACCAGGCGCTGACCACCCGGAGCGGACTCCGGCGCGCGGCGGCCCGTTCGGCGGCGAAGCCGAGCGCCACCAGCGACTGGTCGGAGCCGTCCACGCCGACCACCACGGGCCCGTCGGTGGGTACGGCCGCGGCCGTCCCGTTCGCGCGGACCACCACCACGGGGCAGTGCGCGTGCGCGGTGACCGAGACCGCCGTCGAGCCCACGAGGAGGCCGGCGAACCCGCCGTGGCCGCGGCTGCCGAGCACCAGCAGGCCGGCGTCCGCGGAGCGTTCCTGCAGGACCAGGGCGGGCGGGCCGTCGAGCACCTGCCCGGTGACCTCGATGTCGGGGTGGGCGGCGGAGGCGTCGGCCGCCGCCCGGCGGACCAGTTCCTCGATCTCGTGCCGGGCGGTCTCGTCCGGCCAGGCACCGGGCGCCACACCGGGGCCGAGCCAGCCGACCACGGTGGCCCACTCGAAGACGTACGCGAGCCGCACGGCCCGGCCGGTCCGTCCCGCCTCGTCCAGCGCCCACCGCACGGCGACGTCGGCGTCGGGGGAGCCGTCGTAGCCCACGAGGACGTCGCCGGCGCTCATGCCCCGCTCCGCAGGCCCGGCTCGGTCTCCCGGACCCAGCGCCACTCCGCCACCCGCGGGTCGTCCTCGCCGTACTGGCGGGTGTAGTCCCGGCACGCCTGCCGGGTGTCGACCATGTGCTGGCGCAGGTGCGCGGCGCGGGCGGCGAGCCCGGGCACCCGGTCGATGACGTCGATGACCAGGTGGAAGCGGTCCAGGTCGTTGAGCATCACCATGTCGAAGGGCGTCGTCGTGGTGCCCTCCTCCTTGTAGCCGCGCACGTGCAGGTTCCCGTGGTTGGTGCGGCGGTAGGTGAGCCGGTGGATGAGCCACGGGTAGCCGTGGTACGCGAAGATGATCGGCCGGTCCGCCGTGAAGATGGTGTCGAACTCCTTGTCCGGCAGGCCGTGCGGGTGCTCGCTGGGCGGCTGGAGCCGCATGAGGTCGACCACGTTGACCAGCCGCACCTTCAGCTCCGGGAGGTGCTGGCGGAGCAGGTCCGCGGCGGCCAGCGTCTCCAGGGTCGGCACGTCGCCGCAGCAGGCGAGCACCACGTCGGGTTCGCTGCCGGCGTCGGTGCTGGCCCAGTCCCAGATCCCCAGGCCGCGCCGGGTGTGCTGGATCGCCTCCGACATGGTGAGCCAGTTCGGGGCGGGCTGCTTGCCGGCCACCACCACGTTGATGTAGTGGCGGCTGCGCAGGCAGTGGTCCATGGTGGAGAGCAGGCTGTTGGCGTCCGGGGGCAGGTAGACCCGCACCACCTCGGCCTTCTTGTTCACCACGTGGTCGATGAACCCCGGGTCCTGGTGGGAGAAGCCGTTGTGGTCCTGCCGCCAGACATGGCTGGAGAGCAGGTAGTTCAGCGACGCGAGGGGCTGCCGCCAGCCGATCCCCCGGGTGACCTTCAGCCACTTGGCGTGCTGGTTGACCATCGAGTCGACGATGTGGATGAACGCCTCGTAGCTGGTGAAGACGCCGTGCCGTCCGGTCAGCAGGTACCCCTCCAGCCAGCCCTGGCACAGGTGCTCGGAGAGCACCTCCATCACCCGCCCGTCGGGGGAGAGGTGCTCGTCGCCGGGGACGGTGGCGGCCACCCAGGTCCGGCCGGTGACGTCGAAGGCGGCGCCGAGCCGGTTCGAGGCGATCTCGTCGGGGCCGAAGAGTCGGAACGTCTCCGGGTTGGCGGCGATGACGTCGCGGATCCAGCCGCCGAGCACCCCCGTGGCGCCGGCCATCGGCTCGCCCGGTCGGGGCACGTCGATGGCGTAGTCGCGGAAGTCGGGCAGGGTGAGGTCCCGCAGCACGCTCCCGCCGTTGGTCACCGGGTTGGCGCTCATCCGCCGGTCACCGCGCGGCGGCAGGGAGAGCAGTTCCTCGACCGGGGAGCCGGTGGCGTCGAACAGTTCCTCCGGGCGGTAGCCGCGCAGCCACCGCTCCAGCTCGGCCAGGTGCGCGGGGTTGGACCGGACCTCGGCCAGGGGCACCTGGTGCGAGCGGAAGGTCCCCTCGACGGGCGCGCCGTCGACCTCCCGCGGCCCGGTCCAGCCCTTCGGCGTCCGCAGGATGATCATCGGCCAGCGCGGGCGTTCGACGGCGTCGCCGGAGCGGGCCCGACGCTGGATGTCCGCGATCTCGTCGAGGGCGCGGTCGAGGGTGGCGGCGAGAGCCTGGTGCACCCGCGCCGGGTCGTCGCCGGCGACCACGTACGGCTGGTAGCCGTAGCCGCGCATGAGTTCGAGCAGGTCCTGCTCGGGGATCCGGGCGAGCACCGTCGGGTTGGCGATCTTGAAGCCGTTCAGGTGCAGGATCGGCAGGACCGCTCCGTCGCGGGCCGGGTTGAGGAAGACGTTGGACAGCCAGCTTCCGGCCAGCGGGCCGGTCTCGGCCTCACCGTCGCCGATCACGCACGCCACCACGAGGTCCGGGTGGTCGAACGCGGCGCCGTACGCGTGGCTGAGCGCGTACCCCAGTTCGCCGCCCTCGTGGATGGAGCCCGGCACCTCCGCGGCCACGTGGCTCGGGATGCCGCCGGGGAACGAGAACTGCCGGAACAGCCGGGCCATGCCGCTCTCGTCGCGGCCGACGCCCGGGTAGCGCTCCGTCCAGGTGCCCTCCAGCCAGGTGTTCGCCACGATCGCGGGGCCGCCGTGGCCCGGCCCGGTGATGAACATGGCGTTCAGGTCGCGGGCGACGATGACCCGGTTGAGGTGGGCGTACAGCAGGTTCAGCCCGGGGCTGGTGCCCCAGTGGCCGAGCAGGCGGGGCTTGATGTGCTCCGGCGCCAGCGGCTGGCGGAGCAGCGGGTTGTCCAGCAGGTAGATCTGCCCGACGGTCAGGTAGTTCGCCGCTCGCCAGTACGCGTCCACCCGGCGCAGCTCGTCGTCGGTCAGGGGCTCCTGCAGGTCGAGAGCGGTGTCCATGGTGACTGAGCCTCTCGCGGTTGGGGGGATGCTGCATCCGGAAGCGCCGTTCCTCCGGCCGGTCCAGCCTCCCGGACCGGCGTGGTCGGCGGTCAGGGCCGTTGGTCCCCAACGGCCGGGGCGTCACGCCCCCTGCGCGGCGGTGTCGGTCATGCCCCGGACCACGATCACCGGCGAGGGCGCGTGGTAGAGCAGCGACTGCGCCACCGCGCCGAGCATTCCCCGTCCCGGCTCGTCGCCGCGGGCCGCGACCATCGCCACCTGCGCGGACCGGGACTGCTCGACCAGGACGCCGCCCGGGTCCCCGCGGATGGTGTGGCACTCGGTGGGCACCTCGGGGTGCCGTCCGGCGTACCGCCCGACAACCTCGGTGAGCTGCCGCTTCACCTCGTCGTCGTCCTCGTCCTGCTCGGTGACGCGCAGGGCGAGCAGTCGGGCGTTGCGCCGGCCGGCGCACTCGAGGGCCCACTCGAGGGCGCGGTTCGAGCTGGGGGAGCCGTCCACGCCGACGAGCACCGGGCCCTGCGGCGGCGGCTCCCGGCGGACCACCAGCACCGGGCAGCTCGCCCGGGCGGCGAGTTGCACGGCCGGCGCGTCGGCCGGCACGCAGTCGGCGCAGGTGGCCATCCCGCCGTCGCCGACGGCGAGCAGGAACGCCCGTTCCGACCGGCGCAGCAGGACGGGCACCCGCGGGCCCTCGACGATCTCACCGGTGACCGTCAGCTCCGGTTCGACGTCGCGGGCCAGGTCGTTGGCCCGGGCGATCAGGTCCTCCGCCTCGTCGCGTGGCGCCGCCACGGTGTCCGCCGCGAACGCGGCGGCCCAGTCGAACGCGTGCACGAGGTGCAGCGACCGGCCGTGCGCGGCGGCCTCCTGTGCGGCGATCCGGACCACGGGGAGGTTGCGGGCGGAGCCGAGGCCGACCATCACGGCTTGACCGGCGGCTGCGGTCATCGACATCACCTCCCGGGCGTCGCGACCGGCACGACCACGCTTCCCTCGACCGAGGGTAGTCGTGCGGCCGTCCCGGCGGGTCGGTTCGTCAGCGCCGCATCTGTCAACAAGGGTTGACACGAGCCATACTGTCAACGTAAGTTGACAGCATGAATCAGGCGACGGAACTCGCAGCGGCCGCCGGCAGCGCCGACCCCCGGGTCGGGCTCCGCGCCGTCCGCGCGCTGCGCCGGCTGCTCGAACGGCTCGAGGTGGTCCAGGTGGACAACGCCCGACGGCAGGGCTGGTCCTGGCAGGAGATCGCCGACGCGCTCGAGGTCAGCCGGCAGGCGGTCCACAAGAAGCACGCCGGGCGACCGGCGGTCCCCACCTCCTGGGAGGCGTGATGTTCGAACGGTTCACCGATCGGGCCCGCGAAACCGTGCGTCGGGCCCGGGACGAGGCCCGCGCCGAAGGCCAGCGGCCGGTGGGCACCGAGCACCTGCTGCTCGCCCTGCTCGCCGACGAGGACGGTCTCGCCAGCCGGCTGCTGACCGACGCCGGCGTCACGGCCGACGACCTGCGCCGGCGCATCCGCCGGCACACCGAGTCCGGCGGCGTCGGCCTCGGCGACGCCGACGCCGCCGCGCTGCGGGAGATCGGCATCGACCTGGCCGCGATCGTGGCCCGCATCGAGGAGACCTTCGGCCCCGACGCGCTGCGCGAGGCGGAGCCGGAGCGGCCCCGCCGCTGGGGCCGGCGCCGCCGCTACACCGGCGGCCCGTTCTCACCCCGCTCCAAGAAGGTGCTGGAGCTGTCGCTGCGCGAGGCGATCCGGCTGCGGCACCGGCACATCGGGACCGAGCACATCCTGCTCGGCCTGCTCCGCGAGGGCCACGGCCTCGCCGCGCTCGTGCTCACCGAGGCCGGCATCGAACTCGGCGACCTGCGCCGCCGGGTGGAGGCGGCGCTGCGTACGGCGGCCTGACCGGCCACCCCCACGACCCGCCACGCTCGTAAACCTGTCTGTGGCGCTCGCGACGCCGCCCCCGTCGTGGCTCGCGGGGCGGTCCCGGTTGCTGCACACTGGCGCCGTGACTGCGCAAGGGCGGGGGCGGCCCGCGAGCGACGACGGCGGGTTGCGCTCCGCCGTGGTCGTCAACCCGGTGAAGGTGGCCGATCTGGCCGGGCTGCGGCGTACGGTCACCGACGCCCTCGCCGCCGCCGGCTGGCCAGAGCCGCTGTGGTACGAGACCACCGTGGCCGACCCGGGCCGCGGGCAGACGCAGGAGGCGGTCCGCGCCGGCGTGGACGTGGTCTTCGCCTGCGGCGGCGACGGCACCGTGATGTCCTGCGTCAGCGCGCTCGTCGGCACCGACGTGGCGCTGGCCGTGCTGCCCCAGGGCACCGGCAACCTGCTCGCCGCCAACCTCGGGCTCTCCACCGACCTGGCCGCCGGTCTGGAGGTGGCCGTCGAGCGCGGCCGGCGCCTGCTCGACGTGGGCGAGGTCGACGGGCGCCACTTCACCGTGATGGCCGGCATGGGCTTCGACGCGCAGATGCTCGCCGCCACCAGTGAGGCCACCAAGGCGCGGATCGGCTGGCCGGCGTACGTGGTGGGCGGGCTGCGGCACCTGCGCGACCGGCCCATGCGGGTGTCGATCCGCATCGACGACCGCCCGCCGGTCCGCCGCCGCGCCCGCTCCGTGCTCATCGCCAACGTCGGGCGGCTCCAGGGCGGCATCCGGCTGCTCACCGAGGCCGAACCGGACGACGGCTGGCTCGACGTGGCGGTGCTCAGCCCGCGTACGCTGCGGGACTGGGCGGCCCTGGGCTGGGCCGTGATCCGCCGGCACGGCCGGGTGCCCCGCATGGAGGTCTTCCGCGGCCGGCGCGTCGTCGTCACGGCCGACCGTACGCAGCCCCGGGAACTCGACGGCGACGTGATCGCCCCCAGCCGGCGGCTGCGCGCCGTGATCCGGCCGAAGGCGCTGTGGCTCTGCGTGCCGCAGCCCGAGCGGGCGCCGGACCTCGCCGTGGACGCCGAGCGGGCCGCCGAACGCGGCGAACAGCTCGTCGAGGAGGCCCGCCGTGAGTAGCACCCGCATGGTGCCCGAGACCCGGCTCATGGCCGACGAGGAGCTCTCCGCCGACGACGCCTGGCGCACCCTGCGCCGGGAGGGCGGCTGGCACCTGCTGCGGGACGCGTTCATCCGGTTCCGCTACGGCGACGGGTTCAGCCACAGCCGCGCGTTCGCGTTCCAGCTCTGCCTCGCCGTGGTGCCGTTCCTGATCGCGCTCACCGGTCTCATCAGCGAACTGGGCGTGGAGGAGGGCGGCGAGGTCGTCGCCGACACCGTCCTGGCGCTCACACCCGGGGCCAGCGAGCCGGTGGTGGCCGAACTGCTCGGCGAGGGGGAGAGCACCGAGCGCGCCGGGGAGCTGGCGCTCACCCTCGGTCTGATCACCGGCCTGGTGGCGCTCACCACCACGATGGCCCAGATCGAGCGCGGCGCGAACCGGATCTACGGCGTGGAACGGGACCGGCCGGCGCTGTGGAAGTACGTGCGTGCCGCCGTCCTCGCGGTCACCGCCGGCGTGCCCGCCCTCACCGGGTTCCTGATCCTCGTCGGCGGCGGGCCCATGGGCGACTCCGTCCAGCGGCACTACGCGTGGGGCCAGGGCGTCCACGGAATCTGGGACGTCGTCCGCTGGCCGCTGAGCCTGGCGTTGACCGTGCTCGCGGTGGCCGTGCTCTTCCGGCACGCGCCACGGCGCCGGCAGCCGGGCCTGTCCTGGCTGTTCTTCGGCGCCGGCATCGCCACCGTGCTGTGGTGGCTGGCCAGCCTGCTGCTCGCCGCGTACGTGCGCTTCAGCGACGCGTTCGGCCAGACGTACGGCGCGCTGACCGGGATCATGGCGCTGCTCCTGTGGGCCAACCTCACCGGCGTGGCGCTCTTCGGCGGGCTGGCCTTCGCCGCGCAGCTGGAGGCGCTGCGGATCGGGGTGCAGGAACCCGCCCAGCCGGACCTGTGGGAGCCCGAGGCCGAGCGCGCGGAGATCCTCGACACCGGCGAGATGACCGCCCTCTGACCCGCCCGCCACCCGCGCCGGGCCGTCCGGCCGCCGGTGTACGCGCCGCCCGAATCGGGTACAGCCGCCTCGCCGATGCGGGTGAGGGAGGTACGGGGTGACCACGGTCAGAGAGGCACTGCGGCGACCGATCGGGCACTTCGCCGAGCGGAGCCTCGCCGGGCTCGTGGCGGTCACCGGTGCCGGCGCCGCCTTCGGTCTGCTGCTCATGCTGGTCCGGTTCCGCTGGGGCCCGTTGCAGGACGCCGACCGCGCGATCGCCCAATGGTGCAACGACCTCGTCGCGCCGCACGACCCCCTCGTGACCGTGCTCCAGGCGGTCACCGACCTCGGCGGACGGCCGATCCTGATCTGGCTGGTCACCATCGCCGTGGTCGGGCTGCTGATCCGCCGCCAGCCCCGGCTGGCCGTGTACCTGATCGTCACGGGCGCCGGCGGACTGATCCTCGACCCGTCCCTGAAGACGCTCGTCGGCCGGCTCCGTCCGGTGGTCGACGTGCCGGTCGCCAGCGCGCCGGGCAACAGCTTCCCCAGCGGGCACGCCCTCGGCTCGTTCGTGGCGTACGGGGCACTGGTGCTGGTCTTCCTGCCGGCGCTGGCGCCCCGCTGGCGCCGCCCGGCCATCGGCCTGGCCGCCACGCTCGTGCTCCTCATCGGGCTGACCCGCATCGCGCTGGGCGTGCACTTCGTCTCCGACGTGCTCGCCGGCTGGCTGCTCGGCGCGGCCTGGCTCGGCGTCACCGCGTACGCCTTCCGGCTGTGGCGGCGCGAACGCGGCCGCCCGGCGCCGCCGCTGACCGAGGGGCTGGAGCCGGAGGCGGGACGCGACATCGCCCCGGCCCCGGCCGAGGAACAGGTGCTGGCCCATCCGCGCTCCGCGGTGGCGGAACTGCTCGTCGGCTGGGTCCTGGTCTTCGGGGCGCTCTACGGCTTCGGCATGTACGTCAGCTACCACGCCAAGGGGACGTTCCTCGCGACCCTCGACACCGAGGTGCCGCTCTGGTTCGCGCAGCGGCACACCCCGGCCCTGACCGAGCTGAGCTGGTGGTGGAGCAAGTTCGGCGACACCCACGCGATCCTGCTCGTCTCGATGGTGTTCTGCCCGTTGGTGCTCGCGGTGTGGCGGCGGTGGCGGCCGGTGCTGTTCGTGGCGCTGGCCATGTTCGGCGAGCTGAGCCTCTTCCTCGCCTCGGCCCACGCCGTCGACCGCCCCCGCCCGCCGGTGGAGAACCTGGACGGTCCCATGCCCACCTCGTCGTTCCCGTCCGGGCACATCGCCGCGACGATCTGCCTCTACACGGCCATCGCCGTGCTGGTCATGGCCCGCACCGACCGCTGGTGGCGGTGGCTGAGCGTGGTGCTGGCCGTGGTCATGCCGCTGGGTGTGGCCACCTCCCGCATGTACCGCGGCATGCACCACCCCACCGACTTCCTGGGGGCGATCCTGCTCGGCGCGCTCTGGATCGGCCTGCTCTACTGGGTGATCCGCCCCAACGCCGACGTGCGCGAGGGCAACCGGCCGAGCATCGAGGCGACGGACGTGTCCCGCCTCGACGACGAGCTGGCCCGCGCCGCCCGGGCGGACTGAGCCGTGCTGCGGGTGATGACCTGGAACATCCGTACCGGCGGGCGCGACGGCGACGGCACCGACCGGCGGGACGCGATCGTCGAGGTGATCTCGGCCGAGCGCCCCGACGTGCTGCTGCTCCAGGAGCTGCGCGGTTTCGGCGCCGACGGGGTGCTGGACACGTTCGCCGATCGGCTGGGCATGCGCCCCCACCTGGCCCGCAGCTGCCTGGGTCAGCCGGTGGCCGTCCTGGTGCGCCCGCCGCTGCGCACCCTCGCGGCCGGCCCGCTGCGCCGGCCGTTCCACCACGCGGCGTCACGGGTCGTGCTGGCGACCGACGCCGGGCCGCTCACCGTGCTGGGCACGCACCTCAGCCCGTACTCCGGCGGCTGGCGGCGCGTCGAGGTGGACTGGCTGGCCCGGGCCGTCCGCCGGGCGCCGGACGGGCTGGCCCTCGTCGGCGGGGACCTGAACAGCCTCGACCCGGCGACCGACCACACCGCGCGGCTCGCGTCGCTGGCCCCGCCGTACCGGCGCCGGCACCTGCGCCGCGACGGGCGCACCGTGGACACCCGGGCGGTGGCGGTGCTGCTCGCCACCGGCCTCGTGGACCTGTGGCGGGCGGCCGGCGGGCCGGACGAGGGGTTGACCGTGCCCACCCGGCACGGCGGGGGCGAGTTCACCGGCATGCGGCTGGACTACCTGCTCGGCGGCCCGCCGCTGGCCGCGCGGGTGCGGGACTGCCGGGTCGTCCGGGGTGGGGTCGCGGATCACGCCTCCGACCACTATCCGCTGGTGGCGGACGTGGCGCTGGCCGCTGCCTGACGGGGCGTCCCGGGCTGGCTGGCCGTGTCCGGGGCTGGGCGGCCGTGTCGGCTGGCTGGCCGTGCCGGCTGACGGGCCTCGCCGGGTCAGAACACGAGGTTGACCAGGACGGTGAGCACCACCGAGGCGAGCACCGAGAAGAGGATCATCAGCAGGCAGCCGAGGCCGCCGCCGAGCGGGCGGATCTCGACGTTCCCGATGCGCATCGGTCTCCCTCCGTCGGTGCCGGGGCCCCAGGCCGCACGGCCGCTGCCGCGCCGCGGCCGTGCGGCCGCTCGCGGTGTCGCCTTCATACCCGCCCGGCGCTGCTTTAGAGCTGATGTCCTTTGGAACCAGCCTCCGAGCGGGCTCCGCGTCCGAGCCGGCTCAGCGTCCGAGCCGGCTCACCCGTCGAGCACCCTCGACGTGTCCGCGATCAGGCGGCGGACCCCGGCGGCGACCTCCGCCGGGGCGGTGGTCGCCACGTTGTGCGCGGCGCCGGGCACCACGAGCGTCCGGGCGTGCGGAATCAACCGGGCCACCTCGTCCCGCCAGGCGGGCGGCACCACGGGGTCGCGCGCGCCGATCACCACCAGGGTCGGTGCCTCGACCCGCACCAGGTCCGCCTCGATGGCGTTGCCCACCGAGTACGACAGGGTGGCGGCCACCCGGCGCGGCCCGGCGTCCCACACGTCGCGCAGCAGGATGGGCGCCTGCGCCTTCGCCTCCCGCAGCGTGTCCACGAGCCAGCGGCCGAGCAGCGTACGCCGGGAGCGGGCGGTCGGGTCACCGGTCGGGCCGGCGAGCACCAGCGCCCGCACGGTCTCCGGGTGCCGGGCGGCGAGCGCGGCGGCGACCTCGGCGCCGAACGAGTGCCCGAGCACGCACACCCGCGGCAGCCGGTACGCGCGGAGCCACGCCGCGAGGTGCGCGGTGTGCTGGGCGACGTCGTACGTCCCGGCGGGGTGCGCCGTGAGCCCGAACCCGGGCAGGTCCGGCAGGTACACCGGGTGCGTCCGGGCCAGCGCGACGGCCAGGGGCGTGAGGTAGCGGTGCGAGACGGCCAGGCCGTGGACCAGGACCACCGGCGGTGCGCCGGTGCCCGGGTCCGGGCTCCGCCGGGTGTGCGTACGCAGCCCGTCGACCAGGCGCCACTCACTCGTCAGCCCCGCGGCGGGCTGCGGCGCCGCCATCGCGAGGCGCAGCTCCGCCATCGTGAACCGGCCGGCCGGGGTCGGCGTCGGCAGCCGTCTCCGGCTCACAGTTCACGGAGCCGGGGCAGCAGCTGCTCCTGCGCCCAGTCGAGGAACATCGGCTGGCTGTCGGCGCCGACCTGGATGACGGCCACGTCGGTGAAGCCGGCGTCGACGAACGCCTTGAACGCCTCGACGTGCCGGTCGACGTCCGGGCCGCACGAGATGCCCTGCGCGACGTCGTCCTCCCGCACGAACTGGGTGGCGGCGGCGAAGGACTCCGGGCCGGGCAGGTCCGTGTTGACCTTCCAGCCCAGCCCGAACCAGCGGAACTGGTCGTGCACGATCTTGCGGCACTCGGCCTCGTCGGGGCCGTAGCAGATCGCCACCTGCCCGTAGCGGCGCCGGCCGGCGCCGCCCGCGTCGTCGTACAGCTGGACGATCCGGCGGTCCGGCTCGGTGGCGATGACGCCGTCGCCGTACTCGGCGGCGAGGGTGGCCGACTGCGGGCCGGACGCGGCGACGGCCATCGGCACCGGCGTCTCCGGCCGGTCCCAGACGTACGCGTCGGGCACGTCGAAGTGGTTGCCGGAGAACGTCAGCGTCTCGCCGTTGAGCAGGGGCCGGATGATCTGCAACGCCTCCTCGAACATCTCGTGCCGCTGCTGCACGTGCGGCCAGCCGCCGACCACGTGCTCGTTGAGGTTCTCGCCGGCGCCGAGGCCGAGGGTGAACCGGCCGTCGGAGAGCACACCGACGGTGCTGGCCTTCTGGGCCACGACCGCCGGGTGGTAGCGGCGGATCGGGCACGTGACGAAGGACATCAGCTCGGCCCGGCCGGTGGCGTGGGCGACGGCGCCGAGCACCGACCAGGCGTACGGCGAGTGGCCCTGCGAGTCGAGCCAGGGGTAGTAGTGGTCGGAGACCACCAGCAGGTCGAAGCCGGCCGCCTCCGCCCGTACCGCGTGGTCGACCAGCTGCTTCGGGCCGCTCTGCTCGCACAGCAGCGTGTAGCCGACGTTGACCATGTCGCCTCTCCTTCCGACCCCGGGGGATCGTCCCCGGATACCCCGTCGGACCGTGGTCAACCCTCGGGTCCGGTTCGACGGGCGTCGTTGCGCCACCTGACGCATCGGCATACGCTGATGCCCCAACGCCCGCCCCGCGGTGAGCTGCACGGCGAGCTGACGGCTCCGGTGGCCGGCCCGGACCGGGCCGGCCACCGGCGTCAGTGGGTGCCGCTGAGGTTGAGGATGACCACGCCCACGATGATCAGGGCGATCCCGATGATCTTCACGGCGCCGAGCGGTTCGCCGAGGAAGACCGCGCCGATCGCCACGATGGTCGCGGTGCCCAGTCCCGACCAGAGGGCGTAGGCGACGCCGACCGGGATCTGCTTCACGGCCTGGGCGAGCATGACGAAGGCCAGCCCGTAGCCGGCGAGGCAGGCGAGGGTCGGCCCGAGCCGGGTGAAACCGGCCGTGGCCTTGATCAGGCTGGTGGCCGCCACCTCGGCCGCGATCGCGATGCCCAGCAGGACGTACGCCATGTCGTACCCGTCATCCCTCCGTCGGTGCGGTCCGCGCCGCCAGCCGGGCGGCGCGCATCGTCAGGTACCGCTGCTCCGGCACGCTGCTGGTCCGGGCGGCGGCGGCCCGGTAGTCGGCCACCGCGCGGTCCCGGTCGCCGGCCATCTCGTGCAGGTGCGCTCGGGCGGCGTACAGGCGGTGGTGTCCGGCCAGGCGCGGGTCGCCGGCCAGCTCGGTGAGGGCGGCCAGCCCGGCGTCCGGGCCGTGCACCATGGCGGTCGCCACGGCCCGGTTCAACGCGACGACGGGACTGCCCGACCGCGCCTCGAGCACCTCGTAGAGGGCGAGGATCTGCGGCCAGTCGGTCTCCTCGGCCGACGGCGCCTCGTCGTGCAGGGCGGCGATGGCGGCCTGGATCTGGTACGGGCCGACGGGGCCCCGGGGCAGCGCCCGGGTGACCAGGTCGACGCCCTCGGCGATGGCCGCCGCGTCCCACCGGCCGCGGTCCTGCTCGGCGAGGGAGATCAGCTCACCGGACGGGCCGGTACGGGCGGGGCTGCGCGCCTCGGTGAGCAGCATCAGCGCGAGCAGCCCGGCCGTCTCGCTGTCGTCGGGCAGCCGCTCGCGCAGCGTCCGCGTCAGGCGGATCGCCTCCGCCGACAGGTCCACGCGGCGCAGGTCGGGGCCGGCGCTGCTGGTGTGTCCCTCCGTGAAGATCAGGTAGAGCACGTGCCGGACGGCGGCGAGCCGCGCCGCGCGGTCGGTGGCCTCGGGCATCCGGAACGGCATCCCGGAGTCGCGGATCCGCTGCTTGGCGCGGCTGATCCGCTGCGCCATGGTGGCCTCGGGCACGAGAAACGCGTGGGCGATCTCGGCGGTGCTCAGGCCGCCGACCGCCCGCAGGGTGAGCGCGATGGCCGAGGCGGGGGAGAGCGCCGGGTGGCAGCAGAGGAACAGCAGCACCAGGGTGTCGTCCCGCCCGGCGGTGAGCTGGTCGTCCACCGCGGGGGCGACCCGCCGGTCGTCGGGCTCGCGGCGCGCGACCAGGTCCTCCCGGCGCCGCCGCGCGGTCTCGGCGCGGACCAGCTCGATCATCCGGCGGTACGCGACCTGGATGAGCCAGCCGCGCGGGTTGCCGGGGACGCCCTCGACCGGCCACTGTGTCGCCGCGGCCAGCAGCGCCTCCTGCACGGCGTCCTCCGCCGTGGCGAAGTCGTGGAAGCGGCGGGCGAGCACACCGAGGACCTGCGGCGCCAGTTCGCGCAGCAGGTCCTCGATGGGCAGGTCGGTGGTGGTCAGCCGTCACAGCTCCTGCGGTGGGGCGGACATCACCGGGTGCACCTCGATGGGCATGTTCAGCGGGCGGCCGCCCGGGCCGGGCGCCGCGGAGATGTACGCGGCGATCTCCACGGCCCGCTGCGGCGTCTCGCAGTCGACGATCCACCAGCCGGCGAGGAACTCCTTCGTCTCCGGGAACGGCCCCTCGGTCACCACGGGCACGCCACCCTCGCCGGCGCGGACGATCCGGGCCTGCGCCGGCCCGCCCAGGCCCTCGCCCTGGACCCACTCCCCGTCCGCGGTGAGCTTCGCGTTGACCTCGCCCATGAAGGCGATGTGCGCCCGGATCTCCTCCGGCGTCCAGGTGTCGATCGGCGGGAAGTCGGTCCCGGCGGCGCTGAACTGCATCAGCAACATGTACTTCACGGTTGGCTCCTCACGCCTGCGCACCTCATTCTCGGTGCTCTCACCCTGAGGTAGAAGCAGGCGGGGCCCGCCTCGACACGTCCGCCGAAGATTCCTGGAAAAAAATCAGTCGACCGCCGTGACCTCCAGCAGCAGGGCCTGCTCGGGGTGCAACGCCGGCATCTGCAGACCGACCGTCGCCAGCGCCGCGCCGGTCAGCGTCACCCCGGACGGCAACCAGGCCGGCGCGGCCCGCTGCACGGTGGCGGGCGCCGGCACCCCCGGCACCGGCCGCGCCGCGTAGCGGCGCCGCCCGTGCAGGCCGGGCAGCCGGACCGCCCCCGGCACCTGGGCCACCGAGGTGGCCAGGCGGCTGACCGCGTACACCGCCTGCGACCCGTCGTGGGCGACCACGCCGTGCGCCCAGACGGCGGGGTCGGGGTGGTCGACCCGGACCGTCCGGCCGGTGTGCAGCAGCGGGCGCAGCCGCTTGTGCAGGGCCACCCACGCCGCCAGCTCGGCCCGCTCGGCCGGGGTCGCCGAGGTGATGTCCCACTCGACGCCGTAGTGGCCGAAGAACGCGGTGGCGGCCCGGAAGCCGAGGTCGTGCGTCCGCCCGGTGGTGTGCGAGCGTGGCGGGCCGATGTGGCTGCCGACCAGCTCGGGCGGGAGCAGCAGGCCGGTCCAGCGCTGGATGGCGAGCCGTTCCAGGGCGTCGTTGCAGTCGCTGGCCCACACCCGGTCGGTGCGGGCGAGGATCTCCAGGTCGACGCGGGCGCCGCCGGAGGCGCAGCTCTCGATCTCCACGTCGAGGTGCCGGGCGCGCAGCTCGTCGAGGAGCCGGTAGACCGCCTCGGTCTGCGTGTGCACGCCGGGCCGGCCCCGGTGGCCGGCCTCGGTGAGGTCCCGGTTGTGGTCCCACTTCAGGTAGCCGATGCCCGGGTGCGCGGTGAGCAGCGCGTCCAGCCGGTCGCGCAGGTACGCGTACGCCTCGGGGTGGGCGAGGTCGAGCACCTGCTGGTTGCGCCAGGTCGGTGGCAGCCGGCCGGGCACGGCGAGCACCCAGTCGGGGTGGGCGCGGTACACGTCCGAGTCGGGGTTGACCATCTCCGGCTCGACCCACAGCCCGAACTGGAGCCCGAGCCCGGTGACGTGCGCGATGAGCGGGTCCAGGCCGTCGGGCCACAGGTCCTCGTCGACGTACCAGTCGCCGAGCCCGGCCGTGTCGTCCCGCCGGCCGCGGAACCAGCCGTCGTCCAGCACGAACCGTTCGATCCCGACCTCCGCGGCCCGGTCGGCGAGCGCCCGCAGCCGGTCCAGGTCGTGGTCGAAGTACACCGCCTCCCAGACGTTGAGGGTGACCGGTCGGGGTGACCGCGGGTGCCGCGGACGGGCCCGCAGGTGGGTGTGCAGGACGTCGCTGAGCCCGTCCAGGCCCGTGTCGGACCAGGCGGCGTAGAGCAGGGGAGTGGCGTACGACTCGCCGGGGCCGAGCACCACCTCGCCCGGGGTGAGCAGTTCGCCGCCGCCGAGGGTGGCCTCCCCGGTGGGGCGCCGTTCGGCGAAGGTGACGTGGTCGCCGCTCCACGCGGTGTGCACGGCCCACACCTCGCCGTGCCCGAACCCGAACCCCGCCGTGCCGGCGACCAGCAGCAGCGTGGCGTCGTGGCCGGTACGGCCGTGCCGGCCCTCCCGGACCCAGGTGCCCATCGGCCACGGGTGCCGCTGCGGTGACCGTTCCCGGCACCACCGGCCGGTCAGGTCGAGCAGTTCGGTGGCGACGGCCGGCACCGGCAGCACCGGGGTCAGCTCCCGCAGCTCGTACGGCGTGTCCCCGTCGTTGCGCAGCCGGTGGCGCAGCAGCAGCAGGCCGGTCGGGTCGAGGGTGAGTTCCACGGTCAGGGACAGCCCGGCGCCGGGGTCGACCGCGTGGACGCGTACCCGGGCGGGACCGTCCCCATCGTCGTCGATGTCGAGCCCGTCCAACGCGAACGCCGTGGCCCAGTCGGCGCGGTCGCGGTGCCCGGCCAGCGCCGGACGGCCGCTCCAGCCGGCGCCGGCCTCGGGCAGCAGCGACAGGACGGTGGGGGCGTCGAAGCTGCTCGGCACGACCGGCGGCACGGTCGCGTCGGCGAGCTGCCGCAGGTCGTCGTCGTCGAGGTCGCCGACGTCGCCGCCCCAGTGCACGACGCGGGGCAGGCCCGGCCCGCGCGCGTCGAGCACCAGGCTGGTCCGCGCGCGGCGCAGGTGCACCATCATCCCTTGCTCGCTCCCAACGTGAGGCCCCGGACGAAGTGCCGCTGGAGCAGGAAGAAGATGACCAGGGTCGGGATCGCGACCAGCACGCTGCCGGCCGAGACCAGGTTGTTGTCGGTGAAGAACTCGCCGCGCAGGTTGTTGAGGGAGCTGGTGACCGGGAACTTGTCGCCGGTGCGCATGAGCACAGTGGCCCAGAAGAACTCGTTGTAGATCCAGGTCACCTCGAGCGTGGCGAGCGCGGCCAGGGCGGGCCGGCACAGCGGCATGGTCACCTGCCAGTACTGCCGCCAGACGCTGGCCCCGTCGACCATCGCCGCCTCGTATAGGTCGCGCGGCAGGGCCTTCATGTAGTTGCTCAGCACGAAGACGCAGAAGCCGCACTGGAAGGCGACGTTGATGAGGATCAGCCCCCAGTAGCTGTCGTAGAGCAGCTCCGAGTCGCTCATGAACGCCGGCAGCGGCACCTGGGTGAACAGCCGGAACAGCGGGATGAGCAGGGCCTGCTGGGGCAGCAGGTTGGCCGCGGTGAACAGGCCGAGCAGCACCAGGTTGAGCTTCCAACCGAACCGGGCGATGACGAAGGCCACGCAGGACGCGAGGAAGAGCGTCAGCAGCACCGCCGGCACGGTGATGTAGACGGAGTTGAGGAAGTGCTGGCCGAACTCCGCCTGCCGCCAGGCGGTGACGTAGTTGTCGATCGTCCAGCCGCCGAGGGACACGTACCCGTTCGTGGCCGTGTACTCGTACGACCGGAACGAGGTGAGCACGGCCCAGAGGATCGGGAAGAGCCAGCCGATCGCCACGGCGGCGAGGAAGACGTGCAGCACCACTCGCTGCGGGGTGAGCCGCCGCCGCGGCGGCGACACCTCCCCGGCGGCGGGCGGGCGGATCGCGGTGGCGGTCATCGGTCCTCTCCCCGCATCACGGTGGCCAGGTAGATGGTGATGAAGACCAGCGAGACGACCAGCATGATCGTCGCCAGCGCCGAGCCGAAGCCGATCCGGCTCGCCTCGCCGACCACGTTCTGGGTGACCAGCGCGGAGAGCAGTTCGAGGCCGTTGCGTCCCTTGTTGACGACCCAGACGAGGTCGAACGCGCGCAGCGACTCGATGACGGTCACCACGAGCACGATGATGTTGATGGGGCGCATCACCGGGAACACCACCCGGAAGAAGCTCTTCACCTCCGAGGCGCCGTCGACGGCCGCGGCCTCCCGCAGTGAGGGGTCGACGCCCTTCAACCCGGCCAGGTAGAGCAGCATGATGTAGCCGACGTGCCGCCAGCCGGAGGCGAGCATGACCGCCCAGATGTTGACGCTCGGGTCGCCGTACCAGTCGGTGTCGGTGCCGAGCACCGCGTTGAGCAGGCCCTGGTCGCGGGAGTAGATGAGCTGCCAGACGAAGCCGATGAGCGCCAGCGAGAGCACCACCGGCAGGTAGAGCGCCGTCTGGTAGAAGCGGCTGCCGCGCAGCTCCTTGTCGAGCAGTACGGCGAGGAACATGCCGAACGGGGTGGCCAGCAGGAAGAGCACCGCGAGCCAGAGCAGGTTGTGCCGCACCGCGGGCAGGAACGGCGGGTAGATGGTCAGCACGTCGCTGTAGTTGCGCCCGCCGACGAAGTCGATGTCCGACAGCGGGCCGATGCCGTCCCAGTCGGTGCCGGAGAGCAGCACGGTGGCCAGCGCCGGCAGCCACACCAGGGCGGTGACCAGCAGCAGGGGGACGAGCACCATCAGCGTGATGACCACGCGGTCGGTGCGGGACAGGAGCCGCAGCCGGCGGCCGCGACCACCCGTGGTGGTGGTCGCGGCCGGCGGTTCCACGGCGCGATCCGCTTGGATCAGGGGCAGGTCGGACATGTTGTCCTCCCCCTCTCGCCGTCAGCTCGTGAAGATCGACTTCTTCTGGTTCTCGATGCTGGTCAGCAGCCCGCCGATGTCCTTCGGGTCCTTGATGAACTGCTGGAGGGCCGGGATGATCACGGTCGAGGCGAAGTCCGGCCGGGTGTCTCGGTCGAGGAACTGGGCGATCTCCGTGGCCGAGCCGACCAGTTCGGCCGCCTTCTTCTGCAGCGCGCTGTATCCGCTGGTGTCCGCGCCGCTGTTGGCGACCAGGGTGCCCGGGTCGGTCTTCACGGCGATGTTCGCCGCGTCCACGCCACCGATGTACTCCAGCAGCTTCTTGGCGTTGTCCTCGGACTTCGGCTTCCGGGCCATCATGTAGCCGTCGATCGGGGCGTCCAGCGCCTTGGCGCCGATCGTCGGGTCGATCTCCGGGAAGGTGAAGAAGTCGATGTCGTCCTGCTCGTCGGCGTTGAACTGCTGCGCCACGAAGAGGCCGAGCAGGTACATGCCGCTCTTCTTCTGCTGCAGCGTCTGGGCGGCCTCCTGCCAGGTGCGGCCCAGCGAGTCCGGCTGGTGCAGCGGCAGCAGCCCGGCCCAGGTGTCGAAGACCTTCTTGACCTTGTCGGAGGTCCAGGCCTCCTTGCCGGCCATCAGGTCGACGTGGAACTGGTAGCCGTTGATCCGCAGGTTGAGGATGTCGAACGTCCCCATGGCCGGCCAGCCGTCCTTGTCGGCGAAGCCGATCGGGACGAGGCCGTCCTTCTTCATCTGGTTCGCGAGTGCCGTGAACTCGTCCAGGTTCTTCGGCACCTGGTAGCCGTGCTGCTGCCACACCGACTTGCGGTAGAAGACCGCCCACGGGTAGTACGAGAACGGCACGAAGTACTGCTTGCCGTCGTCGCCCGTGGACGCCTTCTTGAAGGCGTCGGAGAAGCCGGAGAGCTTGCCCCACACGTCGGACACGTCGCCGGCCAGGCCGCGGGCGGCGAAGAAGCGCATCCGGTAGCCGGCGAACCAGGTGAACACGTCGTCCGGCTTGCCCTGCAGGTAGTTGTTGATGTTCTCCTGGAACGTGTTGTGGTCGACGGTGTTGATGGCGACCTCGATGCCCGAGGAGGTCTTGAAGGCGGCCGACACCTTGGCGAGCACGTCCTTCGGCGTCGGGTCGGACGCGTTCGAGCCCATCGACACCGACTTGGCTCCGGATCCGCCGGAGTCCGAGTCGCCGCAGCCGGCGAGCAGCCCCGTGCCGAGCAGGGCGCCCGCGCCGGCCGCCCCGGCGAGCAGCGTGCGGCGGTTGAGGCCGGCGACGGAGGGCGGTACGAGTCTGGCCAGGTACTCGGCCTGGGTACGGGGACGGGACATGGTTCCTCCTGCGGATGAAGAGGTGCGCTGCGCCCGAGGGCCGTCAAAGAGGTGGCGTGACCGCTGCTCGTGATCGCACACGGGATCCACCGTGAATCCACATTGGCGAACACGAACTGCCAGTGGCGCCTCAAGCTACCCCTCCCCACGGTGCTGTCAAGAGGACAGTAAGGAGCCGATAACCCAGTCGTGACGGGGCTGTTACCAGGTAAACGTTGGAAAGAGCATCGATGTTGGAACCTGTTGACTTGACCGACCGATGCGGGCACGCTCTGCTGCCATGCGGCGATGGCAGGGCGACCGGATCCTCTTCGGCGGCGACTACAACCCGGAGCAGTGGCCGGAGGAGACCTGGGCCGAGGACGTCGAGCTGATGCGCCGGGCCGGGGTCAACCTGGTGTCGGTCGGCATCTTCTCCTGGGCCCTGCTGGAGCCGGCGCCGGGCCGGTACGAGTTCGGCTGGCTGGACCGGGTGCTCGACCTGCTGCACGCCGGTGGCGTCGACGTCGACCTCGCCACCGCCACCGCGAGCCCGCCACCGTGGCTGGCGCGGGCGCACCCCGAGACGCTGCCGCGCCGCGCCGACGGCACCGTCCTCTGGCCGGGCGGCCGGCAGGCGTACTGCCCCAGCTCGCCGGTGTTCCGGGAGCGTTCGCTCGCGCTCGTCGAGGCGGTCGCCGGCCGGTACGCCGCGCACCCGGCCGTCGTCATGTGGCACGTGTCCAACGAGCTCGGCTGCCACAACGTGCACTGCTACTGCGACGTCAGCGCCGAGGCGTTCCGGGCGTGGCTGCGCGAGCGCTACGGCGACCTCGACGCCCTCAACGCCGCCTGGGGCACCGCCTTCTGGAGCCAGCGGTACGGCGACTGGGCCGAGATCAACCCGCCGCGCACCGCCCCCACGTTCGCCAACCCCACGCAGCAGCTGGACTTCCTGCGCTTCTCCTCCGACGAGCAGCGCGCCCAACTGCGCGCCGAACGCGAGGTGCTGCGCCGGCTGGTCCGCCAGCCCGTCACCACGAACTTCATGATCGGCACGGGGGTCAAGTACCTCGACTACCACTCCTGGGCCGGCGACGTCGACCTGGTCGCCAACGACCACTACCTGACCGCCGCCGACCCGCGGGCCCACGTCGGGTTGGCGCTCTCCGCCGACCACACCCGCGGCGTCGCCGGCGGCGAACCGTGGCTGCTCATGGAGCACTCCACGAGCGCTGTCAACTGGCAGCCGCGCAACGTCGCCAAGACGCCGGGACAACTGCGCCGCAACAGCCTCGCCCACGTGGCGCGGGGCGCCGACGGCGTCCTCTTCTTCCAGTGGCGGGCCTCCCGCGCCGGGGCCGAGAAGTTCCACTCGGCGCTCGTGCCGCACGCCGGCCCCGACACGAAGGTGTTCCGCGAGGTCTGCCGGCTCGGCGCCGACCTGGGCGCGCTGGCCGAGATCCGGGGCAGCCGGGTGGAGGCCGACGTGGCCATCCTCTTCGACTACGAGGCGTGGTGGGGCGTCGAGCTGGACTCGCACCCCAGCGTGGACGTCACCTACCTCGACCGGCTGACGGCGCTCTACGACTCGCTCTGGCGGGCCGGGATCACCGCCGACGTCGTCCACCCCTCGACGGACCTCGCCCGCTACCGGCTGGTCCTGGCGCCCACGCTCTACCTCGTGCGCGACGCCGACGCCGCGGCGCTGCGCCGGTTCGTGACCGACGGCGGCACCGCCCTGGTCACCTACTTCAGCGGCATCGTCGACGAGCACGACCACATCCGGCTCGGCGGCTACCCGGGCGCCTTCCGGGATCTGCTCGGCGTGCGCACCGAGGAGTTCTTCCCCCTGCGGGAGGGCGAGCGGGTCCGGCTCGACGACGGGTCGGTCGCCGACGTGTGGACCGAGTGGCTGCACCCCGACGGCGCCGAGGTCCTCGCCTCGTACGTCGACGGCCCGCTTCCCGGGGTGCCCGCGCTGACGCGGCACGAGGTGGGCGCCGGCGCCGCCTGGTACGCCGGAACCCGGCTCGACCAGTCCGCCACCGACCGGCTGGTGGGCCGGCTCGTGGCCGAGTCCGGCGTACGCCCGGCCGCCGTCGCCCCCGAGGGGGTGGAGGTGGTCCGCCGCCGCGACGGCGAGCGGAGCTGGCTGTTCGTCGTCAACCACACGACCGGCCCGGCGCGGGTGCCCGTCACGGGCGTGGAGCTGTTGACGCGTGACCGGTGCGACGGTGAGGTGGTGGTGCCGGCCGGTGAGGTCGCGGTGGTCCGGGAGGATCCCGACGCGACGACGGCATGATCGAACCGCGACGGGTCGAAGGAGGTTGACCGGATGCTCGCCCAGCAGCGGCAGAGCGCGATCCTCGATCTGATCCGGCAGCACGGCGGTGTCCGGGTGAGCCACCTGGTGAGCCGGTTCGGCGTGTCGGACATGACGATCCGGCGCGACCTGGAGGTGCTGGCCGAGCGCGGCCTGGTGGACAAGGTGCACGGCGGTGCGACGCTGGCCGGCCCGGGCTCCGCCGACGAGCCGGGCTTCGCGGCCAAGTCGATCCGGCAGCAGGCCGAGAAGCGGGCCATCGCCGAGCGGGCCGCCACCCTCGTCGAGCCCGGCATGGCCATCGCGCTGTCCGCGGGAACCACCACGGCCGCGCTGGCCACCCTGCTCTCCGACGTACGCGGGCTCACCGTGGTGACCAACTCGATCCCGGTGGCCGACGCGCTCTACCAGGACCCCCGCAGCGACCAGACCGTCGTCCTGACCGGCGGCATCCGCACCCCCTCGGACGCGCTGACCGGTCCGGTCGCCGAGGCCGCCATCAGCGCCCTCAACGTCGACCTGCTCTTCCTCGGCGTGCACGGGATGAGCCCGCGTACCGGCTTCACCACCCCCAACCTGCTGGAGGCGGGCGTCAACCGGTGCCTCATCGGCTCCGCCCGCCGGCTCGTGGTGCTCGCCGACCACACCAAGTGGGAGACCATCGGGATCGCCACCATCGCCCCGCTGGAGGCCGCCGACATCCTCGTGACCGACGCGGGGCTGCCCGCCGAAGCCCGCAGCGTCATCGGCGACCAGGTCGGCGAGCTGGTGGTGGTGGACGCGGAGTAGGCCCGCCGGACCGACCCGCCGCGCCGCTTCACAGCGACCTCACAGGGCCAGCCGATAGGGTGCCGGTCGAGCAGACGTCCGGCTCCACGGTGGAGCCCTCGGCGGTCGCACGGGAGTTCCGATGGTCTTCAAGAAGATGATGAGCGCGTTCGGTGTGGGCGGCCCCAGCGTGGACACGGTGCTGGCCAACCCCAACACGCGCCCGGGTCTGACCCTCGAAGGGCAGGTCAACCTCCTCGGCGGGGAGGTGGAGGCGAACATCGAGCAGGTGGTGCTCAGCCTGGTCACCCGGGTCGAGATCGAGGGGCACGACACCGAGTACGCCGGGATCATGGAGTTCTACCGGACGGTGGTCAGCGGCCCGCTCCAGCTCGCGCCCAAGCAGCAGGTCTCCATCCCGTTCCAGCTCCCGGTGCCGTGGGAGACCCCCATCACCGACGTGTACGGCCAGCGCCTGCACGGCATGACGATGGGTCTGCGTACGGAGCTGGCGGTGGCCCGGGCCGTCGACAAGAGCGACCTCGACCACGTGGCGGTGCACCCCCTGCCGGTGCACGAGCGCATCCTCGACGCGTTCCAGCGCCTCGGCTTCCGGTTCAAGACCGCCGACCTCGAGCGCGGCCACATCTACGGCGTGCAGCAGACCCTGCCGTTCTACCAGGAGATCGAGTTCTTCGCCGCGCCGCAGTACGCGCAGACGGTCCGCGAGGTCGAGCTGACCTTCGTGACCAACCAGTACGGCGTGGACGTGGTGTTGGAGTGCGACAAGCGCGGCGGGTTCCTCACCCCGGGGCAGGACACCTACGGGCGCTACACGGTCTCGCATGCCGACGCCGACCGTCTCGACTGGACGCAGGTGGTCGACGGCTGGCTGCGCGAGACGACCTCCCGTTACGGCGGCATGCACGCCGCGGGCTTCGGGCACGGCCACCACGGTCACCACGGCCACGGCCGGGGGCACGGCATGGGCGGCATGATCGCCGGGGCCGCGCTGGGTGTCGCCGGCGGGATGATCGCCGGCGAGCTCATCGAGGACGCCTTCGAGGGCGACCTCGGGGAGGATCTCGGCTTCGACGAGTGACCGCCGTCCCACGCCGGTCGCCGTGCGGCACGGCGAGGACGGCGCGCGACGCCGGTCCGTGACGGGCGACCGGCCGTGACGGGCGTGGCCGGCACGCGGCGGTCCGCAGACGACGGTGGCCTCCGGGACGCATCCCGGAGGCCACCGGCCGTACGAGGGGTCACCGTCGACCCGTGCGCCGTTCACTCAGCGAGCGCTTCGGCGAGCCGGCCTTCGACAGACCCCGGCTGACCAGGTACGCGGCGGTCAGCGCGGTGATGAACCACCATGCCTGGACCGGGTTGTTGACGTTCAGCCCGTTGGTGGCCGAACCGCCCCAGAAGGCGGCGATCACCACGGCCGCGACAGCGGCGGCGTAGATCCAGAACTCGGTGGTGAGGAACGCCTGCTTGGTCTCGGTGCCGGTCTGCGGCGTCGGCTCCCGGTGTCCGTCACCACTGACCATCGGCATCGGACGGGTGGGCGTCTCCTGCATGGCCTGGCGGTTCTGGATGTCCGCGTTCGGCCGGTTCATCGGCCTGGTGGATGCGGCCTGCGTGCTCATCTTGTCCTCCTCAGGATGCGATGAGTCCTGCGCTTCCCTCGCCCCGCTACCGCGTCTCGGCCACGGCACGGTTTCGTGTTTCGTGGCGGGGACGCCCACCGACTACCCGGGCCCCAGGGCGAGGTAACACCCTCCCGGAGCCGGAAAACCGGCGTACGGCCGGGCGCCGCCGCGCCGGTGGCGCCCGCCGCACGGGCACCACCGGCGGGGCACGTCAGCGCAGCCCGTTGCGGATGGCGACGCCGACGAGCAGGTCGGGGTCGTCGGTGATGATCCCGTCCACGCCCAGGTCGATGAGCCGCTGCATCACCGCGGCGTCGTCGACGGTGTACGGGATCACCTTCAGCCCGTACCGCGTCTGGAGGGTCCGCACGTCCGGTCCGTGGAAGTACGCCGGGTTCTCCCGCAGGTACCAGTCGGCCGACGCCACGGTGCCCTGCTCCGGGTCGTGCACCTGCCAGTTCGCCGACACCGCGCCGGCGCCGGCGGCCTTCGTGAGCTTGCCCAGGTCCCGGTACCGCCACCAGTCCAGCCCGCCGGTCCACGGGCTCTTCACCGACGGGTCGCCGTACACGGCCTGCAGCGAGCACTCGTCGGCGAGGCTCGCGCACTCGGCCGGGCCGTACTGCCAGACCAGCGCGACGGTGCCGATCCGCTTGTTCAACTGGCGGGCGTAGGTGATGGTCCGCCAGTCGAAGGACTGGATGGTGGCGCGGTCGGTGAAGCCGGCCCGCTCGATGGCGCCGACGAGTTTGCGGGTGAAGCTGCGGTACGGCTCCGTGTCGTCCACCAGCGGGCTGATCTTCGTCTCGATGTTCATCCGCACGTCGGTGCGGCCGCTGCGCTTCACCAGCGCGAAGACCTCGTCGAGCGTCGGGATCCGGGCGCCCGGGGCGGGCACCTGCGCCGGCAGTTCGGGCAGCGTCTTCGTGCCGCAGTCGATCGTCTTGACCTGCGCGAGGGTCAGCTCGTGCACCGGCTTGCCGACGTACGGGAACTCCGGGTCGCCGGGGCGGGCCGGTGCGGTGTCGACGCAGTGCGATCCGTTGATGGCGCGGTCGTGCAGCACGACCAGGTGGCCGTCCCGCGTGACGCCGGTGTCCAGCTCCAGAGTGGAGATCGCCGTGTTCGCGAGGGCGTTCGCGAACGCGGGCAGGGTGTTCTCCGGGCGGGTCGCCCGGCCGCCGCGGTGGGCCTGGATGTCGAACGGCGCCGCGTACGCCTTCGGCAGGCGGTAGCCGCGCTGCACGAGCAGGCCGCGCAGGCGGTCGGGGTAGTCGGTGATGATGCCGTCCACGCCGTCGTCGACGAGCTTCGCCATCGTGGGCACGTCGTCGACCGTCCACGGGATCACCTTGATGCCGTGACGGTGGGCGCTGGCCACCATCTCCTTCGTGACGTACGGCCGGTAGCCGGGGTCGGTGACGGTGCCGTTCTGCGGGAAGCCGTGCACCGGGGAGAAGGCGCTGGCGCCGAAGGTCCGGATGGCCCGGATCGGGTCGCCGCCGAAGTCGTCGATGTCGAGGCCGCCCAGCCACGGCGAGGCGCCCGGCTGGCCGGTCTGGAGGAAGTCGTAGTTGGTCAGGGCCACCAGCGGCAGCCGAGGCTCTATCTGACGCATCCGCATGAGCGCGCCCCAGTCGAAGCTCTGGATCGTCACCTGCTTCAGCAGCCCGGCACGCCGGACCTCGGCCGCCGTGACCTGCACGAACTGCTCACGCGGGGCGGTCTCGGTCGGCGCGCCGGCCTCCACCTTGGTCTCCACGTTGAGCATCACGTCGTCCGCGCCGTAGCGCTTGACGAGGGCGAACACCTCCCGCAGCAGGGGCATCCGCGCGCCCGGCACGGCGAGCTGGCCGGGCTTGTCCGGCAGTGTCCTCGACCCGCAGTCCAGGGTGCGTACCTGGGCCAGGGTGAGCGTGTTGACGTACCTGCCGACGTACGGGAACTCGGGGTCGCCGGGGGTCACCGGTGCGGTGTCGACGCACTTGGCGCCGCTGATCTTCCGGTCGTGGGTGACCACGGCCTGCCCGTCCTCGGTGATCTGCACGTCCAGTTCGAGGGTGCTGACCCCGAGCTGGAGGCGTTGCCGAACGAGGCGAGGGTGTTCTCCACCCGCAGCCCGAGGCCACCGCGGTGGGCCTGGACGTCGAAGGTCCGCTCCGGTCGCGGTTTCGCCCCCGCGGGGGCCGCGAGCCCGGTGGTCACGGTCGCCGCCGCCAGGGCCGCGACCGCGATACGGCGTACTGTGCGCACGCTGTCACTCCTCCTCCGGCGGGCCCGTCCCGCCGGTCGCCGGTCAGCATGGGCAGCGGGTGCGGCGCGGAGGCGGCCAGCGGGAGACGCCCGGGTGAACCGTGGACGGTGTCTGTCCGGTTCGGCCCGCCCGTGGCGTCGTACGGCGGTGGTGCCCGCGTGAGCCCGGACGGCGTACGTCCGCGGGGTGCGCGACGGCGATGTCGGCGTGCGGTGCGCGTCGGGATCCCCGGCGGCGGCGCGTGTTTGACCCCGGCGGCGTCGGGCACGCAGAGAGACCGACGTTTCTGCGAGGTGGTGTGACGTGCGTGAGGACGACATGCGACAGGACGCCGCCCGGCGGGCCGAGGACCGGATCGCCGGCGGCATCTACGGCGAGGGCGCCCTGGACGAGGTGACCGTGCCCCAGACCGACGTGCAGCGGGTGATCCAGGACGCCGACCCGGACGATCCGGCGGACGCCGCCGTGGACGCGACCGTGCTCCGCGACGGCGGGCCCGTCGCCGGTCAGGGTGCGGTCACCACCACCGGCGGCACTGCCGGCCCGGCCAGCGTCCGGCGGGTGGCGCGGCAGCCGGAGCGGCATCCGGGCAAGGTGGCGCCGACCACCACGGGTGACGCCACGACGGGCGGCATGAGCACCCCGGCGGGCGGCTCCACGAGTGACCAGTCCGGCACCGCCAGCCAGGTGGGCAACTTCACCAACGAGTGACCGGAACCACCGCGAGGGGCCCCACCGAGGGGCCCCTCGCGCTCCCGCCCTCCCCGCCCTCACCCGGTCGATCATGAGGTTGGCGGCGTTTTCGATCTCCGAACGGCCCGCCAACCTCATGATCAACCGAGCGGGACAGGGGCAGGGGGCAGGGGGCGAGGGGCGCGAGCGGGGGCGGGGTCAGGACGTGGTGGGGCGGAGGACTCCCAGGCGTTGGGTGGCGCGGGTCAGGGCGACGTAGAGGTCGCTGCGCCCGCGCGGCGACTCCGCCACGATCCGGTCGGGATCGACCACCAGCACCGAGTCGAACTCCAGCCCCTTGGCCTGGGCCACGGTCAGCACCACCACCGTGCTCTCCAGCTCGGGATGCTCACCGACGGCCGCCTCGGGCAGCGCCGCGGTGACGGCCGCGCCGAGGTCGTCGATGCGGCCGGCCGGCACGATCACGCCGACCCGGCCCTCGTCGAGCCCGGCCACCTCGCGGGTCGTGGCGGCGACCAGCTCGTCGGCGAGCCGGTCCGCGGTCACCGTGCGGTCCCACGGCGGTACGCCGCTGGAGCGTACGGAGCGCGGCGGGCGCAGCGCCGGGTCGATCTCGGTGAGCAGGTCGGCGGCGACCGCCATGATCTCGGCCGGGGTGCGGTAGCTGACGGTCAGCTCGGCCAGCCGCCACCGGTCGGCCACGTACGGCTCCAGCGCCTCCCGCCACGACGGCGTGCCGGACAGCGCGCCGGTCTGCGCCACGTCGCCGACGATCGTCATCGACCGGCTCGGGCAGCGCCGCATGAGCAGCCGCCACGCCATCGGGGACAGCT
The DNA here is from genome assembly GCF_003610785.1 of Micromonospora globbae. Taxonomy (GTDB): domain Bacteria; phylum Actinomycetota; class Actinomycetes; order Mycobacteriales; family Micromonosporaceae; genus Micromonospora; species Micromonospora globbae. Next base: position 128,298 of record NZ_RAQQ01000011.1, read on the forward strand.
CCTGCGCCTCGTCGACGATGACGTGCCCGAAGGCCCACCGGCGGTCGGCCGCCGCCCGCTGGGCGGTCGTCAGCCGGTCTGCCTCCTCCTGCCGCTCCAGCAGCCGGTCGGCGTCGATCAGGTCGGTGACGCCGAGGATCTCACCGCCGTCGGCCTCGTCCTCCACGTCGATCGACCGGGAACCCCGGGCGATCTCCAGCACGCCCTCGGCGTACTCCCGTTGCAGCGCCCGGATCCGCTCCCGGCGGGCCGCGGCCGCGCGGTCGTCCTCGCCGAGCAGCTCGGCGGCCTCGTCCAGCAGCGGCACGTCGGCCGGCGTCCAGCCACCGGGCTCCCGGTGCAGCAGGGCCCGCTCGTCCGGGGTGAGCATGGGCGCGGCGAAGGCGATCCGGTCGGGGTCGGCGTACAGGTCGGCGAGGAGGCGCTGCGGCGTGAGCACCGGCCACAGCTCGTCCAGCGCGGCCCGGACGCCCGGCTCCTCCCGCAGTTCCCGGCGGATCTCGGCCCGGTCGGCCTCCTCGAGGAGGTTCTCCCCGCCGAGCGGGTCCGCGCCGATCCGGTCGGCCACCTGCTCGGCGAGCGCGTGGACGATCTCGATGTCGAACAGCGGCCGGGCCAGGTTGTGCGGGCGGCCGGAGCGGCGGGCGCGGTCCCGCGCCACCCGGACGGTCTCCGGGTGGAGCGTGAGGATCTCCCGCTCCACCTCGATCTCCATGGGCTCGTCCGGCACGTGCTGCCGGTCGCGGACGGCGGCCTCCAGCACCTCGACCATCACCGTGCGGCCCTTGAGCGCGGCGGCCTCGGCGGACTCGACCCGGCGGGCCTGCACGCCGGGGAAGAGGTCGGCCTGCGTACGCAGCAGCACGCCCGTCTCGGCCAGGGCGGGCAGCACGTGGGAGATGTAGCGCAGGAACGTGGCGTTCGGGCCGACCAGCAGCACGCCGCGGGTGGCGAGTTCCCGCCGGTACGTGTAGAGCAGGTACGCCGCCCGGTGCAGCGCCACCGCCGTCTTGCCGGTGCCCGGGCCGCCCTGGACCACCAGCACACCGGGCAGCGGCGCGCGGATGACCTTGTCCTGTTCGACCTGGATGGTCTCGACGATGTCCCGCATGCGGCCGGTGCGCCCGGCGTTCAGCGCGGCCAGCAGCGACGCCTCGCCGGTCAGTTCCTCGTGGCCGGTGGGGGAGGCGGCGGTGATGTCGAGCACCTCGTCGTTGAGGCCGGTCACCTTCCGCTGCCGGGTGCGCAGGTGCCGCCGCCGGCGTACGCCCTGGGGGTTGGCGGCGGTGGCGAGGTAGAACGGGCGCGCGGCCGGGGCGCGCCAGTCGATCAGCAGCGGGTCGAGGTCGCCGTCACGGTCGAGGATGCCGATGCGGCCGATGTAGTGGCGGGAGTCGTCCTCGCCGTCGAGGCGACCGAAGCAGAGCCCGTCCTCCACGGCGGAGAACTGCTCGACCTGTTCGGCGTACATGCGCACGGAACTGTCGCGCTGCGACTGGGCCTGGCGGGTGCCGCCGGTCGTCCGCAGCTCCTCGGTGAGCCGGCGGGCGGCCTGCTCACGCAGCTCGTCGAGGCGGTGGTAGAGCATGGAGACGTACTCCTGCTCGCGCCCGATCTCGTCGTCGAGCGGCAATTCGCCGGTAATTCCGGAGTGCCTTGACAAGCCGTCTCCCTAAGCATTAAAATTCGTTGCATGAACGGCTTTCGACAGCCGTTCTTTTTTGTGCCTGAACTCTGAAAGATAGCGTGCCGCGGCGGGTCGGACCAAGCCGAACCGGCGGGTCGCGCCGGCGGTGAGGGGCCACACGATGATCCTGCGGACCGGCGAGCGTGTCGTGTTCATCGGGGACAGCATCACCGACTGCGGCCGCCGGCAGGGGGCCGCGCCGTACGGCGACGGTTACGTGAGCCTGGTCCGTGCCTTCGTCACCGCCCGCCACCCCGACCTCGACCTGACCTGGGTCAACCGGGGCGTCAGCGGCGACACCGTCCGGGACCTGGCGGCCCGCTGGGAGCGGGACGCGGTGGGGGAGCGCCCCGACTGGCTGTCCGTGATGATCGGGATCAACGACATCTGGCGCCGCTACACGGGCCGGCCGGCCGAGTCGGTGCCGATCGACGAGTACGAGCGCACGCTGCGCGGCCTGCTGCGCCGCGTCGTCGAGGCGACCGGCTGCCGGTTGATCCTCGCCGATCCGTACCTCATCGAGCCCGACCGGGCCGAGCCACAGCGCGCGGACACCGACCGCTACGCGGCGGTCGTGGCGGCGCTCGCCGCGGAGTTCGACGCGGTGCACGTGGCCACCCAGGCGGCGTTCGACCGGGCGCTGACGGTCACCGCGCCCGGCCACTGGGCCGCCGACCGGGTCCACCCGAACCTGGCCGGGCACGCCGTGCTCGCCGACGCCTTCCTCGCCTCCCTCGGCGCCGCCGCCCCGGCCGTGCCCGCGCCGAGAAACGCCGGTACCGCGCCGACGAGCGCCGGCGCCGCGCCGATCCCGGCCGACGATCCGACCCGCTGAACCGCCCCGGCCGCGCGCCTCGCCCGGACCGGTTGGGCCGGCCCACGCCGGCATCCCGACGCCGCTGCGGGCGGCCCGGCTCGTCGGCGTACCACGTGTGTCACCCCGGCATCCGGTGCGGAAACGCCACGCGGCGCTGCCGGCCGGTGGCCGGCAGCGCCGCGAGAGTCGGTGGACCGGGGGCCGTCAGCCCCGCGCGACCTCGTAGAGGCGTTCCGGGGTCACCGCGCCGGCCAGCACGCGACCGTCGTCGGTGAGCAGGACGCTGAACAGCTTCCCGGTGAGCAGGCGTCCACTGCCCCAGTCGCCGCTGACGGCCGGCAGGGCGCCGAGCACGCCGGCGAACTCGCTGTCCGCGGCGCCCTTCGCGCTCGTCGGGGCGCCGTCGCCGACGCGGGCCTCCAGCACCGTCGTCCAGCCCGTCCCGACCGTACGCATCTGCGGACGCTCGGCCGCCCGCGTGGTGGCGTCGGGGCGGCGCTCGCCAGCGGCGGGCCGGTCGGCCGTCTCCTCCTTCACCGTGACGCCCGGCGGCGGGTTGAAGGTGAACTGGTCGGCGTCCGGGCGGCGGAAGTCGATCTGGGTGAAGGCCACCTCGAACGCCGGCTGGTCGCTGCCGTCGGCGAACACCTCGAACCGCAGCGGCACGTGTTCGCGGGCGTCGATGGCGATCCGCAGCTGGTGCACGAGGGACGCCTGGTCACGCGGCTCCAGCACCAGCTCGTAGGCGTCGCGTCCGGCGACCCGGGCGGCCCGGCCCACGCTGACGGCGGTGCTCTCGTCGACGGCGGCGAGCGCCCGGTCGGCGGCCTCCTGGGGCGTGACGGGCAGCTCCGGCGCCTCGTGGATGCCCTTGGCGGTCTCGGCGTCCAGGGTGCGGTGGGTGGCCGTGTTGGTGCGGCTGTCCCAGGTCCACACGTCGCGCCCGTCGTGGATCAGATCCCGCTCGCCGAGCGTGTCCAGCAGCGCGACCCGCTGCCGCTCCGGCCCGGAGTACCAGACGCGCAGGGTGTGGGTGCCGGTGACCAGGGCGGCCAGGTCGCTGCTGTTGGCGGCCAGGCCCGCGATCGGCGGCAGGCCCAGGTCGGCGCGCTGCACCACGGTGCCGGAGAGCCCCTCCAGCTGGGACGTCTGCAGGTCGACCAGGAGTTGCGCGGCCGTGCGTGGCGGCAGGGCGGGTTCGGCCTCGGCGGCGAACGTGCCGATGGCGGCGCCACCACCGATCACGGTGGCGGCGGCGGCCACGGGCACCAGCCAGCGCAGGACGGGACGGCTCGTGATGACGGACATGTGGGCACCTCCTGCGCACATCCTGCCTGCTGGTAGCTGTGAGGGTGCTGAGACGACCGTATCGGCCTCGGATGGGCGGTGGCACGCTTGGCGTTGTGCGGCTGCTGGTGGTGGAGGACGAGGCGCGGCTGGCGGCCGCCCTGCAACGGGGCCTGCAGGCGGAGGGCTTCGCGGTCGACGTGGCGTCCACCGGGCCGGCCGGGTTGGACGCCGCCCGGCACGGCGGCTACGACGCGATGATCCTCGACGTGATGCTGCCCGGGCTCTCCGGCTACGAGCTGGTCCGCCGGCTGCGCGCCGAGGAGCACTGGCTGCCGGTGCTCATGCTCTCGGCCAAGGATGGCGAGTACGACCAGGCCGACGGGCTGGACTGCGGCGCCGACGACTACCTCACCAAGCCCTTCTCGTACGTGGTGCTGCTGGCCCGGCTGCGCGCGCTGCTGCGCCGGGGCGCGCCCCAGCGCCCCGCCGTGCTCACGGTCGGTGACCTGCGGCTCGACCCGGCGCGGCGACGGGTGACCCGCGCCGACGTCGAGGTCGCGCTCACCGCCCGGGAGTTCGCGCTGCTCGACTACCTCATGCGCCGCGCCGGCGAGGTGGTGTCCAAGACCGAACTGCTGGACCACGTCTGGGACGCCAGCCTGGAGACCGCCCCGAACGCGGTCGAGGTGTACGTCGGCTACCTGCGCCGCAAGATCGGTCGGGAGCGGCTGGAGACGGTGCGCGGCGCCGGCTACCGCCTGGTGTCCACGTGACCCCCGGGCCGGGGGATCGCCGCCGCGGCGGTCTGCTGTCCGCGCCCCTGCCGCGCGGCGTGGCCCTCGGCCTGCGCGGCCGGCTCATGGTGATCGGCGTGCTCGGCCTCAGCGTGGGGCTGGCGCTCGGCGGCGTGGTGCTGCTCGCCGTCCTCGGGTACGCGCTGCAACGCAGCGTGGACGCGGACGCGACCCGGACGGCCGAGGCCGTCGCCCGGCTCGCCGCCGAGGACGCGCTGCCCGATCCGCTGCCCGTCGCCGGCGGTCAGGTGCGGGTGCAGGTCGTCGACGCGCAGGGGCGGATCCGCGCCGCGTCGATCGACGCGGACCGGCTGGTGCCGATGGTGCGCCCCGACCGGCTCGACCCGGACCGGCGCGAACGCCTGGTGGTCTCGGGCGAACGCGTGGGCCTCGCCGGGCCGGTGCGGGTGGTGACCGTGCCCGCCGGCACCGCCGCCGACCCGCTCACCGTGCTGGTCGCGAAGTCGTTGGCGGACGTCCGGCACAGCACGCACGTCGTACGGACCATCCTGCTGGTCAGCTTCCCGCTGCTGGTCGGGGCGCTCGCCGCGGTGGCCTGGCGGGTAGTCGGCGCGACCCTGCGACCCGTGGAGGCGCTGCGCCGGGGCGCCGAGGAGATCACCGGCCGCGCCGGACCGGAGCGGCTGCCGGTGCCCGCGTCCCGGGACGAGGTGCACCGGCTGGCGGTCACCCTGAACGGCATGCTGGACCGGCTGGAGTCGGCGCGGCAGCGGCAGCGGGCCTTCGTGGCCGACGCCGCGCACGAGCTGCGCAGCCCGGTGACCAACATCCGCACCGAGCTGGAGGTCGCCCAGCGCCTCGGCGACCGTACGGACTGGGCGGCCGTGACGGAGAGCCTGCTCGCCGACACCGAGCGGCTGAGCCGTCTCGTGGACGACCTGCTGCTCCTGGCCCGGCTCGACGAGGCCGCCGGCCGGGGCGCCGCCCGGTCCGGTCCGGCGGCGACCGGGCCGGTCGAGCTGGGTGAGCTGTTGACCGTGACGGCGTCCCGCTACCCGTCGCCGCCGGTGGAGGTGACGCCGCCCGGCGCGCCGCTGTGGACCGTCGGCGACCCGGACGAGCTGCGCCGCGTCCTCACGAACCTGCTGGACAACGCCGTGCGGCACGCGCGTACGCGGGTGGTGCTGGCCGCCGCGCCGGCCGGGGCGTACCACCTGGTGACGGTGACCGACGACGGACCCGGCATCCCGGCCGCGGACCGCGAGCGGGTCTTCGACCGGTTCACCCGGCTGGACGACGCGCGGGCCCGCGATGCCGGCGGCGCCGGTCTGGGCCTGGCGATCGTCCGGGAGCTGGTACGCCGGGCCGGCGGCACGGTGAGCCTCGACGACGCCGACGGGCCGGGTCTACGGGTGTCGCTCCGGCTGCCCGCGCTGTCCCCGAGCGACGAGGGCCGGTGATCAGGCGAGCAGGAGGACACCCACGACGACGAGCGGCAGGCCGACGAACAGGAAGATCCCGACTCCGGTGAGCACCCGGCCCCCGCGACGGTCCGGTCACCGGCGGCGGGTGCAGACCTCGTCGGCCGTGGCGACGGTGTCCGTGGACCAGACGACCGCCACGGTGAAGCAGTAGTCGTTGCTGGGGCTCAGCCCGTAGACGACGAAGCTGGTGGTGCCGGCGGGCAGGTCGGTGAGGGCCGACTTCGGCTGGCCGGCCCGTCCACCCGAGATGACCACGGGCCCCTCGCCGCCGGCCGGGTAGGTCCAGCGCAGCGCCACGTTGTCGCGGTTGTCGCGGAGGCTCACGCCGGTGGGTGGCGTACCGGGGGAGACGGTCGGACCCGCGGGGGCGGTGGGCGGCGCGTCGCTGGTCGTCGCCGCCGCGCCCGTCGTGGCGGGGGACCGTGCCGGGGGTGACGTGTCCCCGTCGACGCGGTTGAATCCGACGATCACCGCGGCCGTGCCGAGCAGCACGACGACCACGCCGGCGACCACCAGGGGGACGAGCCGGCGCCCCGCCGGGGACGGCGGCCGGTGCACCGGCGCCGGCAGCAGCGGGGACGGCAGCAGCGGGGACGGCAGCAGCGGGGACGGCGGTTCGGGGGCGCGGCGTACCCGGTGCACGCCGTCGGCCTCCTCACCGGCCAGGCCGGCCACCGCGGGCGGCACCGGCGTCTCGGGCGCCCCGTCGTCGCGGCTCGGCGGTGGCCACCCGTCGTCGTACGCGGTCGGCGGCCACTCGCCGGCGACCGCGCCGGAATGCGCGCGGGCTCCCGACGTCGCCTCCCCGGCCGGCCGCGCGTCGTCCGGCCACGGGGCGTCGGCCGGCGCCGAGCCATCGGACCACGGGGCATCGGCCCCCGCCCAGCCACCCGACCATGTGGCGTCCGCCGCCGTCGGGTCGTCCGGCCACGGTGTGTCGGCCCTCGGCGTCGGGTCGTCCGGCCACGAGGCGTCGTCGGGCGCGCCGGCGCTCGCCGGCGCGTCGGGCCACGGCGCGTCGGCGGCCGGTGCCGGCGGCTCGTCGCCGGTGTGCTCCGGCGGCCACCACGCGCGATCGGCCCCGGTCGGGTCGTCCACGGGCTGGCGTGGCACGGGGACCGTCGGCGGGTACGCCGGCCCGTCACCCTGGGGTGGGGTGCGGGCCGAGGGCACCACCGGGGCGTCCCGCGTGGCCGGTGAGGTCTCGGCGCAGACGTGGTCGGGGTTGGCGGCGGCCCGGGCGAGCGCCGCCACCTGGACGGCGAGCGGGTCGTCCACGGGGAGGTGCTGCCGGCAGAGTTCCCGGGCCAGGGCGAGGTTCTCGTGCGCCTCGGCGAACTGCCCGCAGTCGCGCTGCATGGCGCCGAGCCGGGCGAGCATCTTGATGCCGCTCGGGTGCCCGTCGCCGTACACCTCCCGGTGCAGCTCCCAGGCGTCCTGGAGGCGGTCGCGGGCGACCTGGCACTGCCCGCGGGCGTACTCGACGGTGGCCAGGTCGGCGTGGGCGGCGAGCACCCGCAGCGACTCGGGGCCGTCCTGCGCCGTCAACTCGATGATGACGTCCTGGTAGAGGCGGGCGGCCCGGGAGTGCGCGCCGACCCGGTGCAGCACGGCGGCCAGGGTCGCGGCGGCCGCGACGGTGCGGGGGTCGGAGCGGCCGTGCAGGCGGGTGTGCGCCGCGTACGCGTACGCCGCCCAGCCCCGGGCGGAGTGCGGCTCGCCGAGGGCGACCAGCACCCGGGCCTGGAGGCTCGCCGCCTCGGCGAGGTCGGGCGTGGCGTTGACGGGGCGCGGGTCGGCGTCGCTCAGCGCGTCGGACAGCAGCCGTTGCGCGCCGGCGAGGTCCCCCGTGGACACCAGCCGGTGCGCCTGGTCGGTGAGTTCGCCGAAGCCGGAGGGCACGCCCCATCGTGCTCATCCGAGCACGGTATGTACAAGACCCGCGCCGGTGTGGATACGTCAGGATCCGGTCAGGTGGTCGACCAGCGTCTCGCTGATCCGGCGCAGCTGCGTGACCTGGGCCGGGGTGAGCGCGTCGAACAGGTGCCGGCGTACGCCCTCGACGTGGCCGGGCGCGGCGGCCGCGAGCGTCGCGAAGCCGGCGTCGGTGAGGTGGGCAATCTGGCCCCGCCGGTCCGTCGGGCAGTCCTCCCGCCGCACCCAGCCGGCGTCCTCGAGTCGCGCCACGGCGTGCGAGAGCCGGCTGCGCGACGAGCCGGTCACGTCCGCCAGCTCGCTCATGCGCAGCCGGCGCTCGGGTGCCTCGGAGAGCCGGACCAGGATCTCGTAGTACGCGTGCGGCATCCCCGCGTCGCGTTGCAGCTCGCGGTCCAGGTTCTCCATGAGCCCCCGCGTGGCGGCGAGGAACGCCCGCCAGGTGCGCTGCTCGTCCGGATCCAACCACCGTGTCATGACCCCCATCATACGGCGGTTAGTTGAGAGTTCAACAAAACCGAGCTACCGTCGACGCATGGGAATCCACCGGCTCAACCACGCGGTCCTCTACGTCAGCGACCTCGCGCGCAGCGTCGCCTTCTACCGGGACGTGCTGGGCTTCCGGCAGGTCGAGATGACCCCGGACGGCTTCCGCGGCGCCGCCTTCCTCCAGGCGCCCGACTCCACCAACGACCACGACCTCGGCCTCTTCGAGATCGGCGCGGCCGCGGGCCGCTCGACGGCCGGCCGCGCCACCGTGGGCCTCTACCACCTGGCCTGGGAGGTGGACACGCTCGACGAACTCGCCGCCACCGCCGAGCGGCTGGCCGCCGCCGGCGCGCTCGTCGGCGCGTCCGACCACGGCAGCACCAAGAGCCTCTACGGGCAGGACCCGGACGGCCTGGAGTTCGAGATCGTCTGGCTCGTCCCGGCGGACCTGCTCGACGACGCCGCGCTGGACGCGCGCAAGCGCATCGGCCGGCTCGACCTCGACCGGGAGCGGCAGCGCTACGGCGGCCAGACCCGCGGCGGGGTGGGCATCTCCGTGTCCGCCTGAACCGGCCGTGCGGTAGAACGGCAGGATGTCCAGCGACCCGATCGCCCCCGTCCTGCGTGAACTGCTCGTCCGGCAGCTGGAGGCCTGGCTGCCGGCGGCCCTGAAGCGCTCCCGCCGCGCCACCCTCGCCCTGGCGTACGCCGACGGGGACGCCCGTGGCGCGGACGACGCGCTGCGGGCGGTCGCCGCGCAGGCGGACCGGCTGCGCGGTAGCCGGCTCGCGGTGGTCGTGCTCGCCGCCGGGGCGGCCGACCTGCCGGCGCGGCTCGGGCCGATCGAGGCCGCGCTACCGGCCGACGTGGCCGTGCACGTGGTGCCGGGCGGTCCGGACCGCCTGCCCGTCGCGTTGAAGGCGGCCGGTGCCGCCGGCGCCCCGCTCCTGTCCGTCGTGGACCTCGGCGTCCCGACGGCGGGCGCGGCCGGCACCGCCGATCCGACCCCGCCCGCGGGCCTGGACCCGGCCGTGCTGGCCGCCGCGGCCGGCGGCCGGCCCTCCGAACTGCTGCTCTGGGGCGGCGGACCCGCCCGCGGCGCGCTGACGGCGGCCGGATTCCCGCTGGTGGCCGAGGCGGAGCTGGTGGCCGGCGAGGGCGGGACGGGAACGGCGATCACGCTCGGCACCGGGTGGGACCGCAGCCTGGAGGCGTTCAAGGACGCGCTGTGGGCGGTCGACGCCGGCCTGCGGTACGGCGATCCGGCCGACCCGGAACACCTGCTGGACGTCTCGCGTGACCCGGATCCCGGCCCCCTGCGCCGGGAACTGCTCGCCGAGCTGGCCCGCTCCGGTCCGCGTACGGTCAGCGAGCTGCGCCGCCACACGCTGACCGCCACCGTCTACCGGTCGGCCGACGCCGTGCGGGCGCTGACCGGGCTGGTCGACGACGGCGAGGTGGTCCGCGAGCGGGAGTCCGGGCGGCTCGCCGGTGACGAGTTCATCTCCCTCGCCGGTTGAGGGCTCCCGCCGGGAGCCCGCGGCGCACCACGACGGGCGGGCGCCCTCCCGCCGTGATGACCGTCGGACAGGCGGATCTCAGTACCGGGTCTTCACCAGGAACGCGTAGCCGACCACCTTGGTGCCGTTCCAGTTGTACATGGGGTAGCACGGCCCCGGCGACGTCCACGACGAGACGTACGTCGGGCGCGCCGCCTTGCACGCCGACAACGTCGGGTAGAGCGGGCTCGTGTAGTCGGCGAGAGCGGGCGAGGCGGTGCCCAGCACCAGGCCACCGGCGAGTGCGGCGGCGGCCACGAGGCTGCGGGTGCGGGGACGACGCAGGCGGTTCGCCATCTGTTCTCCGTTCCGTACGGGCGGATCCATTGAGGATCTTGACGTACGGAGCATAACGGCGTTCGCTGCTGACCACCCGGCGTCCGGCGCCCAAGATCAGAAATGCGACACGACGACTGCCCCGGGGTGCCGGTGGTGTCACCGGCACCCCGCGCGACCTCGGGAGCTCACCGCCGGGACTTGTCCTGCTTCCACGACAGCGGACCGGGCAGGTCCACCCGGTGCGCGCGAGCCCGGGAGTTCCAGGACCACCGGCCGATCTTGATGCTCCACGAGGAGAAGCCGTTCTCGGTGAAGTTGAGGATCAGCGGCCCGATCTTCTGCCGCTTGCGGAACATCACACCCATCGCCGAACTCCCTTCCTCGCCGTGCCTGCCTGCCGTCGGAATCGTCAATGCCCGCGCGGCCGGATCGGGAAACTCGGAGGCGTTCCAGGGTGGACTCAGCGCACGGAGTGCGGCGACCCGCGCCACGTCTCGGCCGGCGGCCGGGGCCGCACGACGCGCGCGGACGGGGGTTGCTCACGGCCGGCCCGGAACGCCCCGGGGCTGACGCCGACCTCCCGCGTGAAGAACCGGCCGAAGTTGGTCGGCTCGGAGAAGCCCAGCCCGCGGCCGATCCGGGCGATCGGCTCGTCGGTGGCGGCGAGCAGGCGGCTGGCCTGCAACGCCACCCGCTCGTCGATCACCTGCTTGGCGCTGCGTCCGGTCACCGCGAGGCAGGCGCGGGTGAGCGTACGCACCGAGCAGCCCAGCCGGGCGGCGTAGTCCTCCACCCGGCGGGTGTGCCGGTAGCCGCGCTCGACCTCGCGGCAGAAGCGCCGGAAGGTGGTCTCCTCGGGCCGGGGCGCCGGCCGCGCCTCGTTGCTCAGGGCGAGCCGGAGGAGCAGCACGGCGAGCTGGTGACGGAGCAACCCCCGGGCGGCGGCCACCCCGCGGTGCCGCGCACAGTCGACGGCGAGCTGACTCACCTCGGTGATGACCGCGTCCTCGTCCTCGCCGGCGAGCTGCCGCCACGCCGGTACCGCGTCCGGGTCGACGTCGAGGCCGCGCAGGGCCGCGGCGTCCCAGCGCACCACGGTGGCGTCGAGCCGCGGGCAGGGGCAGCGCAGCACCTGCCCGACGTGCACCCGCAACAGGGTGCCGGGACGGCAGGGGAGCGGTTGGAAGTCCAGCTCGGCGTCGCCGTGCCCGCTCGTGGCCAGCACCAGCAGGTCCTTGTCGACGAGCACCGGACGCCGCCAGCCGGGATCGCCGGCCAGGTCGGCCAGGGCGAGGGTCTCTATCTCGACCGGGAAGGGGAGCGCGTCGCTGACCGATGCCGGGGGGAACTGACCGCAGAAGACCATCGCAGGTGACGGTAGTCGGCGTCGCAGGTCAACGCATCCCGACACCGCGGGCGGGCGCCTCTCCGGCACCGGCCCGACGCCCTCGCCGGCGTCCGGTGCCGATCACGCTCGTCCCGGCCGGGCTTGTCCCGGTCGGCGCCGCCGGGCTACGTTACCCGGCGGTAGCGTCGTCCGGGACGGCGCGGCCGTGCCGCGTGGAGGTCGCGGACGGCGCGCGGGATCGGCGGACGGCCGGCGACTCGCGATGGGGTGAGCATGACGGATCTGTTCTCGGTCGAAGGCAAGACGGTCCTGGTCACGGGCGGATCCCGAGGGATCGGTCTGATGATCGCCGAGGGCTTCGTGCGCGCCGGCGCCCACGTGGTCATCTCGTCCCGCAAGGCGGACGTGTGCGCGTCGGTGGCCGAGAAGCTCTCCGCCGAGGGTCGGTGCGAGGCGATCCCGGCGGACCTGTCCAGCGACGCCGGCGCCGAAGGGCTCGCCGCCGCGGTCCGCGAGCGCTTCGACCGGCTCGACGTGCTGGTGAACAACGCGGGCGCCACGTGGGGCGCGCCGCTGGAGGCGTACCCGGAGAGCGCGTTCGACAAGCTCTGGGCGGTCAACGTCAAGGCCGTCTTCCGGCTCACCACCGCGCTGCTGCCGGCGTTGCGGGCCGCGGCCAGCGAAGACGATCCCGCCCGGGTGATCAACATCGGTTCCATCGACGGGATCCGGGTGCCGTGGATGGAGGTGTACGCGTACTCGGCCACCAAGGCGGCCGTGCACATGCTCACCCGCAGCCTCGCCCACCAGCTCGCGGGGGAGCGGATCACCGTGAACGCGATCGCGCCCGGCCCGTTCGAGAGCAAGATGATGGCGTTCGCGCTGGACGACCCGGCGTCCCGGGCGGCCATCGAGCAGCAGGTGCCGCTGGGCCGGATCGGCCGGCCCGAGGACATGGCCGGTACGGCGATCTACCTGTCCTCGCGCGCCGGGGCATACCTCACCGGAGCGGTCATTCCGGTCGACGGCGGCATCACCACCCACGGCTGAACGTCGGCCCGGCCCGGGGGGCGGGCGGCCCGACGTACGCCCGGGTGTGGTGGAGCCGCGCGGACTCGGCAGATCCGCGCGGCCCCGGTGGCCGGATGGCCGGTGTTACCCGGTGTGACGGTGCTCAGCGGCCGGCGAGCAGCCGGTTGACCGCTGTGTCGACGTCCAGGTGCTCGGCCTCGCGGCCGCGCGGGACGACGACGTAGGTCCGCCGCAGGAAGCGCACCAGGACGCTCCTCGGCACCTCGAAGAGAGCGTTGCCGTCGGGTGACGACAGCGCCAGCGCGACGAAGTCGCCGCGCGGGGTGGCCCACGGCCACACCCGGACGTCGCCGATACCAGCCGGCTCGTCGAGACCCGTGACCAGCAGTTCCCGCGCGAACGACCAGCTGACGGCCTCGCCCCCCGCCGACTCGGCGTGGAACAGGACATGGACCGCATACGGGTCAGCAGGGTCGTAACGCAGGCTGGCACGCACCGGCAAGGCGGTGGCGTCAGGCGCGACGAGCCTTAGCGACGTCTCGACCTCTACGGTCGTCGGTCGGATGACACTCATGGACGTTCTCCCCCCGGCACCGCTGCGGAACGCGCGTGTCCCGCTTTTCCCATACTCAGGTGCTACTCCTGGCTACGCTCCGCCATACGCTGACTTCACCCAGTGGTGGGAAGGGGTTCGGAAAGGCCTCCTGAATGTGAAAATTCATGTAGGATTTCCGGTTCTGCCCAGTGCGTCGTCCCGCCCGGCATCGGGTGGTTCAGTCGTCGACTTACTCCGGTAACGTCCAGTCGTCGGAAGGGGTGACGGTCCCGAGCGACACTAGGGGGTGAAATGGTCACGAAACGATCCTCAGTGGATCCGATCGCGGCGCCCGGCCCACCGAAAGTCGCGGTCCGAGCAGCCGAAAAGCGGGGGTACGCGGTGCCGATGGAGCAGCACGACCGGTCCGGTCGGCCGGCCGTGGGTGACGGGACGCCGGAACGGGGCGCGGCAGGTGTCGCCCTCGCCGAACGGCGGCGCCCCCGGTGGCGGCAGCGCCTGTCCCTGACCCTCGATCTCATCCGGGCGAACCCCACGGGCCGGATCGCCCTGAAGATCTTCGTGGCCATCGCCGGTGCGATCGTCGTCACGGTCGGCGTTGCCCTCATCCCCCTGCCCGGGCCGGGCTGGCTGCTGGTGATCGCCGGCCTCGGCATCTGGGCCGTGGAGTTCCACTGGGCCAAGCGACTGCTCGCCTTCACCCGCCGCAACGTCCAGAGCTGGACCCGGTGGGTGACGCGACAGTCACTCGCGGTGCGCTTCGTGCTGGGCGCGGTGGGCCTCGTCTTCGTGGCGGCCGTGCTCTGGCTCTCCCTCAAGTACAGCCTCGGCATCGACGTGGTCGCCCGGATCATGCACTACCTCGCGACGCACTGACCCCGGATTCGCCGTCCGCCCACAGGATCAGGTACAGTCATCCGCGCTGAGGGCGATTAGCTCAGCGGGAGAGCGCTTCGTTCACACCGAAGAGGTCACTGGTTCGATCCCAGTATCGCCCACGCAGGTCAAAGGCCATTCCCGGTCATCGGGGGTGGCCTTTTTGCTGCCCGTACAGCAGCCGAGGTCGTTCTGTGCGGGCGCTACCGAGGTGTGGTGAACGTGGCCGACGTGCTGAGGGTCGAGGATCTTCGCCGGGTGTGCGGCATGCTGCTGGACGCAGCGGAGAAGCGGTTCGGCGCGGAGGTCGATCTGTCGGGCCTCGGTGTCGACCACTATTGGAACGTCGACCTGCGGTCCGCGTTCGAGCTGGCGCATGACCCGGCGGCGGCAATCGACGTCGGGCAGAGCAGTGACGACGTTGCGGAACTGCGCGCGCTGCTGCGCACGACATGCCGGTGCTCTGGCACGACCTGCAACACCTCGCGGGCGTTCTGCGGCTGCTGGCGTACCTCGACCTGCCAGCCGCCAGCACTGGCGACAGCTGACGGTGCACCCTGCGCATCTGAGCCGCCGGGACCTGACCGGGTGTGTGTCAGATGCCGAGGAAATCGCCGAGGCGCTTGAGGGCGTCGCGGGTCGCCTTCGATGAGACCTGGGTGTATCTCCATTGTCACGGAGAAACGGGCGTGCCGGGGAGCTGCATGGCGACTCTCGGGTGGACGTCGAGGTCGGCCAGGAGCGTGGCGCCGGTGCGGCGGGCGTCGTGAACGGTGATCGGCGTGACGTTGGCTCTCCCGCATCTCGTCTGCCAGGAGCGTTGGAAGTTGCGCGGCTCGATGGGTGTGCCGTGGCGGATGGTGAAGACGTCCTTGCCCTGGGCATAGCATTGGCAGGTCCGGGCCACCTGGTTGATCCAGATCTGCACGTCCCGCGACTGGAGCCGGTCGAGCCGATTGGCCCCGAGGCCGGGGGCGATGTAGCGGCGGACGAACGTCTCGCAGGTCGCCAGCGCAACGTCAGCGCCTCACCGTGCCAGGCGAGACCGTCGCCGCCGAGCTGGTCCGCGACCTCGCCGCGAAGCCCTGGCCTCTCGCACGCTTGCATGGCCCGCACAAAGATCGTCTTTGGGGGAATGACGCAAGGGTGTTGACGGCTTAGAAGTAGGGGTCCAGGTAGCTGCCCCAATTCCAGTGACCGTCTACCGCGAAACCAATGTACGTGTTGATGGTGGCTGGGACCGAAGGCCCGTCCAGCACAGAGGTGAAGTAGTAGATGCCGTTACCTGGGTCGAGACAGGCTTGCCACGTGTAGGTTCCGGCGGCGAGAGTTATGTCTCGGAGCCAGATGTTCTCAGAGCCTCTCACGGTGCCCCACGCGTACCGCCCGCTAGCCAACGTGATGGACCTGGTTTGGCATGACCTAGCCATGGAGTCGTTAGGGCTTGCCGATATCCACTGGATCTTGTCGAGGTATGCGGTTTGGGCCGCCTGCGCGGGTGAACCTAGCGCCAAGAGTGCGGCAGTTGCCGTCACGACCACCGCGAGAAAGGCCCGAGTCCTCTTGAGCATCTACGCCTCCTTGGTCGACGCTCGGCATCGACCCTCGTCATGCTGATATAGCGGACTGGCCGGACCGGTCCTCCGCCCAGTTATCGAGCCGGACAGTAGGCATCCCCGTGCTATGCAGACGGATGGAGGCTAGCAGATCAACCCGGCCCCGCGGCCTCATCGCTCCACTTAGTACCGATCATCGCCTCGAGGCAACAGTGCCCGGTCACAGGTCAGTGCGGATCGTCGCCGGTGGATACTTCTGCTGTTCGTGCCGCCTCCCGGATCGACCACCTCGCCATCCAGCACTGGGTGACGGAGCTCGGCGCCGTGGCAGAGCCGCCGGCGGCCTTCCGAGGCCGTCCAAGACCGGTGGCACGCCGTCGACGAACCCACCTCGTCGCGCTCGTCTGCGCTGGCGCACGGTGTAGCACGAACGCCCGCCGAGTAGCCACGGCGCTCCACACGGCCGGACTATCCCGTACGTCCCGCGCCTGGCGTTCACACCGAAGCGTCATGGGCAGTCTTCCACTGCTCGGGACCGGCCGCCCGTCCCCGGCTTTGGCGAAGCTGTCCCGACCGAGCGGGCCGGATCCCGTACGCTTCGGCCGTGTTCACCCCGATCCGCACGCGCCGGCTCACCCTTCGGCCGGTCACGATGGACGACCTTGACGACGTGTACGCGTACCAGCGCCGGCCCGACGTGTGCCGCTGGATGCTCGGCAA
The DNA here is from genome assembly GCF_003610785.1 of Micromonospora globbae. GTDB lineage: Bacteria > Actinomycetota > Actinomycetes > Mycobacteriales > Micromonosporaceae > Micromonospora > Micromonospora globbae. Next base: position 144,681 of record NZ_RAQQ01000011.1, read on the forward strand.
TGAGCCGCGCAGCCGCGAGCAGTCGCGGGAGTCGGTGGCGGCGATGACAAACGAGGACGCGCTGCGTGCCGAGGGCGACGTCCTGACCTTGGCCGCGGAGGCGAATGGGCGGGTGACCGGCACCGTTGAGCTGGTCTGGCGGAGCCAGGCCGACCGCACCGCCGAGATCGGGTACGTTTTCAACCCGGAGTTCTCGGGCCGGGGGCTGGCCACCGAGGCCGTGGCGGCGCTGCTGGGATGGGGCTTCGAGGAGTTCGGCCTGCACCGCGTCTACGGCCGGTGCCACGCCGGCAACGAGGCATCGGCCCGGCTGATGACCCGGCTGGGGATGCGGTGCGAGGCGCGGCATGTCGAGAGCTACCTGTTCCGCGGCGAGTGGACCGACCAGCTCGTGTTCGCGATGTTGGCCCGGGAATGGCTGTCGCGACCGGGACAAACGAGGGGGCGAGGCACCGTTGCGCCGGCGCGGAAGTCGGTGCGCGGTGTGTGAGGGGTTATAAGGGCGCAGGCAGGCCGGTAGCGTTGGTGGGACGGCGGCCCGGGGGCCGATGGTGCATCCCGCGCTACGAGGAGGTTCGGGATGGATTCCTTGCCGGAACTGACCTTCGGGCAGCGGTTGAAGGTCTACCGGGAGCGGTCGGGGAAGACGCGCGCGGTGCTCGGTGGGTTGGTGGGTCGCAGCGCCGAGTGGGTCAAGGCGGTGGAGACCGACCGGATCCTGCCGCCGCGCATCCACATGCTGGATCGCATCGCGCGTGCGCTCAAGGTCGACGTGTCAGCGTTGATCGGGGAGTTGAGCGACCGGTCCGCCGTGGTCAACGGGCCGGAGCATCCGGCACTTGCGTCGGTACGGGACGCCGTGAACCGCTTCGTACTCTCCGAGGAGGCTCCCGCCGAGTCGTTGACGAGCTTGAGAGATCGGCTTGCGATGGCGTGGCGGGCACGCCATCAGGCGTCCGACCACCGAACGGTGCTGGGCGGGTTGCTGCCGGGGCTGCTGCATGATGTGCAGCGCGCCGCGTTGGGGTACGAGGGTGACGAGCGCCGGCAGGCGCAGGCGCTGTTGGCGGAGACGCTTGGGCTCACGCAGATGTTTCTCGCCTACCAACCCGCCGCCGAGCTGTTGTGGCGGGTCGCGGACCGGGCGATGGTGGCGGCGCAGGAGTCCGGCAACCCGGAGGCGGTGGCGTGCGCGGCATGGTTCCTGTGCCAGGTGCATCGGGACGCCGGCGACTGGGACACGGCTATGGCGGTGACACTGGACGTCCTGTCGACGCTGGAGCCACGGACGGCGGACGGGAACACGAATCTGCTGGCGCTCTGGGGTGCGCTGAACTTCGAGGCCGCGTACACCGCCGCTCGTGCTGGTGAGGAAGGCCGCGCCTGGCGGTACTGGGATCGCGCGGACCGGGTGGCGCAGCGCCTGCCGCAGGACTTCTACCAGCCGCAGACGTCATTCTCCCGCGTCATCATGGGCGCTCACGCGGTGACGGTGGCGGTGGAGTTGCAGAAGTCCGGTGAGGCGGTGCGGCAGGCACGCCGTCATGATTCGGCGGCGATCCCGTCGAGGCCGCGTCGGGCGCGTCATCTGATCGAGGTCGCGCGGGCGCACTACGGCAAGGACGACAAGGAACTGGCCGTGACAACCCTCCGGCGGGCCTACGAGTCGGCCCCGGAAACGATTCGCTTCAACGGGTACGCCCGCCAGATCACCTTGGACCTGCTCGATGGCCCGCGTTCCACCCGTGCCGACGCCCGTGATCTCGCCCTGAAGGTCGGGCTTCTCTCCTGATCTACGGGTACGAACCGTACCCGTTCCGCTCGGCGACCGCCCGTAGCTTCTTGCTCACGGGATGCGGCGGGCGGTGCGGCTGTCGCCTGGTCGTCGCGTCCCTCTCAGCTGCGAGGGCATGAGGCCGCCCTCGTGATCGACGAGGGAGGGTATGTGCGGCGTGTCTCGTATGACGACTACCTCTCGGCTACCGCGCTGACTCTCGCCCGCAGGCATCGGCCGGTGTGGTCATGGAAGCTCTGGCGGCGCGTCTGCCGCTGTGGAGCAGACCTTCCCTGCCGTGCCCGGCATCGGGTTCCGATCAACCGTGGCCATTGGCCGCAGGAGGATGAGCAGTGAGAAGCGGGCAGGAGCAGACGATCGTCGCCGTGCACATCCGAGGGCTCGATGGCATGTGCGTTGGCTGCCGCGCCTGGTGGTCACGGCTGACTCCGTACCCGTGCTGGCAGGTGGAATGGGCGACCAGCCAGCAGGCCCGGACAATCACCGCTCGTTTCCTGGAGGGTGTGCGGTGACCACCCATGGCCCGGTCATGCCGATCTGGAGCTGCGGAGGCTGCGACCTGCCCTGGCCCTGCCCGACGCGGAAGCGGGAGCTGCGGGCCGAGTATGCCGACGCCCCGGTGTCGCTGGCCCTCTACCTCGGCTCCTACCTCGTCCAAGCCACCGAGGACATGCCCTGGACACCGGCCGGCGTGCTGCACCGCCGCTTCCTCGGCTGGACCAGGGCGGCCGACCAGCCCATGCCAGCAGTACAGCAGCGAAGTACAGCAACTGTGCCAGCCGAACCGAGCCGAGAAGCGCCTCAACAGGCCGTCTGACCTCGTACCAAGCCCGGTCCAACCGGCTCGCCGAGAGTTCACACCGAAGAGGTCACTGGTTCGATCCCCAGTATCGCCCACGCACGTAAAGGGCCATTCCCTTTCATCGGGGGTGCCCGTACAGCAGCTCGCCGTGCCCCAGCACCTGCATGGGGGCTCGCAGGTGGACGTCCAGGGCGGCCAGCCGGGGTTCACCAGCTGATTCTGGCCGCCACCGGCAGGTGGTCGCTGCCGGTGGCCGGCAGCACCCACGAGCTCGTCGGCTCCACGCCGCGGACCAGGATCTGGTCGATCCGCACCATCGGGAACGCTGCCGGCCAGGTGAAGCCGAAGCGGTCCCCGGCCGCGTCGTGAGCCGAGCGCAGTTGCGAGGTGATGCCGGCGAACGCGCGGTCGTCCGTGGTGCCGTTCAGATCGCCGAGCAGCACCACCCGCTCGTTCTGCTCGGCGGCGATGGCCTCGCCGAGCGCCTGCGCGTTCCGGTCCCGGTGGGCCGTCGAGAAGCCCGCCCTGGGATTGACCCGTACGGACCCCAGGTGGGCCACGTACACCGCCAGCGGGCCCTGGTCCGTGCTCACCGTGGTGCGCAGCGCCCGGGTGTAGCCCATCCTGATGTCGACCGGCTGGGTGGCCGCCAGCGGCCCGGCGTCCATCTTGATGTCGACCGGCTGGGTGTCCGACAGTGGCAGCTTGCTCCACAGCCCGACCGTGCCCTGCACCGCGTGGTACGGGTACGCCTCCGACAGCGCATCCTCGTACGTGCCCCGGGCCTGCTCGGTCAGCTCCACCAAGGCCAGCACGTCCGCCCCGGAGGCGGCCAGGTCGCGGGCCGTGCCGACCGGGTCGGAATTGCCGGCGCCGACGTTGTGCTCGGCCACGGTGAGGTCGCCGCCGGGGTGGGACCTGTCGCCCAGCAGCCCGCCGAAGAGGTTCAGCCACACCACGGCCGGCACCAGCAGCGCGACCACCGCGGAGGCGGAGCGACGCCACAGCGCCCCGATCAGCAGTACGGGGATGAACAGACCGAACCACGGCAGGAAGGTCTCCACCAGGCTGCCGACGTTCCCGATCCGGTTCGGGATCTTCGCATGTAGCAGCATGAGGAGCCCGAGCAGGAGTGCCAGCGCCGCGATCGGTCGGCCGCGCTTCCAGGGGCCCGGCCGGGAGGCGGCGCGTATCGCCCGGCGGATGCGGGCACGGCCGGTTCCGGCGCCGGCATCCCGGCTGCTGGCGTCGTCCCGCCCGGACTCCGCCTCGTCCACCCTCGTCATGTCTGTCCTCGCTCACGTGCCGGTCACTGCTGCGGCCTCGGGTCTCGGGTGAGGTCGGCCGGGCCGGTCAGGTGGTCGTCGGGTGCCCCGACCAAGGCTCTCCACCGTGTTCCGGATACCGGCGGCAGCGGTGAGCAGGAGCATCCGGATCCCGGCGTCGGACCCGGCGGGGCTCCGGCCCACCTCGTCACCCGTGCTCTCCGTATCCCTCGTCTTCCGGCAATACGGTCTCAAGCGGGAGTTAAGGGTTCTGTAAAGGCCCGCCGGAGCCATCCGATCGTGCCGTGGATTCGGTGACAGATCCTCCCTGGGCGCCGACGCGGCTGCGCCTGCCCGGGGCGTCCGTCAGGTTCCATGAGCGGTGGGGAGCGCGGGCGGCCTCACATCCGGGCTCTCAGCACATCCCACCTCGCCGCCCGGCGCGGCCGGGTCGGGAAGCCGTGCTCGACCAGCCAACGGACCGCCACCAGGCTGCGCCACGACCACCATCCGCGGATCACGTCGAGGTCGACATCGGTGCGGTAGCCGGCGACCACGTCGTCAAGGTGCTCCTCGTGTCCGAGCGTCAGGACGGCGAGGTCGTACAGGGCGTCGCTCTGGCGCGGTAGCGTGTCGGCATGTACGAGGCGCCCGAAAGCGACGATTACGAGGCCGAGTCCGAGCCGGTGCGGGTCGTGCCGGAGGCGACCGCTGCGGGGGACTGGTTCATCCTCGCCGCCATCGCGGTCGCGGTCGCAGGTCTGCTCGGGTGGCGTCGATGGAGCCGACGCAGCTAGGCCGTCGAGAAGTCACGCCTCGGAGTCGGGGTTGCCGGATGCCTCCTGCCCGATCGGCGAGGCGGAGAACTCCAACGACCGTCTCCGGCTCCGCAGCGCGTCGAGTAGCGCGACCAGGGCCAGCACCCCGGCAACCACGCTCAACCCGACCATCGGCGTCCCGTGGACCAACGCCGGCGTGAGCAGCAACAGGGCCGCCAAGCCGGTCATCTGGGATCGGGGAGCGCTGCCGAAGATCTCGTACTCCAGCCGCATCCGGGCGACGAGGAAGAGCACCGGGCCGCCTACCACGAACAGAAGCCAGCTTGGCCGCGGCGGCCCGTACGGATGATCGATCACCAGCTCGTAGCCGACCGCGGTGACGAGCACGCTGAGCACGACCAGCAGATGCGTCCGTTCCGACGCTGCGCCCAGCCGGCCGGGCATGGCCGCCCGGCCAAACGCCTCGGTCAGCAGCAGACCGGCGCGGTGGAAGTAGATCCGCCAGAGCAGCGCGCTGGTGGCGAACGCGATTCCGAAGGCGGCGGCCCGCCACGCCGAGTATTCCGTCCCGCTGAAGACCACGCCGATGACCAGAATCGACTCACCCAGCGCGATGAGGAAGATCTGCTGGTAGCGGTCGGCAAGATGCGTCCCGGCGATCCGCCAGCGGCCCACCGCCGAGGCCCCGAGCCGCGGCAGCGGCCAGCCCAGGGCCCAGGCGAGGTAGTCGCCAGCGAGGGCGGCAACCCACAGTGGCAGGCGAAGGTCGTCCGGGCCCAACGCGCCGGCCAGCCACAGCGGAGCGGTCGCCGCCGACCACGCGGCAAGCCGGAACGGCACCAGCCGTCGCGGATGGCCACGCAGCGCGGCGGCGACCACCAGCGGCCGCACCACCATCACCAACAGGTACGCGACCGCGAACGGCAGCGCTCGCTCCTCCATGGCACGTGGCAGCGTCACCGCCATGACGAGGCCGGCGAACATGGTGCCGACCACGACGGCCTGGATGATCGGCCGCTCTGGTTCGTAGCGACTGGTGATCCAGGCGGTGTGCGACCAGATCAGCCAGAGCGCCAGGAAGAGCAGCAGCGTACGCGCACATCCCGTGACGAGCTGCCAGCCCGTGTCATCGTTCAGACCGGCAAATCGTTGCGAGACCCGGGTGAGGGCCACGACGAAGGCAAGGTCGAAGAAGAGCTCCAGGAATGTGGCGCGGCCCGAACTCCTGGGAGGGCGTAGCAGGTCCGCACCGCCTCCCACCGCCATGGTCCCGCCTCCGTCCGCCTCCCGCCGCACCAACGAGCCGACTGCGAGAGGCGTTGCTCCGGGACCGGCGGCGGACACCGCATTGTCGTTGTGGCGGCACAGGCGATCGCCGGTTCAGCCACCAGCGGGCAACCGCGGCAAGACCGGTGTCTTCCCGGCCCGGACGAAGGTCGAGTGGGTCAGGTCAGCGTCCGGATCGGGTTGCCGTCGAGGAAGGCGCCGATGTCGTCCACGGCGTCACGGAAGAACGTGGCGTAGTTCCGCTCGGTGACATAGCCGAGGTGCGGCGTGGCGAGCACGTTCGGCAGCGTACGGAAGTCATGGCCGGCGGGGAGCGGCTCCTCGTCGAACACATCCAGCCCGGCCCCCGCGATCCGCCCCTCGCGCAGCGCGGACGCCAGGGCGGACTGGTCGACGATCGCCGCCCGCGAGGTGTTGACCAGGTAGGCGGTGGGCTTCATCGCCGCGAGTTCCCGCGCGCCGACGAGGCCACGCGTCCGGTCGCCGAGCACGAGGTGAACGGAGACGACGTCGGAGTCGGCGAGCAGGGCGTCCGGGCTCGGGGCCAGCCGCGCGCCGGCCGCCTCGGCCCGCTCCCGCGTCAGGTTCTGGCTCCAGGCCAGCACGTCCATGCCGAACGCCCGCCCGACCGCCGCCACCTGCGATCCGATCCTGCCCAGGCCGAGCAGCCCGAGGGTGCGTCCGTGCAGGTCGGTGCCGAGGGTGTGCTGCCAGGGACCGCCGCCGCGCAGCGCGGTCGCCTCGGGCACCAGGTGACGGGCCAGGCCGAGGATCAGCGCCCAGGTCAGCTCGACGGTCGAGGTCCAGCCGCCGCCGGTGCCGCTCACCGTGACACCGTGCGCCCGCGCCGCCTCCAGGTCGATGGCGGCGTTGCTCATGCCGGTGGTGACGAGCAGCCGCAGGTGGGGCAGCCGGTCGAACACCTCGGCGGGGAACGGCGTGCGCTCCCTCATGGCGACCACGATCTCGTAGTCCTGGATGGCCGCCACGAGATCGTCGGCGCTGGTGAAGTGCTCGCGGAAGCTGGTGGCCCGGACTCGGGACCAGTCCGCCAGCCCGAGTGCCACCCCCTGGTAGTCGTCCAGCACGGCGCAGCGTAGGTCGGTTGACACGACGAAGGATCCGCCTTTCGTGTAGGTGGGTGCGTGCGGCGCCGGGGTCACCGCTCCAGCATGCGCAGGCCGGCTTCGTCGTGGGTGTCGCCGACAGCGGGGGGAAGGTTGTCGAGCTTCGCCAACTGTTCCGCGGTCAGTTCCACGGCGTCGGCGGCGGTGTTCTCCTCGACGCGGGCCACACGCTTGGTGCCGGGGATGGGGGCGATGTCGTCGCCCCGGCTCAGCAGCCAGGCCAGTGCGATCTGTGCCGGGGTGGCACCGGCTTCGGCGGCGATGGCTTGGACCTCGTCGGCGATTCGCAGGTTGCGTCGGAAGTTCTCGCCGGTGAAGCGCGGGTTGTTCTTCCGCAGGTCGGTGTCGTCGAAGTCGCTGGTCGAGCGGATCTGCCCGGTGAGGAAGCCGCGTCCGAGGGGCGAGTAGGGCACGAAGCCGATGTTCAGCTCGCGCAGCAACGGCAGCACCTGCGCCTCGGGGTGCCGGGTCCACAGGGAGTACTCCGACTGGACGGCGGTGAGGGGGTGTACGGCGTGGGCGCGGCGGATCGTCTCCGGTCCGGCCTCGGACAGGCCGATGTGGCGGATCTTGCCCTCGGTGACCAGCTCGGCCAGTGCCCCGACCGTGTCCTCGATGGGCGTGTTCGGGTCGACCCGGTGCTGGTAGTACAGGTCGATGTGGTCGGTGCCCAACCGCTTGAGCGACCCTTCGACGGCGGTGCGGATGTTGGCCGGGCTGCTGTCGGGCTGTCCTGCCTCACCGCGCACATGCGAGATCAGGCCGAACTTCGTCGCCACCACGGCCTGGTCGCGGCGGCCCTTGAGTGCCTTGCCGAGAAGTTCCTCGTTGAGGTACGGACCGTAGAACTCGGCGGTGTCCAGGTGCGTGACACCCAGGTCCAGGGCCCGGTGGATGGTGCGGATCGACTCGGCGTCGTCCGTGCCGGCTCCGGTGTAGGCGTAGGACATCGATACCAGGCCCAGACCGATACGGGAGACCTCCAGGTCTCCCAGCTTGATGTACTTCATCAGCGTTCTCCGTTCCTCTGCCAGGTGGTAGGCGTTGCTGGCGCCGCTGAGCGCGGCGATGGCGATCTGCTTGTTGTCTCGGTGCGCGGCGGCTCGCGGCCGTTCCAGGGCCGGGTGGCCGACGGTCAGGCGACGGGGACCCAGGTGAACCGGCCGTCGGGACGGCGCTCGGCGCGGCCGAAGACCACGTCGGCGAAGTGGCAGCCGTAGCCGACGGTGTCGGGGCGGCTCAGCTCGTGGACGAGGCGGCGGCGGTGCTCGGCGGATTCGGCGGGGTCGTGGTCGATGCCGCAGGACCACTCGGTGTGGGTGACCTGGATCGGCGCGTGCAGCGCGTCGCCGAACGCGATGAGCCGCCGGCCGCCGCCGGTGATGGTGTACGTGGTGTGGCCCACGGTGTGTCCGGCCGCGAACGACGCCCGCACGCCGGGGAAGATCTCCTCGCCGTCCTCGATCTCACGGACGCGGGGTGCGAAGGCGGCCAGACGGTCCTCGGTCGCCCCGCCCTGGGCGGCCAGATCGCGTCGCTGCCACTCGGGTGCGGCGACGAGGTGGGTGGCGTGCCCGAACGGGTGCGTGCCGGTGCCGGGCGCGGTGCTCCACGCCCAGCCCAGGTGGTCGGTGTGCAGGTGGGTGATGGCGACGGCCTCGATCCGGCTCGGCTCCCGGCCCAGCCGCCGCAGGCTGTCCAGCAACTCGCCGCCGTGGATGCTTCCGTACAGCGGGTTGGTCGGGTCGTCGGGGTAGGACTCGGGTCCGAACCCGGTGTCGATGAGCAGCGCCCGCTCACCCCGCTCGACCAGCAGCCCGCCGATGCTCGCGACCAGGAAGCCGCCGTCGTCGAGATGATCGGGGTACGCCGCCCAGTCGGCGTGGGTCGCGGCGGGCAGCCAGCCGCCCGGTTTGAGGCGCACCCCCCCGTCCGGGACGTGGGTGATGGTCAGGTCGCCCAGGGAGAGCGTACGCACCCGCGATGCGGTGGTCAGTCGTGAACGGTCGAAATCGGGCGCCGTGGCCATGTGGTCCTTGCCTCGTGTGCGAAGAGGTGCCGCCGGGCGGCGGTGCGGACCGAAAGTTACAACTAGAACGGATCTAGTTGCAACTAATTCAGTTGGAGTAAACTCGTGCCATGGCCACCGAGCGCGAGACCCGAGCCCAAGCCGACCGCCAGCTGTGCGGCTTGGTCAACGGTCTTGCCAGCCAGATCGAAGCCCACCTTCGGGTCCGGGCGACCACCCTCGGTCTGACCGCCTCGCAGGGCACGGCGCTGCGTGAGCTGACCCGACCCATGACCCTGCGCGAACTCGCCGAACGGATGAGCTGCGAGCCCTCCAACGTCACCTTCGTCGCCGATCGCCTCGAAGAGCAGGGCTACCTCGAACGCCATCCGCATCCCGACGACCGTCGTGCCAAGCAGCTCGTCCTGACACCCAAGGGCACCGAACTGCGCGAACGCCTGCTCGCGTTGCTCGCCGAAGACTCGCCCCTGGCCCCGCTGGCTCCCGAAGAGCGGGACGTCCTGCAGCACCTGCTCACCCGCGCTCTCATTCGCTGACCTCGCACCGCGCATCCTCGGGCGCCGCAAGCGCCCGTCCGAGACGTACTCGATTCACCCCCGCGGCGACAGCGTGGGCCGTCGGGTGACCGCCCCCACAGTTGTGGACTGATCGGTTCCTTATCCCGTACGGTTGCCCCATGGGTAGGCCGAGGACGTTCGACATCGACGCGGCGGTGGACCGCGCGATGGAGTTGTTCTGGCGTCAGGGATTCGAGGCGACCTCGACCGAGGACCTCGTGGAGGGTCTCGGGATCGCCCGGGGCAGCCTCTACAAGGCGTTCGGATCCAAGGAACAGCTCTATGCGTTGGCGCTTCGCCGCTACTGCCAGCGTCACGCGGAAGGGCTTGTCGAGGTGCTGGACCGGGCGGAGCAGGTGCGTCCGGCGATCCGGGCGGTGCTCCTGGAGTTGGTGGAAGCCGACCTGGCCGATCCGGAGCGGGGGTGCCTGCTGGTCAACGCGGCCACCGAGCGCTCGACGCATCCGGACACGGTGCAGCAGGTGTCCCGCACGATGGGTCGCATCGAGTCGGCCCTGGCGGGGGCGTTGGAGCGGGCCCGGGCCCGAGGGGAGATCGCGGCGGACAAGAAGCCGCGGGAGCTGGCCCAGTTCCTGACCACGTTCATCCAGGGCCTCCGGGTCATGGGGAAGGCGCGGGCCGATCGCGAGTTCCTCGACAACGCCGTGGAGGTCGCCCTGGGCGCGCTCGACTGACCTTTTGTTACCCGAATTTGGAACCGATCAGTCAATAACTGGGGAGTTGAAGTGGATCTCGAACTGCAGGGCAAGGTCGCCATCGTCACCGGCGCGAGCAAGGGCATCGGCCTGGCGACCGTGTCGGCGTTGCTCGACGAGGGTGCGCACGTGGTGGCGAGCAGCCGTACGCGCACACCCGAGCTTGAGGCCCTGACCGCGCGTGGGGCCACCGTCGTTCTGGCGGACATCACCGACGCGGACACCCCGCAGCGGCTCGTCGACACCGCGCTGTCGACGTACGGGCGCCTGGACGTGCTGGTCAACAACGTCGGCGCGGGCAGCGCACGGTCAGGATTCCTCGACGTCGACGACGCCGAGTGGGCGCGGGTCTTCGACGTGACGTTCCTGAGCGCCGTGCGTACCACCCGGGCGGCCCTGCCCGCCCTGCTGGGCAACGGCGGGGCGATCGTCAACATCAGCAGCATCAACGCCCGGCTGCCGTTCCCGATGGTGGTCGACTACTCCGCGGCCAAGGCAGCGGTGACCAACCTGACCAAGAGCCTGTCGGAGGAGTTCGCGCCACGCGGCGTGCGGGTCAACGCCGTCTCGCCCGGTCCGGTGCGGACTCCGTTCTGGACCGGGCCTGACGGTTTCGCCCACGCGGTCGCCGCCGGCGCGGGAGTCACCGCCCAGCAGGCGCTCGACGAGGTCGTGCCGCAGAGCATGGCGATCAGCACCGGCCGGATCACGGAGGCGCGCGAGGTCGCCGACCTGGTCCTGTTCCTCGCCTCCGCCCGCTCCGCGAACACCACCGGGGCCGAGTTCGTCCTCGACGGCGGCCAGGTCAAGACCATCTGACGGATGCTGCGAGAGCGGATCACCCCCGGACTCGTCCCTTCGGCAGGATCCGCCGGAGGGGCGGGTCTCGGGCGCTCGGGCGTCATGGACCATCAGGCACTTCTCGCGAGCGGCGCTTCCGTCTCAGGTGACGGTGGCGGCGGTACGGGATTTCGCCCACCCAGTAGGCCGAACAGTTCAGGGCTGCTCGCTGGCAGGCGTCGTCCTGGTGTGCGCGGGCGGTGGTCTGACTGAGCCATCCTGCCGCCGCCCTGGTGGGATCCGGCGAAGAAACAGGCTTGCCGATGCAGCAGCAGGTCCGGCTCGCACCCGGCGGCCGCACGTTCGTCGAGTACGTGAAGGTGAGCTGCGTTGGTCGTCAGCGGGCAGGGCCGCTCGGGGCTGCCGCGACGAGCGCGGCCGCCGCGCACAGGGCAGCGGTCCAGGCGAGCGTGGCGGCGGCCGAGGTGCGGTCGGCGATGGCCCCGGCCGCCCACGGCCCGACGGTCTGGCCGGCGGCGAAGACCGTGGTGAACGCGGAGAGGGTGGGTGCCCAGTCCTCGGGGCGCGTCGCGCCGCGGATGGTCGCGGTGACGGCGGCCGGAACGGTCATGAAGGTGGCGCCGTAGGCCAGGACCGAGACGGCGAGGACGGCGTACGAGGAACTGACGAGGGGGAGGGCGCTCGCGGCGGCGAGGAGCGCCAGCAGCGTGGTGATGACGCGCGCCGGTGGCCATCTGCCGATCAGGGGGTCCCACACGCGCGGCGCGGCCATGGCGCTGATCCCCAGCAGGGTCCACAGCATGCTGATCTGCCACACGGGCGTGCGTTCCTGACCGAGGGCGGCGGACAGGAAGGTGACGTACGCGATGTATCCGCCGGCGAAGAGCAGGTAGGCGACGGCGGTGCGCCACAGACGCCGTACGTGGCGTCGGCCCGCGGGCGACCGGAGTTCGGGTTCGTCGACGCGGGCGGCGGTCCAACTGGCGGCGGTGGCCAGGACGGCGAAGGCGGCCAGGCCGATCCAGGCCGCCGGCCAGCCGTGCGGGGCGTGCGCCATCAGGCCGGGAAGCGACGCGCCACTGAGGGCGATGCCCAGCCCGGCGCCGGAGAAGTAGATCGTGATCGGGGCGGGCGAGCGCGCGGCGGCGGCGCCGCGCGAGGCGATCACGCCCCCGGCGACGAAGACCAGGGCGCCGCCGACGCCTGCCGCCGTGCGCGCGGTGAGCAGCGCCAGGTATGCGCTGCTCACCGCGGTGGCGGCCAGGGACAGGGCGGTGAGCGCCATGCCCAGGCGGAACGTGACGGTCGGCCCCCACCGCCGCGCCGCGACGCCGGCGAGGGCGGCTCCCAGGAGGTATCCGACGCTGTTGGCGGTCGTCAGCGCGCCGGCTCGGGCAAGGCTCCAGTGCAGATCGGTGCGCATGGCCGGCAGGAGCAGGCCGTAGGCGAAGCGGGAGATCCCCAGGGCCGAGGCGGTGCCGAGGGCCAGTCGTGCGGCGGTCCACCAGTGTGTGGGAGCGCGTCGGGAAAGGGAATCCGCGGCCGGGGTGGGGACCGGGCTCACCGGGCGACGTCCTTCAGGTGCCTGTCGAGGAAGGCGATGACCGTGCGGGCGAGGGCGACCCGATGGTCGGACAGGGCGTGGTCGGTGGGGAAGACGTGGTGCTCGAGGCCGGGGACGGGGTGGGCGAGGTAGGCGTCGACCAGTGGTCCGTGGTGGATGCCGGCGGGGGTGACGGTGTCGCGGTCGGCGCCGATCAGCAGGACGGGGCGGGTGGCGAGCCGCGGCGCGAGCCGGGCGAGGCGCCACGCGTCGCCTGCCGCCTCCATCTCCGCGACCAGCGCCGGCGCGGTGGTGCCGCGCAGGGGCAGCAGTTCGCCCGCCCAGTCGTCGAGGTAGGCGGCGCGTACGGCCGGGTCGCTCCGGCAGGCGGCGGCGGCCGTGCCGAAGTCGAAGCCGAGCACCGAACCGACGGCGGTCACACCGGGATCGGCGGCGGCGGTCATCAGCGCGGCGAAGCCGCCCGCGCTGTGGCCGATGACGGCCAGCCGGCGCGGATCGAGGGCGTGGGCGGTGGTTGCCTGCGGTTCGCGCAGGCGGGCGACGACGCGAGCGGAGTCCTCCAGCATGTGCGCCCACGACCAGGAGCCGTCCATGCCCCAGGAGCCGCGGTAGTGGAACACCAGCGCCGCGTAGCCCGCTCGCCGCAACGCCTGCGCGAGGTCGAAGTTCCGCTCCGTGCCGGGGAAGCCGTGCAGCAGGACCACGACGGGGTGCGGGCCGGGACCCGGCGGCAGGTGCAGGACGCCCAGCAGCGTCGTACCCGCGCTGTCGAAGGTCACGGGCACTGTGCGGGCGGCGGGTTCCTGCGTGGGGACGGGGTCGGTGACGAGGGGGTCCGGCACGGCGTACTCCTTAGATCGAACCGGTCGGTTCGATCAGGACGGTAGCAGGAGATCGAACCGACTGGTACCATCTATCCGTGCCCGTTCCCAGAGGCAGCAGCCTGGACCCCGACCGCACCCGTGCCGCGGTCCTTCGCACGGCGGAGGGCATCCTCTACTCCCGCGGGCTCGACGGCGTGGGCATCGCGGAGCTGTGCGCCGAAGCAGGCATCTCCAAGGAGACGCTCTACCGCCACTTCGGGTCGAAGGACGGGCTCGTCCGCGCCGTCCTGGAAGCCCGCAGCGATCGCGTCACGCGCTGGCTGGCCCGGGCCGCCGCCGACGCGGGCGACGAGCCGGCGGCCCAGCTCGCCGCGGTCTTCGACGCCCTCGGCGGCTGGTTCAACGAGCCCGGATTCCGCGGCTGCGCGATCGTCAACGCCGCCACCCAGCACCACACCACGCCGGCCAGCACCATCGCCACGCGCCATCTCGGCCGCCACCTGGAGCTGCTCACCACGATCGCCGCGCGAGCCGGGGCGGCGGATCCCGCCGCCCTGGGGCGGCAGCTCCTCCTGCTCCTGGAAGGCGCCATCGTGGTCGCTGACCACCACGACGGCCCGGGCGCGGCCGACGACGCCCGGGACGCGGCCCTCGCCCTCCTGGACCACGCGACCAGACGCCGCGACGGGCACTCGGGAGGCGGGCGGCGCGGGTGACGCGTGGCCCTACCGCAGGCCGTCGGGGTCGAACAGACCGCTGAGATCCCGTACGGCGGCCTGGTACTCGGGCTGGGTGTGGTACGGCCAGTGACGTTCGACCGGTGGTGGCACCGTGTCCGCCGGGTCGATGGTCACCGAACGGGGGTCGCGTAGCCGGACGTCGACCGCCTCGGCCGCTCCGTCGCCGCAGGATCGCACCCCGCGACGGCCGTCGAAGACCGGCCCGCCGATCGGATCGGTGTCCCGCCAGAGGTTGCGCCAGCGCCATTCGAGTCGTTCACCGAGGTCACACAGCGTGCGCTCGCCGAAGTATGCGGGGTAGAGGCGCGCGTAGATGCGGTGCAGGGGACAGCCGTAGGTCAGCATGGCGACGCGGGGCAGGACGGCCGGGGCCAACTGCAGGACGGTGGCCGCGGCCAGGACGGAGCCGTGGCTGTGTCCCGAGATGACCACCCGGCCGCGCGCGGCGAGCCCGGACACCCGCTTGACCAGTTCGGGTACGGCCCGGGCGGCGTAGCACGGGGGCGCGAACGGATGGACGGTGCGCGGCCAGAAGGTGCCCAGATCCCACAGGATCGCGACGAGCCGTCGCGTCTCGGCCGACCGGTAGGCGCGGAAGCCCAGGACCAGCAGCCCGATGACGAGCAGACTGATGACCCAGATCCCGGCGTCGGTGACGTACGCGGCGAGCATGGCGGTCCCGTCGCGCTCCCCGCTGATCATGGCGGCGATCTGGGTGGGACCGATCCCGACGAGGTCGAGCACCACGGAGGCCAGGCCGAGCGAGGAGATCACGAAGAACGCCACCAGCATGGGACCGAGTTCTTCGGCCACGTGGGACCGGGCGATGGTGTCGCGGACCGCCTCGAGTCGTGGCGCCGCCGAGGCGGGGGCGTCGGGATAGTCCTGCTCGACGACGCGCTCCGCACGGGCCCGTCGCCGTCGTCGGCTGGTGAGCAGCGAGAGGGCGGCGAAGAGGGTGACGATCAGCAGGGCGGTGAGCCCGGCGAGGGCGGCCCACCAGTACGCCACGGGCGGCTCCAACGGCCCGAGGGCCGGCGGGTTCGGCCGGATCGGGTCGGGGATGTTGCCGCGGTCGAGGTGGTCGGCGACGCGGAACACGAGGGTGGCCGTGAACGCGGAGGCGACGATCACGGACAACGCCGCCACCAGGGGCGTGCCGAGCCCGCGCAGGAACGGACGTGCCCGGGGCGGGTGCCGCCGCTGCCGCGCGACCGTGACCGCGGCGATCATCACGAGCAGGACGCCCTGCACCGCCACCACACCGGCGACGCTGCCCTCGTATCCCGGCATCTGGCCGACGACGACCGGCACCTCGCGGGTCGACGCCGCGTAACCCAGGCTCAGGGCGGTCACACCGGCGACGACCATCCACAGCAGGCGCAGGAAGCGCCGCGACTGGCCGTGCCCCGCCGGCACGGGCAGGAAGAGCAGGACCACGCAGAACAGCACCAGGCCCGCGGCGGCGTCCAGCAGGAGCGCGCCCACGAGGTTCCGCCCGTCGCCGGAGACGCCGATCAGCAGGCTGACGTCGACCATGCCGGCGCCGAGCCCGACGTGGATGTGCCGCAGCCACGAGGTGAGCCGCTCGTCGTCCCAGAACCCCGGCGTGCTGAGGCTCCCGGTCATCTCCGCCCGCGGCGGTCGCGGCGGCGACGGGCGGAAGCCCTCGAAGGCGCGCGCCGACCGGGCGCCGATCGCCCAGAACAGGCGCAACGCGACGAGCGGGAGCAGCGCCAACACCGCCAACCGGGTGCCCATCGGCAGCGCCACGAGCCAGGAGAGGTAGGGGCGGTCGGCGCGGCACGCGGCGTACGGCACGCACTGCCAGCCCACCAGGTTCATGGTGACACCGACGATCGCGAGCGTGAACGCCACGGTGAGGGAGCCGGCGAGCAGGCGACACAACCCGCCGAGCAGACCGAACCGGTCGGACGAGGTGGGGCGCAACCAGATCGCGAGGTTGCCCAGCATGAACGGCAGCAGCAACAGCATCGAGGCCGTGCGCACCGCCGCGCCGGCGGTCAACGCCCCCCAGCGGTAGGCCTCGACCACCACCCCCGCGGTCGCCCCACCGGCCTCACCGTCCCCGGCCGGACCCGGAAGAACCCGGCATGCCGGTCACCGGCGACGCGCACGGTGATGGGGTGGTCGAGGATCGTCTCCGCCGGCGCGCCCGACACGCCGTGCACCCGCAACTCGACCGTGTCGCCGTCACCCGCTGCTGCCACGTCGACAGGGTCACAAACGACCTCCGTCACCCGCTGCCGAACCGTCGAACTGCCCCGACCGGAGATCGGGCGTCGAGAGGTGGGGCGCGCTCGCCAGCTAGGGCCGCCGTCCGCCGCGCCGGTCCTGGTCGCGCCGGTTGGCCTCGGCGAGGAAGGCGTTGTAGCGGGCCAGCTCGTCGTCCTCGCCGCGGGCCTCCGCGCGGTCGGCGGCCCGGTCGAGGCGGGCCTGTTCGCGCTGGTCGTCCCGGATCCACTGGCGGACGAGGAGCCCCATCACGAAGGCGCCGGGGATCTCGCCGAACGCCCAGGCGATGCCGGCGCCCAGCTTCTGGTCCTCCAGCAGGGATGACGCCCAGGCGGGGTGGACCGAGACGTACCACTCGGGAGCGAGGAGGCTGGTGGTCTGCATGAGCGCGAGCCCGAAGAACCCGTGCGCCATCATCGCGACCAGGTGGACGAGCACCAGGATGGGGTGGGGGACTCGACGCCGGCCCGGATCGACGCCCACGAGCACCCAGAACAGCAGGTAACCGGAGGCGACGAAGTGGGCGACCATGGCGAGGTGGCCGAGGTGGGAGCGCATCAGCGTGCCGAGCAGGTCGCTGAAGTACAGGCCGAAGAGGCTCCCGCTGTAGATGGCGAGCGCGACGAGCGGGTGGGTCAGCACCCTGGCGGGTCGGCTGTGCAGGGCGCGTAGCAGCCACTCCCGGGCACCGCGGACCTGCGGGTCGGTGGGCCGGCGCAGCGCGCGGAGGGCGAGGGTCACCGGGGCGCCCCCGACGAGCAGGATGGGCACCAACATCGACAGCATCATGTGCTGGGCCATGTGGGCGCTGAACAGGACGTACGCGTAACGGGCGACGCCCAGGTTGGTGCACGCGGCGAACAGGAGCAGGCCGGCGAGCCAGCTGGCGGTCCGGGGCACCGGCCAGCGGTGCCCGGCGCGGCGTAGACGCCGCACGCCGGCCAGATAGGCGTACGCCCCGACGGCGGCCACGGTCAGGAAGAACAGGTCGGGCAGGGGCTGGCCGAGCAGGTTGCCCGGTGTGGGAGCGGCCGGCATGGGGAAGCCGAGCAACTCGGTGACCGGGTCGGCGTCCACCGGGTCGGTCACCGCCGGCGTGGGACTGCGCGACAGCGCCACGGCCAGGCCGAACGTCGCCGCGAACACCACCACCTCGCCGGCCGCCAGCCGCGTGAACGCAGCCCGTTGCCCGGCGCGCATCGCCGGCAGGGTCCGTGACCGGTGCGCCGCGCCGACGACGCCCAGGACGACCAGCGCGACGAGCTTGCCGCAGACCAGCCACCCGTACCGGGACTGCCAGAGCTGCGCGACCGAGCCGAGGCGGACGGCCGCGTTGGCGAGGCCGCTGACGGCGACGGCGAGGAAGCACCACAGGGCGACGCGGCTGTAGCGGGCGGCCGCGTCGGCGATCTGCCGGCTGCGACGGATCACCAGTAGCGCGGCGAGGCCACCGACCCACACGGCGGCGGCCAGTACGTGCAGCACGAGACTGCTCACCGCCGTCTGGTGGTTGCCGGCCCCGGCGGCGTGCCCGGTGAACGCCGGCGGCGTCACCGCGACCAGCGCGAGCACCGCCGCCGCGGCGGCGAGTCCGCGGGACACGCCGACCCGGGCCAACACCGCCGCGGTCAGGGCCAGCGTGGCCTGCAGCAGCAGGGCCCGCCCCTGGGTGATCGACGACGCGAAGCTCACGACAGCCGCGGTGTTGAGCCGCTGCGGCGGGACGCCGAGGAGGTCCGAGACCGTGAGCACGATCGACGCCAGCGCGGCGGCCGCCCAGCATGCGGACAGGAGGCCGGCGCGCCGCAGCAGCAGCCAACCGTGCGGGGAGACGCTCGGTCCGTCGCCGGGTAGCAGGAAGGCCGCCGTGACCAGCATCCCGACGGTCAGGATGGCGAGTGCGTCGCTCAGCAGGCGGGTCACCGGCAGGGCCCAGGTCGTGACGGGGCCGGGATCCGGGAGGCCGGGGATCGCGACCGCGAGCGCGCCGCCGGCCCGCAGGCCGACCAGGAGCGCGGCCGCGGCCGCCGCCACGACCAGGACTGGCACGACGACGGCGCCCGTTCCGCCGTGGGAACGGTTGCCGCTTCCCCGGTCGCTCCGGAGGTGGCCGGCGGCCGTCGCCGCGGCGGGGGAGAGGCCGGAGCCCTGCGCCTGGGGCGAACGCGTTTCTGGCATGCGGGTGACCTTGGCTGGTTGGGGCGGCGAGGCGTGCTCGGCGCCGTGGAGCGGGTTCAGGCGGTGGTGCCGCGCCGGCGCCGCCGCGACAGGAGCACGCCGGCCGCGGCGGCGAGGACGACGAGGCCGCCGACCGCCAGCGGCCACGGACCGCGACCTTCCGAGCGGGACGACGAGGCGGCCGGGCTGGCCGGCGCATCCGGGGCCGCGCCCCCCGAGGTGGCGACTCCCGACGCGGGCGCATCCGGGGCGGCGACGCCCGACGCGGCCGGGGCGGCGCCGGCGGCCGGCTCGTCGACCGTGAAGGAGTAGGAGCCCTGCACCGGGTGCCCGTCGGCGGACACGATCCGGTACGCGACGGTGTAGCTGCCGGCGGCGAGGGGCTCGTCCACGGTGACGGTGCCGGTGGCCCCGGTGACGGTGGGTTCGCTCGTGCGTACCTTCCGCTTGCTGGCGTCACTGAGGACGATGGTGGTGAACGCGGGGTCCAGCCTCTGCGCGAACTCCAGGATGATGTGCGCCGGCGGGGCGGAGAGACGCGCCTCCGGGGCGGGGGTCGCCGCGCGCAGGGTGTTGTGAGCGGCGGCGGGCGAGGCCGGTGCCAGCAGCACCGTCATGGCCGCCAGCGCGGCGACGAGAGCGCTGCTGGCCAGGCGGCGGATCCGAGTAGACATGTCTGACGGCTTCTCTCCGGGTCGGTCGTGGTCAGTCGAGCAGTTGCTGGCCGATCCAGCCGCCCTCCGCGCATCCGGGCGGGATGGCGAAGACGGCGGAGCCGATCGGCGTCGTCCACTCGTTGAGCAGATCCCGCTCGGCCAGCCGTTGCTGGATGGGCAGGAACTGGCGGGTGATGTCGGCCTGGTACGAGGCGAAGATCAGGCCGCTGTCGGCGTGCCCGTCGGGGTTCGGCGCGCCGTCGTAGTTGTACGGGCGCCGCAGGATCTTCAGCCGGTCGTCGCTGACGTGCGAGCGGGTGACGTGGGAGAAGTCGGGCATGACGGCGAGTCCGTCGGGCCCGGTGGCGGCGAAGTCGGGTTCGTCGTGCTCGTCCTCCCCGGTGAGCGGCGCGCCGGTGTCGAGGCGCCGGCCGACGGCGAGTTCCCGGTCGGTGCGGCCGAGCAGGTCCCAGGTCTCCAGGTTCATGCTGATCCGGCGGACGACCAGGGTGGTGCCGTCACGCAGCCAGACCGGCCCGTCGGGCACCCACACCGCGGCGTCCAGCGCGGCGCCGGGTCTCGGGTTGGCCGTGCCGTCGATCTGCCCGAACAGGTTCCGTTGGGTGCGGCCGGGCTCGGCGCCGGCGGCGCGACGGAAGCCCTGTTGCACCCAGGCGACGGTGGCGAACGGCCGGCTGTCCTTGACCAGGACCCGTTGGGTGTGGGCGACCGTGAGCGGGTCGTCGGCGCAGATCTGCAACAGCAGGTCCCCGCCCGACCAGCGGCGCTGAAGCCGGTCGATGCGGAACGCCGGCAGGTCGACCACCGACGGTGGCCGCTGCGCGTGGAGGCCGGCGGCGGTGTAGAAGCCGGGGCCGAAGCCGAAGGTGACCGTGAGCCGGGCCGGGAGGAGCCCTAGTTCGGGTTCGGTGTCGGCCAGGGCGGGCCGGCCCTGCGTCAGGCGGGCGGCGTCGTCGGAGAGCAGGCGCAACATCCGGCCGAGCGCGGCCCGGTCGGTGCCGGGCCTGAGGGTGAACGCGACGAACGCCGCGTGTGCCTGCGGCTCGGTGGCCACTCCGGCCTGCCGGGGGCCGTGGAACGGCTCGACGGCGGTGCCCACCTCCGCGACCGGGACCGGGCTGGCCGTTCGTACCCACGGGGGATCGGCGACGGCGACGCCGCCGGCCAGCGCGCCCCCGGCGGCCAGGGCCCCACCGGTGAGCAGGCCACGCCTGCTCACCCGCCGCGCGGTCGGCGAGTCGCTCATGCCGCGGGGCTCGCGCTCGTTCCGGGGGTGGCGCTCATCCCCGGCGTGTCGCCGTGCCCGGGTGCGTAGCTCTCCTGCGCGCCGGTGAAGGGCTTGGCCACGGCGCGGAACGTCTGTGTACGGCCGTCGGCGAACGTGAGCGTGACGGTGAGTTCGTCGCCAGCCTTCACCGGTCGCGTGAGGTCCATGAGCATCAGGTGGTCGCCGCCGGGCTGCAGCACCGTGCTGCTGTGCGCCCTGACGAGGATGCCGCCCTGCTTGGGCTGCATGACCGTCGTCCCGTCCTTCATGGTCATCTCGTGCAGCTCCATCGGCGACACGTCGGTGGCCGCCGCGGTGATCGTCACGTCGGCGTCACCGTCGTTCACGAGCGTGCCGAACGCCGCCGTCATGCCCTCGTCGGCGGCCTTCACCCACGGATCGCGGATGCCGAGCACACCCGCGTCCGCGTCCCCCGACGCCGAAGCGCTCGGTTCGGGAGCGGAGGACCCGCCCGACTGGCCGCAGCCGACGGCGCCGGCCGCGAGCAGTGCCGTGGCGGCGGCGAGCAGGAAGGCCGGGCGACGGCGCGCGGCGACGCTGGTACGGGGCATGGCGGTCCCTTCGCTGATGGTCTGTCGCTGGTTGGTCGAGCGGGACAAAAGGAAAGTTCCTGGATATAAGTGATTGATCTCACCCAGCCCCGGTCCGCTCTGGGCCGCAGGCAGCCCGGGCGGCCCGCGGCGGGAGCCGGGAGAGGCGGCCGCAGGCCATCGGAATCCGTGCCTCAGCACGCCCGGGGTCGGTCACGGCGTGCGGCCGCACCCCACGTACCGGTAGTCGGCCCACAGGGCCTCCGGGTTCCCGACGAATCGCGTCTTCGCGCAGGTCAGGCGATGCGCTGGCGGTCGCGTCGGGTACGTGTCGGCAGGCGTGGGAGCCGCGGGCCGCGGCTTCTCCGTGGCGTGTGGACACGAACTGGGGGCCGGCGGTGACGCCGTGTTCCGTGAGGGCCGGACGAGTGGTTCGTGTCACATCCGGGTCGCCGCGGTGAACCTGCCCGGACGGGGCCGCTACCCAGGTGGGAATGGGCGCGACGGTCGAGGGAGAGCAGGATGCCGACCGGCGGCTGCTGTGTCTGGTGGCCGCCGGCGACGAGTCTGCCCTCGAAGAGCTGTACGTCCGGCACGGGCCGGCGTTGCTGGCCTACGCCGAGGGATTGCTCGCCGACCGTCAGCTCGCCGAGGAGACGGTTCAGGACACGCTGCTGGCGGTCTGGCGAGGGGCCGGCTCCTTCCAGGACCGCTCCACGGTCCGGACCTGGCTGTTCGGCATCTGCCGCAGACAGGCGTCGCGTCGCGGGGGCGCCCGTCGCGGGACCGTGCACGTCCCGATCGACGCCGCCGTCGGCGTGGCCACCGACGAGCCGGGCCCGGAGGCGGTCACGCTCGCCCGGGCGGACGCGCGGGCGGTCGCGGCCGCGATGGTCGAACTGCCCTCGATCCACCGGGAGGTGTTGGACCTCGCCTTCGGCGCCGGGCTCACCCGCGACGAGATCGCCGCCGTACTCGACGTGCCGGTCGGCACGGTCAAGAGCCGCCTGTTCCACGCCCGGGTGGTCCTCGCTCGGGCGCTGGCGGACGGGCCGGCGGACGGGCAGGGAGACGGCGACGAGACACCCGGCCGGGCAGCGGCGACGAGACAGCCGACGCGACAGGGGGGACGGCGATGAGACACCCGACCGATCAGCTCGCCGAGTACGCGGCCGGCACGCTCACCCCGGACGGCGCGGCGGCGGTCGCGGCGCACCTGTCCCGGTGCGCGGCGTGCCGGCAGGAGGCCGCCGCGTGGCAGCGCACCGCCGACGGCGTACGGTCCCGGCTGGCGCCCGCGCCCGCCTCCATCCTCGCCGCGGTACGTCGCCGACTCGCCACGCCGTACGCCGCTGGCCGTGCCGCCGGGCCACCGGTCTACCAGGCGGTGCCCGGCTCGCGTCCGCTGGCCCGTGCGGCGGGCCTGCTCGCCCACCAGCGGCGGCTGGTGGGCTGGCGGGTGTGGGCGGTCTCCGTCGTGGTGCTCGTCGCCGGGATGGGGCTCGCCGCCTGGGCGTCGGTCCCGGCGCCGCCGGTGCTCGCCGTGGTCGTCCCGATGGTCGCGGCGCTCGCGGTGGCGGGCACCTGCGGCGGAGACGAACCGCCCCAGGAGCTGATCCAGGCCACGCCGACGTCGGTGCGTACGGTGCTGCTCGCCCGGTTGACCCTCGTGCTCGGTGCCGTCTTCGTGGCCTCGGTGGTCGGTTCCCTGGTGCTGAGTCTCGTCGGCGCGGGCGGTCCGGGCAGGCTGCTGGCCGCGTGGCTCGGTCCGATGGTGCTGCTGTCCGCGGTCAGCTTCGCCTTCTCGGTGGTGTGGCGTCCGGCGGTCGGCCTGTCGGCCGCTCTGGCCCTGTGGGTGCTGCGGGTTCTGATCGCGTCCGGGCACGTCGGTGGCGCCGTGGGTGGCATGGTCGAGGCGATGTGGCGGACGTCGTGGCCCGTGCTGGCCGCCGCCGGTGCCCTGGTGGTCGGAGTGCTGGCGCTCGCGCCCCGGGTGGCGTCGTCGCGGATCGTCCGGTTCGGATCGTGACCTGGATCACGGGTGCGGCGAGTGAACCGGCGCCGGCGGCCGGCGCACTCAGCGACGTGGAGATGTGGAGACACGAGGCGGGACGGCTCGGCTGGGCCACGGGTTGCACACCCGTCGTGGCCGTCGTCGCGGTGGCGGCGGTGGCGGTTCTCGCCGCTGGTGACGGTGCGGGGCGTCCGCAGGTGTCCCTGGTCCTGCTCACCGGGCTGGAGGCGTTGCTGCCCCTCGCGGTGGCGATGGCGGCAACGTCGGTCGTCGCCACCGACCGGGCCCGCGAGTTGCACCTCTCGCTCCCGACCCGCTACGCGACGGTGCTGGGCCGCCGGCTCGCGTTGCTGGCCGGTGCCACCGCCGTGGTCGCTGTCGTCTTCACCGGCGTCCTCTGGGCGGCGGGCCTGTGGTCGGGGCCGCCGGTGGCCGCGTCACCGCTGCTCTGGGCCCCGGCTACGGCGTGGCTGGGGGCGCTGGCGGTCTTCGTGGCGCTGCTCACCCGCAGCCTGCTGCTGGCCACCACCGCCGCCGGCGGCGTGTGGCTGGCGCATCAGCTGTTCGCCTCGGGCTTCGCGGCGCACGCCTGGGCCCGGCCGCTGTACCTGTTCCCGGTCAGTCGGCTCGACGCCTACCCGGGCTGGATGACCGACCGGCTCCTTCTCACCGCCACGATCGTGCCGTTCGCCGTCGGCGTCGTGATCCTTCTGCGGCGACCGGAGCGGATGCTGACCGAGGAGGACGTGTGACCGGGGTGCGGGCGACGCTGGCCGTCTGCCGGTACGAGTTCCGGATGCAGATCCGCAGACGATCCCTGTGGATCACGATCGCGCTCGTGGCGGGAGCACTCGCCGCCGGTCGGTTCGGGATGGGGCCCCGGTACGCGCCGGCGCCACCCGGCGCCCCCGCCCGGGAGGTGATGACCCGGTGGGCGTTCCTGTTCTCCGTGATCCTGCCGATCGCGTTCGGGATGGCGCTGGCCGACAGGCTGCTGCGCGACCGGCGGCTGCGCACCGCCGAACTGCTGGCGAGCCTCCCGCCCGGACCGGCGGGCCGGCTCACCGGCACCTTCCTCGGCGGTGTCGCGGCGACCGGCGCACCCGCCCTGGCCGCGATGCTCGTCGCGGCCGGCTACGAGACGGTCCGCCGGGGCGACCTCACGATGATTCCGTGGGGCCTCGCGGCGTTCGCCGCCGTCCTGGCCCCGGCCCTGGTCTTCGTCGCCGGGTACGCCCTGGTCTGCCCGTTGGTCCTGACCGCGCCGCTGTTCCGGGTCCTGTTCGTCGGCTACTGGTTCTGGGGCAACGTGCTCCTCCCGGCGACCCTCCCCACGCTCACCGGCTCCCTGTTGAGCCCGATCGGCAGCTACGCGGCGAGCTGGCTGTTGGGGACGCCGGTCCTCTACGCCGGCATTCCCGGCCCGCTGCCGGTCCTGCGCCCGGAACCGACCGGATCCGCCGCGGCGGCGAGCATCGCCCTGCTCGTCGTCGCCGGCCTGGTCCCGCTCCTGGCAGTCGGCCTGCTGCGTGGCCGCCGGCGTACGGCCTGACTACCGGAAGGTGTACGACATGGACATCGCCATCACCGGACTGCGTCGCTCGTTCGGCCGCGTCACCGCGTTACGGGGCGTCGACCTGACCGTGCGCGGCGGGATGTTCGGCCTGCTCGGCGGCAACGGCGCCGGCAAGACCACCCTCATGCGGATCATGGCCGGTGTCGTCGCCCCCGGAAGCGGCCAGGTGCGCGTCGGCGGGTACGACATGACGACCCGCTCCGGGCGGCGCGACGTCCAGCGCCGGCTCGGCTACGTACCCCAGGACCTGGGGTTCTATCCGGACCTGTCGCCCCGTGAGTTCCTCGACTACGTGGCCCTGCTCAAGGGCCTGGACGACGTGACCGCCCGCCGCCGGCAGGTCGGGGAACTCCTCGACATGGTGGGCCTGGCCGACGTCGCCGGCCGTCGGATGAAGGGCTTCTCCGGCGGCATGCGCCGCCGCGTCGGCATCGCCCAGGCGCTGCTCGGCGACCCCGCCCTGCTGATCGTCGACGAACCGACCGCCGGCCTCGACCCGCAGGAACGCATCCGGTTCCGGACCCTGCTGGCCGGGCTCGCCGGGCAACGCACCGTGCTGCTCAGCACCCACATCGTGGAGGACATCGCGCAGACCTGCCACGACACGGCGGTACTCGCCGCCGGCCGGGTCGTCTACACCGGCTCGGTGACCGACCTGACCCGGACCGCCGAGGGCGCCACCTGGCAGATGACCACCACCGGGGCGCCGCCCACCGACGGCGTCGTGGTGTCGGCCGTGACCCGCGAAGGCGGCACGCAGTACCGCGTCATCAGCCAGGCGCGCCCGAGCCCCGACGCGACGTCCGTCGCGCCGACCCTCGAGGACGGGTACGTCGCACTCATGCGACGGCACACCCCGGCGCCCGCCGTGTGACTACCCGAGGGGGTACGCGACGGCGCGCTGCACGGACCGCGCGGTGTCGCCGCGGCGTGGTGCCGGCGCCCAGGACGGGAGCCACACCGGCCCGGGGAGCGGTGCCAGGCGTGCGAGGTGGTCGACGACCGCCCGGAGCCCCGGGTGCGGGTTCGTCCTGCGGACCAGGAGGGACAGCGGGTAGGCGAGCGTCGGGTTCACGATCGGGATGCGGCGCAGGTCGTGGCCCGCCGGCCAGATGTACCGGTCGCGTGCGCCGACGAGGGTGGCCAGGTCGGCGGAGTCCGCGAGGGCGTCGAGGAGCACCTCGTCACCGAAGTTCGGGCCCGCCGCGTCGACGTGGAGGTCGAAGGCCGCGGCGAGCTGGTCGTAGAACTCCGCCCATTCGCTGCGGGGCACGATGCCGGGCACCCGGATCCGAAGTCCGCGCAGCTGCGGCGGCGTCAGTGTCCGCGCGGAGGCGAGCGGGTGCCGGGGCCCGACGAGGAGTTCCAGCGGGGAGTCGAAGGCGTGGATCATTCGCACGTCGCGCGGCAGCGTGGCCGGATCGGTGACGGTACGGAACGAGGCGTCGACATCGCCGGTCTGCACGGCGGCGGCCGCCACGTGGGGGTCGTCGACCCGGAGGGTCACCACGTCGAGGTCGGTTTCCGGATGCGACCGCCAGTAGTCGTGCAGGACGACGGCCTGCGCGCTCCGCAGGCCCAGGACGTCGATCCGAAGGGCCCGCGAGCGAGGCCGGACCGCGGCGACCGCGCGGTCGACATCCGCGACGATGCCGCGGGCGTGCGGCAGGAAAGCCCGGCCGTCGAGCGTCAGTTCGACCCCTCGGGCGGTACGGGTGAACAGCCGGACGCCCAGCTCGCGCTCCAGGGCGGCGATCCGCTTCGAGACCGCCTGCTGCGTCACACCCAGGTCGTCGGCCGCGTGGCGCAGCTGTCCGAGGTCGGCCGCCCGGACGAACGATCGCACTGCCTCGGTGTCCATCGGTTCAGCCTATGCCGCCTACCACGAGCCGGCGGGGCTGTCCGTCCCGCCCCCGGGTGGCGGGGGCGACGAGGCCGAGGTCGCCGTCGTAGCGGCGGTAGAGCAGGGTGCCACGCCGGGTGTCCCGGTCGGTGTAGAACACGAACGGCAGCCAGTGTTCGGCCAGCCAGGCCGCCGCCTGGTCGGCGGTCATGACCGGGGTCCTGCGCGGGTTGACCGTCAACGGCAACAGGCGCGGCAGCGACGGCGGACGCATCGTCCGCTGCCGCGCCAGGGCCAGCCCGGTCGGCCCGGCCCGGTACACGATCGCGTCCTCACCGGTGTCGGCGTCGGTGTACAGGTAGACGTCGTAGTCCATGGCGTCGAGGATCGCGGCGGCCTGGCACGCCATCCCCACGTGCAACCGGACCGTCTTCCGCCGGGCGATCGGTCCGGCGCCCGGCCCGCTGACCGCCCGGCGCTCAGGATCGGGCCACGGCCACGGATCCCAGGCGGTCGTGAGCCGCTTGATCTGGCGGTCGAGTCGCGCCGCCGCCGTGGCGATCGCCAACGGCAGCGTGTCACCCGGCACCTGGACCCGGGCGGGCGCCCCGCACACCGAGAGGTTCACCTGCACCAGACCCGACCCGCCCGCGCCCGGGGCTCCGGTCACCCGTACGCGCGCCGGACCGACCGCCGCACGGTGGCGGCTCAGCACCGCGGAGACCAGTGCCTGGGCGCAGTCACGCTCGTCGTCGCCGACCATGCCCTTCACCTGCACCGTGACGGCGGTCGTGCGTGGTCGGGTCACCGGCAGGGACATGCGAACCTTCCTCTTCGCGGCGTGCCCCTCCACCCTGCCGAGCCGGTGCCGGCGGTCAGTAGTGCCGAAGGTCCCGATCCGCACGGCCACCTGGCGACCGCCCGCGACGCCGTGACCGCCCGCCGGGAGTTGACAGCATCATAGCTAGCGGTTATCTATTGTCGGTCGACGGGGGGTGCGCCGGGTGCAGGACGTGGTGCTGGCCATGCTGGCGAAGGAGCCGGCGTACGGCTACGAGCTGCGCAGCCGGATCCGGGCCGCGCTCGGCCCGCTGGGCGAGGCGATGAACGCTGGGCAGGTCTACGTGACGTTGGCCCGGCTGGCCAAGGCCGGGCTGGTGACGTCGCAGCGCACCGAGGGCCTGCCGGACCGGCCCGACCGCCGGGTCTACGCGTTGACCCCGGCCGGGCAGCAGCGCGTCGCCGCGTGGCTGACCGAGGTGAGCTGGCCGAAGCCGGACCTCGGCGAGTTCCACCTCAAGCTGGTCGCCGCCGCGGCCGGCCGGCTGGCCGACCCGGTGGCTCTGGTCGACGCGCAGCGGCGCGAGCTGCTGCGCCGACTGCGGGAAGCCCAGCGGGCCGCGTTGGATCGATCGGTGGACCCGGTCGCCGGGCTGTTGCTGGAGGGGGTCGTGCTGCGCCTGCGGGCCGACCTCGAGTGGCTTGAGGCGTGCGAACGCGCGTGGACCGAACGCGGTCGGATCCAACGGAAGGCGAAACCATGACCGAGCAGGACGAGGGCCGCGAGGGCGTGCCCGGTGGTGCGGCGTGAGCGAGTCGGCGCTGCTGCGGGCGCGCGGGGTGACCAGGTGGTACGGGCGGGGAAGCGCGCTGGTCCGTGCGGTCGACGAGGTCGACCTGGAGGTGCCGGCCGGGCAGACGGTGGCGGTGATGGGTCCGAGCGGATGCGGCAAGTCGACCCTGTTGCACCTGCTCGGCGGGCTGCAACGCCCCACCGACGGTGAGATCTGGCTGGCCGGGCACCGCATCGACACCATGAGCGAGCGTGCCCTGGCCCGGATGCGGCGGCAGCACATCGGTTTCGTCTTCCAGTCCTTCCACCTCATGGACGAACTCACGGCCGTGGAGAACGTCGAACTGGCCGCGCTGCTGGCGGGGCAGTCTCCCCGGCGGGCCCGTCGGCGCGCCCTGGACCTGCTCGACCGGGTCGGGCTCGCCGACCGCGCCACGCACCTGCCGTCCGCGCTGTCCGGCGGTCAACGCCAGCGGGTCGCCATCGCCCGCGCGCTGAGCAACGAGCCGCTGATCGTGCTCGCCGACGAGCCCACCGGCAACCTGGACAGCGCCGCCACCCTGGAGGTGCTGCGGCTGTTCGAGGAACTGCGTACGGCGGGGCAGACGCTGGTGGTGGTCACCCACGACGCGCGGATCGCCGCGATCGCCGACCGGATGATCTCCATGCGGGACGGGGCGTTCGCCGACGACAGCCGGTTCGCTGGTGCCGGCAACGGCAGCGCCGCCGGCACGGGCACGATCTACGGCGGGTGGCGCTGAGATGGCCGGGCGTCTGCTGCTCGTGTGTCGGCTGCTCCTGCGGAATGTGCGTCGGCGACGCACCGAGACCGTACTGCTGGTGATCGCGATCAGCGCCGCGACCGGCACGCTGACCCTCGGCCTCGCCCTGAACGACGCTCTCGCCGGTCCGTACGAGCGGACCCGGGCGGTGACCGCGGGCCCGGACGTGGTGGCGACGCCGACAGCGACGGGCCAGCAGGCCCTGGCCGCCCTCGCGCCGCTGGCCACCGCGCCCGGCGTCACCGCCCACAGCGGGCCGTACCCGATGGCCTACCTGATGTTGACGGCGCGCGGTAAGACCGTGCAGGCGGTCGTCCAGGGCCGGGACGACTCCCCGGCGGCGCTCGACCGCCCCGCGGTGACCGCCGGGACCTGGGTACGCCCCGGCGGCGTGGTCGTCGAACCCACCTTCGCCAACGCCCTCGGCGTGCGCACCGGCGACACCGTGGAGATCAACGGCCACCCGCTGCGGGTGGTCGGCACCGCGGTCACCGCCGCCAGAGCCGTCTACCCGAGCGCCGACTGGCGCGTCGACTCGGGCAGTCCCCTGGTGCAGCTCGCCGGCCTGGTCTGGGTCGACAGCAGCGAGATCAGCCTGCTGGCCGACGGGCGCCCGCTGTCGTACACGCTGAACCTGCGGCTCGCCGACCCGCACGCCAGCACCTCGTTCCGCCACCGGAGCACGGCCGGGATCGAATACACCAGCTGGGTGCAGATCGCCGAAACGGACGGCAGGCTCGTCCGGCAGGCGCACAAGGCCCTGCTGATCGGCAGCTGGCTGCTCACCATCCTCGCGGTGGCCGGCGTCGCCGGCATCGTCGCCGGTCGCGCCGTCGAGCAACGTCGTCGGGTGGGGCTGCTCAAGGCCGTCGGTTCCGGGCCAGCCATGGTGGCCGCCGTCCACCTCGCCGAATACCTCGTGATCGGGCTCGCCGCCGCCGGCACCGGCCTGGCCGTGGGCTGGTTCGCCGCGCCCGCGCTGACCAACCCCGGCGCCGGGCTCCTCGGCTCCACCGGAGTCCAGCCGCCCCCACTGCGCACGGTCGTCACCGTCACCGCGCTCGCCCTCGCCATCGCCGCCGCGGCGACCCTCGGGCCAGTGGTGCGCGCCGCGACCACCGACACCGTCCACGCGCTGAACGACGCCGCCACCCCGCCGCGCCGCCGCCGGTGGCGCGTGCGGCTGTCCCGCCGGATGCCCGCCGCCCTGCTGATCGGGGTACGCGTCAACGCCCGCCGCCCCCGCCGGGCCCGACTCGTCATGCTGAACACCCTGATCACCACGACCGCGCTCGCCGCCCTGCTCATGGGCCTGGCGCAGGACCGGACGGTCAAGCTCGGTGAATCGGAGCTGGCCAACCCCCGGGACACCCGGACTCTCCAGGCCATGCTCCTCGTCATCGTCGTGGTGTGCGTCCTCGCGCTCGTCAACGCCGTCGTGACCACCTGGAGCGCGATCCTCGACAACCGCCATCCCCTGGCCGTCGCCCGCGCGCTCGGCGCCACGCCCGCACAGGTGACCGTGGGCATGGCGGTGGCGCAGACGCTTCCCGCAGTGCCTGGCGTCGCGCTCGGGATTCCGGCCGGCATCGTGCTGTACGTGCTCGCCAGCAACCCCGGCATCCGTTACGCGCCCAACGCCTGGTGGTTCGCCGTCGCGCTCGCGGTCCTGCTCACGATCGCCGCGCTCACCGCCACCCCCGCGATGCTCGCCGCGCGACGTCCGGTCGCGGACACCCTCCGATCCACACCCACCTGACCGGACCCGACGGCGTCGGCGGCCGTCGACCGGCGACGCGCTGTTACGTGTCGGGCCTGTGGTCAGGTTCGTCTCCGGAACGGGGCGAGGGTGGCACGGATCTGCTCTCCCGCGCCCCAGTCGTCGTCGAACTGGGCCAGCACGGCGAGGTGCTGGCGCAGCTGGATGATCGGCATGCGCGCCCGCCAGTCGTTGTCGAGGGCGGTCAGCTCGGCGTAGACCTCGAAGAACCGGCGCGCCTCGGGCGGGGGCGCGGTGGTCCACACATGGGCGAGGTCGACCTCGGCCCACATGTAGGAGACCGCCGGGTCGATCAGCGCGGGCCGCCCGTCCGGAGTGGCCAGGACGTTCTGTGCCCACAGGTCGCCGTGCGTCAGGCATGCCGGCCGCTGTGGCAGCAGGTCGGGCAGCCGGTGACACAGCCGCTCCAGCGCGGCCCGGTCGTCCCGGTCGAGCGCCGCGTCGACGCGAGGCTGCCCGAGCCATCGAAGCAGCCGGTGCTCGGCGAAGAACGCGAAACCGTCGTCGTTCCACGTGTTGATCTGCCGGCGGCGGCCCAGCCAGTTGTCGCGGTGCCATCCGAACCGCGGATGGGTCGTCTTCGTGTGCAGGTGGGCGAGCATGTGCGCGAACCGCTCCCAGAAGGCCTCGCCGCGCGGCCTCGGCCGGAGCACCGACAACACGAGCAGCTCCCGGTCCGCAAGGATCACCTCGGGTGTCGTCGCGCCGCCGAGTTCGCGCAGGGCGGCCAGCCCGTCGGCCTCGGCGGTGAAGACGTCGTCGGCCGGCGCCTCGACGAAGGCCTTGACGAACACCGGCGGCCCCACCCGGCGGGTGGCGATGCCCGCGAGCGCCGCGAGTCCACCCGCGGCCGGCTCGACGGTGACGGCATCGCGCATCCCGGCCCGGAACAGGCACTCCAGCAGGAACGTCGCCGGGGGCACCACGACAGGCTCCTCCATCTCCGGATGCTCCTTTCACGGGCGATGATCATTGTGCCTCCGGCCTTCCGGGTTCGGCAGGCCGCGCGTGGCGTGATCGTCACGCCCGTGGGTAGATGCCTGATCTCGTTCTGCTGCGGTGCGGGAGGTCGTGATGGTCAGGCGTGGAACGTTCCGTGACGCCGTGGTGGTGGTCACGGGGGCGTCGAGTGGCATCGGCCGCGCGACCGCGTTGGCGTTCGCCGGCGAGGGGGCCAGGCTGGTCCTGGCCTCGCGCAGCGAGGAAGCGCTCGCGGAGGTGGAACGCGACTGCCGAGCGCGTGGCGGGCAGGCGCTGGTCGTACCGACCGACATCGCCGATCCGGCGGCCGTCGACCGGCTGACCCGGCTGGCGGTGCAGCGGTTCGGGCAGATCGACGTCTGGGTCGAAGCGGCGGCCGTCGGCATCGCCGCGCCGCTGGGCTCCGAGTCGGTGGACGAGATCCGCCGGCTGGTGGACACCAACGTGTTCGGCACCGTGCTGTGCGCCCGCGCCGCCGTGGCGACGTTCCGGGCGCAGGGCCACGGCGTCCTCCTGCTCGTCGGGTCGTTGCTGTCGGTCCTGCCGAACCCGCTGGTCCCGCTCTACTCCATGACGAAGTTCGCCATCCGGGGGCTGGCCCTGAACCTACGGCAGGAGTTCGCCGGTCATCGGAGGATACGGGTCTGTCTCGTGTTGCCCGGGCCGGTCGACACGCCGTTCTTCGGGCGAGCTGCCAACCACTCGGGCCGCCAGCTACGCGCCATCCCGCCCGCGTACGCGCCGGAGCGCCTCGCCGCCACGATGCTGGCGTGCGCCCGCCGCCCGCGACGGCAGGTGACGACCGGACTCGTCGCACACCTGGCGCTGTTCGCCCACCGGTTGGCGCCGCGTGTCACCGAGTCGGTGGTCGCCCGGTGGAGCGCGACGCTCATAACGAGGCCGGTCGCGGCGGCGTCCGGGTCGGGATCGCTGTTCGATCCACCACCGACCGGGGCGGTGGACGGCGGATACCGCCGCATCGGCGTCCGCCGTCGGCTCGGCGCCTGGCTGGGCGCTGCGCAGGCACGCACAAACCGGCCGGCGTCAGGCTGAACCGCTGTTCGCGCGCAGGCGCGGGCGCAGGCGGAATCGGGTGGCGAGGTCGTCGAGATCACGCGAGCCGTCGACGGCCAGCACCGGCAGGCCCAGGTCCGCGGCCTGCCGGCGGACCTCGGCGTCCCACAGTTCGTCCCGGGCCATCCGCAATTCGAGGGTGCTCTTACCCGACCCGGTGCCTCCTGCGAGCCATCGAACGTGGGAGAGACGGCGAGCAAGGTCGACAGGGTGGTTGTCGGCAGCCATGCCAGGAGAGTCTGACGGCCGATCGCTGTCAGGAGCGCGGTGATCAGAGGACCACATGAGAAAGGGGGAGCATCTACTCCCCGCCACTCTCAACATATAGCAGAGTGGGGGGCTTGCGGCAAGACCTCACTTATGCCGCAGAATCGTCGGCCGAGCCCACAACCTGCGAAAACGGGGGTACGCCGTGCACGTACCGAGTCGGCGTACGCGGTGACGCCGGGCGCCGCCGGTTCCCGGCACGGCAAGTGCCGCGCGGCGCGCAGCCGGGATGCCAGAACGTGCTCTTCGATGCTTCGCCGCCGGCCGAGACCCGTTGGGCGGCCGGGTCGCCAGACGAAAGGAAACGAGAACGTGCCCCACAAGACGTTCGAGACAGCGTTGTGCGCCGGTCGTGCGACCGGCCGGTGCGGTCCGACCCGGCACGGCCACCGCGGAGGTGCCGCGTGAGCGAACAGTACGTGATGGATCTCCACGAGGTCGACGGGACGCACGTGGCGGTCGTCGGCGGTAAGGGCGCGCACCTCGGGGAGCTGTCGCGCATCGACGGGATCCGTGTGCCGGCCGGTTTCTGCGTGACGACGCACGCCTACCGGCGTGCCGTGGCGGAAGCCCCGTCGGTGGGCGAACGGCTCGACCAGTTGTCGCGCCTGGACCCGCACGATCGGGAGGCGATCCGTACGCTCGCCGCGGATATACGCCGGACCATCGAAGGGATCACCGTCCCCGACGACGCCGCGACGGCGATCACCGGCGCTCTCGCGCAACTCGGCGAGCAGGCCGCCTACGCCGTCCGCTCCAGCGCGACGGCCGAGGACCTGCCGACGGCCTCCTTCGCGGGGCAGCAGGACACGTACCTGAACGTCGTGGGGCCGGAGGCGATTCTCCGGCACGTCAGCCGCTGCTGGGCCTCGCTGTTCACCGAGCGGGCCGTCACCTACCGCCAGCGCAACGGCATCGACCACCGGAAGGTCCACATGGCCGTGGTCGTGCAGCGGATGGTCTTCCCGCAGGCGGCCGGCATCCTGTTCACGGCCGACCCCGTCACGGGCAATCGGAAGGTGGCCTCGGTGGAGGCCACCTTCGGCCTCGGCGAGGCCCTGGTCTCCGGACGGGTGAACGCGGACGTGTTCACGGTGCGCGACGACGAGATCGTCGCCAGGGCGGCCGCCGCCAAGCGGCTCGCCGTCCAGGCCGTGCCGGGCGGCGGGACGCGGGACGTGGCGGTCGAGCCGGAGCGGCAGGAGCAGCCCGCCCTGACCGATGCGCAGGTCCTCCGGCTCGTGCGGCTCGGACGGCGGATCGAGCAGCACGCCGGCCGCCCTCAGGACATCGAGTGGTGCCTGGTCGACGACGACTTCCATGTGGTCCAGAGCCGGCCCGTCACCACGCTGTTCCCCGTTCCGGCGACCGACGACGGGGAGAACCACGTCTACGTCTCCGTCGGTCACGGGCAGATGATGACCGACGCCATGAAGCCCCTCGGGCTCTCCTTCTGGCAGATGACGACCCCCCGGCCGATGGCCGAGGCCGGCGGGAGGCTGTTCGTCGACGTCACCCCGCAACTGGCCGCGCCGGCGAGCCGTGCCAGTCTCCTGGACTTGATGGGGCGGTCCGATCCGCTGCTCGGGGACGCGCTGCGGACGGTCGTCGAGCGGGAGGGCTTCATCCGCCCGGCCCCCGACGACACCTCGGGCTGGGTGCCGCCCGGCGGTGGCGCGCCCACCGCGATCGAACCCAATCCGGCCGTCGTCACCGAGCTGATCGAACGCAACCAGGCGTCCGTCGCCGCTCTGAAGCGGGACATCCGCACGGTGTCCGGATCGGCGCTGTTCGACTTCATCCGGGCCGACATCGAGGAGTTGAGGCGGCTCCTGTTCGCGCCGCAGAGCTCCCAGGTGATCATGGCGGGGATGGAGGCCACACGCTGGCTCAACGACCAGCTGGGGGAGTGGCTGGGTGAGAAGAACCCGGCCGACACGCTCACCCAGTCCGTCCCGCACAACGTCACGGCGGAGATGGGGCTGGCGCTCCTGGACGTCGCCGACGCGATCCGCCCGCATCCGGAGGTGGTGGCCTTCCTGCAGCACGTCGAGGACGACGGCTTCCTGGACGAGCTGCCCAAGCTGGCGGGTGGGCCGGAGGCGCGGGACGCCATCCAGGCCTTCCTCGACAGGTACGGCATGCGCTGCGTCGGTGAGATCGACATCACCAGGCCCCGCTGGAGCGAACGACCCACCACGCTCGTGCCGCTGATCCTCGCCAACATCAGGAACTTCGAGCCCGGCGCCGGCGAGCGGCGCTTCGCGCAGGGCCTGCGGGAGGCGCAGGCGAAGGAACGCGACGTCCTGGAGCGCCTGCGGGCCCTGCCGGACGGCGAGCAGAAGGCCGCCGAGGCCAAGCGGATGATCGACCTGGCCCGGACCTTCAACGGCTACCGGGAGTACCCGAAGTACGGCATGGTCAGCCGGTACCTCGTCTACAAGCAGGCCCTGCTGGACGAGGCCGAGCGCCTCGTGCGGGCCCACGTGCTCCGTGAGCGGGAGGACATCTTCTACCTCAGGTTCGAGGAGCTGCACGACGTCGTGCGCAGCGGAGAGGTGGACCACCGGCTCGTCAACGAGCGCAGGGAGGCGTTCCGGTCGTACGAGTCCCTCACACCGCCCCGGGTGCTCACCTCCGACGGCGAGGCGGTCGTCGGGGCGTACCGACGCGACGACGTGCCGGGTGACGCGCTGGTCG
Source organism: Micromonospora globbae (assembly GCF_003610785.1). GTDB lineage: Bacteria > Actinomycetota > Actinomycetes > Mycobacteriales > Micromonosporaceae > Micromonospora > Micromonospora globbae. The sequence continues at coordinate 180,486 of NZ_RAQQ01000011.1, forward strand.
GCCTGCCGGTCTCGGCCGGGACCGTCGAAGGGCGGGCCCGCGTCATCCTGGACATGGCGCAGGCCGACCTCGAACCGGGCGACATCCTCGTCACCGCCTACACGGACCCCAGCTGGACAGCCCTGTTCGTCGCCGTCGCGGGCCTCGTGACGGAGGTCGGGGGGCTGATGACGCACGGCGCGGTGATCGCACGGGAGTACGGCCTGCCGGCCGTCGTCGGCGTGGTGGACGCCACCCGGCGGATCCGCGACGGGCAGCGGATCCGCGTGCACGGCACCGACGGGTACGTCGAGATCCTGGCCTGACCGAGCCGCTGCCCCGCACTGATGAGCGGGCCGTGACGAGGTCTCCGGCCGCAGGGGGCCGCCGGCGGGCGGGCAGGCGCAGGGACCCTCCTACCCGCCCGCCGGCATCGCCCGCTACTTCTCGAGGAAGGCGAGCAGCGCCCTGTTGACCTCGTCGGCGTGCGTCCAGAGCAGGCCGTGCGGCGCACCCTCGATCTCGACGTAGTCGGCGTCCGGCAGCGCCCGGTGGAACGGGCGTCCGGTGGCGTCGATGGGCAGGATCCGGTCGCCGGTGCCGTGCAGGATGAGGGCCGGCACGTCGATCGTGGGGATGTCGGCCCGGAAGTCGGTGAACCAGGTCAGGGGCGCGGCCGCGGCGCCGTACCAGCCACCAGAGGTGGCGACGGCCCAGCTGTTCCGGACTGCCTCCTCGCTGATCCTGGTCCCCAGGTTCTCGTCCAGGTTGTAGAAGTCGGCGTAGAACGCGGTGTAGTAGGCGTACCGGTCCTTGCGCACCTGCTCCGCGACGCCCTCGAAGAACTCCCGTGGGGCGGCGCCGGTCGGGTTGTCGTCCGTCTTGAGCAGGAACGGCTCCAGCGACGCGAGGAAGGCGACCTTCGCGACCCGCGCCGAGCCGTGCCGGCTCACGTACCGGGCGACCTCGCCGGTGCCCATCGAGAAGCCGACGAGGACGGCGTCGGTCAGGTCGAGCTTCTCCATCAGGACGTTCAGGTCCGCCGCGAACGTGTCGTAGTCGTACCCGACGGCGGGCTGGCTCGACCGGCCGAAGCCGCGGCGGTCGTAGGTGACGACCCGGTAGCCGGCCTGCAGCAGCGCGGCCGACTGCTTCTCCCACGAGTGTCCGTCGAGCGGGAAACCGTGGATCAGCACGACCGGCTGGCCCGTGCCGTGGTCCTCGTAGTACAGCTCGATGGCGGTGCTGTTCTCTTCACCGACGGTGATGTACGGCATCGTGCATTCTCTCCTTGATCTGATCCCTCGCGGCGAGGGCGCCGTGGGCGGCGGCCGCACCGTGCTGACCGTGTCCTCCGCGGCCGTTCAAGACTCGGATCACCGCGCCGATGGCTGCATCCGTCGGATGACTGGACGGGCGCCGCTGCGGTCGGCGTACGACTTCCGCTCTGATGACGTAACGGCCGGACCGCCGGCGTAGGTCACGCGCGGGTGCCCGCTGCGGCCCGCCGCCGCGCCGTTCCTCCGCCGTGCCGTTCCTCCGCCGTGCCGTTCCTCCGCCGTGCCCTGACCAGGGCGGCGACCCTCCGGGGCCGGGGGCCGTCGTCCGCCCAGTCATTCGACCGGTGACTCGCCGGCCCGGCGCCGGGAGAGTGGTCCCGCGCAGCGACCCGGCCGTCGCCCGTACGTCGTCGGAGCGGGCGGGGCCGGCGCGACGAGCGGTGCCACGAACAGTCGAAGGAGACCGAGATGATTCACCCCTGGGCCGGCCACGGCGTGTCCTGGGCGCGCCGGGACACGTACCGCTCGGACGTCACGCAGCCGCGCGCGGAGTCCTCGATGCACGCGGAGGCCCTCATCGCGGCGTCGCCCCAGCAGGTGTACACGCACCTGGTCGACGTCGCGCGGTGGCCCGACTGGGTTCCCGGGGTGCGTGCGACGCGTGTCCCGGGCGGGATCCGGCTGGGTGCCGAGTTCGAGGTCGAGATGTACGGCGCGCGGCTGGAGGCGGTGGTCACCGAGTACGAGCCGGACACCCGGTTCGGCTGGATCGGCTCCTCCGTCGACCTGAGCATCTACCAGGCCTGGATCCTCGTCCCGGTCGCCCCCGGCACGCACGTGATCGCCAAGAAGGTGGAGCGGGAACTCACCACGGTGCTGATGCGCAACTCTCCGGCCGAGGAGATCTACTACGCGCACCAGGACACGCTGCTGCGCCTGAAGCAGCGCGCGGAGGGCGTCGCGCCGTCGGCGTGACGGCCGACACCGGCGCGGCCCCGGGCGTTCAGGGTGGTTCGTCGGGCTCCGGGGCCTCGTCGTCGCCGAGTGCCGCCAGGGCGTCGCGGAGCGCCACTCTGGAGGTGATGCCCAGCTTGGGGAAGATCTGGTACAGGTGAGTGCCGACGGTCCGGTGCGAGAGGAACAACTTCTCGCCGATCTGCTTGTTCGTCAGTCCGGACCCGGCCAGCTCCGCGATCTCCCGCTCCTGCGGGGTGAGGACGGTGGACCGGGTGCCGGTCCGCGGCTTGGTCAGGCCGGTGGCCCGCAGTTCGTTGGCCGCGCGTTCGGCCCACGGCCGGGCGCCCAACAGCTCGAAGGTCGCGAGCGCGGTCCGGAGCTGCGTCCGAGCCCTCGCGGTCGCCCGGAGCCGGCGCAGCCGTTCCCCGTACACGAGCCGCACCCGGGCGAGGTCGAACGGCCAGCGCTCGACGCCGGGCAGCGCCAGCGCCGCCTCGAACAGCTCCTCGGCCTTGTCGTCGGGGGCGGCGAACGCCGATGCCGCGGCGCTGAGCAGCGCGAGCCGCGGTGACACGCCGGCCAGGTTCGCCTCGTCGACGGCGGCGGCGTGAGCGGCGGCCTCGGTGAGGCGGTTGGTGCGTACGGCCGCCTCGACGAGATCCAGGCATCCCCACAGGGCGTGCGGCACGTACGGCGCGAGCCGGCCCGCGGGGCTGATGGCGGTCGCGTGCTGGTACGCGCTCTCGTGGTCGCCACGCGCCAGGTCGTTGAGGCCCCGGACGTGGTAGGCGTAGACCTCCACTGCCCGGGCGCCGCGCGGCACCGCGAAACGCAGGATGGCGTCGGTCAACGTGTCGCTGGCCTCGGCGTCGCCGCGCGCCGCCGCGAGCAGCGCCTGGACGTACTGGAAGTACCGGGCGACGAACCGGAAGCCGCGCTCGTCGCACAGGCGGAGGCCCTCCTCGGCGAGTTCCGCCGCCTCGTCCCACCGCCCGCTGTGGTAGTCGTCGAAGCAGAGGTGCAACAGCACGCCGAGGTGGCGGCGGGCCGGCGCCGCGCCCTCGCGCCCCAGGCGCACCACCCGCCAGTGGGCGTCCCGGCAGTCGGAGAGCCGGTCCAGGTAGATCGCGGCGATGCCGATCCGGACGATCTGATTCGGGTCGACCTCGTCGCTCATGCCGGCGACCATCGCGTCGAAGCGGCTCGCCGCCGCCTGACCCGTACGTGCCGGGTCACCGAAGCTCGCCGCCGCCACCGCGAGCGGCGCGGGCACCTCGGGTGTCAGCCGGCCGAGGGCGGCGAAGAACGGCTCCCACGCCGCGGGCTCGCCGGAGAAGAAGCACAGCAGCAGGAGCGTGTGCAGCGCGTCCAGGAGAGCCGGGTCGTCGGCGTCGTAGCCGTGGTCGCCGGACTCGATGGCGCCGACCAGCAGCCGGTGCGCCGTCCGGACGTCGCCGTCGCTGTTGAGGAGCAGGTACACGGCGGCGGCGCTGGCGTACAGCGAGCCGCCGGGACTTGCCCGTCGGGAGTCGTCCAGCAACTGCGACGCGTTGGTCAGCTCGCCGCCGGCGTCCGCGCCGATGTACGCGGCCTGGGCGAGACGCCGGCCACGGTCGACGGCGTCCGGGGTGAGTTCGGCCGCGCGCGTCAGGGATGCCACCGCGCCCACCGCGTCACCCCGGCGCAGGATCCGGTGCGCGGCCTGTTCCAGCAGGCCGGCCACCTCCTCGTCGGGGCCGACGGTGGCCTCGCCGAGGTGCCACGCCCGGCGCTCCGGCTGGGTGACCAGCGTCCGGGCGAGGGCGGTGTGTGCCCAGCGCAGCTCGCTGCTCGTGGCGACCTCCACGACGGCCGACTCGATCAGCGGGTGCCGGAAGGCGAAGCGGCGGCTGTTGCCGTGGACGTGGACGAGCTGGTCACGTTCGGCCGGTGCGAGGTCGTCGAGGTCGTACTCGCCCGCGGCCGTGAGCAGGACGCCGAGATCGCCCGTACCGTCGAGTGCTCCGAGCAGCAGGAGCCGGCGGCAGGGCTCGGGCAGTCGGGACACCCGCGACGCGAAGAGCACCTGGAGACGCCGGGTCAGCGGGAGGACCGCGGGCAGCGACGCCGCGGCGAGACGTTGCGGCCCGGTCAGGGCGCTGGGGAGTTCCAGCAGGGCGAGTGGATTCCCGCGAGCCTCGGACAGCAGCCGGCGCCGGACGGCGGGCGCGAGGTCGGGAAAGCGTCGGTCGATCAGCTCCTCGGCGGCGGCGGCCGGCAACGGTTGCAGTTCGAACTCGGGGATCCCGCCGTGCTCGAAGAAGCTGGCGGTCTGCGCCCGGCACGCGGCGAGGAACCCGACGCTGGTGCCGACCAGCCTGCGCGCGACGAACCCGAGCACCGCCGAACTCGCCCGGTCCAGCCAGGGCAGGTCGTCGACGATGAGCAGCAGCGGCTGCGCGACGGCCGTGGCCCGCAACAGCAGCAGCACCGCGTTGGACACCAGCAGCCGGTCCGGCGGCTGGCCGGTGCCGAACCCCAGCGCCACCCGCAGCGCCTCCCGGTGGGCGGGCGCCAGCTCGCCGAAGGCGTCGTAGAGCGGGAACAGGAGCTGGTTCAGCCCCGAGTAGCTGACGTCGGCCTCGAACTCGACCCCGGCGGCCCGGAGCACCCGCGTACCCGTCTCCGCGGCGGCCTCCGCGACGGCGTCGAGCAGTGCCGTCTTGCCGACCCCCGGCTCTCCCGAGATCAGCAACGCCCCGCCGTTGACCGCCGCCTGCCGCAGGAACCTGCGGGTCGACAACAGCTCGTCCGCACGGCCGACCAGCGACCCGGTCAGGGTGCCGGAATCATCAGCGATGCGAAGGTCCAAGCCGTGCTCGCCCCTTTCGCCGTCGCCGCGGCCTCGTGGGGCCGATACCGGACAAGCAGGCCGGCACCGGCCGCGGGCGGGTCACGATCGGCTCGTCGTGCCCCGCACCCGCGGTGCCACCCTACCCAGCTGGAATGGTCATTCCGAAGATGGGCGGATCAGGAGAGGGCACGCTCACTCCGAGGACAGGGCGGGCCTTCCGGCGGCCGCGGTCCCGTCGGCAGGTGCCCGCCGAGCCCGGGCGTTGCCGGTGCCGCCCAACTTGCCCATCTGCCGGCGCCGGACCACCTGGCGTCCGCGCGGGCCCTGCGGGTCGTCCGGTGAGCCTCGCCGGTCCGGCTCACCCGTCCGTCACGACCGCCGCGACGGCGGCGTGCGGCCGGTGGGTGCCGTCGCCGGGCCGCGCCAGCCGCTCGACCTCCGTGAACCCGGCCTGCGCCAGCCGCTGGGAGAACTCGTCGAGGGGCCAGCGGTAGGCGGTCGCCACCTTGTGGTCGAAGGCGGCGACCTCGTCACCGGTGAAGAGACCGAGCACCAACGTCCCGGCCGGGGCCAGCACCCGCCGGAACTCGGCGAGCACGCCGTCGACCTCCTGCGGCGGTAGGTGGATCAACGAGTACCAGGCCAGGATGCCGGCCACGGAGTGGTCGGCCGCGGCGAGGTCGTCGATCGACCCGAGGCGGTAGTCGCCGCCCGGGTGGGTCGCCCGCGCGTGGGCGACGAACTCGGGCACCATGTCGATCCCCGTCGCGTCGGCGCCCAGCGAGCGGAGGTAGTCGGTGATGTGGCCCGGCCCACAGCCCAGATCGAGCACCCTGCCGGGCCGGCCCGCCAGATGTCGCCCGATGAAGGCGAGGTCGTCGGCGTGCACCTGCTGGCGCGTGCCGAACAGCTCGATGTAGAGCTCCGCGACGGAGGCGTACGCCTGCCGGACCTGCTCCGCGTTCACCGCCCGACTATAGGGGCACGCGGATCAGGCGATCCGGTAGCCCACTCCTGGCGTCGTGGCGATGACCGGTGGGTTGCCGAGTTTGCGGCGCAGCCGGCCGACCGTCACGGTCACAGTGTTGGTGAACGGGTCGGCGTTCTCGTCCCAGACCTGTTCGAGCAGCGTCTCGGTGCTCAGGAAGCCGGGGCTCGCCAGCAGCAGCGCTTCCAGCACGGCGAACTCCTTCACGGAGAGGTGCAGGTGCCGCCCGTCGCGAACCGCGGTCCGGCGTACCGGGTCCAACTCGATCCCGGCGACGCGCAGTGTCCGCGGGCGTGCGTCGGGCCTGCGGCGGGCCAGCGCACGGACGCGCAGGATCAGCTCCGGGAAGTGGAAGGGCTTGGCCAGGTAGTCGTCCGCGCCCAGGGTCAGGCCGCTGACCCGATCCCCGGGTGCGCCGGCCGCAGTCAGCATCAGCACCATCGGCCGGTCCGGCCGCTCGCTGATCATTTGGCACAGTGTGTCGCCGTGGAGGCCGGGCAGGTCCCGGTCCAGCACCACCACGTCGTGCGCGGTGAGGTCGAGTTTGGCGGCGGCGGTCAGCCCGTCGTGGGCGAGGTCGACGGCCATCCCCTGGTCGCGCAGTCCCTCCGCGACGACCTCGGCCAGCGCGTGGTCGTCTTCGACGACGAGGATCCTCATGCCCGCACCGGCACCTTCGCGGCCGGGAGGGTGACCGACACACGCAGGCCGCCCTCCGGTCGGGCGAGCAGGGCGAGCCGGCCACCGTGCGCGGCCGCCACGGCCGCCACGATGGACAGGCCGAGGCCGGACGAACCGGTACGCTCGGCGCCGAGCCGCTCGAACGGCTGCGCCAGCCGGTCGACCTCCCGCTGGTCGAGGACGCGCCCGCCGGTCTCCACGATCAGCGCGATCTCCTGCTCCTCGGTCGCGGACGCGGCCATCCGGATCCAACCTCCCTGCTCGTTGTGGGTCACGGCGTTGTCGACGAGGTTGCCCACCAACCGCCCCAGCAGCGCCTCGCTGCCCTGGACGTGTGTCGCCGACGGCACGACCGACGCCACGCGCAGCCCCTTCGCCCGCGCGTCGGCGGACCTCTCCCGCAGCGCCGCGCCGACGAGGTCGGCGAGGTCGACCACGGCCGTGTCGGCCAGCGCGCCGTGTTGCGCCCGGGCCAGCACGAGGAACCCGTCGAGCAGGTGGTCGACCCGGTCCAGTTGCGTACGGAGGCGGTCCGCGAGCGCCACCGTCGAGGCGTCCGGGTCCGGCTTGGCGACCGCGACGTCCAGCGACGCCCGCATCGTCGTGAGCGGCGTACGCAGTTCGTGCGAGGCGTTGGCCACGAAGCGGCGTTGTGCGACGAACGACGCCTCGAGCCGTTGGAGCAGTTCGTCGATGGTGTCGGCGAGGTCCTTCACCTCGTCGGCGGGCCCGGTGACGGCCAGCCGCCGGTGCAGGCTGTCGGCGGAGATGTCCCGCGTGGCCCTGGTGATGAGCCGCAACGGCCGCAGTACGCGCCGGGCCAGCACCCGGCCGAGCAGCAACGAGACGACCGCCATCACCGTCAGCGCCACCAGCGAGCCGACCAGCAGCTGCCGGGCCTGCTGGGCGTCCGCCCCCGCCAACTGCTCCTCCAACTGGCGGATGCGCTGCTGCGCCGCGTCGAGGTCGCCCAGGGCGGAGGCCGGGGGATTGCGGGCCGGCACGGCGTTGCTCGTGCCGCCGCCGGAGAGCAGGAAGGCCAGGCCCAACAGCCCGACGCCGGAGGCGAGGAACACGACGGCGTACAAGATCGTGAACCGGGCCCCGACGGTCCCGCTGCGCAGCCTGAGCACCCCACCAGCATGCCCCGCACGACCTAACAACGGCATGACAGCGCCTGTTCGGACGGTGTGACGGCCCGCTGCGTAGAACCGGCGGCATGTCGACCACCGAACTCCTGCGCCGGGAATGGACCGCGTTCCGCCGCCCGAGCCGCCTGATCGCCCTGGCCGCCGCGGCACTCGCCGTCATCGCGCTGGGCCTGCTGTCCGCCGCCGGCAACCGCTCGTCCTGCGCCGGCGCCTGCCCGGCCGTTCCCGTCGCCGACGACGGCTCCGTCGTCAGCGACAGATTCTGGTTCCTGCATCGCGACCTGGGCCGCGAAGGCAGCATCACCGTCCGGCTGACGTCGATGACCGGAACCATCACCTACCCACCACCGCACCACGACCGGATCGTGCCCGGGCTGGTGCCGTGGGCGAAGGCGGGGATCATCGTCAAGGACGGCCTGCGGCAGGGCTCGCGCTACGCGGCGCTCACGATGACCGGCGGCAACGGCGTGCGCTTCCAGTACGACTACACGCACGACGTCGCCGGGAGCCCCGGCCCCGTCACGGAGCAGTCCCCGCGCTGGCTGCGTCTGACCCGATCGGGCGACACCATCACCGGTGCCGAGTCGGCCGACGGCACGCGGTGGCACACCGTCGCGACGGCGACGCTCGACGGGCTGCCGGACGTCGTGCAGGTCGGCCTCTTCGCCACCTCACCCGGCGACCTCACGCTCCGCCCGGTCGGCCTCGGTGGCGCGGTCGAGGAGGTCCGGTTCACCCAGGCCGTCGGCGTCTTCGACAACGTGACCGTCGAGGGCGGCGCCGCCGGTGGATGGCACAGCGACCCGGTCGGCCAGATGAACCAGAGCGACTGGGAGAAGTACCACAACGCCTCGGGCGCCATCGAGAGGGACGGCGTCATCACGGTCAGCGGCACCGGCGACATCGGGCCGCTCAGCGAGGACGGCGCGCGCGGCGTCGGGACGACCCTGCCCGGCCTGGTCGTCGCGTTGACCGTCCTGCTCGTCGTCGCGGCCCGATACGGTACGCGCACGGCGCACGAGGGGCCCACCCGTCGGGTGGTCTTCGCGCGGGCCGCCGTCGTCGCCGGGGCCGCCTTCGTCACCGGTCTGGTCGCCGCCGGTGTCGTCGTCCCGGCGGGCACGGCGATCCTCGACCACAACGGCATCCCGGTGCAGCCGGTGCCGGCGCCGACCCTCGCTCGGGTGATCGTCGGCGTCGCGGTGGTGCTCGCGCTCTGTGCGGCCCTCGCGTACGGGCTCGGCGTGTGGCTGCGCCGTGGCGGGGCAGCGATGGCCGTCGGGCTGTCGCTGGTCGCCCTGCCGTACGCCGTCACCACGGTGCCGCTGCTGCCGGACGGGGTGGCCGAGTGGCTGCTGCGGCTGACCCCGGCCGCCGGCTTCGCCGTCCGACAGACGGCGGTGGAGTATCCACAGGTGACGGCGCACCACGCCCCGTCCGCCGGCTACTTCCCGCTGCCGTGGTGGGGCGGTCTCGGCGTGCTGTGCGCGTACACGGTGGTCGTGGCGTGGGTGGCACTGGGCCGCACGCGGGGCGCGGACACCGACTGGCGATAGCGGGACGGGCGCGGAAGAGTCACCCTCGCCCGAGGGTGACTCTTCCGCGTCGTTGCTGGTCGGCGGACGTCAGCGGTGCGGGATCCCGGCTCGGCGGGCGGCCTGCTGACCGCCGAGCACCGGCAGGGAGACGTGGCTGACCTTGGTGTCGACCGTGATGGTGGGCCGCGAGGCGAGCGTCGCCGCCGAGTAGCCGCGGTAGCTGCCGACGATGACGACGCCGATCCGGTTGCCGGCGGAGAAGACGTAGTCCTCCGGCAGCAGGGGAATGCTGATCTCGTACATCTGGCCGGGCGTCATCGGGTCGGGCGCCGCGATCGAGTCGCGGTTCTGCCCGTCGCGGATCCCCTTGGTCACCCGCCACTGGGTGACGTCGGTCGGCCGGTACGCGACGGGCCGGTAGCACCCGTCGTCGGACGGGCTCGACTCGCCGTAGCACTCCTCGGGCAACGTCGTCTGGACGACGCCGTCACCGGTCCGGTTGTTCTGCGTGCTCGGCCCGTACTCGACGAGGATGGCGCCGAAGTACGCCTCGTCGAGGCTCGACGACGCGACGAGGTTGACCACGGGAGTGCCCGAGATCCGCAGGTCCTCCGCCAGCGGTGGGGACAGGAAGGCCAGGCGGCTCCCGTTCGGCTGGTCGGGGTTGTTGATCATCGTGGCTTCGGTCTGGCTCGGGTTGTCGGTGAACGAGCGGGTCGTCGGGGCGGCCTTGGCCGGGGTGAGCGCGAGTTCTCCGGCGCTGTCGGCGCCCGGACGCAGCCAGACGTTGACGTTTCCCGTGCCGGGAATCGGCCAGTCCGCGTGCCGTTCCCAGACGCCGACGGACGGTTCCACGTCGACCGTCGGCTCGCCGGTGATGCCGTTGTCGACGCCCTGGAGCCAGTAGTCGAACCAGCGGTGCAGCGTGTCGACCCAGACGTCCCGGCGGAAGTCGAACGGCTCGACGTGCCCGACCCGGCCGATCCACAGCTTCCGGGGGACGTCGTACGTCTTCAGCGCCTCCCAGAACTTGCTGAAGTGATCCGCCCGGACGTTGTCGTCCTGGATGCCGTGCACGAGGAACACGCTCGCCTTGATCTTCGCGGCGTCGTCCAGGTAGTTCCGCTCGTGCCAGAACGGCGTGTAGTCGCCGTGCTCGTCGCCGTCGTCGGCCGCGATCTCGTTCCAGACCGGCGCGCACCGGGACTGACGGGCCGGGTCGTCCGCCGTGATGGTCCGGGCGAGCGACCCGAGGTAGTTGTTGCCACGCGTCACGATGCCGTTGGCGCGGGTGTAGTCGTAGTAGTTGTACGGACCGGCGATGGGAACCACCGTCGACAGGCCCTCGACGCCGGACACCGCCGCGGCCATCGCCAGGGACGCGTCGTACGACTTGCCGATCATCCCGGACCTGCCGTTGTGCCAGTCGACCACCACCGGATCGCCGTGCGAGTCGTGCGCGTCCCGCCGGCCGTTGAGCCAGTCGACGACGGCCGGTCCGGTGGCGTTCTCGTTCGCGCCCTGGATGGTCGGGCAGCCGGTGGAGCCGGCCGTGCCGACCATGTCGACGAGCGCGACGGCGTAGCCACGGGGGACGAAGTAGTTGTCGTAGAACAGCGGCCAGCGGTCGAGAAGGCCGTCACCGTCGACGTCCGCCTTGAGTTCGGACTCGTTGCCGCGCCCCAACGTCGTGTAGTACGGGCTGTTGTCGATGATGACGGGGACCTTCAGACCCCGCTCGGTGGCGGCCGGCCGGATGAGGTCGACACGGACGACGTCCTTGACGCCGTCCCGGTCGCTGTCCACGTCGGTGTCGACCCAGACCCGTTCGCGGATCGCGTCGGCGTATCCGAACACCGGCTGGGTGACTCCGTCCGCGACGGTGACCGTCACCGTCTCGACCCGCTGGGCCGCGACTGCCGGCGCCGTCACGGCCAGCATCGCCAGCACCGTACCGATCGGAATGATCGCCCTCATTGACCTCCCCCTCATCCGGCCTGCGGGCGGCGCTCTCGTCACGCGCCGGCGCGACCACCCCCGGACGCTACGAAAAGGCCAGTTGATCGTCTTCCGGCAGATGCACGAACTCCGCGGCGCGCCGCATGGACATCTGCCGAGACGTCGGCACGCGTACGGGCTGCTCGTGCGCGACGTCCACCCGCGGGGACGCCCGGCCGGGCCGGAGGCATGGCAGCGGCACTGTCCTCCGGCCCGCGAACCGTGCCGCTGCCACCGCGTCTAGGGTTTGACGACCCACTGGACGTTGGTGGGGCGTCCATCGGTTCGCAGGAACTCGTGGGCCGCCTGCCGGGCCTCGGCGTGGGTGACCTCGAAGGGCTCGATGCCGTCGGGAAGGGCGAACCGCGGGTCGTCGTAGGCGTACTCGGCGTCGCCGACGACCTGGTTTCCCGGCGCACCCGGCGGCACCGGGCCCCACGCGAGGAGGATGTCGGTCTCGCTCTCCCAGTACAGGCCGGCCCGATCTCGCCAGAAGCTGATGTGCAGGGTCCGCCAGGCGGCGTCGCTGGCGAGAGTCACCTCCCCCGGTGGTTCGTCGCCGAGGATCGCGTCGAGTTCGGCGACGTCGGTCACCGTGGTGGCGGTGCCGTCGATCCAGACCTGCACGGTGACCTCACCTGTTCCTGGTCGTGGTCCCACACGGGATGAGCGAGCCTAGTGGCCGCACCGCCGCCGCGGGTGCCCGTCGGTCCGCCCGCGTCGCCTCAGCCGGGGAACCCGAGTGCGAGGGCGGCGACGACCGGCGCCAGGTACAGCAGCGGGAACGGCACGTGGCCGTACGAACGGGCCCGGAGGACGGTGACGACGGCGCCGACGAAGTAGAGCACGAGGCCGACGGCGGCGAGCACGCCGACGACGGGCACGAACAGGCCCACGAGCAGGCCGACCGACCCGGCGGCCTTGGCGACCCCGAGCCACGGCCACCACGAGCGGGGCACCCCGTACTCGGCGAGGGGTCCGACGACCCACGTGGCGCGGAGGAAGACGGAGGCGGCGGAGAACCCGACCCAGAGCGCGGCGGCGATGGTGACGATGGTGGCGGTGGTCGACATGGTCCTGTGTCCTTTCGCGTGTCACTGACGACCCCAGGACGGACCACGACCGGCCCGCCGTGAACCGAGGTGACCCACGCCACAGCAGGTGGGGAGGCGGGGCCCGTGCGTAGGGCAGCGGTGGGCCTTCCCCCGGCGGGAGGCGCCGGAAGCGCGGAATGCGAGTGATCCTGGCGGGCCGATCTCGTCCAGCGGGTTCGTGCCGGGCTCGGAGAACGTCGAGCCCGGGGCGGCGCGCGGACCGCTAGGCCGGTGGCGGGGCGGTCGTGCGGCGGACGACGAGGGTGGGGGAGAGCTTGACCTGCGCGGTGGGACGGCTGCGGTCGGCGATGCGGTCGAGCAGGAGCCGGGCCGCGTTGGCCCCGATCTCGTGACCGGCCTGGTCGACGCTGGTCAGCGAGATCGGCCGGAACGCGGCGAACGTGGTGTTGTCGTAGCCGGCGATGGATATGTCGGTGGGAACGCTCAGGCCGGCCTCGGCGATGGCGTCGAGGGCGCCCATGGCGACGATGTCGGCACCGGCGAAGATCGCGGTGGGCCGGACGGGGCGCGCGAGCAGTTGCTTCGCCCCAAGGTAACCGCCCTCCTGCGTGTAGGTCGTGGAGGCGATGTCGATCCCGTCGGCGAGGCCCCTGGCCCGCATGGCCCGCCGGTAACCCTCGGCGCGGATGGCGTTGGGCATCTCGGCGAGGCAGTCCGGTGTGCTCTCGTGGTGTTCGATGTGGGCGATGCGGCGGTGGCCGAGGTCGGCGAGGTGGTTCACGACCAGGGCGGCGCCGGTGAGGTCGTCGTCGGCCACGGTGTCGTAGGTGTGGGAGTGCCCGTGCCGGCCCACGACGACGGTGGGGACGAGGGCGGCGACCCGCTCGAGGTGAGCGCGCGCGGAGATGGGCGCTATCAGGATGAGGCCGTCCATGCCGCGGTCGATCATGGCGTGGATGACGCGAGCCTCGGCGTCCTCGCCGTTGCAGCCGGGGCCGAGCAGGACCTGGTACTCCGTGCCGGCGATACGGCCGGTGAGGCCGTCGAGGACCTCGGCGAAGAACGGGTTGCGGATGTCGGGCAGCATCACGCCGATGGTGTACGTCCGGCCCCGCAAGCCCCTGGCGGAGGCGTTGGGACGGTAACCCAACTCGCTGATCGCCTGCCGCACCTTCGCCTGCATCTTCGGGCTCACGCCGTACGCGTTGCGCAGCACCTTCGACACCGCGGTGGTGGACACCTGAGCGTGCCGTGCGACGTCGACGATGGTGATGCGTCGGGCGGGCGCTTCGTCCACTCATAACCTCCAGCTCTGTGCAACGTTGCCCAGAGCGTAGACCCGGGATTAAACCGCGTCATCACCAGACCTCTTGACGACCCTTCGATGAACTTCTAGGGTCAGCCGAAACATTTGGGAAACGTTACCCACTCCGATATCTTCCCCCGACCACGCTCCACCTTTCCTGCGGCGCTTCCTTGAAACGTTTCAAGAGTGGATCTCGCGGATGACTCTCACCCCCGCCCGTCTCACCCGGGCATCCACGCCGACCGTTGGCCGGTCGGCCGCCGGCCATGGGCGTGGCGGATCACCGTCCTGGTGGTTCGCGGCGCCGGCGATGCTGCTGTTCGCCTTCGTGGTCCTCGTGCCCAGCGCGCGAGGCGTGTACTACGCCTTCACCGACTGGGACGGACTGAGCCCCGACCTCTCGTTCGTCGGGCTCGACAACTTCGCTGGCATCGCCCGTGACCCGGACGCCGTCCAGGCGATCTGGCACACCGTGGTGATCGCGGTTTCGATCACGATCATCCAGAACGGGATCGGGCTGCTGCTCGCGCTCGGCGTGAACAGCCTGATCAAGTCCCGCACCGTGCTCCGGGTGTTCCTGTTCGCTCCGGCCGTGGTCACGCCGATCGTGACCGCGTACCTGTGGCGCAACCTGCTGGGCCCGGACGGCGCCGTCAACAGCCTGCTCGGCGCGGTCGGGCTCGGCCGGTGGGGGCAGGACTGGCTGGGCGACCCCCAGTTGGCGCTCTGGTCGATCGTGGCCGTGATCGTCTGGCAGTTCGCCGGCTACTCGATGGTGATCTTCCTGGCCGGGCTGCAGTCCGTGCCGAAGGAGCTGTACGAGGCCGCCGCCATCGACGGCAGCGGACCGGTACGGCGGTTCTGGTCGGTGATCAGGCCGCAACTGGCGCCCGCGATCACGATCAACCTGATGCTGTCGATCATCGGCGGGATCAAGCTGTTCGACCAGGTGTACGCGCTGACCGGCGGTGGTCCCGGGCACGCCACCGACACCATCTCGACGCTCATCTACAAGGACGCCTTCACCCTGGGCGAGTTCGGCTACAGCATCGCCCTCGCCGTGGTGCTGACGATCATCGTGGCCGTCGCGTCGACCGGGCAGTACCTGGTGCTGGCCCGCAACGAACGGGCAGCATCGTGAACCGCTACCGCTGGCGGACGTTCGGCCTGGAGCTGGCGATGATCGCCGCGGCCGTCGTGGTCGCCTTCCCGGTGTACGTGCTGGTGAACCTCGCCGTCCGGGCCCCGTCGGACACGTCCTCGCCGATCCGCCCCACGACGTCTCCGACCCTGGCCAACTTCAGCCAGGCGTGGCGTGAGGGCGGGCTGGGTGGCGCGCTCGTCAACAGCGCCCTGGTGACCAGCATCAGCGTCGTCGTCGTGCTGGCCGTCTCGTCGCTGGCGGCCTATCCGCTGGCCCGCGCCACCGCCCGCTGGTCCCGCGCCATGTTCCTGCTGATCATGCTGGGCCTGGTGCTCCCGTTCCAACTCGCCGCGCTGCCGCTCTACCAGACGATGAGGGACCTCGGCCTGCTCGGCACGGTCTGGGCGCTCGTCCTCTTCTACGCCGGTCTGCAGGTGCCCTTCACCACCTTCCTCTACACCGGATTCATCCGGGCGCTGCCCCACGACTTCGAGGACGCCGCCTTGATCGACGGCTGCCGCCCATGGGACGCCTTCCGACACGTCGTCTTCCCGATGCTCCGGCCGGTCACGGTCACCGCGCTGGTCCTCAACGCGATCGCGGTGTGGAACGACTTCTTCACCCCACTGCTCTACCTCAGCGGCAGCGACCAGCAGACCATGCCGGTCGCGCTGGCCGGCTTCGTCGGCCAGTACGTCGCCGACTGGAACCTCATCTTCGCGGCGCTGGTGATCAGCATCGTGCCGATCCTGGTCCTCTACTTCGCGTTGCAGCGCAGCATCATCAACGGCTTCGCGGGAGGGCTGAAGGGATGAGACCGTACGGCCTGGAGGCGGAACAGCGACGCGAGCCGCTCGGTGTCGGGGAGCGGTGTCCGCGACTGTCCTGGAAACTCGAATCCGACCGGCGGGGTGCGGCGCAGAGCGCCTACCAGATCACGGCGGCCGAGCGGGCGGCGGACCTGGACGACCCCGACCGGCTCGTCTGGGACACCGGCCGCCGCTCGTCCGGGGACGGGCTGCTCGTGCCGTGGGACGGCCCGGCCCTACGGTCGGCCACCCGTTACCACTGGCGGGTGCGGGTCTGGGACGAGACGGGCGCCCAGGCGGGCGCCGCCCAGAGCTGGTTCGAGACCGGACTGTTGCACCGCGACGACTGGACGGCCGTGTGGATCGGGCGGGACCCGGCGCTGCTGCCGCACGTCGACCCACCGGCCGACGAGGATCTCCCCTCACCACCGCTGGCGTCACCACCGCTGTACCTGCGCCGGGAGTTCCACCTCGCGCGGCAGCCGCTGCGAGCCCGGCTGTACGCCACCGCACGCGGCGTCTACGAGCCGCGTCTCAACGGTGCCCGGGTCGGTGACGTCGAGCTGGCGCCCGGCTGGACCGAGTACCACCGCCGGCTTCAGTACCAGACGTACGACGTCACCGACCTGCTCCGTCCCGGCGCCAACGTGGTCGCCGCCATCGTGGGGGACGGCTGGTGGTGCGGGTACGTCGGTTTCGACCCGCGGCGGCCCGCCCAGCACTACGGCGACCGGCCCGCCTTCCTCGCCCAGCTGGTGCTCGACTTCGCCGACGGCTCCCGCCAGGTGGTGGCCACGGACGGCAACTGGACCGAGCGCCCCGGCGCGATCCGCGCCGCCGACCTGCTCATGGGCGAGTACGTCGACCACCGTCAGCACGTGCCCGGGTGGGACCTCCCCGGTGTCGCCGGCTTCCGGCCGGTCGCGGTGCTCGACACCGCGCCGGGCCCGTTGGTCGCCGAACCGGACCACCCGATCCGCGTCACCCGCACCGTGGCACCCGTCGAGATCCGTCGGCGGGGCCCGGGCCGCTACGTCGTCGACTTCGGGCAGAACCTCGTCGGACGGGTACGGCTGACCGTACGGGCCGCCACGGCGGGACACCGGATCGTCCTGCGGCACGCGGAGATGCTCGCCGACGGGGAGCTGTACGTGGACAACCTGCGCCGGGCGAGGGCGACCGACGTGTACGTCACCGGCGGAGATCCCGTCGAGGTGTTCGAGCCCCGGTTCACGTACCACGGCTTCCGCTACCTGGAGGTGGCCGACCACCCGGGCGAGTTGCGCCTCTCCGACGTGGTCGCCCGGGTGCTGCACAACGACACGCCGTGGACGGGGTGGTTCGAGTGCTCCGACCCCGTGGTCAACCAGTTGCAGTCCAACATCGCGTGGGGGCAACGCGGCAACTTCGTGGCGGTACCCACCGACTGCCCCCAGCGTGACGAGCGGCTCGGCTGGCTGGCCGACGCCCAGATCTTCGCCCCGACCGCCGGCCGCAACGCGGACGTCTCCGCCTTCCTGGCCCGATGGCTCCGCGACGTGGTGGACGGACAGGACGCCGACGGCGCCTTCCGCGACGTGGCACCCGTCGTCACACTCGGGCGGGAGGCGGCGCCCGCCTGGGGCGATGCCGGAGTGATCATCCCCTGGTACCTGTGGCGCGTCTACGGCGACCGGCGCGTGCTCGAACGCGGCTTCGACGCGATGCGCGCCTGGGTCGACCACGTCCACCGGCACAACCCCGACCTGCGCTGGCGGAACCGCACCGGCAACTCCTACGGAGACTGGCTCCAGGTCGACGTCACCACGCCGCGCGACGTGCTGGCAACCGCGTACTTCGCCCACAGCACCCAGCTCGTCGCCCAGGCCGCCGAGGTGCTCGGCCGGCACGACGAGGCCGAGCAGCTCCGCGACCTGCATGCCCGGATCCGTGCGGCGTTCGTCGACTCGTACGTCGGCGACGACGGCACCGTCGAGGGTGGCACGCAGACGGCCTACCTGCTGGCACTCGCGTTCGGGCTCCTGCCGCAGCGGCTCGTGCCGGCGGCCGTCGAGCATCTGGCCGCCGACATCGAGAAACGCGGCCACCGTCTGACCACCGGTTTCGTGGGCGTGGCCCTGCTGTGCCCGGTGCTGGCCGACCACGGCCGGGCCGACCTGGCGTACGCCCTCCTGCATCAGGACCGGTACCCCTCGTGGGGGTACTCCATTCGCCACGGCGCGACCACCATCTGGGAGCGCTGGGACGGATGGACCGAACACGCCGGCTTCCAGTCGCCGAAGATGAACTCGTTCAACCACTACAGCCTCGGCAGCGTCGGCGACTGGCTCTTCGGCCGAGTCGCCGGCATCGACCAGACACCGTCGTCGGTGGCCTACCGCGAACTCCTGCTTCGGCCCCTGCCCGGCGGCCGGCTCACCTGGGCCCGTGCCGAGCAGGAGACCGCCCGCGGACGGGTCGCCTGCGGATGGTCGATGTCCGACGGCCGGATCACCGTGACCGTCACGGTGCCGCCCGGCAGCACTGCCGTACTGCAGATCCCCACACCGGATCCGGGCAGCGTGTGCGAGAACGACGCACCCGCCGCCGGCCGGCCCGGGGTTCTCGGGGTCGAGCCGTTCGCCGCGGGGGTCAGCCTGCGGCTCACGTCCGGCCGCTACACCCTCACCGCCACGGCACCCGACGTGGTGCCCTGACCGCTCCTCCACAGGGAGACACCCATGAACCGCACGAGACTCGCGGCCGTCCTGGCCGCGACTGTCATCATCGGCGCGATGACCGCCTGCAGCAGTGGCACCAACGCCGGTTCCGGCGGCGGGTCCGACGTCCTCACCCTCGCCTCGGTCGACCAGGGATCCGTCGAGGACGTCATCAAGGCATTCGAGGCGGCGAACCCCGGCGTCAAGGTCAACTTCACCACCAGCGGCGCGGACCAGTACCAGCAGCAGATCCGCACCCAGTTGGCCTCCGGCACCGCACCCGACGTGATGTCGGTCTGGCCCGGCAACGGCAACCCCGGCGCCACCTACGTGCTCGCCGAGCCCGGCTACCTGCTGGACCTGTCCGACCAGCCCTGGGCGGCCAGACTGCCCGACGCGGTCAAGAGCGTCGCCGGGTACGAGGGCAGGACGTACAACGCGATATTCGGGCTCAACGGCATCGGCGCGATCTACAACCAGGAGGCGATGCGGAAGGCCGGCCTCACCCCGCCGGGTACCTGGACCGAGCTGCTGACCTTCTGCCGTGCCGCCGCGGCCAAGGGCACCCCGGCCTTCGCGCTCGGCATCCAGGACAACTGGGTCACCCAGCTCGTCCTGTACGCGCTGGTGGCCACGACCGTCTACGGCACCGACCCGGACTTCGACACGAGGATGCAGGCCGGCCAGGCCACCTTCGCCGACTCCCCGTGGAGCACGGCCATGGCCAAGTACCAGGAGATGAACACGGCCGGTTGCTTCCAGAAGAACCCGCTCGGCACCAGCTACGAGGCCAGCCAGGAACTCGTCGCCACCGGCAGGACGCTCGGCATCGTCCAGGGGAACTGGGTGGTCGCGCTGCTGAAGGGCAAGAACCCGAGCGGAACGTTCGTCCTGAAACCGCTGCCCGCCACCGACGATCCGTCCACGTTCGTCATGCCCGCCGCGGCCGGTGCCGGCTACGGAGTGAACGCCAAGGCGAAGAACAAGGAGCTGGCGCTCAGGTTCATCACCTTCGTCATGTCGCCCGAGGGCATGAGGGTGTTCAACGCCAAGCAGGGCAGCCTGCCGTCCCTGCCCGACAGCGGCTCGACCGTCGACCCGGCCTTCGCCGACCTGACGACCTTCATCAACGACAACCGGACCGTGCCGTTCATGGACCAGCTGTGGCCCAACGCCAAGGTGCAGCAAACCATGCTCTCCGGCCTGCAGGAGATCTTCAGCGGCCAGTCCACGCCGCAGAAGGTGCTCGCGGCGATGGACGCCGACTACCGGGCGGGAACCTGACCGCTTCCCATCCCCGCGGACGGCACAGCGCCCGAATGCGCCGCCTCCGCCGGGCCCCCCGCGCCACCACACCACCACCACACCACCACCAGCACTGACGCCGGCGCACGAGCGCCGGCGGGGAAGGACGGCACCAGTGTCGAGACCGAGACGACGCGCGAGGGCGCTCACCGGAGTGGGCCTCTGCCTGGCCCTGATCGCGCCACAGGCGGTGGCCGCCACACCGGCCTCCGCCGGGAGTGGCGGCGGAGCCGCCAACGTCCGGGTCGTCAACCTGCAGGTCGACGGCAGGTACGACGAACCCCTGGGCATCGACAACGCGAGCCCCACCCTCGGCTGGCAGATCGTCGAGACCCGGAAGGCGGCCTCGCACCCCTGCCACCGGCCGCGCGCCCGGGTGGCCTGCCCCGGTGACCGGCAGACCGGGTACCAGGTCCAGGCGGCCACCAGCGAGTCGAACCTCAAGCGCGGACGGCTGATCTGGGACTCCGGCAGGATCCCGTCCGATCTGCAGACGGGGGTCCGGTACGCCGGCAAGCCCCTCGCGTCACGCGAGCGGGTCGTCTGGCGCGTACGCGTCTGGGACGCCGACCGGCGTCCGTCCGACTGGAGCGGGCCGTCCTCCTGGGAGATGGGTCTGCTCGAGCAGGGCGACTGGGCGCCGGCCCGCTGGATCGAGTACCCGGGCCGCGCGGAGAACCAGCCCATGCCGATCTTCGCCCGCCAGTTCACCGTCGACCGCCGCAAGCAGGTCGGCTCCGCTCGCCTGTACCTCTCCGGCGTCGGCCTGCACAAGCCGACCCTCAACGGCCGGACGCTGACCGACGAGGTCCTCGCCCCGGGCAACTCCAACTACCAGTTGTCCAGCGAGTACCGCACCTACGACGTGACCCGGGATCTGCGCCGGGGCGCCAACACCCTCGGCGTCGAACTCGGCAACGGCCCCGCGTACGTGCGCCGCAGCGTCACCAACCCGGCCGTCGGCCGCACCGCCCCCTACTCCTGGTGGCAGAGCCAGCTCAAGGGCAGCGGCAGCCTCGCCGCGGACGCCGCGGCCGGCGCCACGACCGTGAAACTCACCAGCGTCGCCAACTACCACGTCGGCGGCACCATCAACATCGACACCGGCGACGGCGGCGACCGCCTCGAGTCCCGCACCATCACGGCGATCGGCACCGCCGGCCCCGACGGCACCGGCATCACCTTCACCCCGGCGCTGGCCGCGTCGCACGCCGCCGGCGCGCGGGTCACCGGCTCCGGCAACAACATCGCCGCGAGTGACGCGAGCGCTGGCGCCGCCGTCACGCCACGCCTGATCGCCCGGCTGGAGATCTCGTACGCGGGCGGAGGAACCGACGTCATCGTCTCCGACCGCAGTTGGCGCACCGCGCTGGGACCGCTCGTCACCGACGCCTGGTACTCCGGCGCCGACTACGACGCCCGCCGGGAGCAGCCCGGCTGGAACGCTCCCGGCGCCGACCTGTCGGCCACCGCCACGCGCCGCGACGGCACCCCCACCGGCTGGACGAACGCGGGCATCGCCCCGCCACCGAACCTGGCCACGAAGCTCGTCGCCCGCGCGGCCGAGCCCGTCAGGATCGTGGAGACGTTCACTCCGGTCTCCGTGACCAACCCCGCACCCGGCACCTGGGTGTTCGACTTCGGACAGAACATCGTCGGATGGCCGGAACTGCGCCTGCAGGACACCGTGCCGGCGGGCACGACGATCCGCATGTCACCGGCCGAGTCGCTCGCCGCCGACGGCACCGTCGACCAGGCCTCGCTCATGGGCGGTGGCGGCAGCCGCGGCCGGGACCTGTTCAACACCTACACCACCGCCGGTCTCCCCGGCGGGGAGACCTGGCACCCGGACTTCAACTACTTCGGCATGCAGTGGGTGCAGGTCACGGGCCTGCCCGAGGGGTATGTCCCCACGAAGGACACCGTCCGGGGACTGCGCCTGCAGGCGGCCACACCCCTGGCCGGCGAGGTGACGACCTCCAACGCCCGGGTCAACCGCATCCACACGATGTCCCGCTACTCGTTCATGAGCAACATCATGTCGGTCTTCACCGACTGCCCCGGCCGGGAGAAGCTCTCGTATCCCGCCGACTACACCATGCCCATGGGCGCCATCCACCGCAACGAACAGCTCGCCGCGTACCTTCGCACGACCATGCACCACCTGGTCGAAGGTCAGTCCGTGGCCGACACGCCGATGTTCGGCAACGTCGCCCTGAAGACGCCCGTGTACGACTGGGGCTACAGCGGACGTTTCGGCGACGAGATCAACTGGGGCAACGCCATCATCCTCGTGCCGGCGATGCTCTACGAGCTCTACGGCGACACCCAGACGATGGCTCGCTACTACGACCACATGGTGGCCTTCGCCGACTACATCCAGCGGGAGAAGGTCGGTGAGGGTGCCGACGCGCACATCGTCGACGCCGCACTCGCCGACTGGGTGTCGGCGGACCAGACCTCCGGCCGGATCACCGGCACCTGGGGCTACTACGTCATGATCAGCAAGCTCGCCATGATGGCCGAGCTGACCGGCCACCGGGCCGACGCGGAGAAGTACCGGACGCTGGCGGCCGACATCAGGACGGCCTTCAACGCGCACTTCTACAACACCCAGCTGCGCCGGTACACGGCGGAGGGCAACGCCGGCGCCGCGGGCGCCACCCAGACCGCCCAGGCCCTCGCACTCGACGCCGGGCTCGTCCCCGACAGCGAGCGCGGCGCCGTCCTCGACGCCCTCGTCGAGCTGGTCTACGCGTTCCATCCCAACGGCGACGGCCCCCACTTCAGTGGCGGGACCATCGGGATGGCACCCACCGTCCGGGCCCTCGCCGCGGGCGGCCGCGACGACGTGCTGTGGGACCTGCTGCAGGAGGACGACCAGCCCAGCTACGGCTACTTCATGGCGTCCACCACCGCCAACCCGGGCGGCATGACCACGATCGGGGAGCGGTGGAACCGTGGGGACTCCAAGAACCACATGATCCTCGCCCAGATCGAGGAGTGGTTCCACAGCGGGCTCGCCGGCATCCGGGCGGCCGACGGCAGCATCGCCTACCGCGAGTTGGTCATCCAGCCGAAGGTCGTCGGTGACCTGACCTCCGTCAAGGGCAGCTACCAGACGCCCGCGGGGCTGGCCCGCTCCGAGTGGTCGCGGACCGACGGCCGCTTCCGGCTCTCGGTCACCGTGCCCACGAACACCACGGCGTCCGTCTGGGTCCCGTTGCAGGGCGGACGGCCACTGGGGACGCCCGACCGGGCGGACTTCGTCCGGATCGACGGTGACTACGCCGTCTACCGCGTCGGGTCCGGGTCGTACACCTTCACCACCACGTCACGGTAGGCGTGTGGGGGCCCGGCGTCCGTCCGGACGCCGGGCCCCAGCGACCGAGGGAGGCAGCGTGCAGGTCGACTTTCCGCCCGGCTTCCTGTGGGGCAGTGCCACCTCGGCGCACCAGGTCGAGGGAGGGAACGTCAACAACGACTGGTGGGACTTCGAGCACCGTCCGGGCACCGCCGCCCGCTGGTCGTCGGGCGACGGCATCGAGCACTATCACCGCTATGCGGAGGACTTCGCCCTGCTCAGGTCGCTCGGTCACAACGCGCACCGGCTGTCGCTCGAATGGTCCCGGATCGAACCGGCGCCCGGCGAGTTCAGCCGGGCCGCGACGGCGCACTACCGGCGGGTGCTGACCGCGCTCGCCGAGACCGGCATGACCGCCTTCGTGACCCTCCACCACTTCACCCTGCCCCGATGGTTCGCGGCGGCCGGCGGATGGCTCGCCCCCGACGCCCTCACCGTGTTCGCCCGCTACTGCCGGTACGTGGCCGTGGAACTGGGGGAGCTCATGCCCTACGTGTGCACCGTCAACGAGCCGCAGATGGTCGCTCTGCACGGCTACCTGGAGGGCTGCCATCCGCCCGGCGTCGCCAGCGAGGCTCTCTGGAAACGGGTCGGCCGGCGGCTCCTGGAGGCCCACTTCGCGGCCGTGCGCGCCGTACGCGGCGCGTCACGGCGGTCGCTCGTCGGCCTCGCTGTGCAACTCCCGCTGCTCGTGCCGGCGCTCGACGACGAGGAGTGCCGCGCGTTGCGACGCCTCATGCGACACGAGATCGTCGACCTCCACCTCGACGGACTCACCGGCCCCGACCGCGGTGACTTCCTCGGCGTCCAGTACTACCGGAAACAGTGGGTGGACCCGAGATCGCCCACGCGGTTCGCCGAGCCGCCCGCCGGATGTCGTACGACCCAGATGGGCTGGGCCGTGCATCCCGACGGCCTCCGGCAGATGCTGCACCGCGCCGCCGAGACCCGCCTTCCCCTGTTCGTCACCGAGAACGGCATCGCCACCGAGGACGACACCGAACGGATCGACTATCTGCTCACCCACCTCGCCGCCGTCGCCCAGGCGCTGGCGGAGGGGATCGACGTGCGCGGCTACCTGCACTGGTCGGCGTTCGACAACTTCGAGTGGAGCGAGGGCTACCGCCCCCGGTTCGGGCTCATCGCGGTCGACCGCGACGCCGGCTTCGCGAGACACCCGAAGCCGAGCGCGTACGTCTTCGCGAAGGTGGCCGAGACGGGGCGGCTGCCGCAGCCGGGTTGATCCGGCGTGGCTGCCGTGCCGTCGACCGACCGCCGGCGGTGAGATCGTTCCTCCGGATACCCCCGGGGGTATGTGTTACCGTGGACGCGGAGGTTGACGAGATGAAGATGCGTCCCGAGATGACCGGCGAGGCGCTGACCCGCCTGAAGCGGGCCCGCGGGCAGCTCAACGCTGTGATCGAGATGATGGAGAACGGCGAGGACTGCCGTGCGGCGTTGACCCAGCTCGCCGCGGTCTCCAAGGCGATCGACCGGGCAGGCTTCAAGATCATCGCCTCCGGCATGCGGCACTGCTCGGCCGCCCGTGACCGCGGCGAGCAGCCGGAGATGACCGAAGAGGAACTGGAGAAGCTCTTCCTGGCTCTGGCGTGAGCCGCCGGGCCTGACGCTCGACGCCCCGAACGGCGTGCCCGCCGTTCGGGGCGGATGAGCACGTGTTCGATGTCGACCAAGGGCGACGACTGTTCGCTACATACCCCCGGGGGTATGTAGCGTGATGAGGAAAGGAGCAGATGGATGGCGTGGGAGGTGTCGGTCATTGCGACCTCGTCGCTGGGCGACCGCAGCTACCTGGCGACGGATGGCAGGGTGGCGGTGGTGGTGGACCCGCAGCGGGACATCGACCGGGTCCTGTACCTCGCGGGGGAGAAGGGCGTACGGATCACGCACGTGGCGGAGACGCACCTGCACAACGACTACGTCTCCGGCGGCCTGCACCTGGCCCGGCTCACCGGCGCGGCGTACCTGGTCGCCGCCGCGGACGAGGTGGGCTTCGACCGGGTGCCGGTGTCCGACGGTGACGAGGTGAGCCTGTCCGGCACGCTGCGGCTGCGGGTGGTCGCCACCCCCGGGCACACCTTCCACCACCTGTCGTACGTGCTGGAGGAGTCCGTCGGCGACGGCTGGTCCCCGGTCGGCGTGTTCACCGGAGGCTCGCTGCTGTTCGGCACGACGGGCCGTACCGACCTGCTCGGGCAGCGGCACGCGCACACCCTGGCCCACCACCAGCACGCCTCGGCAAGGCGGCTGGCCGACCTGCTGCCCGACGGGGCACAGGTCTGGCCGACGCACGGTTTCGGCAGCTTCTGCTCGGCCAGCCAGGCCGACGCCCCCGAATCGACGATCGGCCGGGAGAAGCAGGCCAACCCCGTGCTGCGGCTGGCCGCAGACCGGTTCGTCACCGAAACCCTGGCCGGCTTGGGCGCGTATCCCGCCTACTACGCCCACATGGGCGTGGCCAACACCGCGGGGCCGGCCCCCGTCGACCTCACCCCCGTGACCCGCGCCGACGCCGGCCAGTTGCGGCAGCGGATCGCCGCCGGGGAGTGGGTGGTCGACCTGCGACACCGCACGGCGTACGCCGCCTCGCACCTGGCCGGCACGATCGGCCTCGGCCTCGACGGGCCCATGTCGACCTGGCTCGGCTGGCTCGTCGACTGGGGCCTGCCGATCACCCTCCTGGCCGAGACGCCCGAGCAGGTCGCCGACGCCCAACGGGAACTCGCCCGCATCGGCATCGACCGGCCCGCCGCACAGGCCACCGGGACCCCCGAGCAGTGGGCGACCGGTCCGGACGACCTGCGGAAACTGCCCGTCGCCGACTTCCCGACCCTCGCCGCCGCGCAGGCGGGCGGCACGCCCGGCGGCCTGCCCGCCCCGCAGGTCGTCCTCGACGTCCGGATGGCCAACGAGTGGAACGCCGGCCACATCGACGGCGCCGTGCACGTCCCGCTGCACGACCTGCCCGCCCGCCTCAGCGACGTGCCCGCCGGCACCGTCTGGGTGCACTGCGGCTCCGGGTACCGGGCCACCGCCGCCGCGTCGCTGCTGGCCAACGCCGGCCGGGAGGTCGTCCTGATCGACGACCTGTTCGGCAACGCCGAGCCGGCCGGCGTGCGCATGGCCGCCACCGCCTGACGATCGCCCCCGCCACCGCCTGACGCGCCGCGCCGGCCGGCGCCGGCCGCGCGCCAGCGCGCCCCCGTGCCTGCGTGTCTCACCGGCGACCTGCGCCGGGCACCACACCGACCCCGAGAGGAAGCGCCTTGACCACGAACTTGACCAGCCCCGCGACGCTCGACGCGACCACCCTGCGCGAGCTGATCGCCGCCGGGCGGGCACCCCGCCTGCTCGACGTCCGCACCCCCGCGGAGTTCGAGACCTCGCACATCCCCGGCTCCTACAACGTGCCGCTCGACCTGCTCAAGGAACACCGCGCGGAACTGCGCCGTCACCTCGACGAGGACGTCGTGCTGGTCTGCCGTTCCGGCGCCCGCGCGGCCCAGGCCGAACGGGCGCTCGCCGGCGCGGGCCTGCCTCACCTGAAGGTCCTCACCGGTGGGATCATGGCCTGGCAGGCGGCCGACGCGCCGATCGCCCACGGCAGACCCCGCTGGGACCTGGAGCGCCAGGTCCGCCTGGTCGCCGGCTCCATCGTCCTGGCCAGCGTCGTCGCCTCGGTGTTCGTACCCGGCCTGAAGTGGGTCGCCGGCTTCGTCGGCGCCGGACTCACCGTCGCCGCCCTGACCAACACCTGCGCGATGGGCATGCTGCTCGGCAAGCTCCCCTACAACCGCGGCGCGACGTGCGACCTGGAGACCGTCGTGGGCCGACTGCGGCGGGAGCCGGCGTCCGGGCAACCGGCATGACCGGCAGCTTCGCCCTGGCCGCCGGGCTGGCCGTGCTGGTCGGGATCAGCCTCGGCCTCCTCGGCGGCGGCGGTTCGATCCTGGCCGTGCCGCTGCTGGTCTACGTCGCCGGCCTGCCCGCCAAGGAGGCCATCGCCACCTCGCTGCTCGTCGTCGGCGTCACCAGCGCCGTCGGCGTCCTGCCGTACGCGCGGGCGGGGCGCGTCCGGTGGCGCACCGGGCTGCTGTTCGGCGTCGCCGGCATGGCCGGCGCCTACGCCGGCGGTCGCGTGGCCGTGTTCGTACCGGCCGGGGTGCTGCTGACGGGGTTCGCCGTGATGATGCTGGCCACCGCCACCGCGATGATCCGCGGCCGGCGCCCCGCGGAGCCCCGGCCGGCGCCGCACGAGCTTCCCGTCCTGCGGGTCGCCCTCGACGGCGTCGTGGTCGGCCTGGTCACCGGCCTGGTCGGCGCCGGTGGCGGCTTCCTCGTGGTGCCCGCGCTGGCCCTGCTCGGCGGAATGCCGATGCCCGTCGCCGTCGGCACCTCACTGGTCGTCATCGCGATGAAGTCCTTCGCCGGTCTCGCCGGACACCTCTCCGGTGTCGGCATCGACTGGGGTCTGGCCGCCGCCGTCAGCATCGCCGCCGTGATCGGCAGCCTGCTCGGTGGCCGGCTCGCCGGCCGGATTCCCGAGGACGCGTTGCGCATGGCGTTCGGGTGGTTCGTCGTGGTGATGGGTGTGTTCGTGCTCGTCCGGCAGCTGCCCGGCCAGGCGTGGGCCCACCCCATGCTGTGGGTGCCGCTCGGCCTCGCCGCCGTGGTGGTGGCCGGCGTCGTCGTCGTCCGGCGCAGTCGCCGGCGACACGGACCCGCCATCCCCGAGATCCCGGCAGGCGCTGGCACCCGGCGGTAGCCCGCCAGGCCGCCGGCGGTCAGGAACGCCTGCGCCTGCGGGTCAGGCGCCACGCGACGGTGGCGAGCACGCCGACGACCGCGGCGGCGAGCACGTACCACTGGAAGCGGTGCACATCCGCCACGATGGCCTGGACGTGGTTCCCGGCGAGATAGCCGACGGTGACCCACACGGCGACCCACGCGGCAGCGCCGGCGGCGTTGTAGAGGACGAACCGTCGCCACGGCATGCCGGTGGCGCCGGCGATGAACCCGTTGAACTGCCGCAGGCCCTCGACGAAGCGGGCGGCCGCCACGATCTTCGGACCGTGGCGGTTCATCACCGCCTCCAACCGTGTGAACCGCTCCCGAGTCAGCCCTACGAAGCGGCCGTACCGCAGGACGACCCGCCGCCCGCCGGTTCGACCGATCAGGTACGCGATGCTGTCCCCGCTCACCGCGGCCAGGAACGCGGTCACCGCGACCCCGACGACGGCGAGTTGGCCGCGGGCGGCGTATCCGGCGCCGAGGATGATCGCCGTCTCGCCCGGAGCGGGGACGCCGAAGCTCTCCACCCCGACCAGCAGCGCGAGGCCCAGGTAGCCGTAACGCGCCACCAGGCTCGTGAGGAAACCGACGGCGCTCACCGGCCCGCCGGCTCACCGGCGCCCGCCCGGGCCCGCGCCCGCGGCGGTGGTCGCGGCCGGTCCCGCCGGCCCACCCCGGCGGTGGTCGGGCCCCAGGCCCGCGGTCGACCCGGCAGGGTGGCGGCGCCGGCCGGGATCTCCGCTCTCCGGCCGGGCAGCACCAGGCTGCCGGGCAGTGCGGCCCGGGGGCGCGGCTCGTGCACGGCGGACACGACGGACGGTTTCCCGCTACCAGGCGCGCCATGCCGAGAGGCTCGCCCGCGGCCGGCGGCGACCGCGTCGCCCGGGGTACGCACGGTGCGTACACCGGGTGCGCCACACGACGTGCCGGACGGTGACGCCCGGGCGACGACGCGCGCGACCGCAGCCCTGACGGACCGTGGGTGCCGATCGTCATGGCGGCGCGAGTGAGGAGCGGCGGTGCGCACCTGGCAGACGGTGGTGGGGTTTCCGGCGGGCCGGCGTGGCAGGTGGGTGGTGCTGACGGCCTGGCTGGTCGCCCTCGGGGTGTTCGGCTGGCTGGCCGGTCTGGTCGGTGACGTGCAGGACAACGACGAGACGAACTGGATGCCGTCGCGCGCCGGATCGACCCGGGCCGCCGAGTTGGCCGAGCGGGAGTTCGCCGACACGGTCCCGTTGGTCGTCGTCTACGTCCGGGACGGCGGCCTCACCGAGCGGGACCGTGCCGCGGTGGACCGGGACCGCGCCGACCTGACCGGCCTCGGCGACGGCCCGGTGCCCGCCCCGGTGGAGTCCGCCGACCGCCGGGCCGTGACGCTGACGGTGCCGGTGGCCGGCACGCGGCTGGACAGCGGCGAGGTCGAGGAGGTGGTGGACCGCGCGCGGGCGGCGGTCGACGACGGGCTGCCGGACGGTCTGACGGCGAAGGTGACCGGGCCGGCCGCCTCGCGGGCCGACTCGGCGCGGGCGAACGGTCAGGTCGACGGCGGGCTGACGCTGGCCACGATCGTCGTCGTGGCGGTTCTCCTGCTGGTCACGTACCGCAGTCCGGTGCTGCCGCTCGTCCCGCTCGTCTGCGTGCTCGCCGGGACGGTGGTCGCCCAGGGCGGCACCTACCTGGCCGGCCGGGCCGGGGCGCTGGTCTCCGGGTCCGGTTCCATCCTCGTGATCGTGCTGGTGTTCGGCCTGGGCACCGACTACGCGCTGCTGCTGATCGCCCGCTACCGCGACGAACTGCGACGGCATCCGGACCGGCACACCGCCATGGCGCTGGCACTGCGCGGCATCACCCCCGCGGTCGGGGCCTCCGCCGCGACCATGGTCCTCGCCGCACTGGCGCTGCTGGTGGCCGAGATGAACTCCACCCGCGGGCTGGGGCCGGTCATGGCCGTGGCCGTGGTCGCCGCTCTGCTCGCGATGACCACGCTCCTGCCGGCGATGCTGGTGGTGCTCGGGCGGTGGGTGTTCTGGCCGAGGGTGCCCCGCCCGGACGGCGGCGGCGCGCACGAACCCGACCACCCGGTGTGGCAGCGGATCGCCGCGCTGGTGTCGCGCCGGCCCCGTCGGGTCTGGGCGCTGGCCGCGCTGGTGCTCGTCACGGCGAGCGCCGGGCTGTCCGTCCTGCGGGTCGGTGGCCTCGCCGGGGCCGACAACTTCACGCGAAAGCCGGACTCGGTGCGGGGCCAGGAACTGCTCGCCGCGCACTTTCCCGCCGGCACGGCCACACCCGCGATGATCTACACGTCGCCCCGGACGGCCGAGGACGTGGCGGCGACGGCACGGCAGACGCCCGGGGTGGCCGAGGTGCGGCCGGCCGAACGATCCGGCTCCGGCGCGTGGGTCCGGATTCCCGTGGTGTTCGACGCGCCACCGGCCAGCGCGCCCGCCCAGGAGACCGTCGAACGGCTCCGCGCCCGGGTGGGCGCCTCCGACGGCGACGCGGTGATCGGCGGTCCGGCCGCGACACTGCTGGACCAGAACCGGGCGATGAACCGGGACCTGATGGTCATCGTGCCGGTCATCCTCGCGGTGGTCGCGCTGATGCTGGGCCTGCTGCTGCGGGCGGTGCTCGCACCGGTGCTGCTGCTCGGCTGCACCCTGCTGTCGGCCGCCGCGGCACTCGGCGTCGCCGGGCTGCTGTTCCACGCGCTCGGGTTCCCGCGCACCGACCAGTCCGTGCTCACCCTCGGTTTCCTGTTCCTGGTGGCCCTCGGCGTCGACTACACGATCTTCCTCATGGCCAGGGCACGCCAGGAGGTCGGCCCGCGCGGCCACCGCAACGGGGTGTTGCACGCCCTGACCGTCACCGGGGGAGTGATCACCAGCGCCGGGGTCGTGCTGGCCGCCACCTTCCTGGTCCTGACCATCACGCCGGTGGTGCTGAACATCCAGCTCGGCCTGCTGGTCGCGCTCGGCGTCGCGGTGGACGCGTTCGTCGTCCGCGCCTTCCTGGTGCCCGCCCTGGCGATCGACCTGGGCCCCCGGATCTGGCGGCCGGGCCGGCTCAGTCGGGAATCGGCAGCCCGCCCTGGTACGCGAAGACCACCAGTTGTGCCCGGTCCCGCGCGTCCAACTTCGCCATCGCCCGGCTGAGATGGGTACGGACCGTGGCCGGGCTGAGCACCAGACGCTCGGCGATCTGGTCGTTGGACAGCCCGGCCGCCACCCAGCCCACCACCTCACGCTCCCGCTCGGTCAGCACCGACAGCGGCGGCCGGGGCCCACCCCGACCGACGGGCGGCCCGGCGAACCGGGCTATCACCCGGCGGGTCACCGCCGGAGACAGCAGCGCCTCCCCGGCGGCGACCACCCGCACCGCGTGCAGCATCTCCACCGGCTCCGCGCTCTTGAGCAGGAAACCGGAGGCACCGGCGCGAAGCGCGTCGAAGACGTGGTCGTCGACGTCGAAGCTGGTCAGCATGATCACCCGCGTGCCGGCCAGCTCGGGATCGGCGACCACCCGACGCAGCGCCTCGATGCCGTCCAGCACCGGCATCCGGATGTCCATGAGCACCACGTCGGGCCGCTGCTCCCGCACCACGGCCAACCCCTGGACGCCATCGGCCGCCGCGCCGACCAGCGCGATGTCGGGCTCGTCCTCGACGAGCATCCGCAACCCCATCCGGACCAGCGGTTGGTCGTCCACGACCACCAGCCGGATCACCCGCCCGTCGATGGGGCACCCCCCGCCCTCGTCACCGGAAGCACCGCGCGTACCTCGAAACCACCGTCGGCGCCCGCACCGGCGGCGAAGGTGCCGCCCACCGCGGCCGCGCGTTCCCGCATCCCGACCAACCCTCGTCCCGCGCCGTCCCCCGTCGCGGGGCCCCGCCCGTCGTCGCTCACCGTCACGCGGAGAGCGTCGTCGCCGTAGGCCAGCCGGACGGTGGCGCGGTCGGCCTCGGCATGCCGCACCACGTTGGTCAACGACTCCTGCACGATCCGGTACCCGGCCAGCTCCACCGCGGCCGGAAGCACCCGCCGGTGGCCCTCCACGACGAGCGTCACCCGCAGCCTGCCCTGGTTCACCGCCTCGACCAGCTCCGGTACCCGCGCGAGGTCCGCCACCGGCCGCCGATCCGGCTCGGCCCTGCTCCGCCCGTCCGGCTCCGCCAACGGCGCGAGCGCGGCCCGCAGCTCCTCCAGCGCCTGGGCGCTGGTCTGCCGCACGGCTCGCAGCGCCTGGGCCGCGCGCTGCGGTCGCCGCTCCAACACGTGCAACGCCACCCCCGCCTGCATGTTGATCACCGCCAGGCTGTGGCCGACCACGTCGTGCACCTCCTGCGCGATCCGCAGCCGTTCCTGGTAGACGTGCTCGCGCCGCTCGGCGTCCGCGGCCCGCGCCCGCACCCGGCGGTACGCGCGCACCGCCGTCCCCACCGACCACGGCACGACCAGCCACACCACGGCCAGCGGTCCCACCCCGAATGCCGGCCAGGGGGTGCCGCCGCTGGACCACGCGACGGGCAGGTAGACGGCGACGGCGGCGGCCACGGCGGTCAGCGAGACCCGCTTCGGGCACCAGGCGCCGACCGTGTAGGCGGCCACCGAGGCCAGTTGGAGGATGGGACTGTAGGGATAGCCGAGCGCCAGGTAGGCGAGGGTCGCGGCCAGCGACAGCCCGAGCGCGGCCAGCGGCCACACCCGCCGTACCACCAGCCCGGCAGCCGCCACGCCGACGAGCGCGACACCGGCGACTCCGAGGCGCATCCCCCGGTCGCCGGCCGCGTCCCACGCACCGAGCGCCGCCAGCGCGCCCAGCACCAGCGCGAGCGAACCGTCGACGGCCAGCACCGCACGCACTCCGCCGCGGGTACGCGCCGCCCACCACGCCGCCAGCCGGTCCACGGCATCGACGGTACGCAAGCGTCGCCGCCCGCGGCGTCATCGCCGCCGCGTATCCAGGGTCAACAGGACGCGTACGCCGCCGGTCGACCCGCTCGGCCCGCGCGCCCGGCGGTGGTGCCGGCGGAGGCCGGGGTGCCGCCCAGCGGCACCCCGGCCGTCACCTGCTCGTGCCCACCTCCCGTAGCCTCCGAGCTCGGGGTGGCGGCGGGGGCGGTGCGGCGGTCAGCGCAGCGGGTCGAAGGGCGTGAGCTCCTCCGGCTGCCCGCCGCCGGTGATCTGCTCGGCCAGCAGCTTCCCGGTGAGCGGGCCGAGGGTGATGCCCCACATGCCGTGGCCGCCGGCGGCGAACACGCGCGGCGACGCCGTCCGCCCGATCAGCGGCAGGCCGTCGGGGGTGCAGGGTCGCGCTCCGACCCACTCGTCGACGCGGGCGTCGAGGTCGGCGCCGCGCAGCAGCGGACGCGCGGCGTCGGCGATCGCCATGATGCGGCGACGGTCCAGAGGCGCGTCGGCCCGGCGGAACTCCATCATCCCGGCGACCCGCAGGCGGTCTCCCAGGGGCGTGCACGCGACGCGCTGCGCGGGGAAGTAGACCGGACCGGACGGAACGTGCTCGATCTTTACGCTGAAGCTGTAGCCGCGGCCGGCCTGCACGACGGTCCGGACGCCGAAACGCCGGGCCAGCTCGCCCAGCCACGTGCCGGTCGCCAGCACCACCGCGTCGTAGCGGTCGTCCGCGCCGGCGGAGGTCACCACCCGGACCCGGGAGCCCTCGTCGCGGACGTCCACCACGTCCGCCCCGGTGACGATCGACGCCCCCCGCGCGCGCACGGCGTCGGCGAGCGCGTGGACGTACTCCCCGGGGTTGATGAACCGCTGACCGTACAGGCGGATGGCGGCGCCGATGCCGTCCGACAGCGAGGGCTCCACCTCGCGCGCCTCGGCCCCGCTCAGGACGTCGAACTCGATCTCCTGCCCGGCGGCGTGGATGTGCCCCAGCTCGTCCAGGAGGACCGACCGTTCGGCCTCCGTCCGGTACGCCGCGATGAACGACTTCGCCTCGTGCGTCATCGACGCGATCCCGCCGGCCTCCAGCGCGTCGAACGCCTCGAACGCGCGCCGGTTCATCGGGATGTAGGCCTGCATCGCGGTCCGCCACTTCGAGGCGGTGCTGTGGCGCGTGAAGCCGAGCAGGAACCGCAGCAGCCGGGCATCCGCGCGTGGCGGCACGTAGACCGGCGACGAGGGGCTCAGGACGGCGCGCAGCCCGTAGCGGAGCACCGCCGGCTCCGGCAGGGGAGTCGTGATGCCGGGCGTGAGCCAGCCCGCGTTACCCCACGAGGCACCGGCGGCCACACCCGTACGGTCGAGCACGGTGACCTGCACCCCGCGCTCCTGCAGGAACCAGGCGGTGGCCAACCCGACCATCCCCGCGCCGATCACCGCGACGTGCTGGGGCGCGGACTCCATGGCAGACAACGGTCCTCTCCTTCGAGCGAACGGACACTGCGGCAATCCTGGCCCCGCCGCATCGGGACGTCATTGTCCGGGGAGGCCAACGTTCGGCAGATCCGTTGGCCGCGGTGAACAAAGCCGGGCACAATTCGGTCATGATCACCGTGACCGGCGTGGTGGCCGCCGTCGGCACCGCGCTGCTGAAGATCGTCGTGTCCGTCGACGCGGAGGTCCGCGACGTGACCCTCGGCGAACTCGACGAGGGGACGAGCGGCCAGGCCGGTGACCTCGTCCTCGGCGCGGGTGTCACCACAGCCGAACAGGCCCGTGCCGTGATCGACCGCTGCGCGGACACCGCGGCGGCCGGCCTCGTCCTCAAGCCCCCGCTGGCCTCGCTGCCCGAGGTGACCGCGGCCGCCGCCGCGCGGAACCTGGCCCTCGTCGAGCTGCAGAGCCACGGCTCGTGGGCCCAGCTCGTCTGGCTGCTGCGTGGGGTGATCGACAGGGCCGCCGCCCCCGGCCCGCCGGAGACCGGGGAGGCCGGCGTCTACGACGAGCTGTTCGCCCTCGCCGACGCGACGGCCGCCATCGTCGACGCGCCGGTCACGATCGAGGACGCCCAGTCCCGCGTCCTCGCGTACTCGTCGCGCCAGGACCGCACCGACCCCGCCCGCGTGTCGACGATCGTCGGGCGACGCGTGCCCGGCGACGTGGTCGCCCACTTCCGGGCCCGCGGCGTCTTCCGCAAGCTCACCACCGGCAGCGAGCCGATCTTCGTGCCGCGGGGCCCGGACGGGACGCTGCCCCGACTCGTCATCCCCATCCGCGCCGGAGGGGAGCTGCTCGGCTCGATCTGGGCCGTCGTCGAGGGCCCGGTGCCGGTCGAGCGCCTGCGGGACGTCCAGGGGACCGCGTCCGTCCTGGCGCTGCACCTGCTCCGCCTCCGCGTACAGGCCGACGTGGCCCGCCGGGTGTCCTCCGACCGGCTGCGGGCGGCCCTGCGCGCGCCGGCCCGGACGGGCCAGGAACTCGGCCTCCCCAGGGGCCCCTGGCAGGTCGTCGCGCTCGGTGTGCACGGCGGGACGGGGGAGATGATGGACAACCTGGCGCTGTGGGAGTCGATCACCCGACGGCACGGCTGGCGCCAACCGCTGATCGCCGACGTCGGAGACGTCCTGTTCGCCGTCGTCACCCACGACGGTGACCAGCCCGGTTCGCGGCTCTGGATGGACCGGCTGATCCACGACATCGCCCGGCACGACCCTCGGCTCTGCGCCGCCTCCGGCAGTGTCGCGCGAGAGCCGGCGGACCTGCCGCGGTCCCGCGCCGAGGCGGCCGAACTGCTCGCGCTGCACGGCTCGGCGCGATGGCGAGGTCCGCTGCTGCGGTTCGAGGAAGCCTGGGCCGAGGTGGTCGTACGCCGGGTGGTGAACGCGGTGCCGAGGAACGACCTGCTCATCGGCGGGCCGCTTCCCGACCTCGTCGCCCACGACCGGGAGCACGGCACGGACTACGTGGCGACCGTCGCCGCGTGGATCGAGCAGCAGGGCGACCCGAAGCGGGCCGCCCGCCAACTGCACGTGCACCCCAACACGCTGCGGTACCGGATGCGCCGCCTCGCCGAGATCGTCCCGGTCGACGTCGAGTCGCCGCGCACACGGCTGGCGTTGCAGATCCAACTCGAGGCGCTGGCCTGGCCTACCGGTCGTGCTGGCGGCGCACCATCTCGGTGATCCAGACGGGCGCGAACGGCGACGTGCAACCCGGGGGAGTGGGGTAGTCCTTGAGCACCTCCAGGCGCTCGCCGATGTCGATCGCCCGGGCGCGGTGCCCGGCGTGGTCGATGCCGATCTGCGCCAGGCAGTGGTTCATCGCCCACTGGAGGCGGTCCGGGGCGTCGCGCATCCGCGCCTCGATGATGTCGAGCAGTCCCGGAAGGTCGAGACCCTCGGGCTTCTTCGCCACGCGTTCGGTGGTCAGCGCCCAGCCGGCGCTCGCGACCACCGGATCCGGATCGGCGAACCAGGCCACGCGCAGGTCCTCGGAGTGCGGGCTCTTCTTCACCACGTAGTTCACGAGCCAGTCGTGCACCTTCGGTGTACGCGCCTCGCGCAGCATGGCGTCCAGCTCGTCGCGGCCGAACGCCTTCGGGCGGCAGATCAGGATCGCCACGAGCCGCGCCGCGGAGTCGCCCGTCCGCCAGAGCTGGCGTGCGAGCTCCTGCTGCGTCTTCAGCCGCTTCGCGAGCGCGCGCAGCTTGCCGAGGTTCACACCGTGGTCGTCACCGTGCCGCTCGTTGACCTCGCGCGTCCGCGCGTCCTCGAGCTGGGCCAGCTCGGTCATCACCTCGGCCACGGTCGGCGTCGCGTCGGACACGTCGACCTCCTGTCCATCACGGGCGAGATGCAGCCTACGGCGGAAGCCGGGTGCCGTCGTGCGGGCGGTTGCGGCGGCGTCGAGCGGCGCGAAGCGGGAAGTTGAGAAAATTCAAGATCAGATCAGAAAAATTAAAGACTAGGCGTTGACCGATCAACGAAGTCAAGGTACACATGACGACGAGGGGATCGCCGAGAACAAGGGAGCCGAGCGTGGACTGGCAGGACCTCACGGACCTCACCCGCGGACAACCGTTCGTGGTCGAGCGGGTCCGCCTCGCCGGCAGCGGCGTCGTGGTGGAGGGGCAGTTCGAGCCGCCGCAGCTGGCGCAGCTCAGCGTCGACGACCAGGTGTTCGTGGCCGCGTTCGTGCGGTCCCACGGTTCGATCAAGGAGATGGAGCGGATCTTCGGGGTGAGCTACCCGACGATCAAGTCCCGGCTCAACCGGATCGCCGAACGCCTCGACTTCGTCGAATCCGATCCGGCGCCCACCGGCGCCGACGTCGTGGACCGCCTGCGCCGCGGGGAGATCAGCGTCCAGGAGGCGCTGGCCGAGCTGGAGCGATCCCGGTGATCCCGCAGCTGGTCACGTACCGCCAACGTCGTCGCGACGGCCGCTGGCTGCGGCTGTACGTACCCGTCCTGCCGGTGCTGCTGGTGCTGTCACCGCTGCTGCTGCTCGCCGTGCTGGCCGGACTGGTCGCCTGCCTCGTCTTCCGGGTGAGCCTGGTGGGCGCGCTGCGCGGCGCCGGGCAGCTGCTGTGCGCGCTGCCCGGCACCCGATTCGAGATCGAGCAGGGCCGGACGGCCGTGCTGGTGAGCATCAGATGAGTGGGGAGAGCACGATGAACGAGCAGCGCCGCCAGATCCTCGAGATGCTGGCCGAGGGCAGGATCACCGCGGGCGAGGCCGAGCGGCTGATCGACGCCCTCGGCCGGGAACAACCGGTGTCGTCCCCGGGGGCCGCGCCCCGCCCGAAGCCCCGGCCGAAGTACCTGCGTGTGGTGGTCAGCTCGGAGGACGACTTCGACGGGCCGGGCCGGATCAACGTCCGCGTCCCGCTCCAGTTGCTGCGCGCCGGGGTCCGGCTCACGAGCCTCGTCCCGCCGCAGGCGCTCGCCAAGGTCAACGAGGAGCTGCACAGGTCGGGGGTGCCCGTCGACCTCACCCAGCTCAAGCCGCAGCACATCGAGGAACTCATCGAGCAACTCGACGACCTCACCGTCGACGTCGACCAGCCCGACGCCAAGGTGCAGGTGTTCTGCGAGTGACCCGTGCCCCCACCGGACCACGGCGGTCGGGTGGGGGCGTCCGGCCGGCCGTGCGCCCGCTACGGCTGGCACCTGAGGCCGGGTCCCACCGACGGCTCGCGACCGGTCACCGGGCCCGCCGGGCGTTGATCCGGGCGGCCTGCCGGGTCAGGTGGTCGCGCTCGGCGAGGTTCGGGGCCTTGTGGGCCGCCTCGGCGTACAGGCGGGCCGCCGTGGACAGGTCGCCGTCGCGTTCGTGGAGGTACGCCGCCACCGCCGCGTAGCGGGGCAGCGAGTCGTCCAGTTCCGCGAGCGCCGCGAGCCCGGCACGCGGTCCGTCGGCCTCGCCGACGGCCACGGCCCGGTTGAGTCGGACGACCGGGCTGTCGGTCAGGCGGGTCAGCTCGTCGTACCACTCGACGATCTGCACCCAGTCGGTCTCGTCGGCGGTGGGTGCGTCGGCGTGCAGCGCCGCGATGGCGGCCTGGGCCTGGAACTCGCCCAGCCGGTCGCGGGCGAGGGCCGCCTGAAGGATCTCGATGCCCTCGGCGATGAGTGTCGTGTCCCACCGGCTGCGGTCCTGCTCGGCGAGCGGCACCAGGCGGCCGTCGGGCGCCGTCCGGGCGGCGCGCCGGGCGTGGTGGAGCAGCATGAGGGCGAGCAGTCCCGCCACCTCCGGATGGTCGATCGCGGCCGCGAGCTGCCGGGTGAGCCGGATGGCCTCGGCCGCGAGGTCGACGTCGCCGGAGTAGCCCTCGTTGAAGACCAGGTAGAGGACGCGCAGCACGGTGGCGACGTCGCCGGGCTGCGCGAACCGCACACCGGCGACGGTGCGCTTGGCCCGGCTGATGCGCTGCGCCATGGTGGCCTCGGGCACGAGGTAGGCCTGGGCGATCTGGCGGGTGGTCAGCCCGCCGACGGCGCGCAGCGTGAGCGCCACCGCGGACGACGGCGTCAGCGACGGGTGGGCGCACAGGAAGTAGAGCTGGAGCGTGTCGTCGACCGCGGGCGCGGGCCCGGGCGGCGGCTCCTCGTCGACGAGGTTCTCCCGCCGGCGGCGGGCTGCGTCGGCCCGGGTCGCGTCGAGGAACTTCCGCCAGGCCACGGTGACCAGCCACCCCTTCGGGTCCCGGGGCGGGTCGGCCGGCCAGACCCGGATCGCCTCGACCAGTGCGTCCTGCACGGCGTCCTCGGCCGCCACGAAGTCGGCTCCGCGGCGGACGAGGACACCGAGCACGGTCGGCGTGAGGCTCCGGAGCAGGGCCTCGTCCATCAGGTCACTCCGTGATGGTGGGCGGCTCGGTCAGGAACGGCCGCAGCTCGAGCCACTCGTGGATCGGCTTCCCACCCGCCCCCGGGGCGGCCGACAGCTCGCCGGCCAGCTCGACGGCGCGCTCGTAGCTGTCGACGTCGATCACCATCCAGCCGGCGATGAGGTCCTTGGTCTCCGCGAACGGGCCGTCGGTGACCGGCGGGCGCCCCTCACCGTCGTACCGGACGAACGTCCCCTCGGGGGCGAGCGCCTGAGCGTCGACGAACTCGCCGGTCTCCTGGAGCCGGGCCGCGAAGTCGTTCATGTACGTCACGTGCGCGGAGATCTCCTCCGGCGTCCACCGGTCCATGGGCACGTCGTTCACGGCGGCCGGAGCGCCCCGGTAGTGCTTGAGCAGCAGGTACTTGGCCATCGTGCGTCTCCTCGATGCTGGTGTGACCCATTCTGGTCACGTCCACCCCGGGGACGGAGCCGGCCACCGGTTCTCGACATCGCCCGCCGAACTTTTTTGCCGGGGTGGGTGGGTGCGCGTCGGCTGCCCCGGACCGGTCGTGACGTACGGCTCAGGCGAACAGCTCGCCGAGCAGTTCGGGGTCGATGGCGATGGGCGCCGGCCGGTACGCGGGTGGCGGCGTGCCCGTCAGCTCGTGTACCAGGAAGTCCCAGCAGCGCGTGCGGACGTAGGCCAGGCAGTCGATGAACGTGTGCTCGGCGCCGGGGACGATGAGCAGGTCGACGTCCTTGCCGGCGGCGACGAGCCGATCGGCGAGCCGCAGCGTGTGGTCCGGGTGGACCTGGTCGTCCATCCCGCCGTGGACGAGCAGCAGCCGGCCCGCCAACCGGTCCGCGATGGCCACGTTCGAGGTACGGGCCCAGGCGTCCGGGTTGTCCGCGCCGTCGTAGGCCTCCACGAAGCCCAGGTTGAAGCAGGGGGCGTCGTGCGAGCCGGACAGGGCCACTCCCGTCCGGTACACGTCGGGGAAGTCCAGCATCGCCCGCACGGCGGCGAAGCCGCCCCCGGAGTGGCCGAACGCGCCGACGCGGTCCAGGTCCATCCACGGCCGGGTCCGGGCCAGCTGCCGCAGCGCGGCGACATGGTCGGCGAGGCCGCCCGCGTCGGCCAGGTGGCCGTACGAGGCGTCGTGGAAGGACTTGCTCCGTCCCGGGGTGCCCCGCCCGTCCAGTGCGACCACGACGAAGCCCAACGCCGCGAGCGGTTCCGCGTCGAGACCCATCCCACCCGGGTCGAAGCACGGGGCGACCCGGTTGACCTGCGGGCCGGGGTAGAGGGTGTCCACCACCGGGTACCGGCGGGCGGGGTCGAACCCCCGTGGCCGGTACAGCACCCCGTAGATGTCCGTCACCCCGTCGGCCGCCTTGACGCGGAACCGTTCCGGCGGGGTCCAGCCGGTGGCGGTGAGTCTGCTGACGTCGGCGCGCTCCAGTTCGACCAGCACCCGTCCGGTCCAGTCCCGTACGCGGGTCACGGGCGGCTGGTCGACGGTGGAGGCCGAGTCGACGACGTACGTCGCGTCCGCCGACACCGTGACGACGTGGTCCAGGTCGTCGTCGGTGACCCTGGCGAACCCGGACCCGTCCAGGCCGACCCGGCACACGGTGCGGCGGTACGGATCCTCGTCGACCAGCCCGGAGGCGGTGAAGTACACGACTCGCCGCGCCTCGTCGACGTGCAGGATCTGCCGCACCGCCCACGGGCCGGAGGTGACCCGCCCGAGCAGCGCGCCGGTGCGCAGGTCGTACCGGTACAGGTGGCCCCAGCCGTCCCGCTGCGAGTACCACAGCACCTCGTCGGCGAGCACCCGCACGATCGGCGGCTCGTACATCCACTGGTTGGGCTCGACACGGGTGGGCCCGGTCTCGCTGAGCACCGTGGTGACCTCGCCGGTCTCCGGGTCGAGGCGGTGCAGGGTCAGCGTGCGCCGGTCACGGGGCTGGCTGAGGTAGTACGCCGCCGAGCCGTCCGGCGCCCACCACGCCCACCGGCTCATCACCGGTGACACGTGCGGCATGAGCAGCGGCTCGGCCTGCGCGCGGACCACCCTGCCCGCCGCGACGTCCAGCACGACCAACTCGGCCTGCGGCACGTTCTCGTCGCCCGGGTAGGCGTACCGCTGGGTGTGGAGCAAGGGCGGGCCGCCGTCGGCGGGCCTGGCCTCCACGAGGTGGGTCTGCCGGACGTGCCGCTCGTCGGTCCGATGCGTGAGCACCCTCGTCGAGTCGGGCGACCAGGCCACGGCGGGCGGCAGGTGCGGTAGGCCGAACTTGCGCAGCAGGGTGGCGTTGCCCGTGGACTCCGGGCCGGTCCCGTACCGGTGGGCGGGCGCGCCGTCGGTCGTCAGCGGCCACTCGCGGCCGTCGGCAGGCGTTCGCGCCCACAGGTCGTACCCCCGCTGCGAGACCGCGAGCGTCCCGTCCGGTGACGGCACGTCCAGCGGGTTGCCCGGCGGCGCGGACTCGGCCGGTTCGCAGACGTAGCTGTCCAGGCGGCAGCGCCAGTGCGCGCCGTACGCGTCGAACTCCACGGCGTTCCCGACCGGCGCGATGGCGATGAACGGCAACGCGTCGGGGTCGACCTGCTGCCCGGAGGCGGTGGCGAGCGCGGCAGCGAGCCGGGCGTGGTCGAAGGCCGGCGCGCGGGTGCCCGCCGCCGGGTCCACCAGCACGAACCGCCTGCCGGCGCCGGTGTGCACCGCGTACCAGAAACGGGTGCCTCCGTCGATCCACTGTGGTCGGACCCGGTCGCCGACGACGAGTTCGCCGGGGCGGGCGGACCGGCGGAGGAGTTGCTCGGCGGCCTGGTAGTTCTCGATGGTGCTCATCAGGGACGTCCTTCTCGGTGTCGGGGCGTGGGCACGCTGCGCCACGGGGTGGTGAGGTCTGGGGAGGGCGCCGGTCGCCTCGCGGGGTGAGGCGACCGGCGCCCACGCCGGGTCAGGCCCGGGAGGCCCCTCAGAGGCTGCGGGCGACGATGTCGCCCTGGGCGGTGGTCGCGTGGATGGTGAGGTCCACGCCGTCCCCGGTGTTCCGGAGAGCGTTCTCGATGCGGCCGTAGGTGGTGCCGGCGTCCAGGGAGGCGGAGACCCCGCGCGCCGCGCCGACCGACACGTCGCCGGCCTGGGTACGCAGCACGAGGGCGCCGCGCAGCGCCTCGGCGATCCGGATGTCGCCCTTCGCGGTGGTGATCTCGGCGGGGCCGGTGAGGCGGCCGACCGAGACGTCACCGGCGGCGGTGGTGAGGTGGACGCTCGCCGCCTCGTCGAGCTTGATCGCGCCGTGCGAGCCGTCGAAGGTGACGTCGCCGAGGCGTCCGACGCCCCGGAACTCGGCGCTGGACGCCTTCACCGCCACCTGTGAACCGGCGGGCAGCTGGACGGTCACCTCGATGGACCCGGAGGGGCCGAGGAACTGGTTCCGCGCCGACGCCTCGATCCGCAGGACGCCGTCGCCGTACTCGACAGTGGTCTGCTCCGCCACCTTCACGTCACGGCTCTTCGTGGCGTCCGCGGGCAGGACCTCGACCGTGGTGTCGGACCGGTCGGCGGCGATGAACTGGACGCGTCCGGCGGGGATGTCGAGAACGGCGGAGATCGGGGTGGGGGTGTCGAACGTCTGCATGGTGTCCTCTTCCTGCGTCTGCTTGTTTCTGACGCCGGAAACGCTACGTTGCGTTCACTAAGCAGGCAACACCGATGTTGCGCTAGTTCCCTGTAACAGCAGGCCAGAGGCAACTTTTCGTTGCAACGGCTCTGATGTCAACGCAACGATCATCGGTCATGCCGTTGCAATGGATGAGAAGTGAACGCTATCGTGGGCAGGTCGACGACGCGTGAAGGAGGCCGCGATGCCGGGCGGCAGGCTCACCCAGCAGGAACGCCAGCAGATCGCCCTGGGGCTGGCCGACGGGCTCGCGTACGCCGAGATCGCCCGACGCCTCGACCGCCCCACCTCGACGGTCACCCGCGAGGTGATGCGCAACGGCGGCCCCACCGCCTACCGTCCCGACCTGGCCCATCGCGCCACCGAACGCCGCGCCCGCCAGCGCAGGCGGGCGGCTCCCCGGGGGCCACAGGCGCTCCCGCCGGCCCACGGACGCGACCCGGAGGCCGTGCGCGAGTACGAGGAGAGGTTCACCACCCTCCTCATGCAGTCGGGCCTGCCCAGGATGATGGCCGGGGTGCTCACGTGCCTCTACACCACCGACGCGGGCAGCCTCACCGCGTCCGAACTCGTCCAGCGCCTCCAGGTGAGCCCGGCCTCCATCTCGAAGGCCATCGCGTTCCTGGAGAGCCAGGGCCTCGTCCGCCGCGAACGCGACGACCGGCGCCGCGAGCGCTACGTCGTCGACGACGACGTCTGGTACCAGTCGATGATCGCCGCCGCCCAGTCCAACGCCCAGCTCGCCGAGACCGCGCGGCAGGGCGTCGGCATCCTCGGCCCCGACACCCCGGCCGCCGCCCGCCTCGAGAACATCGCCCGCTTCGTCGGCTTCGTCGGCGAGAGCATCCTCCGCGCGGCCGAGCAGGCCCGCGAGATCCTCTACACGAAGAGCGAGACGACCTCGGACGGCGCCGCCACGTCGGATCGCGCGTAGGCCGTCGGGCCCGGCGTGTCCACCCCGATCCGCCGGCCGCCGTCCCGACGGTCACCGCCGGCCGTGCCCACGCCGGACAACTCACTTCGGCCGTCCACCGTGTTGAGGGTTTCCGACCCTCCGCCCGCGCGATATCGCACCCAACCTTCAATCGGAGGTTCAACGATACGGTTCACAGTATGACTGCTGCCACCACCGCCGCCGTCCCTGTCGTCGACGCCTCCACCGTCCGGACG
This sequence comes from Micromonospora globbae, assembly GCF_003610785.1. Classification (GTDB taxonomy): domain Bacteria; phylum Actinomycetota; class Actinomycetes; order Mycobacteriales; family Micromonosporaceae; genus Micromonospora; species Micromonospora globbae. The sequence continues at coordinate 224,495 of NZ_RAQQ01000011.1, forward strand.
CTGCTCCCCGTCACGCCGCGGCTGCTCGCGTTGGGTGAGCCGACCCATGGCGAGGCCGACCTGCTCGACCTGCGCAACGATCTCTTCCGGCAGCTCGTCGAGCAGGAGGGCTACCGGACGATCGCGATCGAGAGCGACTGCCTGATGGGCCTGGTCGTCGACGACCACGTCACCTCGGGCGCCGGCACCCTCGACGAGGCCATGGAACGTGGCTTCAGCCACGGGTGGGGCGCCTTCCCCGGCAACCGCGAGCTGGTGCGCTGGATGCGCGCGTACAACGACGGCCGGCCCGCGTCGGAGCAGGTCCGCTTCGCCGGTTTCGACGGCCCGCTGGAGATCACCGCGGCCGCGAGCCCCCGGGCGGCCCTCACCGCGCTCCACGGCTACCTCGCCGCCCGGGTCGACCCGGACCTGCTTCCGTGCCCGGCGGAGACACTCGACCGCCTGCTCGGTGCCGACGCCCGGTGGACCGATCCCGCCGCCATGATGGACCCGTCCCGGTCCGTGGGGCGCACGCCCGAGGCCGACCGGTTGCGACTGCTCGCCGACGACCTGGTGGCCCTGCTCGACGCGCAGACGCCCCACGTGGTGGCGGCGTCCACGCGGGAGGAGTGGGACCGCGCTCGCCTGTACGGGCGCACTGCCGTGGGCCTGCTGCGCTACCACTACTGGATGGCTGACCCGTCACCCCGCCGCCTGGCGCGGCTGACCAGCGCGCGGGACTCGATGATGGCCGCCAACCTGCTCGCCCTCGCCGAACGCGGTCCGACGCTGGTGAGTGCCCACAACGGCCATCTCCAGCGGAACAGGAGCACGATGCGGATGGGCGGTACGCCGCTGGAATGGTGGAGCGCCGGCGCGATCGTCAGCGCGCACCTCGGCCAGGGCTACGCCTTCCTCGCCACGGCCGTCGGCACGATCCGCCACCAGGGAGTGGACACGCCACCCCCGGACACGGTCGAGGGGCTGCTGTACGCGCTCCCCGGGGACCGGTACGTCGTCGACCCCCGCCGGCTGGCCGCCGGCCTCGGCGACGCGCCGCCCGCCGCCCGCGTCTCCCCCTGGTACGGCTACTCCCCGCTGGACCCGGAACACCTGGGCGGCATCGACGGGATCGTGTTCGTCAAGGACGCCCGGCGGGAGTAGGGCTCCCGGCGGTGCGGGTCCGGATGTGCCCGTGCCGGTTCTCAGGCGAGGGTGCCGAGGAGGCGGAGCCGTTCCGCCGACTCGGTGCCCTCCGGCGCGCCGCTGAAGATGATCCGCATGCCGGGGTCGTCGGTCAGCCGGACGATCTCCTCGTCGAGGATCATGCTGCCGACCTGGGGATGGCGGTACTCCCGTACGGAGTGGACGCAGTCGCTGACCGGGTGCTCGGCCCAGATCCGGGCGAAGTCCGTGCTGCGGACGCTCAACTCGCCGATGAGCGCGTGCAGTTCGGGGTCGTCCGGGTGACGGGCCGCCGCGAAACGCAGGTAGGCGGTGATGTCACGTGCCTGCCTCTCCCAGTCTGGAAAGAGGTCCCGGGACGACGGATCGAGGAACGTGATCCGCGCGATGTTCACCGGGGGCTCGCCGGATTCCGGGTCCGGCGCGGGCAGCCCCCAGAGGGCGTAGCCGAGCCGATTCCCCCCGAGGAGATCGCCGCGGCGCCCCACGATGATCGCCGCCTGGCCGGCCGCCGCGTCGACGAGGGCCCGCACGCCGGGGCGTACGCGCTCCGGCTCGCCGTCGCGCCGGGCACCTCGCGTCGGCCGGGCCAGGCCCCGCAGGTAGGCGCGCTCGTCCGGCGTGAGCCTGAGCACGCGTGCCAGCGAGTCCAGGACCGAGTCCGAGATCTGATGGCTCTCGCCCTGCTCCAGCCGGGTGTAGTAGGTGACGCTGATGCCGGCGAGCTGCGCGAGTTCCTCACGCCGCAGGCCGGGCACCCGGCGCTGCCCGTACACGGGCACACCGGTCTCCTCGGGGGTGAGCGCGGCGCGCCGGCTACGCAGGAACGCGCCGAGTTCCGTCGCGGACGACCAGCTTCCAGTCATATCCCCCAGTGTGGTGAGGAGTCCGCAGCCGTGCCTACCCATGCCGGGGATACCCACCGCGCGGACGTTCCGGCCACGGCCACGAACGCCGCGATCGGGCACGGACCTCCGCGCCGCCCGGGCCTGCCGTCCACCCGCCTGGGTATCCACGGCGTTGTCTGGTTGGGCGTCCGAGGCGGTTTCACAGTTGGGGGCATGAACCTCACCCATCCGCACCCCGACCTTCGTGAACGACGCTCCCCGGAGCAGGACGCCTCCCCGGAGCGGGACCTCTTCGCGGTGACGGCGGCCACCAGCGCCACCGGGTCCGCCGTGGTGCGGGCCCTGCTCGACCACGGGGCTCCGGTCCTGGCCGTGGGGCGCGACCGCGAGCGCCTGCACCCGTACGCCGAGCGCGGCGCCCGGACGCACGTCAGCCCGCTCGACGACGAGGAGCGCCTCACCGCGGCCGTCGCCGACGCCACCGGCGCGTTCGTGATGCTGGCGCCGGGCTTCATCCCCGACAGCCCGGACTTCCAGGCGTACCAGCGGGCGGCGATCGCCGCGCAGGCACAGGCCGTCCGTAACGCGTACCGGCACGGGCGTCTGCGGCGGGTGGTGACGCTCAGCGGGTGGGCGGCCAACCATCCCGGGGCCAGCGGCCCGGTGTGGGGCCTGGAGCGCCTGGAGCGGGCCATCGACGCCACCGGCGTACCGGCGGTCCACCTGCGGGCCGGCTGGTTCATGGAGAACCTGCTCCCCGACATCGCCGCGATCCGAGCCACCGGCGCCACGGGCGGGCTCCTGCCGCCCGACCTTCCCCTCCCGATGGTCGCCACCTCGGACATCGGGCGGGTGGCGGCGGAGTTCCTGCGCGGCGTACGTCCGTTCGTGCCCGGTCCGGTCGAGGTGACCGGCCCGGCCGACCGGACGCTCGCCGAGGCCGTCCGGCTCATCGGCGCGGCCGTCGGCAGAACGGCCCGGTACGAGGTCCGGACCGCCGACGATGTCCGCGCGGCGTTGAGGGCCGGCGGGTTCTCCGACCACATGGCCGACGGCACGGTCGCGATGACCCTCGACGTGGCGCACGGACGCATCCGGATGCGCCGCCCCGCCGGGACGATCGTCACGACGACCACCCTCGAGGAGTTCGTCCGGGCCGCCGTCACCACCTCCTGACCACTCCCCATACGCACGACGGACAGAAGGACCCCGATCCATGCGCAGCCAGTCGACCCAGGCGCCCGGCTTCCAGCGGTTCCGCATCGGCAGCCGCCTCGTCACCGCCCTGTACGACGGGTACGTTCCCATCCTCGCCGCGGACCTGCGGGGCGCGCCGCGGGAGCAGGTGCGGGCCCGTCTCGCCGACGCCCACCTCCCCGAGGACGGGGACCCGTACACCGCCGTCATCGCCTTCCTCGTCGAGGAGGACGGCCGCCACGTCCTCGTCGACACCGGCAGCGGCAGCACCCTGGGGCCGGACACCGGCCACCTGCTCGACAGCCTGTCCGCCGACGGCGTCACCCCGGACGAGATCGCGCACATCCTGATCACCCACCTGCACCCCGACCACTCCGGTGGCCTCGTCACCGCGGACGGCGAGGCCGTCTACCCGCGCGCCACCGTTCACGTCGCCCGCGACGACGTCGCGTACTGGCTCGATCCGCAGCGGGCCGCGCGGGCCGAGGGCGTCCAGCGGGAGATCCACGAGGCAGCCCTGGCGAGCCTCGCCCCGTACCGGCGGACCGGCCGTCTCGACGCCTTCCACACCTCCGAGGTGCTGCCCGGCGTGCGGGCGCTCGACCAGCACGGGCACACGGCCGGCCACACCGGTTACCTCTTCGGCGAGGGTCCCGAGGCGGTGCTCTTCTGGGGCGACACCGTGCACAGCCACGCCGTCCAGCTGCCGCACCCGCAGGTGTCCATCGCGATCGACAACGCACCGGATCTCGCCGTACGCGCGCGAGGCACGGTGTTCGACCTGGTCACCGCCCACCGCTGGTGGGTGGCGGCGGCCCATCTCCCGTTTCCCGGCCTGGGGCATCTGCGGCGCACCGACGAGGGGTACGCCTGGGTGCCTGCCCACTTCCGGCCCCTGCCGGCGGTCGGGTAGCGGGCGCCGGGTCACGCCGCCCGGCGGCGCGGCCCCCGCGCCGCCGCGGGGCGGTCGTCACACCCGTCGCGAGAGCACTACCGCGGCGAGACCGGGGACGCACGGAACGACCAGCAGCCAGCCCAGCAGCGGAGCCAGACCGACGTCGCCCGAGGTGTCCCGGATGGTCAGTGCGGCGATCGCCACGCAGAGCCCGAGCGTGAGCAGCGCGGTCGCCAGCCAGGTGGCCCAGCGCTTGCCGGCGTGGGTCGCCCAGATCGTGCCCGTCCAGCCGAGGAGCCCCAGCGCCCCGACCACGGCCAGGATGACCAGGTACGCCGTGACGGCGGCGTCGACCGCGTCGGGCGCGTAGCCCGGGTAGCCAGCCCTGACGTGGTCCGCCAGGACGGCGCGGTCGAGGAAGGGGACGAGGGCGGCGATCGCGGTGAGTCCCGCCCCGGCGTACATCAACGTCAGCGTGGTCCGGGTGCGCGATCTCTGTTCCGGCGTCGGCATGGCACGGCCTTTCAGACAGTCACTTTCTCCAGCGAGCGACTGTACGAAGCCGGCCCGAGACAGTCAACGGCAATACGGGAGCCACTTTCTTGAGAAAGTGACTTCCTGATACGGTGAGGCACATGACCGGGCTCCGGGAGCGCTGGCGCCTGAAGACCATGCGCACCATCCAGGAACGCGCCCTCGACCTCTTCGACGAGCGGGGGTTCGGCGCCGTCACGATCGAGGAGATCGCGGCCGCCGCCGAGGTCTCGCCCTCGTCGGTGTACCGCATCTTCGGCACCAAGCAGGGGATCGTGGTCACCGACGTCGAGTTCGACAGCATGAGCCCGGAGGCGCTCGAGAGCATCCTGGACCCCGCCGATCCCATCGGCAGTCTGCTGCGGGCCGTGCGTTCCTACGAATCGCCGGACGCGCCGAGCTCCGGCACCGCGGGTGACGGTCCCCAGGCCAACCGGAGCCCGTGGCGCAGGGTCCGCTACTTCTTCGCCGAGCCGTCGGTGCGCATGGCCGTCTGCGCCACGCTCGACCGCGCCGGCGAGCGGATCGCACCGCTCATCGCGGCGACCGGGCAGATGAGCGCGGCGCAGGCCCGCGTGGTCGCGAAGGCCCTCGCCTTCGGCTACTTCGCGGCACTGGAGCAGTGGTACCTCGACGGCGGCGAGCGTCCCATCGCCGACTACGTCGAGGAGGGCATGCGACCACTGCGCCGCATCTGGGCGACGCCGCAGCCGTCCTCGGGGGCCGACCACCCGGCCTGAGACGGGCGGGCCGGTCCGGCGACCCCGAGCCGGGCGGCATCCGCGTCCGCGCCGGCCGCGTCACCGCTCGTCGTACCGGCGGCGGACGCGCGGGAGCAGGGCGCGCCAGATGAGCCGCCAGGCGGGCCCGGGCAGGTGTCTGCTGCGTTCCTCGTGCGCCACGCGTCCGCGGGGATGGGCCGCCCACCGCGCCGAGCCGGGATCGTAGTCGCGGCGGTACTCGATCGCGCACACGTGCTTGACGCTCTTGTAGCCGTACAGGGCCGGGGCGACCAGGCGGACCGGCGCGCCGTGTGCGAGGCCGAGCGGGGCGCCGGCGAGGCGGTCGGCGAGCAGCACGTCGGGGTGGAGGGCGTCGTCGAGGCGCAGGCAGGCGCGGTAGCCGTCCAGGCCGGTGACCGTGACCCAGTTCGCCGAGCGGGCGCGCCCCACCCGGGTCGCCAGTGTGTCGTGGACGTCGCGGAAGCGTACGCCCTCCCAGCGCAGGTCCAGCGCGCTCCAGGTGGTCACGCAGTGCAGGTCGCCGCGTCGGGCGTGCCGCCGGTGGGCACCCATCAGGTCGGCCAGGTCGATCTGTGTCGGGCGGGCCACGGCGCCGGTCACCGTGACCACCGGGCGGGCCGGCGGCTGCGCGCGGACGCGCGCGTACTGCGGCAGGCCGAACCGGCGGAGCGCCGCCGGCGTCTGGCCCGGTGGCAGCCGTCGTCCGGCGGGACCGTCGCTCATACCGCCTCCTCCGACAGTTCTAGAGCGTCCTTTCTAGATCGTAGGCTCTAGAATGTCTCCGTGGCCAGGCCCAAGCTGCACAGCGACGACGCGATCCTCGACGCCGCCCGCGACCTGCTGGTCCGGGGTGGGCCGGGCGCGGCGACCACGGCCGCGATCAGCTCCACGAGCGGCGCGCCGGTCGGCTCGCTCTACCACCGGTTCGGCTCGCGCCCGCAACTGCTCGCCGAGGTGTGGCTTCGCACCGTCCGCCGGTTCCAGGCCGGCCTGCTCGCCGCCGCGACCTCGGGCACCGCGATGGAACGAGCGCTCGCCGCGGCCGACTGGACCGTCGAGTTCGCCCTGCGCCACCCGGCCGACGCCCGCCTGCTGCTGCAGGCCCGCCGTGAGGAGCTGCTGGCCGACGCCGACCTGCCCGCCCACGTCCGGCAGTCCCTCACCGACCTCAACAAGCCCGTGATCGACCTGCTCCGCGGGCTGGCCGCGGACCTGTTCGGCGCGCCGACACCGGCCCGACTGGAGCGGCTGGCCATCGCCGTGGTGGACGTGCCGTACGCCGTCGTCCGCCGCCACCTCAGCCGTGGCACCTCACCGCGCGTCGACCGCGACCTCGTCTCCCACGCCGTCCGCGCCCTGCTCGACGCACCGGCCGGCTGACCGCCCGCGACGTCGGACCCCGGGGCGGCGCTCGGGCGCGCGGCGTCTCGACCTCGACGCGATCGGGGACGGCGCGACAGTCGCTCATCGGGGTCATCCGGGGAAGGCGTGGGAGCCGAAGCGCCCCCACGCCACGAGGACGGCCAGGGCGAGCAGGACGAGATTCGCCATGACCGGTTGGGTCTCGCGGCGGCGCAGGTGCATGGCGGCGGCGCCGACCATCAGCGACGCCAGGCCGACGGCGGCCAGCGGTACCAGGACCGGCGCGACGCCGAGCGCGGCCGGCAGGATCAGGCCTACCGCGGCCAGGATCTCCAGGACGCCGATGACCTTCACGGCGGGGGTGCCGAGGTCGTCGAGGACGGCCATGCCGGAGGCGACCAACCTCTCCTTCGGCTGGATCAGCTTCATGGCCCCGGAGGCCAGGAAGGTGGCGGCGAGCAGTCCCGCGACGACCCACAGGACGATGTCCATGAACGTTCTCCTCCGGACGGTGTGCGGTGCGCCAGCTCCGCTGGCGGTTCAGCGGTACGACGACGCGGGCGAGCCGGATGTGAGGTGGCGTGCGAACCTCACAGTTGCGCGCCGTACGCCGTCGAAACCGGTGAGGGCAGACGCGACCGAGGGAGCCGCCAGCACCATGAGTGACCAGTCCGAGCCCGGCCGACCCGATCCGAGACTGAGCGCCGTCCTGGGGGAGCGGCGTCGGCTGATCGACCTCGCGTACCGGCTCCTCGGCTCGGTGGCCGACGCCGAGGACGTCGTGCAGGAGACGTACGCCCGCTGGTGCGCCATGCCGGACGCACAGCGGGATGAGATCGCGTCGCCCGCCGCCTGGCTGACGACGGTCGCCGGTCGCGTCTGCCTGGACGTGCTCCGCTCGGCCCGGGTCCGCCGGGAGCGATACGTGGGCGAATGGCTCCCGGAGCCGCTGCCCGACGCCACCGAGTGGATCAGCGGGCGGTCGGACGGCGCGCCGCCCGACCCGGCCGACCGGGTCACCCTCGACGAGTCGGTCACCATGGCCTTCCTCGTCGTGCTGGAGTCGATGACACCGGCCGAGCGCGTCGCGTTCGTCCTGCACGACGTCTTCCGCTACTCGTTCGCGGAGGTGGCCGGCATCGTCGGCCGTACGCCGGCGGCCTGCCGCCAGTTGGCCTCGTCGGCCCGCCGCCGCCTCCGCGCGGCGCAGGCCGCCCCCACGCCCCGAGCCCGGCGCGTCGAGGTCGTCAGGGACTTCAAGCGGGCGTGGGAGGCCCGGGACATCGACGCCCTCGTCGGTCTGCTCGACCCGGACGCCACCGCGGTCGCCGACGGCGGCGGCATCGTCGACGCCGAGTTCCGCCCGATCCGCGGTGCCGGGCGGATCGCGCGGGCGCTCGCCGACATCGCCGGCCGGGAGTACGGCCTGACGATCCTCGAACGGACGGTCAACGGTCAGCCCGGCCTGGTGGTGCGGCAGGGCGGCGTCACCGGCACCGTGATGGCCTTCCACGTCACCGCCGGTCGGATCACGCACATCTGGGCCGTACGCAACCCGGACAAGCTCCGGTCGTGGCCACCGGGCGGCACCGCGGTGGCGGGGGCTCGTACGGTCGACAGCAGCACCGAGGGATGAAGGAGCAGCACGGGTGATTCCTGGGACCCGCCGGACCGCCGTGACGGTCGCCGCCGCGCTCGCGTGCGCCGCGCTCGCCGCCTGCTCGACGAGCGGCGCGCCGACCGCGTCCCGGTCGGGCGTGCCGTCGAGCCCGGCCGCCTCGGTATCGCCGGCGCCACGAGCGGCGCCCGCGGCACCGGACTTCGGCCGGCTCGAAGCGCGGTTCGACGCCCGGCTCGGCGTCTACGCCGTCGACACCGGCACCGGGCGCACCATCGAGCATCGGGCCGACGAGCGGTTCGGCTACGCGTCGACCTTCAAGGCGTTGGCCGCCGGGGCGCTGCTGGCGGCGACGTCCACCACCGAGCTGGACCGGGTGGTCCGGTACACGGAGGCTGACCTGGTGACGCACTCGCCGGTCACCGAGCGGCACGTGAAGACGGGGATGACCCTGCGCGAGCTGGGCGACGCCGCCGTCCGGTACAGCGACAACACGGCGGCGAACCTGCTGTTGCGGCGGCTCGGCGGCCCGGCGGGCTTCGAGCGGGCGTTGCGCGAGCTGGGCGACCGGGTCACCGATCCGGAGCGGTTCGAGACCGACCTCAACGAGGCGACCCCCGGTGACCGGCGCGACACGAGCACCCCTCGGGCCCTCGCCAGCGACCTGCGGGCGTACATCCTCGGGGACGCCCTCGCGCCCGAGGACCGGGCCGTGCTGACGGGGTGGCTCAAGGGGAACACGACGGGCGACACCCTCATCCGGGCCGGCGTCCCGGCCGGCTGGCAGGTGGGCGACAAGACCGGCTCCGGCGGGTACGGCACGCGTAACGACATAGCGGTGGTCTGGCCGCCCGACGGCGCCCCGATCGTGCTCGCGATCCTCTCCAGCCGGGAGGAGAAGGACGCCAGCTCGGACGACACGCTGATCGCCGAGGCGGCGAAGGCCACGATCGAGGCCCTGCGCCGGTAGCGGCCCGCCCGTTACCTTTTTGATCGTCCCCAGCCGGGGACTGCTCGGTCGCCCGGCCCGGTATGACTTACTGCCCCTGTCGTACGGATGATCCGGGGGGTGTTGTCGCCGGGTCGGGTGGCGTCGACGGACCG
>NZ_RAQQ01000012.1 GCF_003610785.1 Micromonospora globbae
TCGACCCTCGCCGACCGGCACTCTGACCTGGTCAGCGGGGAGGTATCTGGCCATCCACGGGGAGATCCCTGGCCACCAGCGGGGCGACATATGGCCGCCTACGGGGAGTATTCACTGGCCGCCGACAGACCTGCCACCTGGACGAGCGAGCTGGTCGGCGGCCGTTCCACGTTGACGAACTCGTCCCGTACCGCGCGTACGGTCGCCAGCGCGGAGGTGTCGACGACGTAGATGGTGAGCTTGAAGACGTCGCCCCACGTCGCGCCCGCGGCCGTGAGGGCCAAGCCGACGTTCTGCATCGCCTGGCGTGTCTGGGCCTCCCAGTCGCCAGCGGGCGCAGGGGTGCCATCGGCGGCGATCGGCACCTGACCCGACGTCCAGACCAGCCGGTGGCCTGGACCGATGGTGGCGGCGTGGCTGTACCCGTTGGGCTGTGGGAGCGTCGGCGGCGTGGTGAATTCGACGTCGGCCATGGCGATCACCCTAGGTCGGCGGCTGGCACCGATCCGGGCCGGCCACCGTGGCGGCCGACCGAAGGGCCACGGCGGCCGGCCGAACCGGACGCGGTCGGCCGGCGGGACGGGACGCGGCTGGTCAGGCCGAACTCGACGTAGCCCAGAGGTTGATCCCCGACTCGGTGGCGTACCTGTCGATCTCGGTCAGCTCCTCGTCGGTGAACGTGGGCTTCTCCAGCGCCGCCACGTTCGCCTCCAACTGGGCGACGCTGCTCGCGCCGAGCACCGTCGAGGTCATCCGCGCGTCGCGCAGCGTCCAGGCGATCGCCATCTGGGCGAGGCTCTGTCCGCGCCGGGCGGCGATGGCGTTCAGGGCCCGGATCTTGCCCAGGTTCTCGTCGGTCAGCCACTCCGGGAACAGCGAGCTCTGCGCGCGGGCTCGCGAGTCGGCGGGCACCCCGTCGAGGTAGCGGTCGGTCAGCATGCCCTGGGCCAGGGGCGAGAAGCCGATGCAGCCCACGCCCTCCCGCTCCAGCACGTCGAGCAGGCCATCCTCGATCCAGCGGTTCAGCATCGAGTACGACGGCTGGTGGATCAGCAGGGGCGTGCCGAGGTCGCGGAGGATCTTCGCCGCCTCGGCGGTGCGGGCCGGCGAGTACGACGAGATGCCGACATAGAGCGCCTTGCCGGCGCGGACGGCCGCGTCCAGCGCACCCATGGTCTCTTCCAGCGGGGTGTCCGGGTCGAAGCGGTGGGAGTAGAAGATGTCGACGTACTCCAGGCCCATCCGGCGCAGCGACTGGTCCAGCGACGCCGTCAGGTACTTGCGGGAGCCCCACTCCCCGTACGGGCCGGGCCACATGTCGTACCCGGCCTTCGTGGAGATGACCAGCTCGTCGCGGTACGGGCGGAAGTCGCCGGCCAGGATCCGGCCGAAGTTCTCCTCGGCCGACCCGTACGGCGGGCCGTAGTTGTTGGCCAGGTCGAAGTGGGTGATGCCCAGGTCGAAGGCGCGGCGCAGGATGGCCCGCTGGGTCTCCAGGGGCCGGTTGCCGCCGAAGTTGTGCCAGAGCCCGAGCGAGACGGCGGGCAGCTTCAGGCCGCTGCGGCCGCACCGGCGGTACTCCATGCTGCCGTACCGTTCCGGCGCGGCGACGTACGTGCTGTCCACTGCTCTCCTTCGTCTGGGTCGGGGGCGGTGGCGGCGCGGCGCCACCGCCCCCGTTCGGCGGGTCGGGGCTCAGCCGAGGCTGGCGAGTTCGTCGGCGGTGAGGGTGAGCTCGGGCGCCTGGGCCGAGTCGCGGATGGTCTCCGGGCGGCTGGCGCCGGGGATCGGGATGACCACCGGGGACTTGGCCAGCTGCCAGGCGAGGCAGACCCGCTGCGGGCTGACCCCGTGGCGCTCGGCGATCGCCGCGAAGGCGGCGGCGTGCCCGCCCAACTGGTCGGCGCGGCCGATGCCGCCCAGCGGGGACCACGGCAGGAACGCGATGCCGAGCTGGTCGCACAGCTCCAGTTCCGGCTCGGAGGAGCGGAAGGCCGGCGAGAACTGGTTCTGCACTGACACCAGCCGGCCGCCGAGGATCTCCTGGGCCTCGCGGATCTGGTCCGGGTCGGCGTTCGAGATGCCGGCCATGCGGATCTTGCCCTCGTCGAGCAGGTCGCGGATGGCGCCGATGGATTCGGCGTACGGCACCTTCGGGTCCGGGCGGTGGTGCTGGTAGAGGCCGATGGCGTCCACGCCGAGCCGCTTGAGCGACGCCTCACACGCCCGCTTCAGGTACTCGGGGGAGCCGTTGATCGTCCAACTGCCGTCGCCCGGCCGCAGGTGCCCGCCCTTCGTGGCGACCAGCACGTGCGACGTGTCGCCGCCGTAGGTGGCCAGCGCCCTGGCGATGAGCGACTCGTTGTGGCCCACCTCGTCGGCGTGCAGGTGGTACGCGTCGGCGGTGTCGATCAGGTTGATCCCGGCGTCCAGCGCGGCGTGGATCGTACGGATCGAGCGCTCCTCGTCCGGCCGGCCCTCGATGGACATCGGCATGCCACCGAGACCGATCGCGCTCACCTGAACGTCGCCGATGCGGCGGCTTTGCATGGCACGAACCTCCTCGTCACGGGGCCGCCCTCGCGGCGCCCGCTCCAGCCTTCAACGGGACGGCCCCCGCCGTCCAACAGCAGAAACCGCTCAGATTCAGCACCTAGACTGCTCAGTCGTGGAACTGCGGCACCTTGAGTACTTCGTGGCCGTCGCCGAGGAGCGGCACTTCACCCGAGCGGCGGAGCGGATGCGCGTGGCGCAGTCCGGATTATCCGCTTCCATCCGTGCCCTGGAGCGGGATCTCGACGCCGAGCTCTTCGTGCGCAGCACCCGCCGGGTCGAGCTGACCGACGCGGGGCGGGCCCTGCTCGCCGAGGCGCACCGGACGCTCGCCAGCGCCGCGGCGGCCCGCGACGCCGTGGCCGCCGTGCGAGGGCTGTTGCGGGGTAGCCTCACCGTCGGCACCGAGCAGTGCCTCGGCGTCATCGACCTGCCCCCGCTGCTGGCCGCGTTCCGCCGGGCGCATCCCGGCGTGGAGATCCGGCTGCGCCACGCCGGCTCGGGACACGTTGTCGAGCAGATCCGGCTGGGCCGGCTCAACGTGGGGTTCGTGGCGCTCCCCGGCCCCGCCCCGGACGGCGTACGGCTCGTGCCGCTGGCCGCCGAGCGGATGGTGCTGCTCTGCCACCCCGGGCACCCGCTCGCCGAGCGGGACACCGTCGACGTGGCCGCGCTCGCCGGCGAGGACTTCGTCGACTTCAGCGCCGACTGGGGCGCCCGGCGCGTCAACGACCAGACGTTCGCGCAGGTCGAGCGCCGGATCTCGGTCGAGGTCAACGACGTGCACACCCTGCTGGACTTCGTCCACCAGGATCTCGGCGTGGCCCTCGTGCCGGCCCCGGTGACCCGCAAGGCGCACGCCAAGGGGCTGCACGTGGCGACGCTCGCGGCGGAGGACGCGCCGGCGTGGCAGGTCTCGATCGCCGTGCCGACGGCCGCGCCGCCCGGCCCGGCCACCGTCGAGCTGCTGCGGATGGCCGGGGCCGGGCAGGTCTGACCGGCGCGGTGGACATCGGCCCGCCGGCCGACCCGCGGTCAGCCCGCCTCGACGGCGAGCCGGGCCCGGCGCAGGTACTCCACGGCGCCGACGAGGTCCTCGGCGGGCCACGGCATCCGCTGGCTGATCTCCTCGCGGTGGTCGTCCCAGAAACGGCGCGCCGACGCCTGTTCCCGTGGTCCGTCGGTGCCGAGCAGCGCGCCCAGGGCGCTCCACCGGCCGGCCAGCTCGCGTACGGCCGGGTCGGTCACCGGCGTCCCGGCGCGGTGGTGCCGGATGGCCTCCGCGATCAGGGTGCCCGCCTCGGCGCGGGCGGCGTCCACGGCCTCGGTGCCCAGGGCGTCGCGGCGCTCGGCGAGCCGGTCACGCTGGTCCTCGGTGAAGTACCGCTCGTACATCGACATCGTCTCCAGGGTCGTGAGGAACCGTTCGGGCTGCGGCACGTCCTCGGCGTCCAGCTGTGCCACCAGCTCGCCGAGCTGGGATTCCAGCCGGGCGAGCCGCGCGACCTGGGCCCGTACCTCGCCCAGCTGCGCGGTGAGGAGCCGCCGCAGGGCCGCCGGTTCCCCGTCGGTGCGGTCGAGCACCCCGGCGATCTCCGGCAGTGACAGGCCGAGCTGGCGCAGCGCGCGGACGCGGTACAGCCGCCGTACGTCGGCCGCCGTGTACCGGCGGTGCCCCCGCGCGGACCGCTCGCCCGGCGAGACCAGGCCGAGCGCGTCGTAGTGGTGCAGTGTGCGGACCGTGAGGCCCGTCGCGCGGGCCAGCTCGCCCACGCTCCACCGCTGCCCGACCTCGTGCCGACCACCCATGCGGCCACGCTATGACCTGCCGTTACGTCAGGAGCAAGCCCGCGGCCGGCACCGGCCCGGCCGTCCGTCGAGCCGGCCGGGTCCGGGGACTAGCCTGTCGGGTGACGGCACGCGGAGGGGACCGATGAGCAGGGCGGTCGAGGAATCCAACCGGGCGATGCTGCGCGCCCGGGACGCCATGGACCGGGCGTACGCCGACCCGCTGGACATCCCCGCGCTGGCCCGCATCGCCCACGTGTCCGAGGCGCACTTCATCCGCACGTTCCGCGCCACGTTCGGCGAGACCCCGCACCGCTACCTCCAGCGGCGGCGGGTCGAGCGGGCCATGTACCTGCTCGTGCAGACCGAGCAGGACATCACCGACATCTGCTTCGCCGTCGGGTTCAGCAGCCTCGGCACGTTCAGCCGCACGTTCCGGCAGATCGTCGGGGAGTCCCCGACGGAGTACCGCAGGCGCAAGGTGCCGGCGAACGTGCCGACCTGCTTCACGAAGGCCTGGACCAGACCCAGCAGTTTTGGATAAGCAGCAGGTCGGGGCGGCCCTCTAGCGTCTTGGGCATGACGATGAACGCACTGACCCGCTCCCAGATCTACGTCCTCGACCAGGACGAGGCGCTCGACTTCTACGTCGGCAAGCTCGGCTTCGAGGTGAACACCGACGTCGACCTCGGCTTCATGCGGTGGCTCACGGTGAACGTCCCGGGCGACCGGGACCGCGAGATCCTGCTGGAGAAGCCCGGCCCGCCGGCGCTCGACCCGGCCACCGCCGAGCAGGTCCGCGAGCTGCTGACCAAGGGCGCCATGGGGGGCTGGCTCTCCATCACGACCGACGACGCGCACAAGACGTACGAGACGCTGGTCGCCAAGGGCGTCGAGATCACCGACGAGCCGACCGAGCGGCCGTACGGGATCGACTTCGGCATCCGCGACCCGTTCGGAAACAAGATCCGCATCGGCCAGATGCGGCAGCAGGGCTGAGGAGGGCGGACCGGTGACCAAGGCGATGACGTTCCCCCTCGCGCGCCCGGCCGAGGCCGTCGGCCGGGACCGGCTCCTGCTGGTCGGGGGCATGCTGGCGGGCCCGATCTTCGTCGGGTCCGCGCTCGTCCAGGGTTTCACCCGGGACGGCTTCGACTTCCGTCGCCACCCGGTGAGCGTGCTGAGCACGGGTGAGCTGGGCTGGATCCAGATCCTCACGTTCCTGGTCACCGGTCTGCTCGCCATCGGCGCCGCGCGGGCGCTCACGCGGGTCGCGCCCGACGGCACCGTCTGGCTGCCGCGGCTGTTCACCCTCTACGGGATCGGGCTGGTGGGCGCCGGCGTCTTCAGCGCCGACCCGGGCGACGGGTTCCCCGCCGGCACCCCCCGCGGTCCGGGGCAGATCAGCTGGCACGGTGGACTGCACTTCCTCGCGGCGGCGGTCGCCTTCGTCTCGCTGATCGTGGCCGCCGTGCTGCTGGCCCGCCGATCGGCGCGGTCGGGCGACCGTGTCCGCGCCGGGCTGAGCCTGGCCGTCGGCGCCTACTTCGCGGTGGCCTGGATCGCCATGATCGTGGCGCCGGGGCCGGTGACCATGGTCGGCTTCGGGGTCGCCGTGACGGCCGGCTGGGTCTGGGTGACGGCGGTCCTCGCCCAGGTCGTGCGGACCGGCCGGAGCTGACACCGGCATCGTCGGAGCCCGGCGGCCACCCCGTGCGGTGGCCGCCGGGCCCGCGCCGTTAGGGTCACCGGCACCGGGCGAGGAGGGTGACGGTGGCGGACGCGGAACTCGTCGTCGAGGTGGCCGGGCCGGTGGCGACGGTGGTCATCCGTAACCCGGCACGGCGCAACGCCATGACCCCGGCCATGTGGCGGCAGCTCCCGCCGCTGCTCGACGAACTCGAGACCGACCCGGCGGTCCGCGCGTTGGTGCTCACCGGCGCGGGCGACACGTTCTGCGCCGGCGCCGACCTCACCGACCTCGACGTACTGCTGGCCGCCGGCGACGGGAGCATCGCGGTCGTCGCCGAGGAGCGGTTGGCGGCCTTCGCCAAGCCGACCGTCGCGGCCGTACGCGGCGCGTGCGTCGGCGGCGGATGCCAGCTCGCGGCCGCCTGCGACCTGCGGATCGCCACCGCCGACGCGCGGTTCGGCGTGCCGCCCGCCCGGCTCGGCATCGTCTACCCCGCACCGACCACGCGGCGGCTGGCCCGGCTCGTGGGGCCGTCCGCCGCGAAGCACCTGCTGTTCACGGCCGAGCTGATCGACGCCGAGCGGGCCCTGCGGATCGGCCTGGTCGACGAGGTGGTCGCCGGCGAGCGGCTCACCGACCGCGTAGAGGAGATCACCTCGATGATCGCCGCGCGCTCACCGATCAGCGTCACGGCCGCCAAGGAGATCGTCGACGGCCGCGCCGACCCGGACCGGATCGCCCACTGGCACCGGACGGCGCGGGAGAGCGGCGAGGCGCGGGAGGGCGTCGCGGCCGTCCGGGAACGGCGTACGCCCCGCTTCGCCTGGACGCCGCCGGCCGACTGAGCGAGCCGGGGCCGGCGTCCGCCGGACGTACCGGTCACCGTCGCGTGACGTGCCGGCGCTCCCCGGCCCGCCCGGTCACCGTCGCTTCGCGAGCAGGCCGCGCGGACGCACCGAGCGCACCGGCTCGGCGGCCCCACCCTCGGCGCGCAGGATGTGGTTGGCGGCGATGATCCCGGTGGCCGCCGCGCGTTCCATCAACGCGCTGGGGATGCCCGCGGTGATGCCGTCACCGGCCAGCAGGAGGCCCGCCGCGTCGGTGTGTACCCCCGGCCGTGCGGCGTGGCTGCCCGGGGTGAAGGCCGGCGCCCGCGCCTCCACCCGCGCGCGCAGCTCGCGGACCCGCAGCCCGGCCACCTCCGGCCAGAGGGCCGCCAGCTCGGCGCGCATCCGCTCCGCCAGCTCCGCGGCGGGCACGCCCGGTTCGCAGGCGTACGCGTGCAGCTCCACCACGCTGCCGCCGGTGCGCTCGGCCCACCGGCGGGGTTCCCGCTCCAGCCGGTGGTAGAGCGTCACCGAGTCCAGCGTGGACTGGCGGGAGACCCCGCTGAAGACCGCCCGGTCGGGGCGTACGTCCCCGTCGAACCAGTAGCGGGACACCGCGTACGGCGGGCCGGGCGTGCCGAACGCGGGCATCCGGGCCACCAGCCGCGGGGCGTGCGCGGCGAGGCCGGGGGAGGCGTCGACGAGCGCGGCGAGGG
This sequence comes from Micromonospora globbae, assembly GCF_003610785.1. GTDB lineage: Bacteria > Actinomycetota > Actinomycetes > Mycobacteriales > Micromonosporaceae > Micromonospora > Micromonospora globbae. Next base: position 7,578 of record NZ_RAQQ01000012.1, read on the forward strand.
CCGGCGGGTCGACGGCCAGCACGACGTACGGGGCGTCGTACGCCGCGCCGTCGCCGCCCACGACCCGCCAGCCGCCGTCGGTGCGGTGCAGCGCGGCGGCCGGCGTCCCGGTGAGCACCCGCCCGCCGTGCCGCTCGACGTGCTGGGTCAGCGGCGCCCAGATCGCCGTCGCGTAGTCCTCGTCCGGCGCGTCGAAGGCCAGCCCCTCCCCGTTTCCGAGGAGGTAGAAGTGGAACTGCGCGACCAGTTCGGCGGCCGACATCTCGGCCTCGTGGTTGAAGAACGAGTGCGAGAAGACCTCGAAGAGCATCGCGCGGGCCCGGTCCGGCAGCCGCAGCGAGTCGAGCAGTTCGTCGGCGGTCCTCGCGTCGAGGTCGGCGTAGGTGCGCACCGGATGGTAGGTGAGCAGCGGCAGGGCCGCGTCGCGGTCCATGCGCCGCAGGTCCGCGAGGCGCAGGCTCGGGCTGCGCGCCAGCAGGGCGAGCAGGTTCAGGGGAGGCGCGGCCGGCAGGTCGCCGAACTCCTCGGTCGGCCACCGCGCCGACAGGATCGGATAGCCCGGCACGGGCCGCAGGAAGCCCAGGGCCGGGTCGATCCGCCGGAGGATTGCCCGCCAGTTGTAGTACTGCCGGAAGAACGCGTGGAAGCCGTGCTCCACCTGTTGCGTCCCGTCGGCGAGCCGCTCCGGCCAGGCGCCCAGCCGCCCGCCGAGCGACTTGGCCGCCTCCAGCACCGTGACCCGTACGCCCCGCTCGGCGAGCACCACGGCCGCCGACATGCCGGCGACCCCGCCGCCCACCACGACCGCCGCGACCGGATGCGGCACCCGCGACGCGCCACCGCCGCCGGGGTCGACCGTGTGCGGCCGTACGCCGAGGAGCCGACCGACCAGACGGGACAGCGCCATGGCGGACCTCCTCCGGCCGGCACACAAGGGAGTGCCCTCATTAACGCATGACGTCAGGAGGGGTCTCTTCCGTTCGCCTCGGCCGTGAGGCAGCGGCGCTCGCGGTCCGAGGCGGGCCAGACGTACTCGAGGTCGGGCGGCACGTCGCCGAAGAGGGGGCGGTAGTGCGCGGGGTCCTTCCGCACGAGGGAGGACCGGTGGCTGAGGTGCAGGTCCTCCCGGCCCAGCCAGGGCGGCAGCTCACCGGCGGCGGCCAGCTCCTCCTGCGTACGGACGGTCTGGACGCCGCACGCCGCGGCGAGGTCCCGGGTCATGGTGGCGGCGCAGGTGTCCGCCCGACCGGGTTCGGACCAGACGGCGCACATGTCCAGTCCGTACCGGGTCAACGCCTCCTCGTACCCGGCCCACATCTTCACGGCGGGGTGGTTGCGCCACCCGTACGTCGGCCAGGTCAGCCCGCGCAGGACCTGGATGGTCTCCACCCGTTGCTTGCCCAGCCGCTTCTGGTCCAGCGCCCGGGCGCTGGCCAGGAAGTCCGGGTACGGGAGGAAGGTCTGCATGCGGCTGCTCTACCCGCCGGTCCGGGCCCCATGCCTGGCCTGGGACGAACCGGCAGGTCTCGCTCAGCGTGGTCGTCGTGATTACGATCCGGGCATGGGGGAGCCGTGGCGGGACCGGGCACGTCGGGCGGTCGAGTGGAACTGGCGGCTCCGACCAGCGGGCGATCCGCGCCCGCACTACGTCGTCTGCGGGCGTGACTCGCTGGCCTACTACGTGGCCAAGGCCCTGCTGGAGAGCGACCTCCCCGCCGGCGGTGCGCGCGTGACCGTCGTGGTGCCGGAGCGGCACCGCTCCAACGGTGCCGACGTGGCGACGCTCAAGGGCGTCCGGGTGGTCCGCTCGGACCGGCTCGACGAGGCGACGTTCCGGGCCGCCAACCTGCCCGGGGCGGCCGGGGTGGCCCTGCTCGACCAGGACGACGTGGGCAATTTGCACGCCGCGCTCTGCGCGCAGGCGGTCGACAGGCACGTCCGCCAGGTGCTGCGGATGTTCAACGGCACCCTCGCCGACGGCGTCCGTACGCTGCTCAAGGCTCCCGTCGAGGTGCTCTCCGACGCGGAGATGGCCGCGCCGGCGTTCGTCGCGGCGGCGCTCGGCGAGGTCGACCCGACGCACTTCCAGCACCGGGGCCGCACGCTGCGGCTGGCGCGCCGGGCCGACGTACGCGAGCAGGACGTGGTCTGCGGGCTGGCCGACCAGAGCGACCCGCAGCGGATGGTGCTGCTCCCGGCCGACCCGTCCACGGCCGACCTGGTGCTCGCCGAGGCGACCGGCCAGCCACCCGGCACCGAGGTCGCGGCGCGGCGGCTCGTCCGGGCGCGGCGCCGGCGCCGGCCCGTCGCCGTGCTGCTGCGGGCGGTCCGGGGCTTCGCCACCCGCAAGATCGGCATCGCCATGATGTTCGTGCTCGCCGTGGTCGTGCTGCTCGGGGCGCTGATCGCGCAGGCCGGGGACGTCTCGCCCGCCGAGGCGCTCTACCTCACCCTGGTCACCACGCTGAGCGGCGCCGACCCGGACACCGAGCAGTCGGCGTACGAGCAGGTCATGCAGGTGGTGCTGAACCTCGCCGGGCTGGCGCTGATCCCGCTCATCACCGCCGTCGTGGTCGACGGGATCGTCAACGCCCGGCTGGCCCTGCACACCGGCCGGCTCCAGCCGCACCGCTCGGGGCACGTCGTGGTGGTCGGTCTCGGCAACGTGGGCACGCGGGTCATGGCCCAGCTGCGCGAGTACGACGTCGAGGTCGTGGCCATCGACAAGAACCCGGAGCCGCGCGGCGGCACCCTGGCCCGGCAGTTGGAGGTGCCGCTCATCGTCGGCGACGCCGCCCAGCCGGAGACGCTGGAGGCCGCCTCGGTGGCCGACTGCCAGGCACTGGTGATCGTCTCCACGGACGACGTGGCGAACCTGGAGGCGGCCCTCGCCGCCCGGGACATCCGCGCGGACCTGCGGGTGGTGCTGCGGCTGTTCGAGAACGACTTCGCCGAGCGGGTCGAGGAGGCGTTCAACCTCGGCGTCTCCCGGTCGGTCTCCTACCTGGCGGCACCCGCCTTCACGGGCGCGTTGACCGAGCGGGCCGTGATCGCCACGATCCCGGTCGGCCGGCACGCGCTGCCGGTGGCCGAGGTGCCCGTGGCGGCCGGCTCCGAGCTGGACGGGCGCCCGCTCGGCGCCGTGTCCCGCGACGGCCAGGTACGCCTCATCGCCCGTACGCCGGCCGGGGGCGGGCGGACGATCTGGTGGCGGGACCTCGACCCACGGCAGGTGATCTTCGCGGGCGACCGGCTGACCGTGGTCGCCCGCCGGGCCGGGCTGGACTGGCTGACCCGGCAGTGCGCGCCGCCGGTGCCCCATCCGACCCTGCCCGTGCAGCCGGGCGGCGACCAGCCGGACGCGACGCCCCGCAACGGCGGCAACGGCAGCAACGGCGGACCCCCGAAGGCCAGTCCGGACGACGACACCCCCGGCCGCCACCCCGCACTCCCGAACAGCTGACCGCGCGCCGCGCCCCGGGGTCAGCCAGCCCCGTCGATCATGAAGTTACTGCCGCGACACGCCGTCGACGAGGGCAATAACCTCATGATCACCGGGGCGGGTGGGACCGGGAGGGCCGGCCGGGTGGATGGGACCGCGAGGCGCGGAGGGCGTAGCCGGCCGCGCCGGCTGCCAGCACCGCGAAGCCGGCGATCACGCTGCTCGCGGGCAGGTTGACGGCGAGCAGCAGGCAGCCGGCCAGCCCCAGCGCGGCGAGCACCTGCACCGGCAGTTTCCGGCGGGGATCCCGGCCGAGGGTCAACGCCGCCGCGTTGGTGATCGCGTAGTAGACCAGCACCGTGCAGCTGGAGAAGCCGATGGCGTGGCGGACGTCGCCGAGCGACACCACGACGACCACCACGGCGGCGACGGCCAGTTCGGCGCGGTGGGGCACCCGGTACCGGGGGTGGACGGCGGCGAGGGCGCCCGGCACGTCCCGGCGGCGGGCCATCGCGAGCAGGGTGCGCCCCACCCCGGCGAGCAGGGAGAGCAGCACCCCGGTCACCGCGACGGTGGCGCCGGCCCGCACCACCCACGCCAGCCCGGGCAGCCCGGCGGCGGCCACCACGTCGGCGAGCGGCGCGGCGGAGTTGGCCAGCCGGTCGCTGCCGAGCACGCCGAGGGCGACCACGGCGAGGACCAGGTAGATCGCGAGCACCAGGCCGAGCGCGAGGGGCACCGCGCGGGGGATCGTGCGCTCCGGGTCGCGGACCTCCTCGCCCAGCGTGGCGATCCGGGCGTACCCCGCGAAGGCGAAGAAGAGCAGGCCGGCGGCCGTGAGCACGCCCCGGCCGGAGCCGCCGGGGTCGCCCAGCCGGTCCAGTTCGACCGGCCCGCCGGCCAGACCGGTGACGGCGACGAGCGCCAGCACCGCGAGCACCAGCGCCACCAGGATCTTCGTGGCGGTGGCGGTCCGGCCGATGCCGCGCAGGTTCACGGCCGTCACCGCGAGCACCGCGGCCACCGCCACCACCCGCGCGTGTCCCGGCCAGAGGTACGCCCCGATGGTCAGCGCCATCGCCGCGCAGCTCGCCGTCTTGCCGGCCACGAAGCCCCAACCGGCCAGGAAACCGGCGAACGGCCCGAGGCGTTCCCGCCCGTACACGTACGTGCCGCCGGACTCCGGGTAGCGGGCGGCCAGCCGGGCGGAGCTGGTCGCGTTGCAGAACGCGATGAATCCGGCCAGCACGAGGGCGGGGAGCAGCCCGGCGCCGCCGGCCGCCGCGGCGGCCGGGCCGAACACGACGAAGACGCCCGCGCCGAGCATCGACCCGAGCCCGATGACCACGGCGTCGGGTACGCCCAACCGGCGTTCGAGCTGGTTCACGTCGGGTCAGGCTACGGGCCGGAGGTGAACAGCCGGGTACGGGCCGATCCGGGCAGGCGGGCCGGCAGGGGTACGTCGTCCCACGGCACCCGGTGCAGCAGCCGGTCGAGGAGGAGGCCGAGCAGCAGACCGGCCACCGAGTCGGTGAGCCAGTGCCAGCCGAGGTAGGTGGTGGTGGTCAGGACGATCAACGGCGGCAGCACCCGGACGGCGAGGACCAGCCGGGGCGGGATCGTGCGCCCGTAGGTGCGCAGCAGCGGGGCGAGCAGCAGCGCGAGCATGCCGTACCAGACGATCGCGTTGGCCACGTGCCCGGACGGGTACGACTGCGCGAAGCGCAGCGGCAGGTCCTCCTGGAAGAGCGGGAGGGTCTGGTCGGGCGGGAGGAACGGCTTCTTCACGCTGGCGCTCGGCGCTGGCCGGGCGGTCCACACCTTCAGCGGCCCGATGGTCAGGTACGTGAGCACGAACGCCGCGAGCGGCGGCAGGACCGGCCGGACCGAGCGGACGCGGACGGCCAGCAGCACCCCGAGACCGACCGCGATCAGGGTCAGCGGCGTGCCCTGGCCGAGCAGGTTCAACACGCGGGCCACCCAGTACGCGGCCGCCGGCCGGTGCTCCTGCGCCCAGTCCGCCACCGCCCGGTCGACGCCGAAGAGCTGGTGGGTGACGAGCGCCACGGTCAGCCCGACCAGCGCGGCGAGCAGCAGCGCGTCGTACCACCAGCCGGCGGGCCGCACCGGGCGCGGCCGCACGCGTACCACCGGGGTCTCTCGCACCCGACCACGCTACCGGGTGCCGCTGTGGGCCCAGCCACGATGGGAAGCGCTCGGGGGCGACGCTTGTCATGCTTGTCTCCGTGCGGATCACGTCTGCCCTCGTGGACCCGGCGCTGCTCGACCTGCCGTGGTCGACTCCGCTGGAGGAGTGGCCTGCCCAGCACCTGGTGGCGCTGCCGCAGGGCATCTCCCGGCACATCGTCCGCTTCGTCCGGCTCGGCGACTACGTGTACGCCGTGAAGGAGACCGCCGAGCGGGTCGCGGAGCGGGAGTACGACCTGCTCCGCGCGCTGGAGCGGATCGACTTCCCGGCGGTGGAGGCGGTGGCGATCGTCGCCGACCGGCAGAGCGACGACGGCGAGCCGCTGGACCCGGTGCTGATCACCCGGCACCTGCAGTTCTCGCTGCCCTACCGGGCGCTGTTCTCGCACACCCTGCGGCCCGAGACGATGAACCGGCTGCTCGACGCGCTCGCCGCGCTGCTGGTCCGGATGCACCTCACCGGCTTCTTCTGGGGCGACTGCTCGCTGTCGAACACGCTGTTCCGCCGGGACGCCGGCGCGTTCGCGGCGTACCTCGTCGACGCCGAGACGGGCGCGCTGCACCGGTCGCTCTCCAATGGACAGCGCAACGAGGACCTGGAGATCGCGCGGGTCAACATCTTCGGTGAGGCGCTGGACCTGGAGGCCGCGGGGCTGCTGCACCCGTCGATCGACCCGGAGAAGGTCAGCGAGGAGGTCGTGCAGCGGTACGAGCGGCTCTGGCACGAGATCACCTACGAGCAGCAGGTCGAGCGGGACGCCCGGCACGACATCGACACCCGGATCCGCCGCCTCAACGAGCTCGGGTTCGACGTCGCCGAGATCGCCGTGTCGACCATCGACGACGGGCGTTACCTGGTGCGCCCGAAGGTGGTCGACGCCGGCTACCACAGCCGGCGGCTGCTGCGCCTCACCGGCCTGGACGCCGAGGAGAACCAGGCGCGCAAGCTCCTCAACGACCTGGACGCGTACCGGGCCGAGAGCGACCTCACGGACGAGCAGCAGGCCGCGCACCGCTGGCTGACCGAGGTCTTCGAGCCGGTGGTCCGCGCCGTGCCCGCGCACCTGCGCCGCAAGCTGGAGCCGCAGGAGCTGTTCACGCAGATCATCGAGCACAAGTGGCTGCTCTCCGAGCGCGCCGGCCGGGACGTCGGCATGGCGCCGGCCGTGCAGTCGTACCTGTCGGAGGTGCTGGTGCACCGGCCCGACGAGCAGGCGGTGCTCGGCGTGGAGATCCCCACCGCCGGCTGACGCGTCACTCCTGCCAGGCGCCGGCGCGCAGCACACGCACCACGTTGAGGTCGTCGTCCAGCACCACGAGGTCGGCGCGCAGGCCCACCTGGAGGGCGCCCAGCCGGTCGCCGAGACCGATGGCGCGGGCCGGGGTGGTGGCGACCATCCGGGCCGCGTCCGCCATGGGGATCCCGGCGGCGACCGCGTGCCGCAGCGCCGCGTCCATGGTGAGCGTGCTGCCGGCGATGGCGCCGTCGCGGCTCAGCCGGGCCACGCCGTCGCTGACCATCACGGCCTGGCCGCCCAGCTCGTACTCGCCGTCGGGCATGCCGGCGGCGGCCATCGCGTCGGTGACCAGCGCGGCCCGTTCCGGACCGGCCACCGAGGTGGCGAACGTGAGCATCCCGTCGTGCAGGTGCACCCCGTCGGCCACCAGCTCGCAGATGACGTTCGGCGCCTCCAGCAGCGCCACGACCGGGCCCGGCTCGCGGTGGTGCACCGGCCGCATCCCGTTGAACAGGTGGGTGGCGACGCTCGCGCCGGCCGCCACGGCGGCGCGGGTCTCGTCGTACGTGGCGTCGGTGTGACCCACGGCGGCGACGACCCGGTGCGCGGTGAGCAGCTTGACGGCCTCCAGCGCGCCGTCCCGCTCGGGCGCGAGCGTGACCATCCGGATGGCGTCGCCGCCCAGCTCGATGAGCTCGGCCAGTTCGTCGGTGGAGGGGTCGCGCAGGTGTTCGGGGTTCTGCGCGCCGCAGCGGGCCGTCGAGAGGTACGGCCCCTCGAAGTGGATGCCGGCCAGCACCCCCTCGTCCACGAGCGGGCGGAACGCGGCGGTGGCCGCCCGCATCAGCGCGAACGGCGAGCTGACGAGGCTGGCCAGCAGCGTGGTCGTACCGTGCCGCAGGTGGAAGGCGGCCGCCTCCCGGGCCTGGTCGGCGTCCCCGGTGGTGAAGGTGTGGCCGCCGCCGCCGTGGGTGTGCATGTCCACGAAGCCGGGGAGGATCCAGTGCCCGTCGCGGATCGACGGGTACTCGGCCACCGCGGTGATCCGGTCGCCGTCCCACTCGACGCAGCCCTGCCGGATGACTCCGGTCGGGGTCACCACCTTGCCGCTCACCCGCTGGGTCATCGCGTCTCCATGGTTCTCGGGACGCCGAGGGCGTCGAGTGCGAGCAGGGCGGCGCCGAGGCAGCCGGCCTCGTCGCCGAGGGCCGCCGCGACCAGCCGCGGCTCCCGGTGGAAGGTCATCCGTTCGTGCAGCGCCGCCCGGAGCGGGCCGAGCAGCCGCTCACCGGCCTGCGCGAGCCCGCCGCCGACCACGATCGTGGCGACGTCGAAGAGGGCCTGCCCGCTGGCCAGCCCGTCGGCGAGCGCCTCGACGGTCTCGGTCCAGACCTGCGCCGCGAGCGGCTCGCCGGCGGCGGCCCGCTCGGCCACGTCGGCGGCGGTGGCGGGCGTCCCGGCGAGTTCGGCGTACCGGCGGCCGACCGCGGAGGCGGAGGCGACCGCTTCGAGGCACCCGGGCCGGCCGCAGCCGCAGCGCGGGCCACCCGGGCGGACCAGGATGTGCCCGATCTCCCCGGCGGCGCCGTGTGCGCCGACGCTCGCGGAACCGTCGACCACGTGCGCGGCCGCGATCCCGGTCCCGATGGCCACGAAGAGGACGTGCCCGGCGCCCCGTCCCGCGCCGAGCCGGGCCTCGGCGAGACCGCCGGCGCGTACGTCGTGCCCGATCGCGGTGGGCAGGCCGAGCCGCGTCACCGCGAGGTGCCGCAGCGGTACGTCGCGGAAGCCGACGTTCGCCGACCAGACGGCGACGCCGCGTGCCTCGTCGACGATCCCCGGTACGGCGATGCCGAGCGCGACCGGGGTGCGGCCGTCGGCGCGTGCCTTGGCGGCGAGCCCGTCGGCGACGTCGAGGATGGTGTCGACCACGGCCGCCGGTCCGCGTCCCGCGTCGGTGGGATGCCGTTCGGTGTGCACGGTGGCGCCGTCCGGGCCGACCAGGGCGCACTTCATGCCGGTGCCGCCCACGTCCACGGCCACGACGACGTCACCGCCGCCCACCCTCCCGTTTTCCGGCGGCGCGACCGCCGCACCGCCGTGGCGGATGGTGCGATCGCTCACGTGAGCACCACGGACCGGGTCAGGTGCCGGGGCGCGTCCGGGTCGAGGCCCCGGCTGGTGGCGAGCGCCACCGCGAACCGCTGGGCCAGGATCAGGTCGGCCATCGGGTCCACGGGGGTGCGGCCCGCCGCCCAACTGCCCAGCACCGTCCGGCAGCCGTGGGTACGGCTGTGGACGAAGGCGGCGCCGGTGGCGGTGACGTTCTCGACGAGGCCCTCGGGAAGCGTGCCGAACGCCCAGACGAGCCGTCCGGGGGCGGCGATCGAGATCGGGCCGTGCCGGTAGTCCATGGCCGGGTACGCCTCGGCCCAGAACGTGGCGGCCTCGCGGCACTTGAGCGCGGCCTCCTGGGCCAGGCCGACCGTCCATCCCCGACCGAGGAAGGTGACCTGCTCGATGCGGGTCGGCTCGATCGGCAGCGGGGCGCGGACGGCCACCTCGGCGTCCGCGGCCAGCGTCTCCACGTTCTCGCCGAGGTGCGCGCGCAGCAGGGCCAGCGCGGTCGTCGCGAAGCGGGTCTGCACCACCGAGCGCTCGTCGGCGAAGGAGAGCGTCACGGTGGCGTCGGCGAGCCGCACGGCGGGCGTCTCCGGGTCACCCACGAGGACGGTCGTCGGCACGTGTCCGCGCAGCGCGCGGAGCAGGTCGACCACCTCGGTGGTGGTGCCGGATCGCGTGATGGCGACCAGCCGGTCGTAGCGCCGCCCGGCCGGGAACTCGGAGGCCTGGAAGGCGTCCGTCTCGCCCTGGCCGGCCTGCTCGCGCAGGGCCGCGTACGCCATGGCCATGAACCACGACGTGCCGCACCCGACGACGGCGACCCGCTCGCCGGGTCGGGGCAGGTCGGCGCGGACGCCGGCGGCGAGTTCGGCCGCCCTGCGCCAGCAGTCGGGCTGGCTCGCGATCTCCGCGTCCACGTACGCCATGAGGACTCCTCGCAGCAGGCGGCCGTGCGCAATACGGCTCGATTTACCCGGCTTTCGCGCGCCATTCTGCGCGAACGGGGGTGCTCGTGGCAACCGATGGGCCGATCGAGCAGGTCGATGTTTTGCGTCCTCGTAGTTTCGCGCACTAGTGTGCACGCAATCAATCACCAATCGTGCAGTCGCTGGGAGGGCCCGCGCGGTGGACCGGTACGCCAGATGGAACGCGCTGCTCGAGATGCTGACCGACAGCGGCCGCGTCAGCGTCGAGGAGGCGGCCGAGCGGCTGAGCGTCTCCCAGGCGACCATCCGGCGCGACTTCGACCAGCTCGCCCAGCAGCAGATGATCACGCGTACGCGGGGCGGCGCCGTGGCCAACGGGGTCTCGTACGACCTGCCGTTGCGCTACAAGACGGCCAAGCACTCGGCCGAGAAGCAACGGATCGGCACGGCCGCCGCGGCGCTCGTCTCGCCCGGCACCGTGGTCGGCCTCAACGGCGGCACCACCAGCACCGAGGTGGCCCGGGCCCTGGCCGTGCGTCCCGACCTGAACACCAGCGCCGAGGGCGCCCAGCTGACCGTGGTGACCAACGCGCTGAACATCGCCAACGAACTGCTCGTCCGCTCGCGAATGAAGGTCGTGGTGGCCGGCGGCGTGGTCCGGCCGAAGTCCTTCGAACTGGTGGGCCCGCTGGGCGGGGCGCTGCTGCGCGAGGTAACCCTGGACGTCGCCCTGCTCGGTGTCGACGCCATCGATCCGCAGCTCGGCGCCGCCGCCCACCACGAGGGTGAGGCGGCCATGAACAGCCTCATGGTGGCCCGCGCCAAGCGGGTGGTGATCATCGCGGACTCGTCCAAGCTGGGCGGTCACGCCTTCGCCCGCATCTGCTCCGTTGACCGGGTGGAGACCCTGGTCACCGACTCCGGCGCGAATCCCGAGGTGGTGGCGGCGTTCCGCGCCGCCGGGGTGCACGTCATCTGCGCCTGAGCGGCGCGTCGTGCATACCGGGTATTGAGCCGAGGTGCATACCGCGTATGGTGTCGGCTGTCACGCCCACCATCGGGGGAGGTGCAGCTTGCCAGCTGTCCTGGAGATCGAAGGTCTACGGAAGACCTACAAGAGCCGCCGGCGCGGGACCCGCAACGCGCTGGACGGCTTCGACATGCGGGTGGAGGCCGGGCAGGTGCACGGCTTCCTGGGTCCGAACGGGTCCGGCAAGACGACGACCCTGCGGACGCTGCTCGGCCTCATCCGGCCCAACGCCGGCCGGATGCGGATCCTCGGTCAGGAGGTGCCGGAGGCCCTGCCGGTCGTCGCCGGGCAGGTCGGCGCCATCGTCGAGAGCCCGCAGTTCTTCCCGCACTTCACGGCCCGGGACACGCTGTCGCTGCTGGCGTCCGCCGGTGACGTGCCGGCCACCCGCGTCGACGAGGTGCTGGAACTCGTCGGGCTGCGTGACCGGGCGGGCGAGCGGGTCAAGACGTACTCGCTCGGCATGAAGCAGCGCCTGGCCGTCGCCTCGGCGCTGCTCAAGAACCCGAAGCTGCTGATCCTCGACGAGCCGGCCAACGGCCTCGACCCGGGCGGCATCCGCGAGATGCGTACGCTGATGCGCACCCTCGCCGAGTCCGGCATGACCGTCGTGCTCTCCAGCCACATCCTCGGCGAGATCCAGCTGATCTGCGACTCGGTCACGATCATCTCGCTGGGCCGCCGGGTGGCCTTCGGCCCCGTCGACGAGGTGCTCGCCCAGCACTCCTCCGGCGCGGTGCGCGTACGCCTGGAGGCCGCCGCCGACCTGCCGGCCGCCACCGAGGTGCTCACGCGGGCCGGGGTCCGCGTCACCGGGCAGGCGGACCACCTGATGCTCGCCGGCGTCGACAAGCCGGCCGCGGTCACCCGGCTCCTCGCCGAGCAGGGCCTCTACGTGAGCGAGCTGACGCCCGTCACCGTCGACCTGGAGAGCGTCTTCCTCGAACTGACCGCCACGGCGCCGGTGCCCGGCCAGCACCGGCAGGTCGACCAGTCCACGAAGGTCGGTGGGCCGGAGCAGTCCGGCGCCGCCGGAGGGAGGTGGGGGGCGTGAGCCTCTACCGTACGGAGCTGCGCCGGCTCGTCAAGCGGCGCTTCACCCGCTACATGACGCTCCTCGGCCTGCTCGTGCTGCTCGCCGTCGTGGTCGGGACGTTCCTCACGAACGAGAAGCTGGACGCCGACGCCATCGCCCGCGCCGAGCGTCAGGCCGAGCAGTCGTACCAGGAGCAGGTGCGCTGGACCGCGCAGGAGAAGGCGGCCTGCGAGGCGGCCAAGGCGGCCGGTACGGCCGACGACGGCCGCTACCCCGACGACTGCTCGGTGATCAGCCCGCCGCCCCGCGAGGCGATCGAGACCTCGTGGTTCCTCCCGTCGACGTTCGACTTCCGCGAGAGCTTCGCCGAGACGCTGATCCCGTTCGCCGGCATCCTCGCGCTGGTCGGCTTCGTCATCGGCGCGTCCTTCGTGGGCGCCGAGTGGAGCACCGGCGGGATGATGAACCTCCTGCTGTGGCGGCCACCGCGGTTGACCGTCCTGCTGACCAAACTCGCGGCGCTGCTCACCGGGCTGCTCACGGTGACCCTGGCCGCCGCGGTGGCCTGGTTCGCCGGGTTCTGGCTGGTCGCCACGTTCCGCGGGAACACGGAGAAGATGACGGCCGGGGTGTGGCAGTCGTTCACCCTCACCGGGCTGCGCGCCGTGGCGCTGGTGCTCGCCGTCACGGCGGTGGGCTTCGCCCTGGCCTCGCTGGGACGGCACACCGCCATGGCGCTCGGCGGCGTCGTCGCCGTCATGGTCGTCGGTCAGTTCGGTCTCGGCATCCTGCTGGACATGGCCGGGGTGCGCTTCCCGGAGGCGTGGCTGCTGCCGACGTACGCGGTGGCCTGGATGCAGAAGAAGGTGACCCTGGAGGACTGGCAGTCCTGCAACGCCACGGTCTTCGGTGAGTGCAAGCCGGACACCTTCGACGTCACCTGGCAGCAGTCCTCGGTGCTCTTCGTGGTGGGCGTCGCGGTCATCCTCGGTGCGGCGCTCTGGGCGATGCGCCGGCGCGACATCTCCTGATCGTCCGGTCGCAACGGCGGGCCGTTCGGGGAGGGCGGCCCGCCGGGTGACCGGGCGGGCCCCGGCACGCCCGGATGCGGCTCGCGTCGCCCCTGGTTAGGCTGGGGTTCCCCCCGGTCGGCGTCGCGGTGCCGGCCCGTCCGTCCGAGGAGCGCCATGCAGTCCGCCGACGCCGCCCCGGCCGCCGAGCCGCCCGCCGGAGCGCCCGACGCCGCCACCCGGCCGCCGTCGTCGCGCGGGCGCACCGGGTCCGCGTCCGTGCCGCCGCCCCGCTCCGCGCCGGCGGCCGAGACCGTACGTGAGGACGGCGACCGGACGGCGGAGGAGACCGCGGGGCCCGGGACGGTACGCGAGGACGGCGACCGCGCGGCGCCGGCGGAGTCCGGCGCGGTCCTGACCGAGCGGGAACACGCCATCCTCGCCTTCGAGCGGCAGTGGTGGCGGCACGCCGGTGCGAAGGAACAGGCCATCCGGGACGCCTTCGGTCTCTCCGCCACCCGCTACTACCAACTGCTCAACGCGCTGCTCGACAACCCGGCGGCGCTCGCCGCCGAGCCGGTGCTCGTCGGCCGGCTGCGCCGGCTGCGCTCATCCCGCGCCCGCAACCGCCGCCGCTGAGGCCGTCGGCACCCGATCGGACCGCGACGGGCGCGGGCGCGCCCACGGCGACGGTTGCGAGGCTCGTCCACGGCCCGGGCGGACCACCCTCGTTGACCGGGTCCTGTCGACCTGCCCCGTATCTGGGGCACCGTCGTCGGCCGGGCGCCCGGTCACCACCGTCCCTCCCGCCCACCCACGCCGCGGTGGCGTATCCGCCGGCCCGCGCACCCTGTCGGAACCGTCCGCGGAGGGGCTCCCCGTCCGGTCGCGACCGCCCGTCGCCCGGCTCACCGATGCCGTGTGGACTGCACGGATCCGGGGCCCGGCCGGGGATCGGTCCGCACCGGCCCGAACGAATGTCGCGGGACCGGGCGGGTAGGCGGATGGCGTTCCGGGCCACACGTGGCCCGGGGCCGAGGAAGGGAGTGCACGATGACGGCGATCAACCAGAACAGACCGCCGGGAGGCACCACCGAGCAGGCCCGCCAGCAGGCGTCCCGGGTCGGTCAGCAGACGGCACATGCCGGTGGTCAGATCGGACACGCCGCTGCCGAGCAGGGCCGGGAGGTGGCCGCGCAGGCGCGGTACCAGGCCCAGCACCTGACCCACGAGGCCACCTCGCAGTTGCGCGAGCAGGCCCGTATGCAGCAGCACCGGGCCGCCGAAGGACTGCGCGGGCTGGGTCGGGAACTCGGCTCCGTGGCCGAACGCACCGACTCCGGCATGACCGGTGAGGTCGTCCGGCGCGTCGCCGACGCCGCGCAGCGGGCGGCCGGCTGGCTCGACGAGCGGGAGCCGGCCGACGTGCTGCACGAGGTGCGCGACTACGCCCGGCGGAACCCGGGTCGGTTCCTGGCCGGCGCGGCGGTGGCCGGACTGCTGTTCGGCCGGCTCACCCGGAGCCTGACCTCGTCTCCGGACGGGGAACGACCGGAGCGCCGGATGCCCCCGGGTGGCCAGCCGTACGAGCGTGAGGTCACGGCGCCGTACACCGCCGAGAGCGCCTACAGCGGCGCGGCCCGGGCGGAGAACGTGTCGCCCGACGGTCGGCGGCAGGAGCCCGGCGTCCCGGGTGGGGTGGCGCCATGAGTGCCCCGGAGAAGGAGCGGGTGCGCACCCAGTCGGTCGGTGACCTGCTGGGTGACGTGACCCGCGACATGTCCACGCTGGTCCGCCAGGAGATCCAACTGGCCAAGGCGGAGCTGCGGGAGGAAGCGAAGTCGGCCGCCAAGGCCGGCGGCATGTTCGGCGGCGCGGCGCTGGCAGGATTCCTGACGATCCTGTTCGTCTCGTACGCGGCGTGGTGGGGTCTGTCCAACGTGATGGACCAGGGCTGGGCAGCGCTGATCGTGGCGGCTGTCTGGGCGGTGGCCACCGCCATCCTGGCCGTCGCCGGACGGGCGAGGCTGCGCCAGGTCCGCGGCGTGTTGCCACGGACGCAGGAGACCGTACGGCAGGTCCCGGGCGCGATTCGCGACCCGATTCGCGACCGGTGACCGGAGCCGGAAGGGAGCAGACGATGTCGACCGATCCGGACCGGATCCGGCAGCAGATCGAGTACACGCGCGGGGAACTGAGCACCAACGTCGACGCGCTCAGCGACAAGGTCAACCCGCGGCGTATCGCGAGCGACCGGGTCGGGCAGGCCCGGGGCATGCTCACCCGGATGAAGGAGAAGGTGATGGGTACGTCGTCGCACATGAGCGACGCGGCGGGTCAGAAGATGTCCTCCGCCGCCGGCTCGGTGCAGCACATGGGCGAACAGGCCGGCCACCGGATGTCGTCCGCCGCCGGCTCGGTCCAGCACATGGGCGAGCACGCGGGTGAGCGGATGTCCCACGCCGCCGACTCCGCGCGGCAGCAGGCCCGCTCGATCGGGCACCAGTCCCGGGAGCAGGCGCAGGGCAACCCGATGACGGCCGGTCTGCTCGCCTTCGGCGCCGGTGTGCTGGTCTCGGCGCTGATGCCGCCGAGCCGCAGGGAGCGGCAGTGGGCCGGGCAGGCCCGGGAGATGGTCGGCCAGCACGCTGGCGACCTGCGGCACCAGGCCGGTCAGTTCGGCCAGCAGCTCACCGCCGGCATGCGCGGCCCCGCGCAGGAGGCGGCCCGGTCGGTGGGTTCCACCGCCGCCAGGGGCGCCGCCGCCGTCGCCGAGGAGGGCCGGTCCGCGGCCCAGCACGTGCGCGGTGAGACGCAGGAGGCCGTCGGCGAGGTCCGGCGTGGCTGAGCCGGTACGGGCGGTGGGGCGGGCCCCGCTCATGCGGGTCCGCTCCGCCTCCGCGCCGGCGCCGGGCCGGGACGTCAACGAGGATCTCGTGTTCCGGTTCGGCGCCCTCGTCGGCGTGCTCGACGGCGCCACCGTGCCGGAGGGGTTCGACACCGGATGCGTGCACGGCCCGGAGTGGTACGTCCGGCACCTCGCCGCCCGGATCGGGCTGGCCGAGGCGGTGCGCCCCACGGCCAGTCTCATGAGCAACCTCGCGGCGGCGATCCTCGCGGTACGCGCGGACCACGGCGGCGTGTGCGACCTGGACCATCCGGGAACGCCCTCCAGCACCGTCTGCCTGCTGCGCGAGGGCGGCGACCAGGTGGACTACCTCGTGCTCTGCGACAGCCCGCTGGTGCTGGACGCGGGCGGGCGCGTCAGCGTCGTGTCGGACGACCGGCTCGACGCCGCCATGGCGGAGCTGCGCCGCACGGTGGCGGCGGTGCCGGCCGGGACCGCGGACCGGACCACCCGGTTCCGGCAGGCGGTCGGCATCCAGCGGGAACGCATGAACCGTACGCACGGCTACTGGGTGGCCGCGTCCGACCCCGACGCGGCGTACCACGCGGTGACCGGGACCGTGCCGCTGCGCGGGCCGGGGGCGCTGCGCCGGGCCGTGCTGCTGAGCGACGGCGCCTCCGCGGCCGTCGAGCAGTTCGACCTCATGGACTGGTCGGGGCTGCTCGACCTGGTGAGCGCCGAGGGGCCGGACGCCCTCATCGGCCGCGTACGCGCCGCCGAGCGGGACCTGTCCGACCGGCTGCGCCGGCACAAGCGCGCGGACGACGCGTCGGTGGTCCTCTGCGAGTTCGGTCCGGGCGACAGCGGAGCGTAAGGCCGGACCCGGTCCACCCGACCGGTCGGTACCTGGCGACGGACCGCCAGTCACCGCCGAATGGGGTGGACTTCTCCCGGTAGGGGCGGCAGACTGCGCGACGTGACGGGTGAGGTCCGGATTGCGCCGGTGGACGAGCACAACCTTGAGCCGTTGCTCTCCGTAGCGGCCGCCGAGGCGGAGCCCGGTGAGGTGATGCCGCCGGTGGAGGCGCCGGCGGGCTGGTCGCACGCGCG
Organism: Micromonospora globbae; assembly: GCF_003610785.1. Lineage (GTDB taxonomy): Bacteria > Actinomycetota > Actinomycetes > Mycobacteriales > Micromonosporaceae > Micromonospora > Micromonospora globbae. The sequence goes on from NZ_RAQQ01000012.1 coordinate 24,550, forward strand.
TCGGGAGGCGTTCCGCGAGTTCCACCGGGCCAGCTTCGGTGGGCTCGCCGGCCCGACCCGGACGCAGATGTACGCGATCCTCGCCGGCGGCGAGGTGGTCGGGATGGTCCGGATGACCCGGCGTGACGATCCGGGGACGGTGGAGACCGGCATGTGGCTCGGCCGCTCCGCACGCGGCCAGGGCGTCGGTGGGGCGGCCCTGCGGGAGCTGCTGAACGAGGCGGCCGCGGCCGGCATGCGCACCGTGGTGGCCGAGACCACCTCCGACAACACCGGCGCGCTCCAGGTGCTCGAAAAATGCGGCGCCACATTGCGTCACGACGCCGGCAAGGTGTACGCGGAAATCTGTCTGGATTCGACTCCGCCGGCCCTCTGAACCGATTCGCGCGGTCGTCGACCGGCTGTCCTTTTCGCACTCCTGACCTGCCTCTACGTGTCTCATCGCCCCTTTTGGCGCGATGATCACCCGCTTTTCGGAATTCATTTCGCTCGCATTTCCCGGAATGGCACGGATGCGGTTTCGCGGTCATGCCGTGGGGTACTGCCCGCCGGGTCCGCCACAACGGGACGCCGGACGGAAGGTCCCGGCTCGCGTCACTCAGCGGGCCCCTTCTTCCGGCCCCGCCGGCGGCAGGCGTCCGGACCGCGGGGGAGCGAAGGAGAACAGATGAACAGCGGAACACGAATCGGACTCGCCGTGGGTCTCGGGTACCTGATCGGTCGCCGTCGCAAGCTGCGGACCGCGCTCGCCCTGGCCGCGGCCGTCGCGGCCGGCCGGGCGAGCATGCACCCCGGCGGGCTGCTGCAACGCGGGGGCGAACTGCTCCAGGCCTCCCCCCACCTGACCAACCTCGGCCGCCTCGGCGGCCCGCTCGCCGCCGCCGGCAAGGCGGCCGCCACCGCGGCCGCGGGCAACGGCATCGACGCGCTCAGCGGGAAGCTCCGCAACTCGGCGGACACGTTGCGCCGCCGCTCCGCCGAGGTGACCGGCCAGACGTCGAGGGACCGTGGCGCCGACGAGCCGTCGGGCGACTCGGGCCGGTCCGACACGGCCGAGCCCGCCGCCCAGGGGCGGGGGCGGTGACATGGTGGGACACGAGGCCGGCGGCCTGGCCGGCAAGGTCCGCGGCCAGCTCGCCGACGACGTGCGGAACCTGGCCGAAGCGCTCGGCGAGCGGGCCGCCTCCGTGGTGACCGAGAAGCTCACGAGCGCGACCCACCGGCTCAGCGAGTACGCCAAGCAGGGCGGTGGTCCCGGCCTCATCGCCGCGGCCACCGGCGCGCAGCGGATGGCCGAGGGCGACTCCCCGGTGAAGGCGATGATCCACGCCGGGATGGCCGGCGGTAAGGAGAAGGTGATGTCGGCGCTCGGCAGGCGCAAGGGCGGCGAGCGCGGCGGCGGGAAGCTCAAGGTGACCAACATCGTCGAGGCGATCGAGGTCGGCGTGCCGGTCCGGGTCGCGTACAACCAGTGGACCCAGTTCGGCGACTTCCCGAGCTTCATGAAGAAGGTCGAGAACGTCGACACCGAGTCCGACGAGAAGCTCACCTGGAAGGCGCAGGTCTTCTGGTCGCACCGGACGTGGGAGTCGACCGTCGTCCGGCAGATCCCGGACAAGCTCATCCACTGGCGGTCGAAGGGCGAGAAGGGCTCGGTCGACGGCACGGTCAGCTTCCACGAGCTGACCCCGGACCTGACCCGGATCCTGGTGGTGCTCGAGTACCACCCGCAGGGCCTCTTCGAACACACCGGCAACCTGTGGCGCGCGCAGGGCCGCCGCGTACGGCTGGAACTCAAGCACTTCGTCCGGCACGTGATGACCCACACCGTGCTCGACCCGGACTCGGTACAGGGCTGGCGGGGCGAGATCCGCGACTCCCAGGTGGTCCGGGACCACGACACGGCCGTACGCGAGGAGCAGGAGCGCGCCCGGCGGGAGGGTCCGCCGGCCGAGGAGCACCCGGAGGCCGGGGAGCAACCGCCGGAGCGCCCCGAAGAGGAGGTCGGCGAGGAGGAGCGCCCCCGCCGGCGCGCGGTGCGTGCGCGCCGCCGCCCGGTGCGGCGTCGCCCCGCCGACGAGGAGTACGAGGACGAGTACGACGAGGACTACGACGACGAGTACGAGGAGGAGCCGGAGGAACCGGAGGAACCGCGTCCGGTGCGCCGGCGGGCGCCCGCGTCGCGGGCCCGCCGGGCGGAACCCGAGCCCGAGGAGGAGCCACGGGCCCGCCGCGCTCCCCAGACCCCCCGTCGTCCCGTGGTCCGCCGTCGTCGGGAGGTGTCAGACGAGTGACTGTCGCAACCACAGGTGGTCAGGCCGGCGGCGCGCTGGAACGCAGCGGGTCGTCGTCCAGCCTGGCGGACGTCGTGGAGACCGTGCTCGACAAGGGCGTCGTCATCGACGCGCAGGTCTCCGTCGCCGTGGTCGGCATCCAGTTGTTGGAGATCAACGCCCGCGTGGTGGTGGCGAGCGTCGAGACGTACCTGCGGTTCGCGCAGGCGGTCGACCGGCTCGACATCACGCCGCGTAACCAGAAGGGGCTGCCCGACCTGGTGGAGGGAGCGTCCGGGGCCGTGGGCGCCGGCAAGGCCGCGTCCGGCCTCGGCAAGACGGTCGGCGCGATCGGCGGCGCCGTCCGCGACGCGGTCGAGGAACTCGGCTCGGACCGGGACCGCGAGCGGCCCCGGCGCCGGCGCCGGGACGAGGAGCGGTCCGATGGCTGAGGAGCGGGGCTTGTTCATCTACGGGATCGTGCCGTCGGACGTGGAGCCGACCCCGGACGCGTCCGGGGTCGGTGACCCGCCCGGCGAGGTGACGGTGGTCCGGCAGGGCCGGGTGGCCGCCCTCGTGAGCGAGGTGTCGCTGGAGGCGGCGCTCGGCCGGCCGGCGGACCTCACCGCGTACGAGGAACTGCTCGACGGCACGGCGGCCGTCGCCCCGGTGCTGCCGGTCCGGTTCGGCACGGTGGTCACCGGCCCCGACGCGGTGGCCGACCTGCTCGACGCGCACGGCGACCGGTTCGCGGAGGCCCTGGACGAGCTGGAGGGCCGATTCGAGTACATCGTGCACGGTCGCTACGAGGAGTCGGCGCTCGTCCAGGGTGTGCTGGAGGACAACCCGGCCGCCGCCGACCTGGCCGACCAGGTGCGCGGGCGGCCGGAGGAGGAGACCCGGGAGCAGCGGATCCGGCTCGGCGAGATCATCAGCCAGGCCGTGGAGCTGCGCCGGGAGGCCGAGAACCGCGAACTGCTCGACCTCCTCGGCCCGCTCGCGGTGTCCGGCCTCGCGCGACCGCCGAGCAACGAGCTGGACGCCGTGCACGCGGCCTTCCTCGTCGACGAGGACAGCGAGGACGAGTTCGTGGACGCCGTCGAGGAGTTCGCCGAGCAGCGGCGGGGCCTGGTGCGGATGCGGCTGCGCGGGCCCCTCGCCCCGTACGACTTCGTGAGCGCCCACCAGTTGGCGGGGTGAGGCGTGGACATCCTCTGGGCGCTGCTGACCCTGCCGTACGCGCCCGTGCGCGGGCTCACCGCCGTGGTGAAGGTCATCGCCCGGGAGGCCGAGTCGCAGCGCACCAACCCGATCAACATCCGGCGGGAACTGGAGGAGCTGGACGCGGCGGCCGCGGCCGGCGAGCTGTCGCCGGAGGAACGTGACCGGCGGCAGCAGCAGGTCCTGGAGAGGCTCACGGGTGGCGTACGCCCGGCGGCCGCGCGGGACCGGGAGGACCGGCCGCCTGCCCGGGGCGGCGGCCGGCCCGCCCGGGCCCCCGTACGGCGGGCGCGGCGGGCGGACACGGAGCGACGACGCGGGGGAGGTGTGCGTGATGGATCGGATCCGCGGCGACGGCGACCGGGCCCGGCGGCGTGAACCGGAGCCGGAGGACGAGTGGGAGGGCGACGAGGAGTACGTCGAGCCCCTGTCGGCCGCCGAGGCGGCGCGCGAGGGGTTGCGCCAGATCGTCGAGCTGACCGGACGCGAGCCGGTGGGCACCACGTCGCTGAAGGCGGTGCGCGACGGCTGGCTGGTCGGCGTGGAGGTGGTCGAGGACCGCCGCATCCCGGCCTCGACGGACCTGCTCGGACTGTACGAGGTGCAGCTGGACATCGACGGCGCCCTGCTTGGCTACCGGCGGGTGCGGCGCTACCAGCGGGGGAAGGGCGAGGTGGGCTGAGATGACCAGTACGCCGTCCGTGGTGCAGAACTCCGGCCAGGTCCTGCCGGCCGGGCACGAGCCGGCCAACCTCGGCGACATCCTGGAGCGGGTGCTCGACCGGGGCATCGTGATCGCCGGTGACATCCGCGTCAGCCTGCTCGACATCGAGCTGCTGACGTTGAAGCTCCGGCTGGTCATCGCGTCGGTCGACACCGCACGCCAGATCGGCATCGACTGGTGGGAGCACGATCCCTGGCTCAGTTCCCGTGCCCGCCCACCCGTGGAGCCCGGCCCGCGGGACCCGGAGGAGGTGGAGGCCGAACGCCGGCCGCGGGTCGCCGCCCGGGCCCGGCGGCGGGACGTCGGACGGGAGGAGTGGGATGAGATCGACGGTTGAGGCCCGGACGGGCACCGGCGACACCGGGCGCTGGCTGCACGGCGTGCTCCGGGAGGCGGACCTCGGGCTGCTGAGCGGCCTGCCGGGGATGACCGGCGAGCCGGTCCGCCCGGTCCGCGCGGCCGGCCTGGTGGCCGTCGTGAGCGCGGTGCCGCTGACGGAGTACGGCGAGGAGGCGCTGCACCGCAACCTGGAGGACCTGGCCTGGCTGGAGCGGGTGGCCCGGGCGCACCACCGGGTGGTGGACGCGCTGGCGGGGGCGGGCGCCGTCGTGCCCGCCCGCCTGGCGACCGTGCACCACGACGACGGCCGGGTCGCCGCCTCGCTCACCGAGCGCCGCGCCGAACTGGCCGCCCTGCTCGACCGGCTCACCGGGCGTGGGGAGTGGGGCGTCAAGGGGTACGTCGTGCCGGGCGCGGTGCCGCAGGCCGAGGAGACCGCCGGCCCCGGCGGCGCCGGAGCCGCGTACCTGCGGCGGCGCCGGGCACAGCTCACCGCACGGGAGGACGTGCAGCGGAACGCCGCTGCCGCCGCGGCGGCCGTGCACGAGGCGCTGTCTCGGCACGCGGTCGCCGCCCGGCGGCACGCGCCGCAGGACCGTCGGCTCTCCGGGGCGCCCACCGCCATGGCGCTCAACGGCGCGTACCTCGTGGACGCCACCGCGGCGGCCGGCTTCGCGGGGCTCGTGGAGACGCTCGGCGCCCGCCATCCGGAGCTGCGGCTGGAGCTGACCGGCCCGTGGCCGCCGTACTCCTTCGTGGCCGAACGGCCCGCGGAGCCCGCGCGGGTGCGGGAGCCGGCATGGTGACCACCTCGCTCGCGCCGAACAGCGCCGACGACCCGCTGGCCTACCGGCCGGTCGCCCTCGTGGACCTGCTCGACCGGGTCCTGGCCACGGGCGTGGTGGTCAGCGGCGACATCACGCTGTCCATCGCCGACGTGGACCTGGTCCGCATCTCCCTGCGTGCGCTGATCGCCTCGGTCGGCGCCCTCGCCCCGCCCGAGCCGCCGGCGGCGGGCGGTGCGGCGGCGGTGCCGGGCCCGGACGCGCCGTCGGCGGGCGCCCTCCCTGGAGGCGACTGGTGACGGAACGGGACGGCGCGCCGGGCGCGGGCCGGGACGAGGCGGCGGGGGTCGCGCGGGGGCGTGGGCCGGCGGGTGAGGCGGCCGGCGCGGCGCGGGATCCGGGGCTGGCGGGCCGGGACGAGGCGGTGGAGCTGGCCGCGGCGCTGGACGCGCCGCAGTGGCGTCCGCCGCGGGTGACGCCGCTGGACCGGCGGCTGTCGGTGGACCGGGACTCCGTCGAGCGCGGGCTGGCCAGCCTCGTCCTCACCGTGATCGAACTGCTCCGGCAGCTGATGGAGCGGCAGGCGCTGCGCCGCGTCGAGCTGGGCGACCTCACCGACGAGCAGATCGAGCGGATCGGGACGACCCTCATGGCGCTGGAGGAGCAGATGGCCGGGCTGCGCGAGTACTTCGGCCTGGCCCCCGAGGACCTGAACCTCGACCTGGGCCCGCTGGGCCCCCTGCTGCCCACCGACTGACCACCCGGCCCCCGTTCGTCCCGGTGATCATGAGGTTGGCGGGCGCGACACGCCGAGGTGGTCCCCGCCAACCTCATGATCAACGCGGAGGGGTGCGGGTGGCGGCGTAGGCGGCCAGGTGCGCCAGCTGGGCCGGGTCCAGGGAGGGGCGCACCCGCCGCCGGGCGGCCGCGACGTGCGCGACGGTCACCGTGGACGCGGCCAACGACTCGCGCATGGCCGCGAGTGCCGCCTCGCGGACCAACGCCGCGCAGTCCGCCGCCGAGAACCCGTCCAGGTCGGCGGCCAGCTCGTCAAGGTCCACGTCCGGCGCGAGCGGGACGGTGCGGGCGGCCGCGCGCAGGATCTCCGCCCGGGCGGGCCCGTCCGGCGGCGGCACGTAGACGAGCCGCTCCAGCCGGCCGGGGCGCAGCAGCGCCGGGTCCACGAGGTCGGGCCGGTTCGTGGCGCCGACGACCACCACGTTCCGCAGCGCCTCCACCCCGTCCAGCTCGGTCAGCAGTGCGGCGACCACGCGGTCGGTCGTGCCGCCGTCGCTGGCCTGGCCGCGTACGGGGGCCAGCGCGTCCACCTCGTCGAGGAAGATCAGGGTGGGAGCCGCCTCGCGCGCGCGGCGGAACAGCTCGCGTACCGCCCGCTCGCTCTCACCGACCCACTTCGAGAGCAGTTCGGCGCCCTTCACCGAGAGCACGTTGGCGCGCCCCGAGCCGGCCAGCGCGGTCACGAGGTACGTCTTCCCGCACCCCGGCGGGCCGTAGAGCAGCACGCCGCGGGGCGGCTGCACGCCGAGCCGGGCGAACGTGTCCGGGTACGTGAGCGGCCAGAGCACGGACTCGGTGAGCGTCTGCTTCACCTCGACCAGGTCACCCACGTCGTCGAGGGTCACCGTGGCCAGTTCCAGGGTGGACGCGGCCATCGTGGTCGGCCGGACCACCTCCAGCGCGGCCGTGAAGTCCGCCATGGCCACCGTCGGCGTCCGCGCCGACTTCTGCCGCAGCGCGGCCCGTACGCCGGCCTCGCGTACCAGCGCGGCCAGGTCGGCGGCCACGAACCCGGGCGTCCGGCCGGCGATCTCGTCCAGCCGGACGTCGTCGGCGAGCGGCACCTGGCGGGTGAGCACGGTGAGCTGCTCCCGGCGCAGCGCGGGATCGGGCAGCGGGATGGTGATGCGCAGGGAGAGCAGGTCCGGGGCGCGCAGCGCCGGGTCGACGGCCTCCGGCCGGCCGGTCGTGCAGACCACGGCCGCCCCGGCCCGTACGGTCTCGGCGAGCACCTGGCGGAACACGGTGGCCACCGGACCCGGCTCGTCGGCCGGGGCGAGGGCCTCGACGTCGGTGACGAGCAGCACGGCCGGGCCGCCCGCGCCGACCGCGGCGGCCGCGGCGCGGAGCCGTTCCGCGGCGGCCTGGTTGGTCAGGGCGGCCACCTCCGGCGCCCACAGCGCGCAGACGCGGGCGCCCACCTGCGCGGCCACCGCGCGGACCAGGGCGGACTTGCCGGAGCCGGCCGGTCCGCTGACCAGCACGCCGAGCGAGACGCTCGTGCCCAGCCGGTCCAGCACCTCCCGGTGGTGGAACCCGAGGTCCAGCAGCTCGGTCAGCTCCTCCGCCTGGGTGCGCAGCCCGGGCAGCTCGTCGACGGCCGGGCCGTCCGTCGGCACCGCCGCCTCGACCTCGCCGCCCGGACCAGCGCTCCCGTCGGCCCGGGCGTCCCGCCTCCCGGTCGCACCGGCCCAGGGCCCTGCCGTGCCCGGCCCGTCCGCCCCGGCCCCGGCGGCGCCCGGCGTCCCCGCCCCGGTCGTGCCCCACCCGGCGGTGGCGGCCGTTGCCGTGGCGTTCGCGGCGGCCGGCGGGCGGGCCTCGGCGGAGCCGTGGGTGACCGCCCCGTGCTCCCATCCCACCCGGGTGTCCATGGTGACCAGCACGCCGCCGGCCGGCTGCGCGTCGACCACGGTGAGCAAGGTGCTCGTCCAGGCGTACCCGACCGTGTTGGCCAGGCTGCGCCGGGCCGCCGCCACGAGGCTGCGGATCGACGCGTCCGGCGCCACGTCCTGGGGCAGCAGCGACACGTCGTCGCCGGCGGTGACCACCTTCCCGAGCAGGGCCAGCCGCAGCATCTCGGGGCTCACGGCGGCCACGATCTCCACGGGCCCGGCGAGGGTGACCCGACCGGCGGGGGTCACCGGCAGCGGCGCCACCGTCACCTGCCCGCCGTCGCGGACGCCGAGGTTGCCCAGCACCAGGTCGTCGGCGTAGAGCAGGGCGGTGCTCGCGCCCGGTGCGGCCGCCGCCGCGATCCCGGCGGTCACCCGCCGGCCGGTGAGCCGGACCGGGTCGCCCGGGCGCAGGCCCAGTGCGGTCAGCACCTCCGGGTGCAGCCGGACGACGCCGCGACGGGCGTCCAGCGCCGCCGGGCGCAGGCTCGCGGTCAGGGTCAGGTCAGGTTGCGCCACCGCCCGACCCTAGCCGCCGGCGGCACGCTCCCGCCGGGTCCCGCTACCGTTCGCGGTCCGTGAGCAGCGTCGGGTCGCGGCGGATCAGCTCCGCCAGGCGGGCCGCGGGGCCCCGGACCGGCGCGTCGCCTCCGGCCGGCCACGCGGACGCCGGCGGCTGCGACGCCGGCCAGGGCGGCGGTGGGCCGGGTTCCTCGGCCACCGTCACCTCACCGCCGGTCCAGGCGACCCGCATCGGGTACGCCTGACCGTCCCATTCCACCCGTACCGTGACCGCCAGGCCGGGATGCCCCGCCACGACCCGCCGCACCGCGTCGGCGATCTCCTGGAGCGGGTCGCCTCCCGGGCGTACGCCCGCGGTGGCCTCCTCCCGGCGGTGCGCGCCCGGCTCCCGGCCGGCGGGCTCCGCCGGCCGCACCGGCGTGACCGGCTCGGGCGGCTCCGCCCGGCGGCGCAGCGCCTCCTCGCGCCGGGCCATCCGGGCCAGTGTCTCGTCCAACCCACCTCTCACCACGACCACCCCTTCGAGGAAACGGGTTCCACCGCCCGGGAGTTCAGGCCCCCCTGTCCCGGGTGGCACGTTGCAGTGCGCGGTCCAGGACGACCAGCAGGGTGTCCCGCACCGACAACCGGTCCCGCGCGTCGAACCGCACCAGCGGCACGTGCTCGCCGATCGCCAACGCCCAGCGGATCGCGTCGAGGTCCAGTGCCAGCCGCCCGTCGAAGGCGTTGACGCCGACCACGAAGGGCAGCCCGGCCTGCTCGAAGTAGTCGACGACCGGGTAGCAGTCGTCCAGCCGCGAGCTGTCCACCACGACGAGCGCGCCGAGCGCGCCGCGGGCCAGGTCGTCCCACATGAAGCCGAACCGGGCCTGGCCCGGCGTGCCGAAGAGGTAGAGCTTGAGGCTGCGGTCGATGGTGACGCAGCCGAAGTCCATGGCCACGGTGGTCGTGGTCTTGGCCGACCGCGCGCCCGGGTCGTCGATGCCGATCCCGGCGCTCGTCATCTCCGCCTCGGTGGTGAGGGGAGCGATCTCGGAGATGGCGCCGACCGTGGTCGTCTTGCCCACGCCGAAGCCGCCGGCGATGAGGATCTTGACGGGTACGGGTGGCGCCGCGCGTCGGCCGGGGTGCGCCTCCGGCCTCGGCCCCGCCACGGGCGCCGGCGGGGCGGGCGGGTGTGCCGGCGGGTACGCCGGCTCGGCCGGATGCGGCGGTTGCGCCCGCCCGACCGCGGGGGCGGGTCCGGAGGGTGTGCCGTAGCGGGCGGCGGCGCTGTTCGCGGCGAGCCCGCCGAGCGGGGCCGCCGGCCAGTCAGGAGATCGCACGGAGTCCATCAATCACTCGCAGGATGAGTTCGGGGTCGGAGGCGCCGTCCCCGGGACCGAGGTGCACCTCGAGGTGACCGGCCGCGCGCAGGTCGCCGACCAGCACGCGGGTCACGCCGAAGTGCAGCCGCGTCCGGGCCGAGATCTCGGCCACGGAGATCGGCTCCGCGCAGAGCGCGATGATCGCCTGGAGTTCCGGTGGCAGCAGGGCGACCTCGTCGTCGGACGCCCCCGGCTCGGCGGTCACCTGGGTCTCCAGGCCGATGGCCGGGTCGGCGGAGGCCACCCGTCCGGCGGTGAGCACGAACGGGCGTGGGCCCTCGGGACCGGGATCCGGCGCGGACGCCGCCGCGCCCGCGACGGGCGCACGCAGGCGGATCCGCACCCGCTGCTCCGGGTCGCCCTCGCCGCCGGCGTCGGGTGTCATTGCTGGGCGGCGTTCTTCAACTCGGCGATGAGGCGGGGGGTGAGCGCGCCACCGGCCCGGCCGGCGAACAGCGTCATCTCGTACGCGACGGTGCCCAGGTTGGCCGACCGGTCGGCGACCACCCCGAGCACCGAGCCGCTGCTGATCGCACTGATCAGCAGGTAGCCGTCGGCCATGTCGACGATGACCCGGTTCAGCCCGCCGAGGGCGTACCAGCTCGCCGCGCCGCCGGCCAGGCTCGTCATGCCGGAGACCACGGCGGCGAGGCGCTCGGCGTTGGACCGGTCCCGGATGGCCGACATGGCCATCAGCAGCCCGTCCGACGAGACGGCGATCGCCTCAAGCACACCCGCCGTGCCGGAGGTGAACGAGTCGAGCAGCCAGTTGAACGTACGGGCCTCGGGGCTGAGGTCGCCGGCCGGCGCGGGTCCGCCGGGGTGCTCGACGTTGTCGTGCAGGAAGGAACTGGTCACCGTGATGATCCCTCTTCGTCGCGACGGGCTGGACTGACTTCACGCAGGGCGCGGGCGACGCCCGCCTCGAACTCCGCCACGAGGTCACGAACCTCGGCCGGGTCCCCCGGGTGCGAGCTGATCGGTTGCCGGGCGGGCGCGGGCCCGAGGCTGGCCCCCGGCACACGCCGGTTCAGCCGGGGCGGCGCGCCGGGCTCGACCGGTGGCGTGGGCGGACGCCGGCTCAGTTCGGCCCGGCGTACGCCCGACTCCACCGCCTCCACCAGGGCGCGGGCGGCCGCCGGGTCGTCGGCGGGGCCGGGCACCGGGGCGCCCGGCGGGCCGGTCGGCGGCAGGTTGGCCCCCGGCACCCGCTGCCGGACCACCGGCGGGTCCGCCCGCCGGCGCACCGGCCGCCGGGGCAGCCCGCCCGGCGTGGTCCCGGCGGGCGGTACCGCCACGGGCCCGGCCGCCGGTCCCGCCGACGTCGTGGTCACGGGCGGCGCTCCCGCCGGTGTCGCGGTCGCGGGCGGCGGCGGCGCCACTCCGGGCGGCGTGCGGCCGGCGGGGGAGCGCCGGTCGCGGGCCGGGACCGCCGCCCGGGCCACCGCCGCGCCGGCCCGTTCGGTACGCCTCAGCACGAGCGCCTCGTGCGGGACGTCGAGCCGGGCCGTCACCCCGCCCCCGTCGGTGGGCGCGAGGCGCACCGTCCAGCCGTGCCGACGGGCCAGCCGCCCCACCACGAACAGGCCGAGCACCTCGGTGGGGGCCAGGTCCAGCCGTTCCCGCCGGGTCAGCCGGGCGTTCTCCTCGGCCAGCCGTTCCCGGGTCATCCCGATGCCGTGGTCGGTCACGGTGAGCCGGGCGCCGCCGTCGGTGCGTTCGGCGCTCACCACCACCCGCGTGTGCGGCGGGGAGAAGGTGGTGGCGTTCTCCATGAGTTCGGCGAGCGCCAGCACGAGGTCGCCCACCGTGGCGGGCGACGCCGCGATCTCGGCCGGCACCCGCACGTCCACCCGGGTGTAGTCCTCGATCTCACCGAGCGCGAGCCGGACCACGTCGGCGAGTGGCACCGGTGCCACGTACGCGTCCGTTCCCGGCGAGCCGGAGAGCACCACGAGGCTTCCCGCGTTGCGGCGCAGCCGGCTGGAGACGTGGTCGAGCCGGTACAGGTCGGCCAGCCGCTCGGGGTCGGTCTCCCGCTGTTCCAGCCGGTCGATGAGCGCGATCTGCCGCCCGACGAGGTTCTGCGTACGCCGGCCGACGTGCCCGAACATCTGCGCCACGTTGCGCCGGCCGGCCACCTGCCGTTCGACCAGCCGGGCGGCGGTGGCCTGCACCCGCTCGAACGCGCGGGCCAGGTCGCCGATCTCGTCCCGGGCCCGGACGTCCACCGGGTCGAGGCGTACCGGCGCGGCGCTCTCCGCCTCGTCGTCGGCGACCCGCACCAGCTCGGCCTCGGCGACCCGCGCCACCCGGTCGGCCGAGCGGGTGAGCCGGGTCAGCGGGCGGGCCACGGCCCGGGCCACGGCCGCGCCGAGCAGCAGCGCCGCCCCGAGCACCAGTACGGCCACCCCGGCGACCAGGTACGCGCCGGTCAGCGCCCGCCGCTGCTCCCGGGTCACCTCGGCGAGCACGTCGGCCACGACCTTCTTCTCGATGAACTGGCCGAGGGTGACCATCGACCGGGCCGACGGGAAGAGCGCGTCCAGTGGCACGTTGCGGACCGAGCCGGCCGGGTCGACGACGCTGGTGGTGAGGAAGTCGGCGCTGGTGCGGGCGGCGACCGCCGCGTCGTTCAGCTCGGTGAGCTTGCGCTGCTCCGGCGTGATGAGGCTGCGGAACCGGAGGCTCTCGGCGCGCAGCGCGGCCATGCAGGCGACGAACCTGTTGTTGACGGCCGGGTCGTCCGTCGCCTTGACGAGCACGATCAGCGTGGCGCAGGTGCCCAGTCCCTCGTCCGCGCGCAGCAGGGAGTCCAGCGCGAGCACCTGCTGGCCCGCGGCGGTGTCGGTGTCCACGTCGAACGCGAGCCGCAGCGAGTCGATGAGCGCCAGGTCGACCGGGCCGTACGCGTCCAGCACCTGGCCGGGGCTGGCGGTGCCGGCGAGCACGGCAGCACGCAGGTCGGTGAGCGCGCGTACGCCGTCGAGCGCGTCGGAGACCAGGGGCGGCAGCCCGGTATCGGTGCGCAGGTCGGCCACCCGGTCGTCCACGGTGGCCGTCCTGCGGACCAGCTCGGCGCGTTCCACCCGACCGAGGAGCAGGCCGATCGACAGGATGCGTTCCTGTTGCAGGTCCTGCACCAGGGTGCCGATCCGGCTGGCGAGCCGGACCTGGTCGGCGGTCTCGGCGGCCCGCTGTGCGACCGCCACCCGGTCGAGGACCACGGGCACCGTGAGGCCGACCATGCTGATGAGCGGGACGACCACGAGCAGGGCGAGCTTGCCGCGGATCCGCAGCCTACCGAGCAGCATCGGCGGGCCCCCAGCGCGCGGCCTCCGGGTCGCCGCCCCGGCCGGCGGGCTGCAACGGGCGCGGCTCCGACGCGACCGGCCACGCCCCGTTCTCCGGCGCCGCCGGCTCCGGCCGGACCGCGCGGGCCCGCCGCCGTCCGGCGGCGACGAGGACACCGCCGAGCGTGAGCAGCAGCAGTACGCCGAGCGCGCCGCCGGCCGCCGTGAGCCGGCGGTCCCGCTCCAGCCGGTCGACCCGGGCGGCCAGCAGCGCGTCGAGTTCGGCCAGGATGACGGGCTGGAGCTGCTCGGCGGCGGCGTGGGCGTTCAGGCGGGCGCCGGCGAGCGGCCCGGGGTCGGCCACGCCCGTCCGGCTGGGCGCGGAGGCGGCGGCGAGCGCCTCGACGGCCCGCTGGTAGGTGTCCAGCGGGGTCAGCACGGTGCCGCCGAGGTCGGTGCTCTCCGAGTTGTCGACGGCGGCGCGCAGGTCGTCGACGAGGGCGCCGGCCGGGGTGAGCGCGGCGACCCGGAGGGCCGCGAGGTCGGCGACGGTGCGGGGCCGCTCGGCGGAGGGGCGTCCGGCGGCGAGCGTGGCCAGGTCGGTGAGCCGCCCGGCGGCGACCATCGCCTCGGGCAGTTGCCGCCCGGCCGCGTCCTGGAGGTAGAACGAGTCCGACTCCGGGTCGCGGACCAGCCCCGAACTCTCCCGGACCTTGCGGTGCAGGTCCAGCAGAAGGTCGGTGACCTCGGCGTACGCGGTGAAGGTGGCCTCGGGGTCGGTGGGGGCGCGTCCGCCCAGCGCCTCCAGCTTCGCCCGCACCCCGGCCCAGCGCTCCTGGCTGCGCAGGTCGCGGCCGATCCGCGCGTCGACGGCGGCGGCCTCCGCCACGGCGTCCGTGAGCGCCGCGCCGGAGGCCGGGCGGCCGGCGACGGCGGCGGACTGGGCCTGGACGAGCGCGTCGGTGACCGGGGCGAGGGCGCGGAGGTACTCCACCCCGAGCCGTTCCCGCTCGGCGAGGCTCCGGTCGTCGTCGGTGAGCCGCCACGCCTGCTGGAACAGCACGCCCAGCGGCGCCAGCAGCGCCACGACGAGCAGCAGGGGCAGCACGCGGCCGGCGGGCCGTGGACGGACCCGGGACGCGGGGACGGTCTTGGTGCGTCTCCTCCGGCGGAGGTGAGGACGGGGGTGGTGTCGGGGTTCCGGGGTGACCGTCGTTGGTCCCGTACACCGGACCGGCAACGTAACCGAAGCGCGGGTCGGTGATCCCGCCGTCGCTCGGTCAGCTTTGCGTCACTTCGGGTGGTGTCACCGTTCGTCCGCCCGGCCGGCACGGTGCGTGGGCGGCTGGCGCGTGACATGCAGCGATGAAGGCCGATTTCCAGCGGTAGATCGGAATTCACGGAATCCGAACTCGGCTCGCCGAGACGTCCCCGGCAGTGGGCGGCCGCACCTCTCGTGGCGACGATCGGACCGGCCGGACGGACGTACGGCGGATCTCAGCCAACGCTCAGGAGTCGGCCCGTACCGTGTGCCGCATGAGATCGCTTCCGTCGATCCGGCGTGCCCTGCCCACCGGCCGCCGGGCGGTCGCCGCCGCGGTCGTCGCCGTGCTCGTGGCCGCCGCCGTGGTCTGGGCGGTGCTGCCACGCGGCCCGCAGGTGCGTACGGAGGCGGCGATGCTGACCGTCCGCTCCGGACCGGACGGGCAGCAGCCGATCGACCTGGACACCACGCTCTACCTGCCGGAGGACGCCTCGGCCGGTCACAGGGTCCCCGCCGTGCTGCTGGCGCACGGCTTCGGCGGCACCAAGGATTCGGTGCGCGACGACGCCGAGGAGTTCGCCGGTCGCGGGTACGCCGTGCTCACCTGGACGGCGCGGGGCTTCGGCCGCAGCGGCGGCGAGATCCACCTCGACCACCCCGACTACGAGGTGCGCGACGCGCAGCGGCTGCTGGACTGGCTCGCCGCGCGCCCGGAGGTCCGCACCGACGCCGCGGGCGACCCGAGGGTCGGCGTGGTCGGCGGCTCGTACGGCGGTGGGCTCGCCCTGCTGCTCGCCGCCCAGGACCGGCGGGTGGACGCCATCGTCCCGATGATCACCTGGAACGACCTGGCCCGCAGCTTCCTGCCGGAGAGCACGGGCGGTCCCACCACGGCCGGCGTGTTCAAGAAGGGCTGGGCCGGCCTCTTCTTCGGCGGCGGTGGCTCGGTCGGCTCCGGGCCGGCCGGGCTGTCCGGCACCACGGCCGCGCAGCCGCAGGGAGCACCGGCGTCGGCCGGTCCGCCGAGTCCCGGTCCCGGCGCCGGCCCGGGCACCGGACCCGGCCACGCGCCGGGCGCCGCCGCCGACCCGTCCTGCGGTCGCTTCGCGGCCGACGTGTGCGCCGCGTACCTCCGGATCGCGACCACGGGCCGCGCCGACCAGGCGGCGGTGGACCTGCTGCGCCGGTCCAGCCCGGCCGGCGTGCTCGACCGGATCACCGCGCCCACCCTGCTCGTGCAGGGCGAGGCGGACAGCCTGTTCCCGCTCGGCGAGGCGGACGCCAACGCGCGGGGCATCGCGGCCAACGGCACGCCCGTGCGCGTCGCCTGGTTCACCGGCGGCCACGACGGCGACACGGGACCACGGACCGACTCCGACCGGGTGCGGTTCCTCACCGCCCAGTGGCTGGACCACTACGTCAAGGGCGAGGGCGAGGCCCCGGGCGACGACTTCACCTGGTCGCGGATCGCCGGCTTCGACGCCATGGACCGCGGGCTCGTCGCCACCGGCTACCGGACGGCCGACTACCCGGGGCTCGGGGGCACGCGCCGCACCGAGGTGACCGTGGCGGGCCCGGAGCAGGCGATCGCCAACCCGCCGAACGGCAACCCGGCGGCCGTCTCGTCGGTGCCCTTCGCCGGTGGCCTCTCCGGCCTGCTCGACGGCGTGGCGGGGGACGTGCCCGGCCAGCACGCCCGCTTCGAGTCGGCGCCGCTCAGCGAGGCGGTGGACGTGGTCGGCGCCCCCACGGTGTCGCTGCGGGCCGCGTCGCCCACCGGCGAGGCCGTGCTGTTCGTGAAGCTCTACGACGTCGACCCGAACGGCGCCGCCACCCTCCCGAACGGGCTCATCGCCCCGGTGCGGCTCACCGGGCTGCCGGAGCGGACCGCCGACGCCCGCCCGGTCACCGTCACCCTGCCGGCGATCGTCCACCGGTTCGAGGCCGGGCACCGGCTCCGGGTGGTGGTGGCCACCTCGGACCAGGCGTACACCACGCCGCCCGAACCGGCCGTCTACACGGTCGCGGCGGGCGACGCTCCGGTCGCCCTGCCGGACGTGGCCGGCGAGCCGATCCCCACGGCGGCGGCCGTCTGGCGCTGGGTGCTGCTGGGCCTGCTCGCGGCCATCGCCGTCGGGCTCGTCGTGGTCGTGGCCGTGGTGCGCCGCCGGCACCGCCGTCACGACAGCTCCGTGCATCCGGAGTACGCGGACATCCCGCTCGCCGTGCGCCGTCTGCGCAAGGAGTACGCCGACGGGTTCGTGGCGGTCTCCGACGTGGACTTCGAGGTGCACCCCGGGCAGGTGGTCGGCCTCCTCGGGCCGAACGGCGCCGGGAAGACGACCACCCTGCGGGTGCTCATGGGGCTCACCCAGCCCACCGCCGGGGAGATCTACGTGTTCGGGCACCGCCTGGTGCCCGGCTCCCCGGTGCTCTCCCGCATCGGCGCGCTGGTCGAGGGGCCGGGCTTCCTGCCGCACCTGAGCGGCCTGGAGAACCTGCGGGCGTACTGGCGCGCCACCGGGCGGCCGGCGGCGGACGCCCACTTCGACGAGGCGTTGGAGATCGCCGGCCTCGGCGACTCGGTGCACCGGAAGATCAAGACGTACAGCCACGGCATGCGGCAGCGCCTCGCCATCGCGCAGGCCATGCTGGGCCTGCCCCAGCTGCTGGTGCTCGACGAGCCGACCGACGGGCTCGATCCGCCGCAGATCGCCGAGATGCGCCGGGTGCTCCAGCGCTACGCCACCGACGGCCGGGCCGTGCTGGTCTCCAGCCACCTGCTCGCCGAGGTGGAGCAGACCTGCACCCACGCCGTGGTGGTCAACAAGGGCCGGATCGTGGCGTCCGGGCCGGTCGCGGAGATCGTCGGCGAGTCGCCGAGCGTCCTGTTCGAGGTGAGCGACCTGGCGGCGGCGCGGGCCGTGCTGGACGGGCTCGACGGCGTGCGGGTGCTGCCCGAGAGCGACGGGCAGCTCGTGGTGGACACCAACGGCACGGCCCGCAGCGAGGTGGTGGCCGAGCTGGTCCGTGCCGGCATCGGCGTGGACCGGGTGGTGCCGCGGCGCCGCCTGGAGGACGCGTTCCTCGCCCTGGTGGGCGAGAGTTCGCGGGGAAGTGGGGACCGCTGATGAGCAATTCCACCGTGGGCGCCGCCCCCGGCTACCGGCCGTCGGCCACGCTCCCGTTCGCGGCCGAGTTCCGGCGCCAGGCGGCCCGCCGGCGTACGCAGCTGGCGCTCGGGTTCATGGTGCTGCTGCCGCTGATCATCCTGATCGCGTTCCAGTTCGACGCCGGGGACGACGACAACGGCGGTGGCGAGTTCGCCAGCCTGATCTCGTTCGCCACCTCGGGTGGGCTGAACTTCACGCTGTTCACCATCTTCGTGTCCGCGTCGTTCCTGCTCGTCGTGGTGGTGGCGCTGTTCTTCGGCGACACGGTGGCGAGCGAGGCGAGCTGGGGGAGCCTGCGGTACCTGCTCGCCGTGCCGGTGCCCCGGGCCCGGCTGCTCACCGTGAAGCTGCTCGTCGCGCTCGCGTACTCGGCGTCGGCTCTGCTGCTGCTCGCCGGCACGGCCCTGCTCGCTGGCACGTTGCGCTACGGCTGGTCACCGCTGCGCAGCGCCGTCGCCGCCGAACTGCCACCGGGGGAGGGGCTGCTGCGGCTGCTGGCCGTGCTCGGCTACCTGGCGGTCGTCCTGCTGGTGGTGGCGGGCCTGGCGTTCCTGCTGTCGGTGAGCACCGACGCGGCGCTCGGCGCGGTCGGCGGCGCGGTGCTGCTCTGGATCCTCTCCAGCATCCTGGACCAGATCACCGCGCTCGGCGGGCTGCGCGCCTTCCTGCCCACCCACTTCAGCACCGCGTGGCTGGGTCTGCTCTCCACCCCGGTGCAGACCGACGACGTGGTGCGCGGGGCGATCTCCTCGATCAGCTACGCGACGCTGTTCTGGGCGCTCGCGTACTGGCGCTTCACCCGCAAGGACGTCACGTCGTAGCGGGCCGCGCCGTCACACCCGGCCGTCGGGCGTGACGGCCACCGACGGCGCGCCGCTCGGCCGCGACGGCGCGGGCGGTTGCGCGGGCGTCGCCGGCTCCGCGCGCGTCCAGGCGCTGACGCCGATCCGCCCCGTGTTGCCCAGGTCGATGGGCCCGTCCGGGTCGACGGCCTGGGCGGGCCGGCCGTCGGCCGGCGCCACGTCCAGGTACGCGCCGTTCGTCGGCGCCCCGGTCGAGTCGGTGAACGTGTTGCGCCAGAGGACGGCGGCCGTGGCGCGATCGCCGGGGCGGAGCGTGAGCGGGCGGGGCGGCGCGTCGAAGCCGGAGGTGATCCCCTTCGCACCGTCGACGACCGTGAGGGTGATCGGCTGGCGCTGCTCGTCGCGTACGACGAGCACGGGATAGCCGTTCAGCTCGTAGGGCTCGGTGCCGCAGTTCACCAGCTCGAGGCCGAGCGCCCGCAGGCCCATGGCGGCGTCCGATCCGGTCGAGCGGATGAGCACGCCCGACTCGGGGCAGGTCGCGGGCCCGGCCGGGGTGGCCGTGGGCGTGACCGTCGGCACGGGGGCGGGTGTGGTCGGCTCGGCCCCGGCGGTGCAGGCGGCCAGGGGAAGCGCCACGACGAGCGGCAGGCCGCTGAGCAGGAGTCGCAGCCGCGCCGGTCGGGGTGTCACGGGTGCATCCTCCCACCGGCGAGGCGTGTCCGGCCCCGCCGGGTCGCGCCGCGCACCCCGGGCCGGCCCGCGCCGCGCAGCCCGCGCCGCGCCGCGCATCCCGGGTCGGGCCGCGCAATTTCCTGGATGTAGTGGCCTCGACGAGCCGCGGAGACCACTACATCCACGAAGTTGCGTGATCTCGGTGGTTGCGTGGTCCCGGCGGCGCTCGACGAGGTCACCGCCCGCCGGGATCGGCTAGGACGTGACCGCCGGGGCGGCGCGGCTGAGGACGGCGTCGAGCAGCCCGGGGTAGAGGCGGTCGATCTCCTCGCGGCGTAGCCGGACGTAGCGGCTGGTGCCCGCGACACGGGTGCGGGTCAGCCCGGCCTCGCGCAGCACCCTGAGGTGGTGGCTGCGGGTGGCCTTGGAGACGCCGAACTCGAAGGTGCCGCAGGCGTACTCACCGCCCTCGGCGAGTGTCCGCACGATCTGGAGCCGCACGTCGTCGGCCAGGGCGGCGAGCACGACGGTCACCGGCACCTCGCGCAGCTCGGGTTCGTGGATCTCCATGTGACCAGTGTAACCCTTGTTCGACAATACTCGAACAAGGGCATAGTGTCGGTCGGCGTTGGTTCGACGTTACTCGAACATCGGGAGTTCCACTGATGCGTTCCCGCGCTGCCGCCTTCCCCCTGCTCGCCGTGCTGAGCTGGGGAGTCATGTTCCCGGTCCTCGCCAGCGCGCTGGCCCGGGTCGATCCGCTCAACCTGACCACCACCCGGTACGTGCTGGCCACGGCCGTCCTGATCGCGCTCCTGCTGCTCCGGGAGGGGCTGCCGAGCCTGCGCCCGGGGGGTCGGGCGGTCGAGATCGTGGTCCTCGGCGTGGTCGGCTTCGCCGGCTTCAACCTGCTCACCAACCTGGCTCTGGAGCACGCCACGCCGCAGCAGACCGCCCTCTTCGTGGCCACCACGCCGCTGGTGACCCAACTCGTCCGCTGGGCGCGTGACGGCGTACGCCCGCGGCCGGCCCTGCTGGCCCTCTCCCTGGTGGCGCTCGTCGGCGTCGGCCTGGTGATCACCCGCGGCAGCCTGGCCGGGCTCGACCGGTTCGGCGTCGGCGGGCTCATGATGATCGCGGCGGTGCTCGGCTGGGCGATCTACACCCACGGCGGGAGCCGGTTCGTCGGGTGGTCGCCGCTGCGGTACACGACGCTGACCGCCACGGCTGGCACGCTCGCCATGCTCGCCGCGAGCGCCGGCGCCGACCTCGCCGGGGTGCAGCACCTGCCGGCCGCCGCCGACCTCGTGGCGGTCGCGCCGCAGCTGGCGTACGCCGTGATCGTGGCCGCGGTGATCGCGGTGCTCGCCTGGAACACCGGGGTGCGGCGGCTCGGCTCGGCCAACGCGGCGCTGTTCATGAACCTCGTCCCGGTGACCACGTTCGCCGTGCAGATCGCCCGCGGCTACCGGCCCACCGCGATCGAGCTGGTCGGCGCGGCGGTGACCATCGCCGCCCTCGTGGCGGCCAACCTCGTCACCCGGGCCCGGATGGTCTCGCGGCGCTCGGAGCCGGAGACGACCGCCGTCGCCGACCCGGTGGCGGTCGTCGACCCCGTCGCCGTCGTGGCCCGCTAGGGCCCACGCGCCCCGGACCCGAGGGGCGGCGTCGTGGTGGCCTCCGGCGGAAGGAGGTCACCACGGTGTCGCAACCCCCGCCGGTCCGATCGGCCGCTCACACCGTGGGAACCCGGGGAGGACGGGCCGGGGCGGGCGAATAGACTCGGCGGCACAACTGAACACCTCATCCAGAGGGGCTGAGGGATACGGCCCGATGACGCCCCGGCAACCACTCCGCACGCTCACCGACGAGCGACGGCGGGGCAGGTGCCAATTCCGTCCCCGCCGCAGGGTGCGATGCGGGGAAAGATGAGAGGACTCTCGACATGACGTCGACCGTCGCCGCGTCCGGCATCGACACCACCGCCAGCCCCGCCCGCGCCCTCGTCTGCCGCGCCTGTCAGGCCCGCTACCCGCTCGCCGCGCAGCACGCCTGCTACGAGTGCTTCGGCCCGCTGGAGGTCGACTACGACAGCGCGGCGCTGGCCCGCGTGACCCGGGAGCAGATCGAGGCCGGGCCGGCCAACCTCTGGCGGTACGCGGCGCTGCTGCCCGCCGGCCAGGACCCGGCCACCCGGGTCACGCTGGATCCCGGCCTCACCCCGCTGGTGGCCGCCCCGCACCTGGCCGCCGAGCTGGGCATCACCGCGCCGCTGTGGGTGAAGGACGACAGCGCCAACCCCACCCACTCGTTCAAGGACCGGGTCGTCTCGGTGGCCCTCACGGCCGCCCGGGCGCTCGGCTTCACCCGCTTCGCCTGCGCCTCCACGGGCAACCTCGCCAACTCGGTCGCCGCGCACGCCGCCCGGGTGGGCGCGCCGTCGGTCGTCTTCATCCCCGGCGACCTGGAGCAGGGCAAGGTGGTCACCACCGCCGTCTACGGCGGCGACCTGGTGGCCATCGACGGCTCGTACGACGACGTGAACCGGCTCTGCGGCGAGCTGGTGGAGACCGACGAGTTCGAGGACACCGCGTTCGTCAACGTCAACGTCCGCCCGTACTACGCCGAGGGCTCCAAGACGCTCGGCTACGAGGTGGCCGAGCAGCTCGGCTGGCGCATCCCCGCGCAGGTGGTGATCCCGATGGCCTCCGGCGAGCTGCTCACGAAGATCGACAAGGCGTTCGCCGAGCTGGTGGAGATCGGGCTCGTCGAGGCGCCGGCCGGCGGCTGGCGGGTGTTCGGCGCGCAGTCGGCGGGATGCAACCCGATCGCGACGGCCCTGCACGCCGGCAGCGACGAGATCGTCCCGGTCAAGCCGACCGGCATCGCCAAGTCGCTGAACATCGGCGACCCGGCCGCCGGCCTGTACGCCCTGGAGGCCGTCCGCCGCTCGGGTGGCTGGATGGACTACGCCGACGACGACGAGATCCGTGCCGGCATCCGCCTGCTGGCCCGGACGACCGGCGTCTTCGCGGAGACGGCCGGTGGGGTCACGGTCGCGGTGCTGCGCAAGCTGGTCGAGGCCGGCAAGCTCGACCCGGCCGCGGAGACCGTCGTCTTCAACACCGGTGAGGGGCTGAAGACCATCGACGCGGTCGCCGGGCAGGTCGGTCCCACTCACCGGATCCGCCCGTCGCTGCGTGCCGCCCGCGACGCCGGCCTCCTCGGCTGAGCGGATCGCCCGGGCGGGGGATCGGACGGATTCGCCGGGTAGCCGGCTTTTCGCTCTCCGTGCGGAAAACCCGCCGCTAAGGACTTGACGGCAGGAACCGGACGGCGCAAGATGCTCCGTGCGGGAGGGCGTATCGCCGAAGACTTTGAGTTCTTGCGACCCAACGCCGGAGGCGTTGTGCGATCGTCCCTCCCGACCAACGTCCGATCGGGCCAGCGGTTTAATCGCTGGCCCGATCGTTTGTGTCCGGGCACCCTCACCGCATGGGCATCACGATCGCGCCGTTCGACGCCGCCGACCCGGCCGCGATCGACGAGGCGTACCGGATCGGGGCGGCGGCCTACGCGGCCGACGTGCCGGACTACCCGCCGTTCTGCCGGCGGCGCTTCGACGGGCTCCTGCACCACCCGACGCCGGGCGCCGACACGCTGTGGGCGCTCGCCCGCCTCGACGGCGTACCCGCCGGCTACCTGGCGCTGGAGCTGCCGCAGCTCGACAACACCGAGAACGCCACGGCGGACCTCGTCGTCCACCCGGCCCACCGGCGCCGCGGGGTGGGCCGGGCGCTGCACGAGCACTGCCGCCGCCTGCTCCGCGAGCGGGGCCGCAAGCGGGTCATCGGTATGGCGTTGTCGGCGCTGCCCGGGGGTCCGGAGCGGCCGGAGGCGGGTGGGGCGTTCGCCGCCGCGATGGGCGCACAACCCGCGCTCGCCGGGGTCCGCCGCCGCCTCGACCCCACCGCCGTCGACCAGGGCGCGCTCGACGCGCTGCTGGCCGACGCCCGCGCGAACGCCGCCGGGTACCGCACGGTCCGCTGGCACGGTGCCATCCCCGAGGAGTACGTGGCCGACATCGCCTACCTCGACGGCCGGCTGTCGACCGACGCGCCCATGGGTGACCTGGAGTGGGAGGCCGAGCGGGTCGACGCCGAGCGGATCCGGGGCGTCGAGCGGGCGCTCGCCGCGCGGGGCCGGCGGCAGTACCACGTGGCGGCCCGGCACGAGGCGTCCGGACGGGTGGTGGCGTGGACCCTGCTCGACGTCGGCGCCTCCGCCGACTGGCACGCGTTCCAGCAGATCACCATCGTCGACCCGGCGCACCGCGGCCACCGGCTGGGCCTGCTCGTCAAGATCGAGAATCTGCGCCACCTGCTCGCCCACGAGCCGGCGATCCGCGCCATCGACACGTTCAACGCCGCGTCGAACACGCACATGATCGCGATCAACGAGCGGCTCGGCTTCCGGCCGGTGGACGGCTGGACGGACTGGCAGCTCACGATCTGAGTTGTGACACGGGCCTACTGATTTTGGTGCTTCCTGTTGCATGATGGCGGGCATGACGGAGACCCCGCACCCCCTCTACGACCGGCACGTCGACACCCTCACCCGCGCGCTGACCGCGATCTCCGAGCGCGGGTACTGGTCCGCCTACCCCGAGTCACCCAGCCCCCGGGTGTACGGCGAGACCGCCGCCGCCGAGGGCAAGGCCGCCTTCGAGGCGTACCTGAACGGCGACTTCCCCCTCGACCAGCCGGGCGCCGGCGACCGGGTCGCGACCGAGACGAGCCCGTTCGGCGTGGAGCTGGGCGTGCGCTACCCCCACGCCGGGGCCGACGAGCTGGTGGCCGCCGCCAGCGCGGCGCTGCCCGCCTGGCGCGACGCCGGCCCGCAGGCCCGGGTCGGGGTCTGCCTGGAGATCCTCGACCGGCTGCACAAGCACATCTTCGAACTGGCCAACGCGGTGCAGTTCACCAGCGGCCAGGCCTTCGTGATGGCCTTCCAGGCCGGCGGCGCGCACGCGCTGGACCGCGCGCTGGAGTCGCTCGCCTACGCGTACGCCGAGATGACCCGGCACCCGGGGACGGCCGGCTGGGAGAAGGCCGCCGGCAAGGGCGACCCGCTGCGGATGACCAAGACCTTCCACGTGGTGCCGCGCGGTGTCGCCCTCGTCATCGGCTGCAACACGTTCCCGACCTGGAACTCCTACCCGGGCCTCTTCGCGTCGCTGGCCACCGGTAACCCGGTGATCGTCAAGCCGCACCCGCGCGCCGTGCTGCCCCTGGCCGTCACCGTCCGGTACGCCCGGGAGGTGCTCGCCGAGGCCGGCTTCGACCCGAACCTCGTGCTGCTCGCCGCCGAGGCGCCGGGGGAGAAGCTCGCCTCCACACTGGCCCTGCACCCGGCCGTCAAGATCGTGGACTTCACGGGCTCGACCGAGTACGGCGACTGGCTGGAGGCGAACGCCCGGCAGGCGTCCGTCTACACCGAGAAGGCGGGCCTGAACACGGTGGTGATCGACTCCACCGACGACTTCGCGGGCATGTGCCGCAACCTCGGCTTCACGCTGACGCTCTACAGCGGCCAGATGTGCACCACCTCGCAGAACATCCTGATCCCGGCCGGCGGCATCGAGACCGACCAGGGCCACAAGAGCTTCGACGAGGTGGCCGAGGGCATCGCCACGGCGATCGCCAAGCTGACGGCCGACCCCGCCCGCGGGGTGGAGTTCACCGGGGCGATCGTGAACGACGGCGTGCTGGAGCGGCTCGACGAGGTCACCAAGGTCGGCGAGCCGGTGCTGGAGTCGCGTACGGTCGCGCACCCGTCCTTCCCCGGCGCCGTCGTCCGCACCCCGACCGTGGTCAAGGTCTCGGCGGACGACACCGCCACCTACGGCCGGGAGTGGTTCGGGCCGATCTCGTTCGTCATCCCCACCGACTCCACGGCGCACAGCCTGGAGATCATGCGCCGGACGGTGGGTGAGAAGGGCGCGCTGACCGCGAGCGTCTACTCGACCGACGAGGCCGTCCTCGACGCCGCCGAGAACGTGGCCGTCGAGGTCGGGGTGCACCTGTCCTGCAACCTGACCGGCGGGGTGTTCGTGAACCAGTCGGCCGCGTTCTCCGACTTCCACGGCAGCGGCGCCAACGCGGCGGCGAACGCGGCGCTCACCGACGGCGCGTACGTCGCCAACCGGTTCCGCATCGTCCAGTCCCGTCGCCACGCCTGACGTGCGGGAAGGGGCCCCTCCGCCGCGCATCCGTGGCGGACGGGCCCCTTCGTGACGGACGGCTGGGCGGGCTCGGACGGGCCTGCCGGGCGTTCAGGCGGGGCGCCGCATCTGCAGCTCGGTCAGGACCGGGACGGTGGGGTGCGGCACCCGCACGCCCGTGTCGACGAAGCCCAGCCGCTGGTACGCGCGGTAGGCCCGGTCGTTGCCGACCACGACCTCCATCATCAGCTCGGGCCGCCCGCAGGCCCGCGACCAGGCGGCCACGGCGTCCACCAGGTCGGCGAGCACCCCACTGCCCCGCCAGGCCGGCGTGACGTAGACGGCGTAGACGACCGTGAGACCCGGCTCGGACGGGCTGACCGTCCCGCCCGCGTGCCCCACGAACCGGCCGCCGGGGTCGGCGACGAACTGCGCGATCGCCGCGCCGGCGGAGGTGGCCGCGGTCCGGGCGGCGTACTCGGCGTGGGGCCGGGCCGCCGCGTCGGCGATGGTCTCCAGGAAGGCGAGCGGCGCGTCGGCGAGCATCTCCAGCCGCAGCGCCCGCATCCGGGCCGCGTCCTCCGGCCGCACCCGGCGGACCTCGGGGCGGCTCGGTTCCGGGCTGCCCGGGGCGCTCGTCATGCCCGCATGCCTACCACAGCGACGACCGACGATTCGCACTCGCCGTTCATCGGCGGGATATGCCCGATTTGTGGTCGTGCGCCGCCGTCACACCTCGTGTAGCGTGCGATTTCGGTCACCGGTTCAGCGGCCGTCGCCGATCGCGGAAACGGTGGTTTCCGAGCGCTCGGCCGTGCCCGGGCGCCCGGGGTAGGAAACGCCGCGCAGAGTGAGGAAGTGCACCGTGGCACAGGGCACCGTGAAGTGGTTCAACGCCGAGAAGGGCTACGGCTTCATCGCCGTCGACGGCGGGCAGGACGTCTTCGTCCACTTCTCCGCGATCGAGATGGACGGCTACAAGGCGCTGGACGACGGCCAGCGGGTCGAGTTCGAGATCGCCCAGGGGCAGAAGGGCCCCCAGGCGGAGCGGGTGCGCGTCATCGCCTGAGCGGTTCCGTCCGCGTACGGTCACCGGCACCGACCGGCCGGGCGCGCCGAGCACGGCAGCGCCCGGTCCGGACCGCGCCCGTGAGCCCTCCGGCCGCCGGTCAACCCGGTGGTGACGGCGACGTGCTGGCCACCCCGGAGTCCCCAGCCCGGCGAGGTCGGCCACCCCGGCGCTCGCGAAGGTCGACGGCCCTGGCGCTCGGCGAGGTCGGCCACCCCGACGCTCGCCGAGGTCGGCCGCCCCGGCGCGCGGTGAGGTCGGCGGCCCCGGCGCGCGGTGAGGTCGGCGGCCCCGGCCGCCGGAAACCGTTCGCCGGACGGCAGGGCGTGAGCGTCGCCCTCGGACGGGCGGCGGCGCGGATGGTGCGCCGGCGGCACGGGTGGGGCTGCGCGGCGGTCGCGCGGCCGGGAAGATCATGGACCGGTCCCGCGTCGCTGAGGAGGGTTCATGTCCGACCTGCCACCCCCGGCCGCCCCACCTCCGGGCGAGCCCGACCCGTACGCCCCGCATCCCGGCCAGCCCGCTCCGCAGCCGGGCCAGCCGGGCGCGCAGCCTGGGCAGACGGGCCTGCCGGGTCCGCAGCCTGGGCAGGCCGACCTGCCGGGTCCGCAGCTCGGCCCGCCGGGCCAGCCGGGTCCGGCCCAGCCCGTGCCGCAACCCGGGCAGCCGGGCCAGGCGGTGCCGCCCGGCCCGCCGTCGGCCACTCCGCCCGCCGGAGGCCCGGCCGCGCCCTGGGGTCCGTCCGCAACGCCACCGGCCTGGGATCCGACCGCGCCGGGCGCGTACGGCGCTCAGCCCGCCTGGGATCCGACCGCGCAAGGCGCGTACGGCGCTCAACCTGCCTGGGATCCGACCGCGCAAGGCGCGTACGGCACTCACCCTGCCTGGGACCCCGCGGCGCGGGGCCCGTCCGCGGGCCAGCCCGCCTGGGACCCCGCCGCGCCGGGCCCCTACGGCACTCAGCCCGGCTGGGGCGCGCCACCGTCGCCGCCGCCGCCGGGATGGGGACCTCCCGGAGGACCGCAACCCGGCGGCGGCTACCCGGGCCCGACGCCGTACCCGGGCCAGCACTGGGGGTACGCGACCGGCTGGTACCCGCCGGGTGTCGACCCGGCCGACCCCCTCGTGACCCCGCCCGGCGCGGGGATCGGAGGCTGGTTCGAACGGTGCGTGGGCGCCGTACGTCGCGGCTGGCGGGTGCTGCTGCCACTCCTCCTCGTGACCCAGGTGCTCCCCGCGGTGGTGCTGTCGGTGCTCACGCTCGGCGTCGACCCGACGGCGCGGTGGGAGGTCTCGACCGCCCAGGACCCCGCCGCGCTGCCGGAGAACTTCTTCCAGGACATGGTCACCGTTCTGCTCGTGTCGATCGGCGGCAGCGTGCTGATCGGGCTCGTGCAGTGCGTGGGCTGGGCGGCCGGGACGTGGGTGATGGCGCGTCAGGCGGCCGGGCAGCCGGCCGACCTCGGCTCGGCCCTGCGCTACGGCCTGCGCCGCGCGCTCGGCCTCTGGGGCTGGACGCTGCTGATGGGCGTGATCATCGGGTTGGGCATCTGCTTCTGCGTCCTCCCCGGGATCTACCTCGCGTTCGCGCTGAGCCTGGCCGGCCCGGTCTACCTGTTCGAACGGCAGAACCCCATCGGTCGGGCGTTCGGGATGTTCCACCAGCGGTTCGGGATGGTCCTCGGGCGCGTGGCGCTGGTGGCAGGCATCGCCATCGTCGGCGGGGCGGTCTTCGGTGCCGTGCAGGGTGCTCTCACGGCGCCGTTCGGCACCGACCCGCTGGGCGCCGCGGGCACGGCGGTCGGGGTGGTGGCGGTGTTGGCCGTCACCGGGCTGCTGGCGCTGCCCCTCCAGGTCGTGCCGCTGGTGGGGCTCGTGGTGACGTACGCCGAACAACGCGCCCACGAAGGGCCGGTGAACAGCGCCGGGCTGGTCGCCGAACTCGGCTGAGGGGCCGACCGTGCTTGCACTCGGCTAGGGAGAGTGCTAAACAAGTCATTGGCACTCGCACCCCGTGAGTGCCAAGGTCGGGGCGGTGGGGCCGCGGCCGCGCCGGCGGGACAAGCCGCCGGTGGGGCACGTGGCCGGTCGTCGCGGGCTATCCGGCCCGGCCGAGGAGACGTCGTCGCCGTCAGGAGGGCGACGTCGCCAAGGTGCGTACACCAGGCGGCCCATCCGGGACACACACTCGGGTGGCCCGTGAGTGTCCAGGAGGACAACGCCGTATGGCCAAGATGATCGCGTTCGACGAAGAGGCGCGCCGCGGCCTCGAGCGGGGCATGAACCAGCTCGCCGACGCCGTGAAGGTGACCCTCGGCCCGAAGGGCCGCAACGTCGTGCTCGAGAAGAAGTGGGGTGCGCCCACCATCACGAACGATGGTGTGAGCATCGCCAAGGAGATCGAGCTCGAGGACCCGTACGAGAAGATCGGTGCTGAGCTGGTCAAGGAGGTCGCGAAGAAGACCGACGACGTGGCCGGTGACGGCACGACGACGGCGACCGTCCTGGCTCAGGCTCTGGTGCGTGAGGGTCTGCGTAACGTGGCCGCGGGTGCGAACCCGATGGCCCTGAAGCGGGGCATCGAGGCCGCTGTGGCCAGTGTCTCGGAGGAGCTGCTGAAGCTCGCCAAGGACGTGGAGACCAAGGAGCAGATCGCCTCCACGGCGTCCATCTCGGCTGGTGACACCAGCGTCGGCGAGATCATCGCCGAGGCGATGGACAAGGTCGGCAAGGAAGGCGTCATCACCGTCGAGGAGAGCAACACCTTCGGCCTGGAGCTGGAGCTCACCGAGGGTATGCGCTTCGACAAGGGCTACATCTCCGCGTACTTCATGACCGACCCGGAGCGTATGGAGGCCGTCTTCGACGACCCCTACATCCTGATCGTCAACAGCAAGATCTCGTCGGTGAAGGACCTGCTCCCGATCCTGGAGAAGGTCATGCAGTCGGGCAAGCCGCTGCTGATCATCGCCGAGGACCTGGAGGGCGAGGCCCTGGCCACCCTGGTGGTCAACAAGGTGCGCGGCACCTTCAAGTCGGTCGCCGTCAAGGCGCCGGGCTTCGGTGACCGCCGCAAGGCCATGCTCACCGACATCGCCATCCTCACCGGTGGCCAGGTCATCAGCGAGGAGGTCGGCCTCAAGCTCGACGCCGTCGGCCTCGACATGCTGGGCCGCGCCCGCAAGGTCGTGGTGACCAAGGACGAGACGACGATCGTCGACGGTGCCGGTGACGCGGAGCAGATCCAGGGCCGGGTGAACCAGATCCGGGCCGAGATCGAGAAGAGCGACTCGGACTACGACCGGGAGAAGCTGCAGGAGCGTCTGGCCAAGCTGGCCGGCGGTGTTGCGGTGATCAAGGTCGGTGCCGCGACCGAGGTGGAGCTCAAGGAGCGCAAGCACCGGATCGAGGACGCGGTGCGCAACGCGAAGGCCGCTGTCGAGGAGGGCATCGTCCCGGGTGGTGGTGTCGCGCTGGTGCAGGCCGGCAAGACCGCCTTCGACAAGCTGGACCTGACCGGCGACGAGGCGACCGGCGCCCAGATCGTCAAGATCGCGCTGGACGCCCCGCTGCGGCAGATCGCCGTCAACGCCGGCCTCGAGGGCGGCGTGGTCGTCGAGCACGTCCGCAACCTGGAGGCGGGCCACGGCCTCAACGCCGCCACCGGCGAGTACGTGGACCTGCTGGCCGCGGGCATCATCGACCCGGCCAAGGTGACCCGTTCGGCGCTGCAGAACGCGTCGTCGATCGCGGCGCTGTTCCTCACCACCGAGGCCGTCGTGGCGGACAAGCCGGAGAAGACCCCGGCCGCCCCGGCTGGCCCGGGTGGCGGGGACATGGACTTCTGAGTCCTGCCGATCGCAACGGGAACGGGGCGGGCCGCTGACGCGGTCCGCCCCGTTCCTCGTTCTCAGGTCGGAAGCGGGCGCTGGTTGCGCCGCTTGTGGGTGCGGTCGTACGGGGCGCGGAGCTGGACGGGCGCGTCCACCATCTCCAGCGGCTCCTCGGCCGCCGGGTCGAGGGCGCCGGTCATCTCGGCCAGCTGCTCGGCGTCGCCGTAGTCCAGCCGGTCGATCGGGAGATGGCCGGGGAGGTCCCCGACCGGCTTCCAGGTGACGGGTGCGACGTCGTCGGTCTCGTCGTCGTCCGTGGTCATGGCTGCCTCCTCTACCGAAACGGTAGGGGGCGTCGATGACCCCTGCGGGCGAACGGCGTTATCGGGGTCTATATCCTATTCGCCCTTTTATCGATCCTCCAGCGTCTTCCGGTACAGGAAGAAGACCCGCTCGATCCGGGCACCCGCGCTGCGCGCGTAGAACGGCACCGGCCCGACCCAGCCGATCTGCGCCGAACGGTGCCCCGCCGCGCGCTGGTCCCGCAGGCAGCGGCGCAGCAGCACCCCACCGATCCCGGTGCCCTCCGCGGCCGGCGCGGTGCCCATCGGCCCGAACCAGCCCGGCCGGGACGAGCCGTACGCCGCGAACCCGAGCACCTCGCCGTCCCGCTCCGCCAGGTGGCAGCCCGCCCCCGACCGGCCCAGCGAACCCGCCAGCTCGGCGTCCCAGGCGCCGCCGAAGGTCGTACGGGCGAAGGCGGCCAGCGCCGGCAGGTCGGCCGGCTCCGCCCGACGTACGGTGACGCCCTGCTCGGCGAGCCGGCGCTCCCCGGCCTCCGTCGACCGCAGGGCGGGCGAGTCGTCGTACGACAGGTCCGCCGTCATGTTCCACGCGGTCCGGTCCTGCCGGTAGCCCAGCGCGAGCGCCGCGCAGACCGCCGGGGTGTAGCGGACGTCGATGCCCGGCCACGCGTAGTAGGGCGGGTTGCCCGCGAGCAGCACCTCGGCGGCGCCCAGCCCGGCGAGCCGCCGCTCGGCGGCCGTCAGCAGCGCCCGTCCCGCGCCCTGCCGGCGGTGTTCGGGCGCCACGGCGACCAGATCGACGTGCCCGAGCCGCCGGTCGGCCGCCGACGTCGAGCCGACGAGCGCCCCGACCAGCACGTCCCCGTCGTACGCGCCGAGCGTGAACACGGGCCGGTCGGCGGCCGCGCGCGTCCACAGCGCGTCCACGATGGCGTGCGCCTCGGCCGCGTCCTCGGGCAGGTCCAGCGCGCGTTCGGCGAGCCGTACGACGGCCGGTGCCCGCTCGGGGGTCAGGTCGACGATGTCGATCTCCATGGTCGCCGACCCTAGATCACGAGGTACGGGTCGGCGCAAGAGCGCGGACGCGGGTACCGCCGGATGGCCCTGCCCGTACCGTCAGCGGGCGGCTTCGACGGCCGCGTACGCGTCCACCAGTCCCGCGCCCGTGATGTTCGCGGGACCGCCGCAGGCGTCCCCCGGGGCGCGCGAGCGGTAGGTGGGCTCGGCCGGTGTGGCGGTCTCCCGCAGCAGTTGCCGGGTCCGGGCCGGGTCACCGACGAGGGCCGGGTTCGCCGACCACATGAGCGCCACGACGCCCGCCACCTGCGGGGTGGCCATCGAGGTGCCGTCCAGGGTGCCGTATCCGCCGCCGGGCATCGCCGAGCGCACCCCGACGCCGGGCGCCAGCACGTCCGGCTTGGTCGCGCCGCCCGGTACCGGCCCCCGCGACGAGAACTCCGCCACCCGGTCCCGCTGGTCCACCGCGCCGACGGTCAGCACGTCCGGGTACGGCGCGGGCGGGTCGTCGATCGAGGCGCACCACGGGCCCGTGTTGCCCGCGGCGGCCACCACGAAGATGCCAGCGGCGTCCAGCGCGGCGGTGGCCGGCCGGAGCACGCCCGCGTCGCAGCCCTCGATGCCCGGGCAGCCCCACGAGTTGGTGAGGATGTCCGGCGCGCGCTCGGGACGCCCGTCGGTGAACGGGTCGCCGCCGGTCGGGAACGGGGCCAGCATGAACTGCAGGCAGTCCAGGTAGTGCGCCGGGCTGCCGAGGTTGCGGTCCAGGTTCACGCAGCCCACCCACTGTGCGCCGGGTGCCACCCCGATGCCGCCCCGCCCCACCGCGCTGCCGAGCGTGTGCGTACCGTGCCCGCCGCTGTCGGTCGGGACGCGGGTGCCGTCCCACGGGTCGTACCAGGAGTCGTCACCGCCCCGGAAGCCCCCGGCCAGCGCCGGGTGGCGACCGTCCACTCCGGAGTCCGAGCTGCCGATGACCACGCCCGCGCCGGTCACCCCGAGCTGCGACCAGACGCGGTCCGCGCCGATCCGCCGGATGTTCCACTCGGAACCGGTCGGCGCGGGGTCCGTGCCGCGGGTCGTGCCGGCGGGCGCGGGCAGCGGGCGCAGCCGCTGGCTCACCAGCACCCGGCCCACCTCGGGCCGGCCGGCGAGCCAGGCCCGCACCCCCGGCCCGCCGTCCACCTCGATCGCGTTCACGAGGTAGTACGGCTCGGGGTCCAGGCGCAGCCGGGTCAACTCCCGGCGCAGGTCGGCCTGCGTCCGGTCGGCGGTGTCGACGAGCCGGCGGTAGACCTCGCGGGCCCGCGCGTCGCGGCCGGCCCGGCCCGGCGCGGCGGCCGGCAACCCGGTCAGGTCGGCCTGTTCCCGCAGCACCACGAACAGCCGCTCGCCGTGCAGTCCAGGCTGGCCCGGCCCGAGATCCACGGCGGCCAGCGTCACGAGCAGGACCGCCGCGCAGACGGCCGCCGTCCGCCGGCTCGGCACGCGTGCGCCGCGGCGTGCGAACAGCACGGCGTACGCGGCGGCGAGCAGCAGCGCCACGCCGAGCCCGGCGCCGCCGGCGACCGCCACCCAGAACGGCACGTCCCGGCTGCCCACCAGCAGCAGGGTGATCTCCTCCGGGTCGGCGAAGGCCAGCGGCCCGAACGCGGCGAACCCGACGAGCCACCGGGTCGGTGCGGTGGGCACCGAGCCGGCGGGGCGCCGGCGGCGCGCCACCGCGTACAGGGCGGCCAGCGCGAAACCGGTCGGGGGGAGGGTGAGCAGGGCCGGCAGTTGCGCCCCGGACTGACCTGAGCCGGCCGCGAGCAGCAGCAGCGCCACACCGGAGACCAGGCCGCCCACCAGCACGAGGCGGGCCGGTCGGGGCGGTTCGCCGACCGCGAACCGGGACCAGAACGTCGTGCCCAGCAGCGCCCCGGCGACCGCCCCGACAGCGGCGGCGGCCAGCGCGGCGAGCACCGTCTCCAGCAGCCCGCCGAGCGCGCCCAGCCACGCCCAGGGCAGCAGGAGGGCGAGCCCGGCGGCGATCGCCAGCAGCGTGGCGGGGTCCGGCCGGCCGGCGCGTACGACCGGTGACCCGCCCTCGACGGCCGCCGGCGTGCCCGGGACCGGCCCCGGCGCCACCGTCTGGTCGACCGGCCGGCGGAGGACCCGGCGCAGCACCAGCGCGGCCACGGCGGCCGTCGCGGCGAGCCCGGCGAGGTACGCCTCGTGGTGCACCGGCGGGACGGCCCGCAGCAGCCCGAACACGCCGAGCACCAGCGCGGCGGCGAGCCAGGCGCGGCCGGTGGCGCGGACGGCTGCGGAGCGGGGGAGCAGGGCCAGCAGCAGGGCGGGTGTGCCGACGAGCACCACCGTGAGCAGGCCGGCCGCCGGCCAGAGCCACGGCACGCGGTCCCGCCCGAAGCCGAGCAGCACCTGGTCGACCAGCCAACCGCCCAGCTGCCCGGGCACGGTGACCGCGACGGTCCAGCAGCCGGTGAGCACGGCCGCGACGACGGGCCAGGGACCGGACGGAGGATGGTGCGGCGGGCGGGCGCCGGCCCACGCCGGGGGTACGGCCTGCATTGCGAAACAGTACGACGGACCGCCCGACCCCCGGCGACCGGCGGGTGCCGGGGGAGTCCCCGGGGCCGCGACGGCTGTCGGACCAGCCCCGGGGACGTTCGTGCCCGGCCCTGTGGACCGCGCCGGGACCCGCCCGGGCCGTGCGGAGTGCCGCCGGATGTTCTTGGCGGTTACGGTGGACGGGTGCGCGACCCCAACGTGTCCCGATCCGTCGCCGGCCGGCTGTCGCCCGAGCGCCGCGCCGACGACCTGCGCAAACTGCGGGCCGAGCGGTTCGACGTCCTGGTGATCGGGGGTGGGGTCACCGGCGCGGGCGCCGCGCTGGACGCGGCCTCGCGCGGGCTCAAGGTCGCGCTCGTCGAGGCCCGCGACTTCGCCGCCGGCACCTCCAGCCGTTCGAGCAAGCTCATCCACGGCGGGCTCCGCTACCTGGAGCAGCTGGAGTTCCACCTGGTCCACGAGGCGCTCACCGAGCGCGGGCTCCTCGCCACCCGGCTCGCGCCGCACCTGGTCCGGCCGGTGCCGTTCCTCGTGCCGCTGCCCGCCGGCCGGGGGCTGCGCGACCTGCCCAGGCGGGTGTTCCGCCGCTCGTACTACGGCACGGGCGTGGCGACGTACGACGTCTTCGCCGGCATCTTCGGCAGCGGCCGCGGGATGCCGCTGCACCGGCACCTGACGCGCGAGGGCGCGCGGCGGATCTTCCCGAGCCTGCGGGCCGACGCGCTCGCCGGTGCGATCCGCTACTACGACGGGCAGGTCGACGACGCCCGGCTGGTGGTCACCCTGGCCCGCACGGCGGCCAGTCTCGGCGCCACCGTCGTGAGCAGCGCGCGGGCCGTCGGCCTGATCCGGCAGGCGCGGGAGGTGACCGGCGTCCGCGTACGGGACCTGGAGGCCCCGCCCGGTTCGCCGGACGCGGAGTTCGAGGTGCGGGCGCGCACGGTGATCGCCGCCACCGGTGTGTGGAGCGACGACATGTCGCGCATGCTCAACGACGTGGGGCTGCGCCCCGGGATGCGGGTGCGGGCCTCCAAGGGCGTGCACCTCGTGGTGCCGCGCTCGGCGATCACCGGCGAGGCGGGGCTGATCCTGCGCACCGCCACCAGCGTGCTCTTCGTCATCCCGTGGGGCGGCCACTGGATCATCGGCACCACCGACACCGACTGGCGGCTGGACCGCTCGCACCCGGCCGCGTCGGCGCGCGACATCGAGTACCTGCTCCAGCAGGTCAACGGGGTGCTCGACCGCCCGCTCACCACCGCCGACATCGAGGGGGTGTACGCGGGGCTGCGCCCGCTGCTGGCCGGCGAGGCGGACTCGACCTCGAAGCTCTCCCGCGAGCACGCGGTCGTCGAACCGATGCTCGGGCTGCTGCTCGTGGCCGGCGGCAAGTACACGACGTATCGGGTGATGGCCTCGGACGTGGTGGACCGCGCCGCCCGCCGCCTCGGCGGGGTACGCCCGTCCCGTACCGCCGACCTGCCGCTGCTCGGCGCGGACGGGTACGCCGCCATGTGGCGGGACCGGGCCGACCTGGCCCGGCGGCACGGCGTGCCGGTCGGTGTCGTGGAGCACCTGCTGGAGCGGTACGGCACGCTCACGCTGGACCTGCTCGCGCTCATCGACTCCGATCCGCTGCTCGCATCCCCGCTGGCCGGCGCACCGGAGTACCTGGCGGCCGAGGTCACCTACGCGGCCCGCGCGGAGGGCGCCCTGCACCTGGAGGACGTGCTCACGCGGCGTACCCGGATCTCCTTCGAGACCAGCCACCGGGGCGTCGACTCGGCGGAGCACGCCGCGGAGCTGATGGGCGCGGTGCTCGGCTGGGACGCGTCGCGGCGCGCCCGCGAGGTGGCGCACTACCGGGCGCGGGTCGAGGCGGAGCGCCAGTCCCAGCTCATGCCGGACGACGTGGCGGCGGACGCGGCCCGGCTCGGCGCGCCGGACGTCCGCGGTTTCGCCGCGGACCGCGGCGGCGACGGCGACCCGGCCGAACTGCCCTCGGGCTGAGCCGGCGTCGACGGCGGCGGGCCGGGCGCGACCCGGCGGGCGGGCCGGCGCGGTCGGTCGGTGCCGATCGCGCCCCGGCCGGTGCGGCTGGGCCGACGGGGATCCGCGGAAAGCTACCGAGGTGTAGGGGTACCAGCGGCAACCTACGGTCCTGTAGCTTCCGGCAAGTGCTACCCCGTTCCCCCTCCCGTCTGCTCGTTCCCCTCCTCGGCGCGGCGCTGGCCGTCGCGCTGACCGGCTGCACCCTCGTCCACGCGTCCACTGACGACACCGATGCCTCACCGGCGCCGGCGGCCACCGGGCTGCCGGGTCCGGACGCGCCGACCACCGTCGGCGAGGGGCAGGTCAGCCTCTTCCAGAAGCTCGGCACGACCGGTCCACTGCGGACCCTCCGGGTCGAGCGGGACGGCACGTGGAAGTGCACCGACTGCGCGGGCGACGGGGTGAACTCGACCGGCACGCTCACCCCGGAGCAGGTGAGCCGGTTGCAGCAGCTCCTCGCGGACCCCGGGCTGGCCGGGGAGACCGACGAGGCCCGCCAGTACCGGGCCACCTGCATCGACGCGTTGACGTCGAGCCTGCTCACCGCCGTCGGCCCGATCACCTCCGAGGACTGCCCCGGCGCCGAGCGTCCGAAGATCGCGGGTGAGATCCTCCTGCTGCTCACCCAGGCCACCCCGGCCGAGCTGACCGGCTGAGGCTCTAGAGCACCTTTCCGGGGTTCAGCAGGCCGGTCGGGTCGAGCGCCGCCTTGATCGCCTGGTGCACGCGGACGCCGACCGGCCCGATCTCGCGGGCCAGCCAGTCCCGCTTGAGCAGGCCCACCCCGTGCTCGCCAGTGCAGGTGCCGCCCAGGTCGAGGCCGAGTCGCATGATCTCGTCGAACGCCCGCCGGCCGCGCTCCAGGCTGGCCGGGTCGGCGCGGTCGACGACGATGTTCGGGTGCATGTTGCCGTCACCGGCGTGGCCCACGACGCCGATCGGCACGTCGCACTCCGCCGCGATCCGGGACACCCCGTCGAGCAGCGCGGCGAGCGCACCGCGGGGCACCGCCACGTCGTCGATGACCAGGCCGCCGTTGCCGCCCGGGTAGGCGTCCGCCGCGAACTTCTCCATGGCGGG
Organism: Micromonospora globbae; assembly: GCF_003610785.1. Taxonomy (GTDB): domain Bacteria; phylum Actinomycetota; class Actinomycetes; order Mycobacteriales; family Micromonosporaceae; genus Micromonospora; species Micromonospora globbae. The sequence continues at coordinate 61,832 of NZ_RAQQ01000012.1, forward strand.
GTGGGCCAGCCGGCGGGCCTGGAGCAGGGCGGCCGCCTCGATGGCGTCGGTGGCCGCGTAGACCTCGTCGGCGCCCGCCGACTCGCAGACCTCGGCGAGGGCGGCCAGGTCCTCCGCGGCCCGGGTGCCGGTGTCCGCGGCGGCCAGCAGCAGGGCCTCGGCGTCCGTACGCAGGCCCATCGGCTGGTACGCCTCGATGGCCCGCAGGTGGGTCTGGTCGAGCAGTTCCAGCAGGCTCGGGCTGAGCCCGCGGGCGGCGATCTCGGCGACCGCCGCGCCGGCCGCCGCGGTGGACGGGAAGACCGCCACGAGGGTGAGCGACTCCGCCGGGGCGGGCCGCAGCGCCACGGTCACCTCGGTGATCACGCCGAGGGTGCCCTCCGAGCCCACGAAGAGCCGCGTGAGGTCGTAGCCGGCGACACCCTTGGCGGTGCGCCGCCCGGTGCGCAGCACCTCGCCCGAGGCGAGCACCACCTCCAGGCCGAGCACGTACTCGGTGGTCACGCCGTACTTCACGCAGCACATGCCACCGGCGTTGGTGGCCACGTTGCCGCCGATGGTGGAGGACTCCCAGGAGCCCGGGTCCGGCGGGTACCACAGCCCCTGCTTCGCCACGGCGGCCGCCAGGGTGGCGTTCACGACGCCGGGCTGCACCACGGCGATCCGGCTCACCGGGTCGATCTCCCGGATCTCGTCCATCGCCACGGTGCTGATCACCACGGCGCCGTCGACGGCGTTCGCCGCGCCGGCCAGTCCGGTGCGCGCGCCCTGCGGCACGACCGGTACGCCGTGCCGGGCCGCGGCCCGCACCACGGCCACCACGTCCTCGGTGCTGCGCGGCCGGGTCACGACCAGTGGCGAGCCGGCGGCGCAGAGGTCGGCCTCGTCGCGTTCGTGCATCCGGAGCAGGTCCGGGTCGGTCAGCACGCCGTTCTCGCCGAGCGCGGCACGCAGGTCGTCGAGGAGGGGGGAAACCATGGTGCAGAGGCTAGGTGGCCGGCAGCCGATCATCAACATGATCCACAGGCGGGGCTAGCGTGGTGGGCATGATCTACCTGGACCGCCCCGGTTGGCCGTCCCGGGGCCGGCTCTGGTCCCACCTGGTCAGCGACGTCTCGTACGCCGAGCTGCACGCGTTCGCCGAGGCGCTCGGGGCTCCCCGCCGGGGCTTCGACCGGGACCACTACGACATCCCCGCCGAGCGGTTCGCGATGGCCGTCTGGCTCGGTGCGCGGGTGGTGCCCAGCCGGGAACTGGTCCGGCTGCTCCGGGAGGCCGGGCTGCGCCGCCCGAAGCACCTCGTACGACCCTGACCGGCCGCCACCGTCACCCGTCGTCGGCCGCGCCGGCGTGCCGTGGCACCAAATGATCAGCCGGGCGCGGTCAGCGCCGCCAACTCGCGGTGCAGGTTCGCCCGGGCCGGCCGCTCCCACCGGGCGGCGAGCGGCGGCGTCCGGAACAGCGCGGGCAGGGCGAGCAGGGCGGTGAGCACCCGTGCCCGGCCGGCCCGGAAGTCGGCGTCGGGCACGTGCGCGTACTCCCGCCGGATCGCGGCCGCGTACCGGTCGTACACCGGGGGCGCCGCGGCCAGCACGGCGAGGTCGGCGTCGCAGAGCAGGGCGCCGTCGGCGTCCCCGGGCCCGACCACGTGCCCGGCGGTGAGCAGCACCAGCCGGCGGACCTCGTCCACGGCGGCGCCCGACAGCCCGAGACCGGTGAGGACGCGCACGGCGAGCGCCGCGCTGTCCCGCTCGTTGGCGTCGCCCGCCGCCCGGGGGTCGTAGACGGCGTCGTGGTACCAGGCGGCGAGCCGCACCAGGTCCGGCCGCCCGGCCAGGTCGGCGTACCGGTCGACGACGTCCAGCACCGCCCGCAGGTGGTCGCACGTGTGGTAGTGCCGGTGCGGCTCCCGCCAGCGGCGCACCAGGTCCTCCCCGGTGCCGGTCAGGTCCGTCTCGCGGGTCGCCCCGGCGCCCCGGGCCGCCGCCCGCCACCGGTCCAGAAGCTCGGCCACCCGCCGAGTCTGCCGCATCGGCGGACGCGCCGCGGGACCGAGGATTCACCCGGCGTGACTCGGGTAGTAGCCGGCATGGCGGAGGCCCGGGAGCGCAGACGGCTGTGGCGCGTGCGCCCACGGGAGCTGCGCCGTGGGCTCACCGACGTCGACAGCGCGCGCATCGCCGAGGCGGTGGGCCAGGCGCGGGAGATCAGCAAGGCGACCCTGCACGACCGGCTGCACCGGGTCCGCATGGCCGCGGGACTGGCCGTGCAGGCCGGGCTCGCCGCCGCGCTCGCGTACCTGGTGTCGCACCGGCTGCTGAACAACCCGCAGCCGGTCTTCGCGCCGATCTCGGCGGTCGGCACCCTGGCCGCCTCGGTCGGCCAGCGCTTCCGCCGGACCGTGGAGCTGATCGTCGGGGTGGCGGTCGGCGTGGCGGTCGGCGACGGGATCATCTACGTGCTCGGCACCGGGGCGTGGCAGCTCGGAGCGGTGGTCACACTGGCCATCATCCTCACGATCTTCGCCGGGGCGAGCGTGGCGATCGTCATCCAGGCGGCGGCCACCGCCGTGCTGATCGTGACGCTGACCCCGTCCACCCAGAACCTGGAGATACCCCGGTTCGTGGACGCCTTCCTGGGCGGCGGGATCGCGCTGCTGGTGACCGCGATCCTGCTGCCGCTCAACCCGCTGCGCGTGCTCAACCGCGCCGCCCGGCCGGCGCTGGACCTGCTCGCCAACCAGCTCGACGCCGCCGCCGAGGGGCTGCGTACGCGCGACCGGCAGCGCGTGCAGCAGGCGCTGGACCGGCTGCGCAGAAATCAGGGCGAGCTGGCGATGTTGAACGAGGCGATCGAGGGGGCGAAGGAGACCGCCACGCTGTCGCCGGCCCGCTGGCACCGCCGCAACGAGCTCACCCACTACGCGGAGGCGGCCGAGCCGATCGACCGGGCGATGCGGAACAGCGGCACCCTCATCCGGCGCTCGGTCACCCTCATCGAGGACGAGGAGCCGATCCCCGACCCGATGCCGGACGCCGTGGCCCATCTCGCCGAGGCGGTCCGCCTGCTCCGGCACGAGTTCTCCGTGGGCGACGAGCCGGAACAGGCCCGGGAGCGGGCGCTGCGCGCCGTGAGCGAGGCCGGCCGGGCGTACGGCCACGGGGTGGGCTTCTCCGGCAGCGTGGTCGTCGCCCAGATCCGCACCGCCGCCAGCGACCTCCTGGTGGCCTCCGGCATCGAGCAGGAGGAGGCGAACCGGCTGATCCGGAAGTCGTTCGGCGAACAGGAGACGCCCCGGGGTGAGCGGCCCGAACCGGACGAGGGCCGGACGAAGCCGCCCACCGCGCCTCCCGTCGGCTGACCTGCCTCAGACGAGGGTGGCGAGGGCCGCGAGCAGACGGTCCACGTGTTCCCGGGTGCTGCCCAGGCCGATGCTGGCCCGCACCGCCGTCGGTGGAAGGTCCCGCCGGCCCGTCCGGGCGGCCGCCTCGGCGAGCAGCCGGCGGGCCAGCGGGTGCGCGCAGAACAGGCCGTCCCGCACCCCGACGGCGTGCTCCCGGGCCAGCTCGGCGGCCACCTCCGCGGAGTCCCGGCCGGCCACCACGAACGAGACGATGCCCACGCGCGGCGCGTCCGGCCCGAAGGTGCGCAGCTCCACCACGTGCGGCAGGGCGGCGATGCCGTCTCGCAGCCGGGCCAGCAGACGCTGCTCGTGCTCGTGCAGGGCGGCCCGGTCGGCGTCGGCGAGCGCCGCGCAGACCGCGGCGAGCGCCACGGCCCCGAGCAGGTTCGGGGTGCCTCCCTCGTGCCGCGCCGGTCCGACGGCCCAGGTGACCTCGTGGGTGCCCGCGCCGACGCGCTGGGTGGCCCCGCCACCGGCCAGGTACGGCGGGGCCGCGTCGAGCCAGTCGGCCCGCCCGATCAGGACCCCGGCGCCGAACGGGGCGTAGAGCTTGTGGCCGGACACGGCGAGGTAGTCGACGTCCAGCGCGAGCAGGTCGACCGGGGCGTGCGGGGCGAGCTGCGCGGCGTCCAGCGCGATCCGTGCCCCGTGCCGCCGGGCCACCCGCGCCAGCTCGGACACCGGCCAGCGCTCGCCGGTCACGTTGCTCGCCCCGGTCACCGCGACCAGCACCGGCAGGCCCGGGTTCGCGGCCCGGCGCAGCTCCGTGAGGGCCGCGTCGAGCGCGCGCACGGCCCCACCCGCGTCGGCCGGCACCGGCAGCCGCACCGAGCCGCGCGGCCAGGGCAGCAGGTTCGCGTGGTGTTCGCTGGCGAACGTGACCACCGTGGTGCCCGGGGGCAGCGACCGGGCCAGCAGGTTCAGCGCGTCGGTGGTGTTGCGGGTGAAGATCACGTGGTCGTCGGCGCGGGCGCCGAAGAAGTCGCCGACCGTCTGCCGGGCCCGCTCGTAGGCGAGGGTGCAGCGGCGGGAGAGCGCGCCGGCGCCGCGGTGCACGCTCGCGTACCACGGCAGGAGCTCGGCGACCGCGTCGGCCGCGGTCCGCGCGCACGGCGCGGTGGCCGCGTAGTCGAGGTTGATCTCGCCCGGTACGCCGAGGACGTCGAGCGGCCCGGCGGCGGGCGCGACGGTCGTCGGGGCGGCGGACGGGGGCACGAGGGTGACGGACATGCCGGAACCTCCGGGGTCAGGGACCCCGGGCGGCGTCGGGACGGGGTCCGCGCTTGCCCGGCGCGCGGTTCGGGCCGGGCCCGGTCATCACCCGGGGCACCCCACCGCGAACTCGACGAGGGTTGCCGGCCAGCAAGCCGGGGCTTGACGCTGGCGCTCGTGACCTTGCCGCAGCATAACGGGCGCCGATGCCCGGGAACCAGCCGGCCGGGGGTGACTACGCTGACCGCATGGCCGACACCCCGCCCGGCGGCGCGCCGCCGCCCGTGCCGTCCGCCCCACCCGGTGCCGCGCCGCGGATGCCGCTGCGCCGGCTGGGCTGGCGGCGGTTCCTGGTGCTCGCCGGGGTGGTGCTCCTCATCGCCGCCTGCGCGGTCTTCATGGTCTTCACCCTGGGCGAGAGCCTCGGCCTCCAGGCGCTGCTGATCGGCGTGGTGGCCGCCATCCTGCCGGTTCCGGTGCTGGTGGCCTGCTTCCTCTGGCTCGACCGGTACGAGCCGGAACCGCTGAAGTACCTGATCTTCTGCTTCACCTGGGGCGCCTTCGTCTCCACGGCCGCCTCGCTGACGGTGAACGACTTCGCGGCCGGCCGCTTCGCCGACGCGGGGCTCCCCGCCCCGCTGACCGGTGTGCTGGTGGCGCCGTTCATCGAGGAGCTGACCAAGGCGCTCGGGCCGATCCTGCTGCTGGTCTTCCGGCGGCGGGAGTGGTCGGGTATCACCGACGGGCTGGTCTACTGCGGTCTTTCCGCGGTCGGCTTCGCCATGGTCGAGAACATCCTCTACCTGGGCGGCTACGGCTTCGCGTCCGGTGCGGAGCGGTTCGGGCCGGCGACCGGGGCGCAGCAGGTCATCGCCATCTTCATCGTCCGGATCCTGCTGTTCGGGTTCGCCCACCCGCTGTTCACCTCGATGACCGGCGTCGGGCTCGGCATCGCCGCCCGCACTGCCGACCGCCGGGTGCGCGTACTGGCGCCGATCGCGGGCCTGCTGCTGGCCATGATGCTGCACGGCACCTGGAACCTGCTGCCGACGCTCACCCAGGTCACCGGCCAGGCGGTGATCATGCTGTACGGCTTCATCGGGGTGATGGTCCCGATCTTCTTCGGCATGGTCGGGCTGGCGCTGTGGCTGCGGGCGTGGGAGGGACGGCTCACCGAACGGCGGCTGCCCGACTACGTCCGGGCCGGCTGGCTCAGCCCGCCCGAGGTCGCGGCGCTCAGCAGCCTCGGCCGCCGGCACGCGGCCCGCGCCTGGGCGCGCCGGGTCGCCGGGGACGCGGGTGTCCGGGCCATGCGCGGCTACCAGTTCGCGGCCACCCGGCTGGCGCTGCTGCGGGACGGGTCGCTGCGCGGCCTGGACCGCAAGGCGACCGACCGGGAACGGACGGCGCGGGAGGAGCGGGAGCTGCTCGAGGCGATCACCGCGTACCGGTCGTTCTTCGTGGGTCGCGATCCGCAGGCACCCGCCGGCGTGTGGGACGGCGACCGCTACCACCTGCGGTTCCCCGACGGTTCGCAGCGGACCGTGGAGGCTCCCGAGGAGCCCGTGGTGCCGATTCCCGTGGTGCTGGCGGCCCCGCCGCCGGTGCACAACCCTCCCGGTTGGCCCAACCTGCGGCCGGGCTGGCCGGGGCACGCCTGATCCGGTCGGCGCCGGTGTGCGAGCCGGCACCGACCGGTCGCGGGCGTCGCGGTCGGCGGGCGGCGCCCGTCAGGTCATCAGGCTGGTGAGGAAGTCACCGAGACCCTGGAACATCGCCACGAGCCCCGCTCCGATCGCCTTGAAGATGTTCGCCGCGCCGTCCGGCCGGAACGCCATGAAGTAGATCAGGAACGCGATGAAGCCCCAGAACAACAGCTTCCTGATCCATTCGGGCATCGTCCCTCCCCAGGGCCGGTGGTGCGCCCTGGCTTCCCGGAGGGGAGCGGTGCAAACGACGTCGGCGGCGTCTTCGCCCCTGCTAGAGGTAGAGACCCGTGGCGTTGTTCTCGATCCGCTCGGCGGCGACGGCGTGCACGTCGCGCTCGCGGAGCATGACGTAGCCCTGGCCGTGCAGTTCCACCTCGGAGCGGTCGTCGGGGTCGAAGAGGACGCGGTCGCCGGAGACGATGGAGCGGACGTTCGGACCCACTCCGACGGCGGTGGCCCAGGCCAGGCGCTTGCCCACCGCCGCGGTCGCCGGGATCACGATGCCGGCGCTGGAGCGGCGCTCGCCCTCGCTCCCCTCCATCCGCACCAGCACCCGGTCGTGCAGCAGGCGAATCGGCAGGCCGGAGTCGAGATTCTTGTCGGCGGTCACGCCGCAGACGCTACCGTGTCGCGCCCGGCCCGGAACCCGGTGGTTGCCGGGTCGGTGACCGGGGCAATGTAGCGGAACCGGCCTATCGTGACGGAGGGTCGGCGTATGCTGTCCGCCCTGTCGCCGTGGGCCGGCCGTCTTGCCAGGAGGTGCGCTTGAGCCGCTTCGAGCGGATTCGCGACCGGCTGCGCCGGGCGTACGAGTCGGGACGGGCGTCCGTGCGGTCCCGGCGGGTCGCGTCCGAAGGCGAGCACGAGGAGGGCGGAGTGGCGTCGCCGACGTCGCCCGGTCCCGTGGCCCCGCCGACCGCCACGGTCGTCGGCGCGGAGGCTCCGGCCCCCTCACCGGGCAGCACCACCAGCCGGGACGACGCCGAGGTGCCGCACGGGCTGCGGATCGCCGCCGCCTGGTCGTGGCGTCTGATCGTGATCGGCCTGGTGGCCTGGGCGCTGCTGAGGATCGTCAGCACCGTCCGCATCGTGATCATCCCGCTCGCCATCGCGCTGCTGCTCTCGGCCCTGCTGGCGCCCTCGGTGGGCTGGCTGCTGCGGGCCCGCTTCCCCCGGTCGCTCGCCACCGCCGTGGTGCTCGTCGGCGGCCTGGCCGCCGTGGTCGGCACGCTGACCCTCGTGGTGAACGAGTTCATCAAGGGGGTGCCGGAGCTGAGCGAGAAGTCCTCGCAGGGCGTCCGGCAGATCCAGAACTGGCTCAAGACCGGCCCGCTGCACGTCTCCGACAGCCAGCTGGACCGCTACATCGACGAGGGTCAGAAGTGGGTCAACGACAACACCGACCGCTTCACCAGCGCGGCGACCACCACGGCCGCCACCCTCGCCGAGGTGCTGACCGGCACGCTGCTCGTGCTCTTCGCCACGTTCTTCTTCCTGCGTGACGGCAATCGGATCTGGCGCTTCCTCGTCCGGCTGCTGCCGGTGGCCGCCCGTTGGCGGGTGGACGACGCGGGACGGGCCGCCTGGGCGACCCTCGTGGCCTACGTCCGGGCCACCGTGCTGGTCGCCTTCATCGACGCCGTGGGCATCGGCATCTTCCTGGTGATCTTCGACATCCCGTTCGCGCTGCCGCTGTCGGCGCTGGTCTTCCTGGGTGCGTTCATCCCGATCGTCGGGGCGGCGCTCTCCGGTGGGGTCGCCGTCCTGATCGCCCTCGTCGACAGCGGCCCGGTCACCGCCCTGATCATCCTCGGCGCCGTGATCGGGGTGCAGCAGTTGGAGGGGCACGTGCTCCAGCCGCTCATCATGGGCCGGGCCGTCGCCATCCACCCGCTCGCCGTCATCATCGGCATCGCCGCCGGGGTGGTGCTCGCCGGCATCACGGGCGCGCTCGTCGCCGTACCGCTGATCGCCGTGCTGAACACGGCCGTCCGCCGGCTCGCGGCCCGCACGGTGCCGGAGACCCCACCGGACGCCGTGGTGGTCGCCTCCCAGGCCCCCTGACGGCCGTCCCGGCGCCTCAGCCGGCGGCGAGGCGCTTCAGGGCCCCGCGCGCGACGTCCGGGCGGGTCGTGTACCAGAACGGCGGCAGCGAGCGGCGCAGGAACGGCCCGTAGCCGCGGGCCGTCTCCAGCCGCGAGTCGAGGACGGCGACGACGCCCCTGTCGCCGGTCGCCCGGATGAGCCGCCCGACACCCTGTGCCAGGCGGACCGCCGCGATCGGCACGCTGACCGCCGCGAAGCCCGAGCCGCCGCTCGCGTCCACCGCCGCCGCCCGGGCCGCGGCCAGCGGCTCGTCCGGCCGGGGGAACGGCAGCCGGTCGATCACCACGAGCTGGCACGAGTCGCCCGGCACGTCCACCCCCTGCCACAGCGACATGACGCCGAACAGGCAGCTCGACCGTTCCTCCCGGAACCGGCGGACCAGCAGCGGCAGCGCCTCCTCGCCCTGCAACAGCACCGGCAGGTCGGTGCGCGCGCGGAGCAGCTCCGCCGCCTGCTGGGCGGCCCGTCGCGAGGAGAAGAGGCCGAGCGTACGGCCGCCGAGCGCCTCGACCAGCGCCAACAGCTCCTCACCGGCGGCGTCGGGCAGCCCGGACACGCTGGGCCGGGGCAGGTGGGCGGCGACGTAGAGGATGCCCTGACGGGCGTAGTCGAACGGCGACCCGACGTCCAGCGAACGCCAGCCCGGGCCCTCGGTGGCCGGGGTGGCCGCGGCGTCGGCCGTGCGGCCCCGCGCGGCGCGGCCGGCACGGGCGTCCGTGGCCTCGCCCGCGCGCTGGCCGGTCGAGGCGGCCAGGGCGGCGGCGGCCGGGGACGGGGGCGAGGGCGGCGGGGCGTCCAGCCCGAGCGCCCGGGCCACCGTGTCGAACCGGCCGCCGAGGGTCAGGGTGGCCGACGTGGCGACCACCGTGCGGTCCTCGTACAGGTGGGTGGCGAGGGTGCCGGCCACCGAGAGCGGGGCGACGACCAGCGCCCGCCGGCCGCCGTTGTCGGACTTCTCCACCCACGCGACGTCGTGCTCGTTCTCCTCCAGCAGCCGCTGCGCCGTGGTCGACAGCTCGTCCAGGACGGCCCGGGCCTGCTGCTTGCGTACGGGGTCGGGATCGTCGGCCTTCACGTCGCCGATCGCGTCGAGCGCGCCCCGGGTGGCCGCGTCCAGCAGGGTGCACGCCTCCCGCAGCGGCGCGGGCAGGCCGGCGGTGATGCGCCCCGCCGGCGCCTCGGCCAGGCCCACGGCGAGCGCGTCACCGGCCGCCGTGAGCGCCTCGGCGACCTCCGGCTTGAGCAGCGGGCGGGCCCGCCGGGTGGACCGGTCGATGAGCTCCGGCACCAGCTCGGCCTGGGCGGCCGAGGACACCCGGTCGGCCAGTTCGTGCGCCTCGTCGACGACGAGCAGCTTGTGCGGCGGCACGATCTGGCGCCCGGCCAGCATGTCGACCGCGAGGAGGCTGTGGTTGGTGACGACGATGTCCGCCTCGCGGGCACGGGCGCGGGACGCCTCGGCGAAGCACTCGGCGCCGAACGGGCAGCGGGTCGCGCCCACGCACTCCCGCGCCGGCATCGAGACGAGCCGCCACGCCTGGTCGTCGACGCCCGGGTCCAGTTCGTCCCGGTCGCCGGTCTCCGTCTCCATCGCCCAGTCCCGCAACCGCTGGACCTGCTTGCCGAGCCGGCCGGCCTCGCCGAGCCAGGCGCCGCCCGGGCGGGCCGGGGGAGCGTCGAACAGCGCGTCCTCCGGCTCGGCCTCGGTCGAGTTGTCGAGCCGGGCCAGGCAGAGGTAGTGGTGCCGGCCCTTGAGCACCGCGAACGTGGGCCGGCGGCCGAGCAGCGGCTCGACGGCGTCGGCGAGCCTCGGCAGGTCGTGGTCGACGAGCTGGGACTGGAGGGCGAGGGTGGCCGTGGAGACCACGACCGGACCGTCGACGGTGAGCGCCGGAGCGAGGTAGGCCAGCGACTTCCCGGTGCCGGTGCCGGCCTGCACCAGCAGGTGCTCACCGGCGGCCACGCACTCCTCGATGGCCGCGGCCATCTGCTGCTGGCCGGGGCGCGCCGCGCCGCCCGGCACGGCCGACACGGCGGCCGCGAGCAGCTCCGCCGCGCTGGGCCGGTCGCCCCGACGCCGCCGGTCACGGGCCGACGGGGCGGTGGAACCGGTGGCGGCGCGGGGCGGGGTCACCGTGCGACCGTACCCGTCGCGGGCGACACCGGACCCGCCGCTCCGCCGCGTGGCGGGAACGAGTTCCGGCCCACTCGTGACGGTTACGTCGGCACTACGCCGAGTGGGCGGTATCGGTTAGGGTGCGACTCATGCCGAGCGACGTGGTCCGCGTGATCTACCGCAAGTACGACGGCAGCGCACACCGCGACTACCCGGCCCGTCGTCTCGCGGAGGACGACCTCGGCGTCTGGCTCGGCGTGACCGCCGGCACCCCGTCGGTCTACCACGGACGGCCGTCGGTGGAGCAGATCCCGTTCGTGCTCCTCGTGCCCCACCACGCCTGGTGGACGGGGATGTTCAACCCGCCGCCGCGCACCAGCGAGGTCTACTGCGACATCGCGAGCCCGGCCCGCTGGGAGTCCGACGACACGGTCCACCTCTACGACCTGGATCTCGACGTGGTCCGGCGACGCGCCACGGGCGCCGTGGAGCTGCGTGACGAGGACGAGTTCGCCGAGCACCGGGTCCGCTTCGGCTACCCGGACGAGCTGGTCGCCGAGGCGGAGGCGGCGGCCCGCTGGCTCTTCGCCGCGCTCGGCGACGGCACCGAGCCCTTCGCCACCTCGTACCGGAAGTGGCTGGCCCTGGTCGTCTGAGCCGCTGACCCCCGCGGGCCGTCACAGGCGGGGCGGCCAGGCGTCCGTCGGGTCGAGCGGCGGCAGGTCCGCGAGCTTCTCCGGATTGGCCTGGTTGAAGATGCCGGTGATGCGGCCGTCGTGCACCGCGAACGCGGTGACCATCCGCATCGGCCGGCCGTCGGTGTCCCGCGCGTCCACCCGCAACCCGAGCGCGCCGTCGACCAGCACCGGCCGGGCCAGCACGCGGTGCCCGTGGCGCCCGGCCCGGTCGAGGATGCCGAGGGTGAAGCGACCGACCGCGACGGCCCCCACCACCGGCCGGCGGGCCGTCGGGAAGTGCCCGTTGCTGTCGCCGACGAAGACGACGTCCGGGGCGAGCAGCGCGACGAGACGTTCCAGCTCGCCCGACTCGGCGGCGGCGACGAACGCCGCCACCACGCGCCGGTGCTCGACCGGATCGGCGGTGTGCCGGGGAGCCTCCGGCGCGCTCACGGCGCGGCGGGCGCGGGAGGCGAGCTGCCGGGCGGCCGCCTCGGTGGTGCCCAGCACGTCGGCGACGCGGGCGAACGGCAGGGCGAACACGTCGTGGAGGACGAACGCGACCCGCTGTTCCGGCGAGAGCCGGTCGAGCACCACCAGCAGGGCGGTGCCGACCTGGTCGGTGCGGACCGCCCGCTCGGCCGGGTCGGGGGCGAAGCCGTCGCTGCCACCGCCGCTGTCCAGCGGCGTCACGATCGGTTCGGGCAGCCACTGGCCGACGTACGCCTCGCGGCGCACCCGGGCGGACCGGAGCACGTCGAGGCAGATGCGCGCGCAGGTGGTGGTCAGCCAGCCGCGCAGATCGCGGATCTCGGCGCGGGCGGCCGGGTCGGCGAGGGCGCTCGCGTACCGCAACCAGGTCTCCTGCACGGCGTCCTCGGCGTCGCTGCGGCTGCCGAGCATCCGGTGGGCCGCGAGCAGCAGCCGTCCCCGTTCGGCCTCGAACTCCGTCGCCAGATCCCGCACCACGTGCTCCTCCCGCCGGGCGTGGCCACCGGCTCCCGACCCGGGCACCGGCCCGGCGTCCGGCGGACATCCTCCCGCCCACTGGACACGCTCGCGGCGCACGATGTGACCGGTAGCGGGTGTGACCTGCGCCACGCTCCAGGCGGCGACCCTGGTCATCCGGCACCGAGGCCCGGTCGTCGCGGCCGCGCCGAGCCGTGGCGGACCGTCGGACGGTCGCGCCCGCTCGGCGAGCGGACGCGCCACCGCTGGGCGATGATCCGGGGGTGAGCGCACCTCGGCCGACGGAGATCGTGCCGCCCACTGGGCGGCTGCGGGAGCTGCTGCGGGTGGCGGCGCCGGTCGACCTCGGCGCGATCGACCCGCGGTCCACGCCGGGTCTGCCGGGCGCGGACGTGACCGGTGAGCACCGCAAGGCCTGGGCGCGGGACCAGGTCCGGCTGATCGGTGCCGAACTGGGCCGGCAGCAGGAGATGCTCTACGCGACGGCGAAGGCCGCCGAGGGCCTTCCCGGGCCCGTGGACGGCTCCGGCACCCTGGCCGCCAGCGGGGCGGCGCACGGGCCCGTGCGGCGGCTGCTGCTCGTGCTCCAGGCGATGGACTGCGGCGGCAAGGACGGCACGATCAAGCGGGTGGCCGGCGCCATGAACCCGCTCGGCCTGCACATCCGCTCGTTCGGTCCCCCGACGGCCGAGGAGTTGCGGCACGACTTCCTGTGGCGGATCCGCCGGGCCCTCCCGCCACCGGGCTACGTCGGGATCTTCAACCGCTCCCACTACGAGGACGTGCTGGTGGCGCGGGTCGAGGGCCTGGTGCCGGAGGCCGCCTGGCGGGCCCGGTACGACGAGATCAACGCCTTCGAGCGGGAACTCGCCGGGGCGGGGGTGACGCTCGTGAAGGTGATGCTGCACATCTCGTACGCGGAGCAGGGTGAGCGGCTGCTCGAACGGCTGGACGACCCGCGCAAGCACTGGAAGTACAACCCCGCCGACGTCGACGCGCGGTCGCGTTGGGACGACTACCAGGCCGCGTACGCCGAGGCGCTGGGCCGGTGCGGCACGGACGCCGCGCCCTGGTTCGTGGTGCCGGCCGACCGGAAGTGGTACCGGGACTGGGCGGTGGCGCATCTGCTGCGCGAGACGTTCGACACTCTCGCCCTCGGGTATCCGGCCGCCGGTTTCGACGTGGCGCGGGAGCGGGAGCGGCTTCGTTCCGGGGCAGTGGGGGACAGGAGAGACGCCCGAGGTGAACGGCAGGTGAACGACCGATGAATGCGGCCTGGCCAGGGGTGGGCCGGGAATTTCCCGCCTCTGCCGTTCCCTAGCATTCCCAGGGCAGGCGTCCCGGCGGCGTCCGCCACCCTTCCACCGACACGACGAGGTCCGTGCAGTGAAGTTTTCCTTCCGCCCCACCGAGGGTGCCTTCTACGAGCTCTTCACCAGGGCCGCGCAGAACCTGGTCCGGGGCACCGAGCTGCTCAACGAGCTGGCGTTGCCCGGGGTCGAGGTGCAGTCGGTCAGCGAACGGCTCACCGAGGTGGAGCACGACAGCGACCAGATCACCCACGAGCTGTACAAGAAGATCAACTCCACCTTCATCACGCCCTTCGACCGGGAGGACATCTACCGGCTCGGCTCGTTGCTCGACGACGTGATGGACCACCTCGAGGCGGTGGGGAACCTTCTCTACCTGTACGGCCTGACCAAGCTGCCCTCCCTGCCGCGGGAGATGCACGAGCTGGTCAACGTGCTCGACCAGCAGGCGAAGCTGACCGCCGAGGCGATGCCGCGGCTCAAGTCGATGAAGGATCTCGAGGACTACTGGATCGAGTGCAACCGGCTCGAGAACGACGGCGACCAGGCGTACCGGATGCTGCTGGTCCGCCTCTTCTCCGGTGAGTACGACGCGCTCACCGTGCTGAAGATGAAGGAGGTCGCCGACGAGCTGGAGGCCGCCTGCGACGCCTTCGAGCACGTGGCCAACACGGTCGAGACCATCGCGGTCAAGGAGTCCTGATCCTGTGACACCCGAACTCATCGCCGTGCTGGCGGTGATCGCGGTCGCCCTGGCGTTCGACTACACCAACGGCTTCCATGACGCCGCCAACGCGATCGCGACCAGCGTCTCCACCCGCGCCCTGACACCCCGGGTCGCTCTCCTGCTGGCCGCGGTCGGCAACTTCGTCGGCGCCCACTTCGGCGCCGGCGTGGCGAAGACGGTCGGGGACGGTCTCGTCACACTCCCCACCGGCGTGGGCAGTCTGGGCGTGGTCTTCGCCGGCGTGCTCGGTGCCATCGCCTGGAACCTGATCACCTGGTACTTCGGCCTGCCGTCGTCCTCGTCGCACGCGCTCTTCGGCGGCCTGGTCGGCGCCACCCTGCTCGCGGTCGGTGGCGTGGTCCAGTGGATGAACATCGTCGAGAAGGTCATCCTCCCGATGGTGCTCTCGCCGATCGTCGGCCTCACGCTGGGCTACGTGCTGATGCTCGCGCTGCTCTGGCTGTTCCGGAGGGGCCAGCCGGGCAAGCTGAACCGCGGCTTCCGCTGGGCGCAGACCGCGTCGGCGGCGGCCATGTCCGTCGGCCACGGCATGCAGGACGCCGCCAAGACCATGGGCATCGTGGTGCTCGCCCTCTACACGGGCGGCTTCCAGGAGAGCAAGACGCACATCCCCGGCTGGGTCTTCTGGACGTCCGCCACCATGCTGGCGCTCGGCACGTACGCCGGTGGCTGGCGGATCATCCGCACCCTCGGCCGCAAGATCATCGACCTGGGCCCGCCGGAGGGCTTCGCGGCCGAGACGGTCGCCAGCTCGGTGCTCTACTTCAACGCCCTGGTGCTGCACGCCCCCATCTCCACCACGCACACGATCACCTCGGCGATCATGGGCGTGGGCGCGACGAAACGCCTCTCCGCGGTGCGCTGGAACGTCGCCGGCAACATCGTGGTCGCGTGGGTCGTCACGTTCCCCGCGGCGGCGCTGATCGCCTGCCTCACCTACCTGGTGGTCCGCCCGCTCTTCGGCTGAGCCACGTCGACAGGGGCCCCGGTGGCACGCGTGCCACCGGGGCCCCTCTCAGACGTAGTCGACGCCGATCTGACCGCGGATCGTGTCGAGCAGGGCCATCACCTCGAGAGTCGCGGAGTGCGGCACGAGCGGGCTCTCCAGGGCGCCCTCCGCCAGGCAGCGCTGCACCTCGATCGCCTCGTACTGGTATCCGCCCCCGGTGAGGTCGGCGGGGATCGTCTCCGGCTCGGCGCCCGCCCGGTGCAGCGTCAGCGAGTCGGGCCGGAAGAACAGCGAGGGCAGGTCGATCCGGCCCGCGGTGCCGGTGACCGAGGCGACCACCGGGGTGGCGCCCACGATGCCGCAGCTCAACGTCGCGACCGCGCCCGAGTCGTAGCCGAGGACGATGCCCGTGTTCTCGTCGACGCCCTCCGGGCTGATGGTGGCCCAGGACCGGACGTGCCGGGGCACCCCGAGCAGCAGGTGCGCGAGGCTCACCGGGTAGACGCCGAGGTCGAGCAGGGCGCCGCCGCCCAGCACCCGGGCGCGCATCCGGTGCTCGGGCGGGAACGGCCCGGCGACGCCGAAGTCGGCCTGGACGCTCGTGACCGTCCCGATGGCGCCGTCGGCGATCAGCTCGACCATGCGCAGGATCAGCGGGTTGGTCCGCATCCACATGGCCTCCATGAGGAAGACACCGGCGGCGCGGGCGGTCTCGATCAGCTCGGTGCTGGTCGCCAGGTCGAGGGTGAACGGCTTCTCCAGCAGCACGGCCTTGCCGGCGGACAGGCACACCATGGCGGCCTCGTGGTGCGCGGCGTGCGGGGTGGCCACGTACACCACGTCGACGTCCGGGTCCGCCGCCAGTTCGGCCCACGAGCCGTACGCCCGCGGCACGTCGTGCCGCTCGGCGAACAGCTTCGCGCTCTCGGCGGTGCGCGAACCGACCGCGACCAGTTCGGCGCCCGGCACCAGCCGCAGGTCTTCGGCGAAGCGGCCGGCGATGTGGCCGGTGGCGAGGATCCCCCAACGAGTCATGGCGGCCACGCTAGTCCAGCCCGGCCGGCGACCGGTCATCCGTTCCGGGGGCCGGGACTAGGCTCACGTCATGACCATCCACCGCGACGGCTTCCCGGCCCCGCCGGCCCTCCAGGAGCACGCCCGGCGGTTCCGGGCCGAGGGCGGCGTGCCGGCGGTGCCCCGGGTGGCGGCTACCGTGCTGCTGCTCCGCCCGGCGGGCGCCGACTTCGAGGTGTACCTGATCCGCCGGGTCGCGGCGATGACCTTCGGCGGGATGTACGCCTTCCCCGGCGGCGGTGTGGACCGGTCGGACTCGCAGACCCACCTGGACTGGGCCGGCCCGGCGCCGGCCGACTGGGGTACGCGGCTGGGGCTCGCCCCCGACGCGGCGCAGGCGGTCGTCTGCGCCGCCGCCCGCGAGGTCTTCGAGGAGGCGGGGGTGCTTCTCGCCGGCGCGGACGCGACGAGCGTCGTCGGTGACGTGAGCGGCGACGACTGGGAGAGCGCCCGGGTGGCGCTGGAGCAGCGCCGGTCGGGCTTCGCCGAGTTCCTCGCCGAGCGGGGGCTGACCCTCCGGTCCGACCTGCTGCTGCCGTGGAGCCGGTGGATCACGCCGGAGTTCGAGCCGCGCCGCTTCGACACGTACTTCTTCGTGGCGCTGCTGCCGGAGGGACAGCGGACCCGTGACGTGTCCGGCGAGGCCGACCGGACGCTGTGGGTGCGTCCCGCGGACGCCGTGACCCGGGCGGAGGCGGGCGAGCTGGCCATGCTGCCGCCGACGCTCGTGACGCTCGGGGAGGTGGCGGCCGCCGGTGACCTGTCCGGCGTGGTCCGCGCCGCCGCCGTGCGGGACGCCGCCACCCCGGTGACCCCCACCCTGGAGTTCACCGAGGACGGCGCGGCACGCTTCGTCCTCCCCTGACCCGGAGGCCCTGCGCGATCTTGCACTTTCTGCCCCGGCAAACCGGGGCACAAGCCGCGATCCGGGGGCCGAAACTGCAAGATCGCGGGGGTCAGGGGGCTGCGCGCAGGTAGCGCGTGCCCAGGGTGCGCAGGAGGTCGGCCAGCTCCGGCGGATCCTGGACGGTGAAGTCGGCGTCGAGCAGGCCCAGCCAGACCGCCACCGTCTCCAGCCGGTCGGCACCGGTGTGCAGGAGGCAGCTCCGCGCGTCGACCGGCTCGACGGTGCCGACGGCCGGGTTGATCCGCTCGGCGACCACCTCGGCCGGCGCGTGCACCAGCACCCGGGCGCGGTGCCGCCACGCCGCCGAGGAGACCCCGCGCCGGACCCGGTCCACCACGTCCTCGGGCAGCTCCCGGGCCGGGAAGCGGGGGCCGGTGGGCGTACGCGGGGTGATCCGGTCCGCCCGGAACGTCCGCCAGTCGTCCCGCCCCGGGTCGAACGCCACGAGGTACCAGCGCCGCCCCCAGTTGACCAGCCGGTACGGCTCGACGTCCCGCCGGTCGGCCGTGCCGTCGTGCCGGACGTAGTCGAAGCGCAGCCGCTCCCGGTCCCGGCAGGCGGCGCTGATCGTGCTGAGCGTGTCCGCGTCCACCGTCGGGCCGGGCGCGTCGTGGGGCACCCGCACGGTGTGGGTGTGCAGCGCGTTCACCCGGCGGCGCAGCCGGTGGGGGAGGACCTGTTCCAGCTTCGCGAGCGCGCGCAGGGAGGTCTCCTCGATGCCGGCGACGCTTCCACCGGCGGCGGTGCGTAGCCCGACGGCCACCGCGACGGCCTCCTCGTCGTCGAGCAGCAGCGGGGGCAGCGCGGCGCCCGCCCCGAGTCGGTACCCGCCGACCGCGCCACGGGTCCCGTGCACCGGGTAGCCCAGGCTGCGCAGCCGCTCCACGTCGTTGCGGACGGTCCGGGTGCTCACCGACAGCCGCTCGGCCAGCTCGGTGCCGGTCCACTCGCGCGGGGTCTGCAACAGCGACAGCAGGCGCAGCAGTCGCGCCGAGGTCTCCAACATTCCTGGAATTCTGCCAGTGCATTAGGAACGGACTGTTCCTAATTGATCTCTACGGTGATGGCATGGCTGACAACACCGCGATCGTTCCGTTCCGCATCGACGTCCCCCAGGCCGACCTCGACGACCTCGCCGACCGGCTGGCCCGCACCCGCTGGGCCGAGGAACTGCCCGCCGACCCCGCCGCCACCCCGGCCGGTCCGGTTCCGCCGGGCTGGGAGTACGGCGTCCCGGTCGGCTACGTGAAGCGCCTCGTCGAGCGGTGGCGGACGACGTACGACTGGCGCGCGTGGGAGGCGAAGCTCAACGCGTACCCACAGTTCACCACCGAGATCGACGGGCAGACCGTGCACTTCCTGCACGTCCGCTCGCCCGAACCGGGCGCCACCCCGCTGATCCTCACGCACGGCTGGCCGACGACGGTCGTCGAGTGGCTGGACGTGATCGGGCCGCTCACCGACCCGCGGGCCCACGGCGGCGACCCGGCGCACGCGTTCCACCTGGTCATCCCGTCGGTCCCCGGCTTCGGCTTCTCCGGTCCCACCCGGGAGCGGGGCTGGAACAGGTTCCGCGTCGCCCGGGCCTGGGCCGAGCTGATGCGCCGCCTCGGGTACGAGCGCTACGGCGCGGCCGGCAACGACCTCGGCGCGTTCGTCAGCCCGGAGGTGGGCCGCGCCGACCCGGAGCACGTGCTCGGCGTGCACGTCAGCCAGATCTTCTCGCTGCCGTCCGGCGACCCCGACGAGCTGGCCGCGCTCACGGAGGAGGAGCGGGGCAAGGTGGCCTTCGCCGAGTGGTTCGTGCAGCGGCGCGGCGGCTACGACCGGCTGCACTCGACCGAGCCGCAGAACGTCGCGCACGCGCTGGCCGACTCGCCGGCCGGCCTGCTGGGGTGGCTGGCCCAGCTGATGGGGGAGCAGCTCGATCCCGACTACGTCCTGGTCAACGCGACGATCTACTGGCTGACCAACACCGCGGCCTCATCGGCCCGCTACTACTTCGAGGACGCCGAGGTGGTGCCGCCGACGCAGAAGGTCAACGGTCGTGGCACCACGCCGTTGGAGCCGACCACGGTGCCGCTGGGCCTCGCGAACTTCGCGTGGGACTTCCAGTCGATCCGCACGCTGGCCGAGCGGGACCACAAGAACATCGTCTCCTGGCACACGTACGACCGGGGCGGCCACTTCGCCGCCCACGAGGCGCCCGACCTGCTGGTCGACGACCTGCGCGGCTTCTTCGCCACGCTGGGCTGATCCCGCTCGCGGGGCTTCCGCCCGGACGGGGCGCCCGGGCGCCACGAGGGGCGCCGGTCGACACGACCGGCGCCCCGGAACGGCTCAGCCGAAGCGGCCCGTGATGTAGTCCTCGGTCTTCTTCTGGCTCGGGTTGCTGAAGATCTTCTGCGTGCTGTCGTACTCGATGAGCCGGCCGGGCTCACCGGTCTTGTCGATCGAGAAGAACGCCGTCCGGTCCGAGACCCGGGCGGCCTGCTGCATGTTGTGCGTCACGATGATGATCGTGAACTTGTCCTTCAGCTGGAAGATCAGGTCCTCGATGGCCAGCGTGGAGATCGGGTCGAGCGCCGAGCAGGGCTCGTCCATGAGCACCACCTGCGGCTCGACGGCGATCGTCCGGGCGATGCAGAGCCGCTGCTGCTGACCGCCGGAGAGGCCCGCGCCCGGCTTGCCGAGCCGGTCCTTCACCTCGTCCCAGAGGTTCGCCGAGCGCAGCGCCTTCTCGGCCGCCTCGTCGAGGATGGACTTCTTCCGTACGCCGTTGAGGCGCAGCCCGGCCACGACGTTCTCGTAGATGCTCATCGTCGGGAACGGGTTGGGCCGCTGGAACACCATGCCGATCATGCGCCGGACGGCCGTGACGTCCACGTCGCGGTCGTAGATGTCCTGGTCGTCGATGGTGAGGCTGCCCTCGACCCGCGCGCCCGGGAGCACCTCGTGCATCCGGTTGATCGAGCGGAGGAACGTGGACTTGCCGCAGCCGGACGGGCCGATGAGGGCGGTGACGGTCTTCGGCTCGACGGTGAGGTTGATGTTCTCGATCGCCTTGAAGGCGCCGTAGTAGGCGGTGACGTTCGAGGCTTCGATGCGCTTGGCCATGGTGGTGGTACCTCCGGGGTTCATCGGCCGAGGCGGTTACGGCGGGCCAGCAGCTTCGCCGCGATCGTCAGGACCAGGACGAGGGCGACCAGGGTGAGGGCGGCGGTCCACGCCCGGGCGGGGGCGTACCGCGACGCGTCGCCGGCCTGCTGGTAGACGAAGAGGGCCAGCGACGACTGGTTGTTCTCGAAGGCGTTGAAGTTGATGGCCGCACCGCCGCCGGCGACGAGCAGCACCGGCGCCGTCTCGCCGGCCGCGCGGGCGATGGCGAGCATGACGCCGGTCACGATGCCCGGCAACGCCGTCGGCAGCACGACCCGCAGGATGGTCTTCCACTTGGGCACGCCGAGGGCGTACGCCCCCTCCCGCAGCGGCGCCGGGACGAGGCGGAGCATCTCCTCCGTCGAGCGGACCACGGTGGGGAGCATGAGCACGCTCAGGGCGAGCGCGGCGGCGAAACCGGAGAAGCTCGGCCGGCCGTCGTTGAACCAGGGCGACACGATCAGCACCCAGAAGGCCAGCACGAAGAGGCCGGCGACGATCGACGGGATGCCCGTCATGACGTCCACGAAGAAGCGGATCGCGAAGGCGAAGCGACCCCGGCCGTACTCGACCACGTAGATGGCGCAGAGGACGCCGAGCGGGACGGTGATCAGGGTGGCGATGCCGACCTGCTCCAGCGTGCCGACGATCGCGTGGTACGCGCCGCCCTCCGGGTCCCGGGCCCCGATGTTGTTCATCGAGGTGAGGAAGAAGTTCCCGTCGAGCCGGTCGACGCCGTTGCTGAGCAGCGTCCAGACGACCGACGCGAGCGGCAGGACGGCGAGGACGAACGCCGAGTGGATGAGCGCGCTCCAGGTGCGGTTGCGCGCCGAACGACGGCCCTCGACCGCGTTCGCCGCGGCGAAGAGGCCGACCAGGTAGAGCAGCGCCCCGACCACCACGACGAGCACCGCGCCGCCGATGCCGGTGCCGTACACGACGGCGGCGGCGACCAGCAGGGCGGCCAGCGCGATGGCCGGCGCGGCGTACCGCGGCAGTCGCTTGGCCCGCAGGCTGTCCGGCTGCGCGGCCGGGCGGGGCCGGTGGGTGGTGACGGTGGTGGTCATGCGGCCGACTCCGTGAACTCCCGCCGGCGGTAGATGATCGCCCGGGCGGTGATGTTGACGATCAGCGTGATGGCGAACAGCACCAGGCCGGAGGCGATCAGCGCGCCCCGCCCGGTCTCGTTGGCCTCGCCGAACGCGTTGGCGATGTTCGCGGCGATGGTGTTGCCGCCGTTCTGGATCAGGTTGAACGAGATGCCGAACGTGATGCCGAGGGTCATCGCGAGGGCGATGGTCTCGCCGAGCGCGCGGCCCAGGCCGAGCATCACGGCGGCGATGATGCCGGGCCGCCCGTACGGCAGGACGGCCGTGCGGATCATCTCCCAGCGGGTGGCGCCCAGGGCGAGGGCCGCCTCCTCGTTCGCGGTGGGCGTCTGGAGGAACACCTCGCGGGACAGCGAGGTGATGATCGGCAGCACCATGATCGCGAGGACGAGGGCGCCGAGCAGGATCGACCGTCCGAAGGGCCCGTCGCCGCCGAAGATCGGCAGCCAGCCGAAGTACGTGTTGAGCCAGACCGAGAAGTCCCGGACCGGGTTGATGAAGACGTCCCGGCCCCAGAGGCCGAAGACCACGCTCGGCACGGCGGCGAGCAGGTCGATGAGGAAGCCGAGTGCGGTGCCGACCCGGCGTGGCGCGTAGTGCGAGAGGTAGAGCGCGATGCCCAGCGCCACCGGCACCGCGATCAGCAGGGCCAGCGCGGAGCTCAGCACGGTGCCGAACGCGAGCGTGCCGATGCCGAACTTCGGCTCGGTCTCGTTGGGTGACCAGCCCTCGTAGGTCCAGAAGTTCTCGGTGTCGGCGCGCAGCGCCGGCACCGCCTTCGCGATCAGGAAGATCGCGATGGCCGCGATGATGACCAGCACGGCGGCGCCGGCGGCCATCGAGAGGCCGCGGAAGGCCCGCTCGGCGCCGAACTTGCGGGCCCGGGGCAGGGCGCCGCCGCCGCCCAGCCCGCTGCCGCCCGGGGTACGGGTGCTCACTGGTGCCTCGGCCACACGCGCCGAGGCACCGGCGGGCCACTCGTGACTCTGGGTCACGCGGGTCCCGCCGGTGCCGGCGTCGGCCGAGCGGTGGGGGGTTTCACCCATCTGCTCGCTCGATTCGGTTGCGGAGGTGGTGTGTCAGGTCAGGAGATGTTCTGGACGGCGGCCTCGACCTTGGTGCGGACCGACTCCGGCAGCGGGGCGTAGCCCAGCTCGGTCAGAGAGGCCTGGCCCTCGGTGCTGGCGGCGTAGCTGAGCAGGCCCTTGACCAGCGGCAGCTTGTCGGCGGCGAGGCCCTTGCTGCAGACGATCTCGTAGGTCGCCAGGACGATCGGGTAGGCCCCGGCCTCCTTGGTGTTGTAGTCGATCGACAGCTTGAGGTCGTCGCCCTGGCCCTCGATCTTGGCCCCGGCGATGGTCTTGCCGGCGTTCTCGGCGGTCAGCTCGGCGAACTCGCCGTTGCCGTTACCGATCTTGGCCATCTTGAGGCCGGCGTTCTCGGCGAACGACCACTCCATGTAGCCGATGGAGCCGTCCGCGCCCTTCACGGAGCTGGCCACGCCGTCCGAGCCCTTGGAGCCGGTGCCGCCCGGGGCCTTCCACGCCTTGGCCTTGCCGAACGTCCAGTCGGCCTCGGCGGTCTTGCTCAGGAAGTTGGTGAAGTTGTCGGTGGTGCCCGACTCGTCCGACCGGTGCACCGTCTGGATCGTCGTCGACGGCAGGGTGGCGCCCGGGTTGTCGGCCTTGATGGCCGGGTCGTCCCACTTGGTCACCTTGCCGGCGAAGATCTTCGCCAGGGTGGCGGGCTTGAGCTGGAGGTTGTCCACGCCGCTCACGTTGTAGGCCACGGCCACCGGGCCGATCACCATCGGCAGGTGGATGGCCTTGCCGCCCACGCACTTGGCGTCGGCCTGCGGCTGCTCCTCCGGCTTGAGCGCGGAGTCGGAGCCGGCGAAGTCGGCGGTGCCGGCGATGAAGGCCTGGATGCCCGCGCCGGAGCCGCTGGGCTCGTAGTTGATGGTCGAGCCGGAGCACTTCTGCTGGTACGCCTTGATCCACTCGGCCATGGCGTTCTTCTGGGCTGAGGAGCCCTGGGCGTTGACCGTGCCGGTGGCGCAGTCGACCGCGGCGGCCGAGCCGGAGGCGCTGGCACCGGTCGCCGGCTCGTTGTTGTCCGAGCCGCATGCACTGAGAGCGAGCGTCGCGGTAAGAGCGAGGCAGGCAAGCGCGCCGTGCCGCTGGAGCTTCACCTGAGGGGTTTCCCTTCACGTCTGACTTGGCGCCCCGGTGGTCGCCCGGGGGACCGGCAGTGACCGGCTGATTCCACAAGCTAGGAGCGCCAGGTAGCCGGCTCGCCGGTCGCAAGTGAACGAGGGGTGAACACGTTCGGCAGAGGAGGTGACGGCACGCTGAGGGTGAGTTGTCCGTTACGTGAACTGGCAGGCATGTGTCGGAACTATGCGTATATTTCCGGTCCTGCCCGGGTGCGGTGACGCTGCCCGGCACGGACCGGGCCCACGGGCGGGACCGCCGTCAGCCGAGCTGGTAGTTCACGTGCGCGGACCAGCGCAGGAAGCCGGTCCGCTCGTAGAGGGCCACGGCGGGAGCGTTCGACTCGTCGACGTAGAGCATCACGCGGTCGAGGCCGCGCCGGTCCCGCAGGTACGCGAGCCCGGCCGCGGTCAGCGCCCGGCCCAGACCGCCGCGGTGCGCCGACGGGTCCACCCCCAGCACGTACACCTCGCCCATGCGGGCCGAGCCCGGCCGCTCGTGCACCTTGGTCCAGTGGAAGCCGAGCAACTGCCCCGTCGACTCGTCCACGGCGAGCAGGAAGCCGGCCGGGTCGAACCACGGCTCGGCGAGCCGTACGCGCAGGTCGTCGGCGGTCCACCGACCCTGCTCGGGGTGGCTGGCGAAGGCCCGGGCGTTGAGCGCGAGCCAGTCGGCGTCGTCGACGCCGGGCCGGAAGGCGCGCAGCGCCACCCCCTCGGGCAGGCGCGGCTCGTCCACCGGGGCGGCCAGCGACCGGCGCAGCTGCCAGAGCACCCGGGCCCGGGCGAAGCCCAGGTCGACCGCGAGCGCGGCGGCCGACGGGTGGTCGCCGTGCGCCCAGGCCCGCAGCGGACCACCGGCCGCGGCCAGTACGCCCCGGGCGAGCGCCCGGCCCGTGCCCCGCCGCCGGTACGCCGGGTGCACCACCAGCTCGACCCCGATCCCGCCGGCGGGGTCGGTGGTGTCCAGGTGGGCGTACCCGGTCAGCGTCCCGTCCTCGGCCCGGGCGGTGAGGTGCACGGCCGGGGCGTCGGGGTCGCGCAGTCGCAGCAGCACGTGCTCGTCGAGAGGGTCGGCGCCGTCGGTGTCACCCGCCGCCGCGGCGAGCGCCAGGACGTCGGTGATCTCCTCGGGGGTCAGCCGGTCGGCGCGGGTCACACCGTCGGCGACGGGCTCGGCACTGCTCACCGGTTCACCCTAACCGGCCCGCCCCGGCCGGCCGCCGCCTCCCGGCGTCCCGGGTGGACGGCCCGCTCACGTCGTGTCGGTGGGCAGCGCCTCCAGCTCGAACCGGGCGGCCAGCTGGGGAAGGATCTGCCACAGCGCGTCCACCGTGCCCTGCCGGTCGCCGCCGGCGTCGTGCATGAGGACGATCGAGCCGGGCCCGACCTGGGACAGGACGGTCGAGGCGATCTTGCGCGCCCCCGGCGCCTCCCAGTCCGACGGGTCCACGTCCCAGTGCAGCGGCGCCATGCCGAGTGCGCGCGCCGCCGACACCACCGGATAGGTCCAGGCCCCGCCGGGCTGGCGGTACCAGACGATCGGCGCGTCGGGCACCGCCGCCCGGATCGCCTGGTTGGTGCGGATCAGGTCGGCGCGGATCTGGTCCGGCGAGCGCTTGCCGAGGGTGACGTCGTGGTTCCAGGAGTGGTTGCAGAGGGTGTGGCCGTCGGCCACGATGGCCTGGACGAGGTCGGGGTGGCTCTGCGCCATCTCCCCGACCACGCAGAAGGTGGCCCGTACGCCGTGCGAGCGCAGCGCGGCGAGGACCTGGGGCGTGTACCGCGGGTCGGGCCCGTCGTCGAACGTCAGCGCCACGCGGTCGTCGCCGGTGCGTACGTGCGCGCCGAAGAGGGTCTCGTCGACGGCGTCCCCGGCGCGGTCCGACGCGGTCGGGGAGGGGCTGGCGGAGCTCCCCTCCTGGCCGGCCTGCTCCGGCCCGGTCGGGTCGGCTGGCGGCTGGTCCGCGTAGTGGCTGCCGTCCAACTGCCCGGTGGCCCCGGTGGCGCTGTGCCGTGGCCGGTCGGGGATCAGGCTCCGGCCGAGCGCGTACGCCGAGCTGAGCAGCGCGACCGCCACGACGGCGGCCACCACTGCCGCGCGTGCGGTCGAGCCGGGCCGCAGCAGTGCCCGTAACCGGTCGGTCCGCCAGAGTCCGCCCCCCGTGGCCATCGCACGCACCGCCGCCCTTCATTCGCAAGCCCGGCGATCAGGATAAAGCCGTCTACCTGCGCAAATAGGGCATACAACGAATATCCCCCGAGAGGGGGTGCGGCAACGGGAGAACCGGCGGTCAGACCGGCAGGGCGGGGCGCCGCCGACGGGCGGACCGGCCGCCGCACACGCTTCGCCGGCGGTCAGACCGGCAGGGGCGCGGGCTCCGCGTCGGGCAGCGGGCGCGACGGCGGGACCACGAACTTGTAGCCCACCTGGCGTACCGTCCCGATCATCGACTCGTACTCGGAGCCGAGCTTGGCCCGCAGCCGCCGGACGTGCACGTCCACGGTCCGGGTGCCGCCGAAGTAGTCGTACCCCCAGACCTCGCGCAGGAGCTGGTCCCGGGTGAACACGCGGCCCGGGTGCTGCGCGAGGAACTTCAGCAGCTCGAACTCCTTGTAGGTGAGGTCGAGCGGGCGGCCCTTCAGCTTCGCGGCGTACGTGTCCGGGTCGATGGTCAGCTCGCCGGCCCGGATCGAGCCGCCGGCCGCCACCGCGCTGCTGAGTCGTCCCACCGCGAGCCGCAGCCGCGCCTCCACCTCGGCCGGCCCGGCCGAGGCGAGGATGACGTCGTCGACACCCCAGTCGGCGTTCAACGCGATGAGCCCGGCCTCGGTGACCACCGCGACCAGCGGCACGCCCAGGCCGGTGGCGTGCAGCATGCGGCAGGTCGCGCGGGCCTCGGTCAGTTCGGAGCGGGCGTCCACCAGGACGGCGTCGGGGCTCGGGCCGGCGACCAGCGTGCGGACGTCCCGCGGCGCGGTGCGGACCGAGTGGGGCAGCAGGTCGAGTGCCGGCAGCACGGCGGACGGCTCACCTGCGCGGGCGCTCACCAGCAACAGGATCTCCACGATCACCTCCGTCCCGGCGGCCCGGAGGGCCGCGCGCGACCAGCGGCACTCCGTGTGGAATGCGCTGCATACAACGTGGGTCCCGGCGTCGCTGACGGGCGGGGTAGCGGCTTGAGCGTAACCGATGGGTCGGTCGCCGCCCGCCGGCCATTTCCCGTTTGTGCACTTTGCCCGCGATCAGGGCTCAGGTTTTAACGTTGCCGAAACCGTGACCCCGCCGGGGCGGGCAGCCCCCCGCGGCGGGCCGCCGGTCTGGCACGATCGGGGCGTGTATCCCTCCACCTCGCCCGAGACCGGCCGTGACCCGTGGTCCGACGGGCCCCGGCCCGGGCCGTCCTACGGCCCGCCGCCGGCGCCCCGCAGCGGCTCCGGCGCCGACGACGGTGAACGCCCGGAGCGCGGCCCCCGCCGGGCCCGGCGCGGCGGTGAGCCGGCCCGCCGACCCGACGTCGAGGTCGCCGCCGAGCCGGACGAGGAGCCGGTGGCACGGGTCGAGGTGCGCCGGCCGCTCGCGCTCGCCGTCGCCGGGTTCTCCGCGCTGCTCGGTGTCGGCCTGGTGCTCGGGGCGCAGACCTCCGGGCCGGGCCACCGGTTGCCCTTCGCGATCGTCATCGTCGGTGTCCAGCTGCTGTTCGTGCTGGCCTGGGCGATGGCCATGCGTCCCCCGGCGATGCTGCTGGTCGCGCTGGTCAGCGCCGGGGTGGCCGTGGTCGCCGACGTCGCCGCGGTGCGGTCCGACGTGGCCGGGCTGGCGCCGCTGGGGTACGCCGCCGCCGGCGGCTTCATCCTCGCCGTGCTCGGCCAACTGGTGCGCCGGGTCGACCGGGTGCGGGTGACCGACTCGCTCGGCAGCACCCTGCTGATCGTGGTGGGGGTCGTCGCCTTCGGCACGCTCATCGTGCTGAGCCGGATCCCGGCCGGCACCCAGGCGATCACCGTCTGCCTGACCGCCAGCGGTGTGGCGCTGACCGTCGCCCGGCTGACCGACGCCGTGGCCCCCTGGCCCCGGCTCGCCCCGCAGGTGCCTCGCGGCGCGGCCGGCGTGGTCGGCGGCGCGATGCTCGGCACGCTGGTCAGCGCGGTCCTCGGCAGCTACCTGGTCACCCCGTTCACCCCGACGCGCGCCGCCGTCATCGGCCTCGTGGCGGCCGTCGTCGCCGTGCTGGCCGACCTCGCCGTCGGGTACGCCGAGGCGGGCCGGCTGATGGCCGGCGAGCAGCCGACGATGTGGGTGGCGCGGCACATGCAGGGTCCCCTCGGCGGGTTCGCGCTGGCCGCCCCGGCGGCGTACGCCATGTGCATGCTGTTCCTCTGAACGTACGGTTGAGCGCGGAAGCGGTCGGGTACAACCCGGACGCCGCGACGCGGCGGACGGGTGCGGAACGGGCCGCGAGGCGGCGACGGACAGGAGGCGGGCGTGGCGCAGGCGGCGTACGAGGAACGTCCCCGGCGGCGCGGGCGCAGGGCGCTCGTGGTGCTCGTGGTGCTGCTCCTGCTGCTGGTCGGGCTTCTCGTGGTCGCCGACCGGGTGGCCGTCGGGGTGGCCGAGCGGGCCATCGCCGACCAGGTCCGGCAGGAGGTCGCGAAGCAGGACGCCCAGTCCTCGCCGCCGGAGGTCGAGGTCGGCGGGTTCCCGTTCCTGACCCAGGTGCTCGACGGTCGCTACCAGCACATCTCCATCGTGCTGCGCGAGGTGCGCGGCTCGGTGCAGGGTGACGCCATCAGCCTGCCGAGGCTCGACATCGACGCCCGCGACGTGCGGGCGTCGCTCGACACGCTCCGTTCCGGGCAGGGCGAGGTGGTCGCGGAGCGGGTGACCGGCACGGGCACCATCAGCTACGACAGCCTGGCGGCGCTGCTCGACCGTCCCGGTCTCAAGCTGAGCGAGCAGGGCGGCAAGCTCGCCGTCACCGCGCCGGTGGACTTCCTCGGCCAGACGTTCACCATCACCGGCACCGCCGACGTGACGGTCGGCGAGCAGGGGAAGGTCAGCCTGCGCTTCGCCGACCTGACCGCCGAGGGCCTGCCCGACGTGCCGCTGGCCCGTCAACTGCTGACCAACTACGCCCGGTCCATCTCGATCGACGTACCCCTTCCGGAGCTGCCCTTCCAGCTCACCGTGCGCGAGGTCCGCCCGCTGCCGGAGGGGCTGACGGTCACCGGCGACGCCACGAACGTCCCCATCAACGCGGCCGGCTGACGCCCGGGCCGCGGTGTCCGCGGAGGGCCGCCCACGGCCGCCCCCGCGGGTCGTCGCCGTCCCGGATGCTGGTCGGGCCGGTGGCGCGGAGCACGCTGGCTGGTAGGCTCCCTGCTCATGGGGACGCTCCTCACCAAACGGCGCGCGGTCGACCTGTGCCGCGTGGCCACCTGCCTGTGTCGCCCCGTCATCTGACGGCGGGGCTGTCCTCGGCCGCCTGACGCGGCCGTCCGCACGCAGGGTCCGCGTACCCTTCGGTGCTTGCACCTCTTCCGCCCGGCAGCGGCGCCGTCGCACGAACCCGTGATCCGTCTCTAACCCAGGGTCCCGCGCGTGGTGCGACAATCACATATCTCGATCTCCGCGCGCTGGCTCACCGTCCATCCTCACCAGGGAGTGATCTGATGAGTCGCGACACCGCACTCGTCTCGGCCGACTGGGCCGAGAAGAACCTCGACACCCCGGGCGTCGTCTTCGTCGAGGTCGACGAGGACACCACCGCCTACGACACCGGCCACATCGCCGGTGCCATCAAGCTGGACTGGAAGAACGACCTGCAGGACCCGGTGCGCCGGGACTTCGTGAACAAGGCGCAGTTCGAGAAGCTGCTGTCCGAGCGCGGGATCGGCAACGACGACACCGTGATCCTGTACGGCGGCAACAACAACTGGTTCGCCGCGTACGCCTACTGGTACTTCAAGCTCTACGGCCACCGCGACGTCAAGCTGCTCGACGGCGGGCGCAAGAAGTGGGAACTCGACGCCCGGCCGCTGGTCAAGGACGTGGTGACCCGCCCGGCCACGCAGTACGTGGCGCAGGAGCCGGACACCTCGATCCGCGCGTTCCGCGACGAGGTGGTGGCCGCCATCGGCACGAAGAACCTGGTCGACGTGCGCTCCCCCGACGAGTACGCGGGACGCCTGCTGGCCCCCGCCCACCTGCCGCAGGAGCAGGCGCAGCGGGGTGGGCACATCCCGACGGCCATCAGCGTGCCGTGGTCGAAGGCGGCCAACGAGGACGGCACCTTCAAGTCCGACGACGAGCTGCGCAAGATCTACGCCGACGCGGGGCTCGACGACAGCAAGGAGACCATCGCGTACTGCCGGATCGGCGAGCGCTCCTCGCACACCTGGTTCGTGCTCCAGGAGCTGCTCGGCCACCGCAACGTGAAGAACTACGACGGCTCCTGGACCGAGTACGGCTCGCTGGTCGGCGTGCCGGTCGCGCTCGGCGACGAGCCCGGGGAGGCGTGACATGACCGCTCCCACCGCCGCGGGCTGCGCCGCCCCCGACCAGGCCGCGCCGCTGCCGGCCGGCCTGGACCTCGAGAAGGAGACCGTCATCAGCGGCATCGTCCGCTCCGCCGAGGGCGAGGTCGTGCCGGGCGCGTACGTCCGGCTGCTCGACTCCAGCGGTGAGTTCACCGCGGAGGTCGTCACCTCGGCGGCCGGGCAGTTCCGGTTCTTCGCGGCGCCGGGCAGCTGGACGCTGCGCGCGCTCTCCCGGCACGGCAACGGCGACACCGCCGTGACCGCCGGCCGGGGCATCAACGAGGTGTCCGTCACCGTCGCCGCCTGACCCACGCTCTGATCGTCCGGGGCCGCCCGTCCACCCGACGGGCGGCCCCGGCCGCGTCCGGGCGGCGGCGCCGCCATCCGCAGGGTGAGACCGACCGCGGGCGGGCGTGGGTGCGGGTCGGGGCGGTCGGGCCCGGCGTGTCACGATGGCCGGGTGAGCGGTGGTGTGCAGACGGGGTACGTCCCGCAGACCGGTCCCGGCGCGCCCGCACCCACCCGGCGTCCGTGGCTGATCGTCGCGACCGTCGCCTGGGCGCTGCTGCTCGCGCTGCTGGTCTGGATCTCCGTCCGCGACGACCCGCCCACGGTGCGGGAACAGCGCACGATCGCCGAGGCCGGCCCGGTCGTCGACCGGGCGGCGGGCGAGCTGGTCGCGGCCGGCGGCACCGCCCTCCTGGAGCTGACCCCGGCGCGGGTCGAGCGCGGCTGCCGGGTCACCCCGTTCGCCGCCGGCGCGGTCCTGACCCGGCACGTGTGGCTGGCCGCCGCCGGGGGCGGCGAGCGGGATCTGCTGGAGGGCGTCGCCGACCGGCTGCCGGCGGACTGGCGGGCCGGGGTGCGGATGACGACCGACGGGCTGCGGCTGCGCGCCGACGCCGGCGAGTTCGTGACCGTGACGGGGCGGCCCGTCGGCGACGGCCGGGTCCGGCTGACCGTCGACACGGGCTGCCGGCCGGTCGGCGCCGGCTACACGCCCGCCCCCGCGGCGGCCGGCCCGGAGGCGGGCGTACTCGCCGACGCGCTGCGCGCCCTCGACCGCCCCGACGACCCGGCCCCCGAGGTGGTGACCGCCCCCTGTCCCGGTGGCGGCGTCGCCCGGACCGTACGCGCCGCGGTCGGCCTCGACCCCGGCGCCCTCGCCCCGCTCGCCGCGGACGGCCCGATCCTCGACGGCCCCGAGGCGTACGCGTACCGCGCCGGCTCGGTCACCGTCCTCGCCGACACGACGGCAGACGACCCCCACCTGGCAGCCACCACCCCCTGCCCCCACCCCTGACCCACCCCGCCCGGTCCCCGTCCCCGGCCCCGCCCGCGGCTCCGTCCCGGCGGTCTCGGCCCGTTGATCATGAGGTTATTGCCGCCTGCTCGGCGTGTCGTGGCGATAACTCCATGATCAACGGGCCAGGCGGGGAACGGCGCGGGGACGGGTGGGGGCGG
The DNA here is from genome assembly GCF_003610785.1 of Micromonospora globbae. Classification (GTDB taxonomy): domain Bacteria; phylum Actinomycetota; class Actinomycetes; order Mycobacteriales; family Micromonosporaceae; genus Micromonospora; species Micromonospora globbae. The sequence goes on from NZ_RAQQ01000012.1 coordinate 93,496, forward strand.
GTGGGTCAGGGGTTGGGGCGGCGGGCGTCGGTGGGGGTACGGCTGCGGCCGAGGGCGTCCACCCGGCCCCAGCGGCCGGGGATGTCGAGCAGTTCGATGCGGCCCATGCCCTCGGGCACGTACGGGTCGATGATGAGGTGCTCACCCTGCGGTTCGAGGCCGAGCATGACCCGGAGCAGGAGCAGCGGGGTCCCCGTCGACCAGGCCTGCGGGCTGCACGCCGTCGGGTACCGGACCGGGTACTCGGTCAGGCTCCGCTCGTAGCCGGCGAACGCCTCGGGCAGGCGGCCGTCGAAGTAGTGGGAGGCGCTCAGCATCGCGTCGCAGATCCGCCCGGCCTCCTCGCGGTAGCCGTACCGCCAGAGGCCCCAGGCGATGATCGAGTTGTCGAACGGCCAGACCGTGCCCACGTGGTAGCCGATCGGGTTGTACCGCCCCTGGTCGTCGCCGAGCGTACGCACACCCCAGCCGGAGAAGAGGCGTGGTCCGAGCAGGTGCTCGACGATCCGCCCGGCCCGGGTCTCGTCCACGATGCCGCTCCAGAGCAGGTGGCCGATGTTCGACGCGAGGGCGTCGACCTGCCGGCCGTCCGCGTCCAGGGCGAGCGCGTAGTACTCCCGGTCGGGGATCCAGAAGTCGTGGTTGAACCGCTGCTTCAGCTCCGCCGCCTCGCGCTCCAGCCGGTCGGCGTACTCCGGGTCGTTCCAGAAGGCACGCGCCAGCCTCGCCCCGCGGATCTTCGCGTCGTACGCGTAGCCCTGGAGTTCGCAGGTGGCCCGGGGGAAGCCGGGCAGGCGGCCGTCGGCGTACGAGATCGAGTCCAGGGAGTCCTTCCAGCACTGGTTGGGCAGCCCGGTCTCCTGGTTGCGGGTCTGGTACCAGATGTAGCCCGTGCCGAGCAGGTCGCCGTAGGTGTCGATCCACTCCAGCGCTCCCCGGACCGCCGATTCGAGCATCAGCACCAGTTGGCTGTCGCCGGTCCACCGCTCGTACTCGTCGACGAGGATGACGAACAGCGGCGTCGTGTCGGCCGACCCGTAGTACGGCGAGTGGGGTTGCTCCTCGAAGCCGGCGGTCTCGCCGTACCGCAGCTCGTGCAGGATCTTGCCGGGCTCCTCGTCCCGGAAGTCGTCGAGGCGGTACCCCTGGAGGCCGGCGAGGATCTGGAGGGTCGGGGGGATCAGCTCGGGCAGGAACGGCAGGACCTGGAGGGACGTGAAGATGCTGTCGCGCCCGAACAGGGTCATGAACCAGGGCAGTCCGGCGGCGAGCAGCCGTACGCCGAGGGCGATCGACTCGTACCGCAGCGCCGCGAGGTCGTTGAGGCTGCACCGGTACGCGGTGGCGAGCGGCTCGCAGTCGCAGCCGAGCTTCGGCGCCCGCTCGATCAGTTCGTTCTGCTCGGCCATGATGGTGGCCACGTCCCGGCTGCCCGCGAACGGGAGGGTGGCCCGGATGTCCTCGCCTCGCGCGCCGTACACGACGGTCGCCACGTGCAGCCGGGTGGTCCACTCGCCGTGCCGCCCGATCCGGATGCGGAACGTCATGCCGGCGACGTCGATCTCGCCCGGTTCGCTGGTGGTTATCGCCACCTCCCGGTGGAAGGCCTCCCGCCGGTAGGTCAGGCGCAGCTCGTTGCCGTTCACGCTGGCTGTCGTGCGGCCCTTCTTCTGCCGGGCGTGCTTGATCTCGAAGACGTCGGCGAAGTCGGCGCCGATGTCGAGCCGGAGGGTGAACTCGACGGTGTCGCCCGAGTGGTTCAGCACCGTCAGCTCCTCGTGGAAGCTGCCGCCGATGGCCCGGCTGCGGATCACCGACACCTTGGCGTCGAGGTAGTGGGTCGGTTCGCCGGGGGCGAGGAAGAACCGGGTGCGGTAGGACTCCGCGTCGTCGATGGAGAGGGCGTGCAGCCGTTCCCCGTTGAGGGTGAGCAGCCAGGTGGAGAGGAAGCGGGTGTCGAAGGAGAAGAGGCCCGTGGGGAAGTCGAACGAGGGCTCGATGTCGCCGCGCCGGTCGGACACCAGGAACGTGTTGCCGTCCAGGATGCTGACCAGGTCCGTCACGCCAGCCGTCCGGTCTGACGCCGAGCGGCCTCGCGGGGGTCGCGGGTGCCCGGCGGGTTGGGGAAGAACCGCCGGAAGGCGAGGAACAGCACCACGTTCCCGCTGAAGGTGCTCTCGTTGCGCAGCACGGCGGCGACGCCCTGGGCCTGTCCGGTGACCAGGCGTTCGAACAGTTCCGCGCTGCTGTACCAGATCGCGTCGGCCGGCCCGCGCTCGCGGCCGACCGCGACGGCGCCGGGCCGCATGCGGACCAGCCAGTGTTCCGTCAGGCCGCCGGTCGTGAGATCGATCTGGAGGGTGCCGCTCACCAGCCCGCGCAGGACCTCGGGCGCGCGCGCCGGCAGCGATTCGAAGAACCGCTCGATCGCCTGGCTCACAAAAGGATCGTAGGCATCAACCCGACATGTCGGGTCAGTATCGGCGGTCCGTGCGTAACGGTCAGTAGACGAGGGCCTGGGCCCCGTCGGCCATGGCCTCCTCGACGAAGACCGCGGCCCCGGCGATCCGCACGCCCGGCAGCACGTCGTCCGGCCCGATCTCGCGGCGCGCCGCGCACTGGGTGCAGGCGGTGACCGTGCCGGAGGCGAGCACCACGTGCAGCAGTTCGGCCAGGGGGGCCGAGTGCGGAAGCGCGAACTCCTCGGCACGCCCGGGCAGGGCGAACCAGGTGGACTCCCCGGTCAGCCAGAGCGACACGGGAACGCCGGCCGCGGCGGCCGTCGCGGCGACCGTGAACGCCTGCGCGCACCGCTCCGGGGCGTCCGCCCCCGCGGTGGCCTTGACGACGAGAGTACGCGCCATGGCGCCCAGCATAGGATGGCCGCGATGGTTACCGAGATCGGGTTCGTCAGCCTGCTGGTCGCCGGCCTGGGCGCGCTCGCCGGTGGCCTGGTGTATCTGGTCGTACGCATCTCGAGAGGAAACTGGTGAGCGCGAGGAGTGAGCTGGGCTCGCGAGCCCCGCAGTCGCGAACGGAGATGCCGCGGTGAGCGCCAATCCGTCGGACGACAACCCGCTGCAGCCGCCTCCGTGGCTGAACGCGCCACCGGTCGACCCGTACCCGTACGAGGAGAGCCACGACCTGCGCGTCGGCCCGAAGCTGCATCCCACGCTGGACGGCCTGCTGCCCTACATCGGGGTGTGGCGCGGCCGCGGCCGGGGCGGCTACCCCACGATCGAGGACTTCGACTTCGCGCAGGAGATCCGGATCAGCCACGACGGCCGGCCCTTCCTGTTCTACGAGTCCCGCGCGTGGATCCTCGACGAGCAGAGCCAACCGGTCCGTCCCGCCGGCCGCGAGGTCGGCTGGTGGCGGCCGGTGCTCGACGGTGAGCGTGCCACCGACGAGCTGGAGGTGCTCATGATGACGCCGACCGGGGTCATGGAGCTGTACCTGGGGCGCCGTACGGGCACGCAGGTCGAGCTGGTGACCGACGCGGTGGTGCGCACGTCGACGGCCAAGGAGGTCACGGCGGGCCACCGGCTGTTCGGCATCGTCGAGGGCGCCCTGCTCTACGCCCAGGAGATGGCCGCGGTGGGCCAGGGCCTCCACCCGCACCTCTCGGCGCGGCTCATCCGGGTGGGCGGCTGAGGCGACCGCCGTCCTCGGGGGGCACCGGGAAGCCGAGGAGTTCCTGCATCGGGGCGGTGTGCGCGCAGCGCGGGCGGCGCTCGCCGTCGAGTGCCGTGACCTCGACGAGGCCGCGTACGGACGAGGTGAACCACACCCCGTCCGCGTCGCGCAGCCCGGCCGGTGTGACCATCCGTTCGGCGGCGGCCAGGCCCAGCTCGCCGGCGTGGTCGAGCAGCCAGCCGGCGGTGGTGCCGGGGAGGATCCCCGTGCTGGCCGCCGGCACGGTGCAGAGCGTGCCCCCGTCCAGCCACACGAGGTTGGCGGTCGGCCCCTCCAGCGCGTACCCGTCGGACGAGACCCAGAGCACGTCGTCGACCCCGGCCCGGCGCGCCCAGCGCCGGGCCGCGGTGCTCACGGCGTACGACGTCGACTTGATCCCCGCGGGCAGCCAGTCGAGCGCGGCCCGGGCCGTCGCCGCCACCCCGAGGGGCAGGGTCGCCACGGTGATCCCGGTCGCCCGGGCCCGGCGGGACGCCGGTGGGACCTCGGCGAGCGTGGCGTAGACGGTGGGCGGCCCCCCGCTCTCCGGGCCCCGCGTGCAGACCAGCCGTAGCGCGCCCTCGACCTCGGGCGGCCATCCCGCGCGGACCGCGTCGAGCAGCCCGACGAGCACGGCCCGGGGCGGCAGCGGCAGCTCGACGGCGGCGGCCGCCCGGGCCAGCCGGGCGAGGTGCGCGTCCCGCAGCCACGGCCGGCCGTCGCGCAGGTGCATGGTCTCGAAGAGCCCGTCGCCGTGCAGCACGCCCCGGTCGTCGCCCCGGAGCACGGGATCGCCGACGGTGACGGCGCCCCGGCCCAGCACGGCGATCCTCGAGGCCACCATGACCGCCGAGCGTAGCGGCGTACGAGGTGAACCGGGACCGCCGTGACGGCGAACTATGATCGGACGGTGTCCGAATCCTCGCTCGCGGAGATGCTCCGCTCCCGTGGGCTGCGGCTGACGGCGCAGCGGCAGCTCATCCTCCAGGCGGTGCTGGAGTTGGGCCACGCCACGCCCGAGCAGGTGCACACCGCCGTCCGTGAGGTGGCGGCCGGTGTGAACATCACCACCATCTACCGCACCCTCGAGCTGCTGGAGCGGCTCGGCCTCGTGACGCACACCCACCTGTCCCACGGCTCGCCGACGTACCACGCGGCGGGCGAGGACCAGCACGTCCACCTGGTGTGCCGGGAGTGCGGTGGCATCGACGAGATCGATCCGGAGCTGCTCCGCCCCCTCGCCGACCAGTTGGCCGCGCAGCGGGGGTTCCGCGTCGACATCGGGCACGTGTCACTCTTCGGCGTCTGCGGCCGGTGCGAGAACGGGGACCAGGAATGATCGACATCGCGGGTGCGGTGGCCGTCGAGAGCATCGACGAGGCCAGCCGCGACCAGCCCGAGCCGGTGCACGCGGCGGCCGGGGTGCGGGGAGTCGCCGCCCACTACGGCGACCCGATGCGCGAGCAGCGCCTCCTCGACACGGCCGTGGGCCTGGTGGACCGGTCGCACCGGGGCGTCGTGGCCGTGCCCGGCGAGGAACGCGCCGGCTGGTTGCACACCCTCACCTCGCAGCACCTCGCGGACCTGGCGGCCGGCGAGGGGACGGAGCTGCTCGTGCTCTCCCCGCACGGGCACATCGAGCAGCACGCGCTCGTGGCCGAGGACGGCGTGACCACCTGGCTCGACACGGAGCCGGGTGCGACCACCGGGCTGCTGGCGTACCTGGAGAAGATGCGCTTCTTCAGCAAGGTCGAGCCGCGCGACGCGACCGCCGACCACGCCCTGCTCTCGCTGGTCGGCCCGGAGGCGCCGGCCGCCCTGGAGACGCTGGGCGTGACGGGGCTGGCCGCGCCGGACGCCGTCGCGGTGCCGGGTCCGAAGTTCCGGCACGGTGAACTGCCGCCCCGGCCGACCGTCCGGTACGCCGTGAAGCCGCTGCCCGCCGGGGGGTGGGCGCGTCGGGTGCCGCTCGGCGTGGACCTGCTGGTGCCCCGCGAGTCGATGGACCAGGTGGTCGCGGAACTGCGCGGCGCCGGGGTGCCCGTGGCGGGGCTGTGGGCGTACGAGGCGGTCCGGGTGGCCGCCCGCCGGCCGCGCGTGGGGGTGGACACCGACCACCGGACCATCCCCGCCGAGGTGAACCTGATCGGCCCGGCCGTGCACCTGGACAAGGGCTGCTACCGGGGCCAGGAGACGGTGGCCCGGGTGCACAACCTGGGCCGGCCGCCGCGCCGCCTCGTCCTGCTGCACCTCGACGGGGTGACCACCGACCAGCCTCCGGCCGCCGGCACGCCCGTCACCCTCGACGGCCGGGCGGTCGGTTTCGTGGGCACTGCCGTGCACCACCACGAGCTGGGCCAGATCGCCCTGGCGGTGGTCAAGCGGAACGTCCCCGAGGACGCCCGCCTCATGGTCGGCGACATCGCGGCGGCCATCGACCCGGAGTGAGGTTCTGACCGGGGCCCCCTCTCGACACGCGGCCCGCGTCCTCGCGCGGCTCACGCACCCGGGTCGCCGCCGATCGACCGTTCCCCGGGGCGGCGTCTAGGATCCGGGCATGACGACAGGGACGTTGATCACGGTTGCCCCCACCGGCGCGGAGTCGGCCAAGGCGGAGGTTCCCGCGCTGCCGGTGACCCTCGACGAGTTGCTGGCCACCGCGAAGGAGTGCGAGGCGCTCGGCGCCGCCGTGATCCACGTCCACATCCGCGACGACGAGGCGAAGCCCACGCTCGACCTCGGGCGGCTGCGGGACACCGTGGCGGCGCTGCGGGAGAGCACCGACCTGATCGTGCAGCTCTCCTCCGGCGGCGCGGTCACCGACCCGGAGGCGGACCGGCTCGCGGTGCTCGACGCCGCGCCCGACATGGCCTCCTGCACCATGGGCACGGTCAACTTCGGTGACGACGTGTTCCTCAACCGGTGGGAGTTCATCGTCGACCTGCACACCCGGATGCAGGAGCGCGGCATCGTGCCCGAGTACGAGATCTTCGACCTCGGCCACCTGACCGCCCTCCAGCGGCTGCTCGGGAAGTACGGCCTGCCCCACGGCGGGCACGTGCACGTCGACTTCGTGATGGGTGTGCCGGGCGGCATGCCGGGCACCACGGAGACCCTGGTCGCCGCGCGGCAGATGCTGCGCGACCTGCCGGAGGGGACCACGTTCTCGGCCACGGGCATCGGGCGCAGCACCATCCCCGTCCTGCTGGCGTCGCTCTCCACGGGCGGGCACCTGCGGGTCGGGATGGAGGACACCGTGACGTACGCCAAGGGCCGCCCGGTGGAGTCCAACATGCAGCTGGTCGCCCGCGCGGTCGGGTTCGCGCAGCTCGCCCAGCGTCCGCCGCTGACCACCGCCGAGGCCCGGCAGCTCCTCGGCATGTAAGGCCGGTCCCGTCCGGCACTCCTGTCACAGATTCGCGGACGACCTGCTCACCCGGCCGTCCGGTCCCGCCGGCGCGTCGGTACCGTCCACCTCGTGGGAAAGACGTACGAGGGCGGCGTGCCGCTCGCCGAGGTGGTCCGGTCGGAGTTCGTGGAGGGGGTGCACCGCGGGTCGGTCGCGGTGCTGGACGCGACGGGGGCGGTCGTGGCCGCCGCGGGCGACCTCGACTCCGCGATCTTCCCCCGGTCGTCCAACAAGCCGATGCAGGCGGTCGGGATGCTCCGCGCCGGCCTGCCGCTGACCGATCCGGCCGACCTGGCGCTGGTGTCGGCCAGTCACGCCGGTGAGGAGTTCCACCTGGCCCGGGTGGGCGCGCTGCTGGCTCGCGCCGGGCTCGACGAGTCGGCGCTGCACTGCCCGCCCGACCTGCCGGTCGGCGAGGAGGCCCGGGCGGCGGTGCTGCGCGCCGGCGGCGGTCCGACCCGGATCCAGATGAACTGCTCCGGCAAGCACAGCGGGATGCTGCTCACCTGCCAGGCCGCCGGCTGGCCGGTGGACGGCTACTGGCGGCCCGAGCACCCGTTGCAGCAGGCGCTGCGGGCGGCGGTCGAGGAGTTCACCGGGGAGGAGGTGGCGGCGGTCGGCGTGGACGGGTGCGGCGCACCGGTGCTCGCCGTCTCGCTCACCGGGCTGGCCGGGGCGTTCCTGCGGCTGGTCTCGGCCGAGGTCGGCTTCCCGGAGCGGACGGTGGTCGACGCCATGCGCGCCCACCCGGAGATCGTCGGCGGCACCCAGGCCGACGACACCCGCCTCATGCGCGGCATCCCGGGCCTGCTGGCGAAGGTCGGCGCCGAGGGCGTCATCGCGGCGGCGCTCCCCGGCGTGGGCGCGGTCGCCCTCAAGATCGACGACGGCGCCGCCCGCGCCCGGATGCCGGTGCTCGTCTCCGCGCTGCGCCGGCTCGGCGTCGACGCTCCGGTGCTCACCGAGTACGCCGAGGTGCCGATCTTCGGCGGCGGCGTACCGGTCGGGGCGGTCCGCCCGGCCTGGTGACCGCGCCCGGCCGGGTGCGGGTCAGGGGAGGAACTCGCGCAGGGCCTCGTTGACCGGTTCGGGTCGCTCCAGGGGTGCGAGGTGTGCGGCGTCGGGCACGTCGGCCAGGCGTACGCCCTGGGGCGCCTCGGCCGCGATCCGGTCGGCCAGCCGGCGGATGTCCGCGACGTCGTGCACGCCGGTGCCGACCAGCACGGGTACGGCCAGTTCGCCGAGGCGGTCGATCGCCGGCGGGTCGAGTTCGCCGACCTCGACGGCGCTGAGCGCCAGTTCGGCGGCGAGCGCCCGCTGGTCCATCTCCTCGGTGAAGCGGATCAGCTCCGGGTCGACGTCCTCGGTGCGGCGGCCCGGGCCCACCACCCAGAACCGCACCTCACCGGCGGCCGTGGCGGCGAAGTCCTCCGGGTCCACGTCGCCGACCAGGTCCTCCCAGAGCTGCTCGGTCTCCTCGGACCACTCGTGGCCGGAGACGGGGGCGCCGAAGAGCGCGAGCGCCGAGACCCGATCGGGGTGGGCCAGCGCGGTGTCCACCGCCACCTTGCCGCCGAACGAGCAGCCGACCAGGGCCGCCCGGGGCACTCCCAGCGCGTCGAGGAAGCCCGCCACGTCGTCGTGGTGGGCGAACGGCGCCGGCGGCAGCTCGGACTCGCCGTAGCCGCGCAGGTCCAGGGCGAGCACCCGGTGCCGGGCGGCGAGCGCGTCGACCTGCCCCCGCCACATCCGCCGGTCGGCGATGCCGGCGTGCAGCAGCACCACGGGGGTGCCGGCGCCGAGGTCGTCGTACGCCAGCACGGCGCCGTTCACTTCGATCTTGGTCATCGGAGGACCGTACGCACCGGGCGGCCCGGCACGCAAGGGTGTGAATGAGACATCGCTAACTCCGGCTAGCACTTTGCTTGCAGTAGCTAGCAGCGAGGGCTACCGTCGGTGGCATGGCCAGTGGCAAGGAGCTACCCGACATCGGCGGGTTCATTCGCGACCTGCGACGCAACGCGAAGATCTCGCTGCGCCAGCTCGCCCAGCAGGCGGGGGTCAGCAACCCGTACCTCAGCCAGATCGAACGCGGCCTGCGCAAGCCGAGCGCCGAGGTGCTCCAGCAGATCGCCAGCGCCCTGCGGGTCTCCACCCCGGCCATGTACCTGCGCGCCGGGCTGCTCGACGACAAGGAGGGCCACGGCGTGCTCGCCGCCATCGCCGTGGACCCCGACCTCACGATGGCGCAGAAGCAGTCCCTGAGCCAGATCTACGAGACCTTCCGCCGCGAGAACGCCCGGCTCGCCGAGGCCACCGCGGCGGCGGACGACGCCCGGACTGCACCGCACCCCGGCGCCGGCCGGCCCGCGACCCCGACGGAGTCGGCGTCGCTGGTCAACCCCACGACCACCGGACCCACCACGTCGGACGGTACGCCCACGGAGGCCGTGCTCGAGTCCGTCGCGGTCACCGAGGCGGGTGCGGCACCGGCCCCCCGGACCACCGACCCCGAGAAGAAGGCCGCCGAGAACGCGGCCCCGAAGGCCGCCGAGTCGGCCGAGGAGGAATCGTCATGACCCAGCCGAAGACCAACCGGATCCCGGCCCCGCTCTACGCCGCCGCCGGCGCCGGCGAACTGGCCCTCCAGGGCCTGCGCAAGCTTCCCGCCGTGGTGAGCGACCTCGGCACCCGGGTCGTCGCCGACCTGGGCGGCAAGGCCGTGGTGACCGGTTTCGAGCTGCGCCAGAAGGCCAACGAGACGCTGCGCAGCGCCAACCAGACCGCCGAGAGCCTGCGGGAGAAGGCCGCCGCGGCCGACCTGCACCGGCTGCGCGAGGTGGCCGACCTCGAGAAGCTGCGTGCCGCCGCCGACCTGAACCGGCTGCGCGAGGTGGCCGACCTCGACAAGCTGCGCGAGGTGGCCGACCTCGACAAGCTGCGGGCGGCCGCCACCCGCAACGCCGCCGTCGTGCTGGCCGGCGCGCAGGTCGCGCAGGAGCGCGCGCTGGCCGCGTACGGGGCACTGGTCGCCCGCGGTGAGCGGGTGGTCGGGGCCGGCGTGCTGGAGGCCGCCGACACCGTGAACGCCGACATCGAGGCGACCGAGGCCGCGCAGGTCGAGACGGCGACCGCCACCGGGACGCCGACGCCGGCCGCCGCCGAGGTGCCGACCCCGGCCGAGGTGGCCGAGGTCGCCGAGGCCAAGCCGGCCGCGGTGAAGAAGGCCCGCACCACCCGCACCACGAAGGCCACCACCAGCAAGGCCACGAAGGCCGCCGAAACCCCCTCGGCGAAGCTGCCCCGGTCCACCCGGCGGACCCGCCCGTCCGCGGAGTGAGCCGTACGCCGGCGGCCCCGGAAGCATCCTTGTCGGACGTTTCCGGGGTCGCCGGCATAAGCTTGCCGTCATGGCCTACGCCGCGCCGCTCTTCGCCTTCGAAGTCCGCTACGTGATCGAGCTGGTCCTGCTCGTCTTCGCGCTGATCGTCCAGGGCGTCGCGCTGGTGCACGCCATCACCCAGCGGTCCGACGCGTTCAACGCCATCGGCACCCTGCCCAAGGGCGGGTGGATCGCGATCCTGGCGGTCTGCCTGGTGCTCACCCTGCTGCTGTTCGGGCCGATCAGCCTCTTCGGACTCATCGGCATCGCGGCGGCGCTCATCTACCTGCTGGACGTCCGGGTCGGGCTGCGCGACCTGAGCGACGGCCGAGGGTCCTGGTGAGAAGTTTCCGCTGGCCACCACCACCGGACGGCGGTCCGCGGACCTGGGGCCCCGGCCCGGGCGCCCCGCGTACCGGGCGGCCGGCACTGCCCGAGCCGGACACGGAGCTGGTCACGACGCCGCACGGCGTACGCCTGGAACGGCTCGTCACCGGCACCGGCGACCCGGTCACGGTGTTCGCCCACGGGCTCGGCAACGGCATCGCCACCACCCGGCCCTTCGGCAGCGGCGTCACCGGGCGCAAGGTCTTCTTCCAGTTCCGGGGGCACGGCCGGTCGGACGCCCCGCCCGGCCCGTGGAGCTACGCCGACCTGGCCCGGGACCTGCGGGCCATGGCCGACCTGGGCGGCGCCAGCCGCGCGTTCGGCGCCAGCCTCGGCGCGGGGGCGCTCTGCCGGCTGCTCGCGGAGAGCCCCGACCGTTTCGAGCGGCTCGTCTTCTTCCTCCCCGCCGTGCTCGACCGCCCGCGCGGTGACGCCGCCCGCCAGCGGCTCACCGCGCTGCTGGACGCGGTGGAGAGCGGGGACGCCTCGGCCGTCGCCGACGTGGTGAGCGTCGAGCTGCCGGCCGCCGTGCGGAACACCCCGGCCGGGTGGGCGTACCTGCGCCAGCGCCTCGACCAGCTGCTGCGCGACGGGCTCGCCCCCGGGTTGGCCAGCCTGCCGGACCAGGTCGCGCTGGCGGACGTCGGCGCGCTCGCGGCGGTCACCGCGCCGGCGTTGGTGATCGCCTGCGCGGGCGACGACCTGCACCCGGTCGACGTCGCCGAACGGCTCGCGGCTGCGCTCCCGGCGGCCGCGCTGCACGTGTACGACCGGCCGGGCGTGCTCTGGACCGAACGCGCCGACCTTCGGACGAGGATCTCCGCCTTCCTCAACGAGTAACCTGCCCTGACATGGGTGTCACACATCACGGCCGGACCCACCGGCTGGACCTCGCCGACCCGTCCCTGCGCGAATGGCAGTGCACCGTGCTGCACGCCGACCCCGAGCAGGGCATCGTCCTCGACCGCTCGGCCTTCTACCCCGGTGGCGGCGGCCAGCCGCCGGATCACGGTGTGCTGCTGTGGCAGGGCGTACAGACCCGGATCGTGGGCACGCGCAAGGGCGACGACCTGTGGCTGATCCCCGCCGAGGGTGACCCGCTGCCGCCGGCCGGCACCACGGTGACCGGCGCCGTCGAGGACGAGCGGCGCACCCGGCTGATGCGGACGCACTCCGGCCTGCACGTGCTCTGCGGTGTGGTCTTCCGCGACTTCGGCGCGCTCGTCACCGGCGGCAACATGGAACCCGGCGAGGCCCGGATGGACTTCAACCTCCCCGAGGTCCCGCCGGACTTCAAGACGCGGATCGAGGAACTCGTCAACGCCGAGGTGGCCGCCGACCGGTCGGTGGCGGTCCGGGTGCTGCCCCGGGCGGAGGCGCTCGCGCTGCCGGACATCATCCGTACCCAGTCCAACCTGATCCCGCCCGACGAGCAGGAGGTGCGGATCGTCGACATCGTGGGGCTGGACGTGCAGGCCGACGGTGGCACCCACGTCGCGTCCACGGCGCAGATCGGCAAGGTGCAGGTGGTCAAGGTGGAGAGCAAGGGCCGCGCGAACCGGCGCGTCCGCATCCGCCTCGTGGACTGACGGGGAGTCGCGCCAGCCGTGGCCGCCCCCACAGGACCGGTCCGGAAATCCGGACAACGGCTGTCGGGTATCGGTGACAGCCTCGGGGCATGACGAAACCGCTGACAGGAAAGATCGCCCTCGTGGCCGGCGCGACCCGTGGCGCGGGCCGACAGATAGCCGTCCAGCTCGGCGCGGCCGGTGCGACCGTCTACGCCACCGGCCGCAGCAGCCGCGCCAGCCGCTCGGAGATGGACCGGCCGGAGACCATCGAGGAGACCGCCGAGCTGGTCACCGCGGCCGGCGGCGAGGGCATCCCCGTCGTGGTCGACCACCTCGTCCCCGAGCAGGTCCGCGACCTCGTCGCGCGCATCGACGCCGAGCAGGGCCGGCTGGACGTGCTGGTCAACGACATCTGGGGTGCCGAGTCGCTGGTCACCTGGAACGAGCCGGTCTGGCGCCAGCCCCTGGAGGCCGGCCTGCGTACGCTGCGGCTGGCCGTCGACACGCACATCATCACCAGCCACTTCGCCCTGCCGCTGCTGACCCGGCGTCCCGGCGGGCTGGTCGTCGAGATCGGCGACGGCACGACGGCGTACAACGACCACAACTACCGGCTGTCGCTCTTCTACGACCTGGCGAAGGTGTCGGTGAACCGGCTCGCGTTCAGCCAGGCGAAGGAGCTGGAGCCGTACGGCTGCACGGCCGTCGCCCTCAGCCCTGGCTGGCTGCGGTCGGAGATCATGCTGGAGATCTTCGGGGTGACCGAGGAGAACTGGCGGGACGCGCTCGACAAGGAGCCGCACTTCGCCATCTCCGAGTCGCCGGCCTACGTCGGCCGGGCGGTCGCGGCCCTGGCCGCCGACGAGGACCGGGGACGCTGGTCGGGGAAGTCGGTCTCCAGCGGGGAGCTCGCCAAGGTGTACGGCTTCACGGACCTCGACGGAAGCCAGCCGGACGCGTGGCGGTACATCGTGGAGGTGCAGGACCGGGGGAAGCCGGCCGACGTCACCGGCTACCGCTGACCGGGTCGGACGAGGCGTAGAGCGCCGCGGTGCGCGCCGCGGCGGACGCCATCAGCTCCCGCAGCTCCGGTGGGTCGAGCACCTCCACCTCGGGGCCCAGCGTGAGCAGTTGGGCGTACGCCACCTCGACGGACTCGACGGGCAGGCGCAGCACCACCCGGCCCTGCGCGTCGGGTCCGTCGGCGGCGGCCACGGCCTCGTCGTACACGAAGGGAGCGTCGACGAGGTGGCGGAGCCGGCGCAGGCCGGCGGCGCTCAGCCGCAGCGTGACCCGGGCCCGGAGCATGCTCCGCAGGAACTCCCCGGCCTGCCCCCGCCAGTACGCGGCCAGGTCGAAGCCGTCGTCCCGGTCGAACGTGTCCTCGCCCACCTCGACGCCGGCGACCCGGTCCACCCGGTACGTCCGGTACCCCTCGCCGACCCGGCCGACCAGGTACCAGGTGCCGCTCTTGAGCACGAGGCCGTACGGGGCCAGCTCCCGCGTCACCTCCCGGTCGCCGCGCCGGTAGCGCATCCGCACCGTCCGGTCCCGCCACACGGCGCCGGCCAGCTCGGCGAGCCAGGGTGGCGGCCCGGCCTCCCGGAACCAGCCCGGCACGTCCAGGTGGAACCGCTGTCCCGCGCGGGCCGGCGCGTCACGCAGGCTGGGCGGGAGCGCGGCGAGCACCTTCAGCTCGGCGGACGCGACCGCGTCGGCCAGGCCCATGTCGCCGGCCGGCCCGGGCAGCCCGGCGAGGAAGAGCGCCTCCGCCTCGTCCCGGGTGAGCCCGGTCAGCCGGGTCCGGTAGCCGCCCAGGAGGCGGTACCCGCCGGCCCGTCCCCGGTCGGCGTAGACGGGCACACCCGCCGCGGAGAGCGCCAGCACGTCCCGGTAGATGGTCCGCTCCGAGACCTCCAGCTCGCGGGCCAGCTCGGCGGCCGTCATCGTCTCCCGCGACTGGAGCAGCAGCAACAACGAGATCAACCGGGACGCCCGCACCGGTCCATCCTGCCCCGGACCCGCTCACCGCCCGCCGGGGGTGAGCAGACCCCGGTCGTACGCGGCGGCCACCGCCGCCGCCCGGTCGTTGACCCCGAGCTTGGCGTACACGTGCAGCAGGTGCGTCTTGACCGTCGCCTCGCTGATGAACAGCCGGACCGCCGCCTCCCGGTTCGTGAAGCCGCGGGCCACGAGGGTGAGCACCTCCAGCTCGCGCTGGCTGAGCGGTTCCTCGGCGGGCGTACGCAGCCGCCCCATGAGCCGGCCGGCCACGCTGGGGGAGAGCACGGACTCGCCCCGGGCCGCGGCGCGTACGGCGCGGACCAGCTCGTCGCGCGGCGCGTCCTTGAGCAGGTAGCCGGTCGCGCCCGCCTCGATCGCGGGTAGCACGTCGCCGTCCGTGTCGTACGTGGTGAGCACGAGCACCCGCGCGGTGCTGCCGGAGCGGGCGAGCCGACCGATGGCGGTGACCCCGTCCATGCCCGGCATCCGCAGGTCCATGAGGACGACGTCCGGGTGGAGGTTGGCGGCGAGCGCGAGCGCCTCGGCACCGTCGCCGGCCTCGCCGACCACCTCGAAGTCCGGATCACCGGTGAACATGCCCCGCAACCCGTCCCGCACCACCGGGTGGTCGTCGACGATCAGCAGCCGTACGGGCGTGGTCAACCGGCACCTCCGGAGAGCGCGGGCACGGACGCCGAGACGGCGGTGCCGCCGCCCGGCTCACTCTCGATGGCCAGTTCGCCGCCGACGCCGGCCACCCGCTGCCGCATGGCGGTCAACCCGTACCCGCCGTCAGGGGCGCGGGAGGCCGGCTGGCCGGTGACGTCGAACCCCACCCCGTCGTCGCGCACGTCGAGGGTGACCACGTCCTCCATGTACGACAGCGTCAGCCCGACGCGGGACGCCCGGGCGTGCCGGCCCACGTTGGCCAGCGCCTCCTGGGCGGCCCGGAGCAGGGTCACCTCGACCTCCGGGTGCAGCGGGCGGGCGTCGCCGGTGACGCTCACGTCGGCGCGTACCTCGGTGATCGTCGACCACCGCCCGGCCAGCTCGGCGAGCGCGTCGGGCAGGCGGGCGGACTCCAGCGCCTCGGGGCGGACCGCCCGCACCGAGCGGCGTGCCTCGGTGAGGCTCTCGCGGGCCAGGGCGATGGCGGTGTCCACGTGGCGCTGCCAGTCGGCCCGGCGGTCCCGGGCCTGGCCGGCCGCCTCCAGTTGGGTGATGATGCCGGTGAGGCCCTGCGCGAGGGTGTCGTGGATCTCCCGGGCCATCCGCTGCCGCTCGTCGATGACGCCGGCCTCGCGGGCCTGCGTGAGCAGTTGGGCGTGCAGCCCCTCGTTCTCCCGCATCGTCTCGGCCAGCCGCCGGTTCGCCTCGGCCAGTTCCTCGACGAGCCGCTTCCGGTTGGCGTGCTGCCGGTCGGCGACGGTGCCGAACCAGGTCACGGCGCCGGCCACGCCCAGGTTGAAGGCCAGCAGCACGAACCAGAGCAGCCAGTGCGCCAGGGACGCCGGCGGGCCGCCGCCCTGGGCGGTGGCCGCCAGGACGGCCGAGGCGCCCACCCCGGCGAAGCGCCAGTTGCCGGGCAGCACGAACGCGTGCAGGAAACCGGCCCAGGCGAAGAAGCCGTACCACGGGCTGTCGAGGACCAGCACCGTGCCGAACCCGATGAGACCGACGTAGTAGAAGGTCATCAGTCCGGTCCGCGTGGCCCAACCGGGGTGCAGGGTGACGAACCAGGTGATCCAGCACGCCGCGGCCGCGGCCACGAGCAGGTGCGGGGCCAGCGAGAAGCCCACCGGCGCCGGCGCGGCCGTCGTGAGCAGCGCGCCGACGGCCAGCCCCACGTACGGCACCACCCGGTGGATGCCCACCTGGCGGTCCTCCCAGGTGGCCAGCCGGTCGACCTCCTCGGCGCTGCTCGTCATCGGACCCCCGCTCACTCCCAGCGGAACAGCCTCGCCGCCACCGCGCCCGCCACCACGGCGACCGCCGCCATTATCGCGAGGTGCAGCGGCTGCGGCGCATCGGCGGTCCAGGCGTCGAGCAGCGCCTGCACGCCGGGTGGCGTGTAGCCACCGATCCGGACCAGCAGGTCGGGCAGGAGGAACCGGGGCACGTAGACCCCGCCGAAGAACATGACCACCAGGAACAGCGGCACGGCCAGCGCCTGCGCCGCCTTCGTCGTGGGCGCCACGGCCGCCACCAGCAGCCCCAGCGCGAGCAGGGCCGCGGTGCCGAGGACGAGGGCCAGCGCGAAGCCCAACAGGTGCCGGGGCAGGGGCACGTCGAAGGCCAGCCGCCCGACCGCGACGAGCAGCACGGCGCTGACCAGGATGGTGGCGAGCGAGATGACCAGTTGGGCGGCGAGCAGCGCGACCGGGCTGGCCGGGGTGGTGGACAACCGACGCAGCACCCCGCGTTCGCGGTAGGTGGCCAGCACCGTCGGCAGGATGTTCACCCCGGTCATGGCGAGCGTGATCACCAGGAGCGAGGGCGCGAAGTACTGGATGAAGGGCAGGTCGCCGAACTGCGCCTCCGGCTGCCGCCCGGCCGGGATCAGCCCGAACACCACCAGCAGCGCGAGCGGCAACGCGACGGTCGTCAGCGGTGCGGCGGGGTCCCGCAGGAAGAGCCTGGTCTCGATCCTGAGGATCTGCCCGAAGGCGTGCATGCCGTTCTCCCTCACTCGGCGGGCCGGTGCCCGGTCAGCTCGACGAAGGCGTCGTCGAGGGTGGACTGCTCCAGCCGCAACTCGGCGGCCACGATCTGGTTGCGGGCGAGCACCGACGTGACGGCGTGCAGCACGTCACCGGTGCCGGTCACCACCACCTGGCTGCCGCTGCGGTGCACGGCGGTCACCTCGGGCAGCTCGGTGAGGAGCCGGTCGTCCAGCGGGGCAGACGGCCGGAAACGGATCCGCTGCTCCGGCGCCACCCGCGACACCAGGCCGGCCGGGCTGTCGAGCGCCACGACCCGGCCACGGTCGATGACGGCGACCCGGTCGCAGAGCCGTTCGGCCTCCTCCATGAAGTGGGTGACCAGCACGATCGTCACCCCGGTGTCCCGTACCTGCTCGATGAGGGCCCAGGTGTCCCGCCGGGCCTGCGGGTCCAGCCCGGTGGTCAGTTCGTCCAGGATGGCGACCTCCGGGTTGCCGACCAGCGCCAGCGCGACGGACAGCCGCTGCTTCTGGCCGCCGGAGAGGTTCTTGTACGCGGTCTTCCGCTTGTCGCCCAGCCCCAGCCTGTCGATCAGTTCGGCCGGGTCGGCCGGCTCGCGGTAGAACGAGGCGTACAGCTCCAGCGCCTCGCCGACCCGCAGCCGGTCGGGCAGCTGGCTCTCCTGGAGCTGCACGCCCACCCGCTCGCGAAGCCGGCGCGGGTCCCGCCGCGGGTCGAGTCCGAGGACCGACACCGCGCCCCCGTCGGGCACCCGCAGCCCGGCGACGCACTCCACCGTGGTGGTCTTGCCGGCGCCGTTCGGGCCGAGGATCCCGAAGATCTCTCCGGCCTCCACCGCGAACGACACGTCGTCCACGGCCACCAGATCGCCGTACCGCTTGTGCAGGTTGGTCACCTCGATGACCCGCATCGCGCCGCCCTCTCGCCGTCCCGGTGGTACCTGTCCAGCCTGGTGGCGACGGGCCGGCGGCGGATCGACCGCGCGGCGACGGGTCGAGGGGGCGCCGGTGGATCTCCGCGATCCACCAACCGGTGGATGTGCGGGCAGCCACTAGGCTTCCCGGCGTGGACGTGACCAGCGTGGCCCGCCCGGTGACCGGAGCCGCCGGCCGCTTCTTCGCCGGCGCCGGGCTGCTTCTGCGGGGCATCGGCCTGTACGTGCGCAGCCCGAAGCTGATGCTGCTCGGCATCGTGCCGGCGCTCATCTCCGGCGCGCTCTTCCTCACCGCGTTCGTCGTCCTGGCATGGTTCGTCGACGACCTGGCGGCGCTGGTCACCCCGTTCGCCGACGACTGGTCGGCGACCTGGCGCACCGTCGTCCGAGTGGTGGCGGGGCTGGCCATCCTGGGCCTCGGCGGGCTGCTCGGCGTGCTCACGTTCACGGCCGTCACCCTGGTGATCGGGGACCCGTTCTACGAGGCGATCTCGGAGCGCGTGGAGGAGCGGCTCGGCGGCACCCCGGGCGCGGTGGACGTGCCGTTCTGGTCGTCGCTGCGCCGCAGCCTCGCCGACTCCGTACGCCTGGTGGCGCTCTCCGCGCTGGTCGGCATCCCGCTCTTCCTCGCCGGCTTCATCCCGGTGGTCGGCCAGATCGTCGTGCCGGTGATCGGCGCGGCCGTGGGCGGATGGTTCCTCGCCGTGGAACTCGTCGGCGCACCCTTCTACCGGCGGGGGATGCGGCTGCCGGAGCGGCGGGAGCTGCTGAAGGCGGACCGGCCCACGGCGCTCGGCTTCGGGGTGGCCGTCTTCCTCTGCTTCCTCGTCCCGCTGGGCGCCGTGCTCGTCATGCCGGCCGCCGTGGCCGGCGCCACCCTGCTGGCCCGGCGCACGCTCGGCCAGTCCATCGAGGAGGGCTGACGTGGAGATCACGCTGGTGGAGGGCGACATCACGACCCAGCGGGTCGACGCGATCGTCAACGCCGCCAACTCGTCCCTGCTGGGCGGCGGTGGCGTGGACGGCGCGATCCACCGCGCCGGCGGACCGGAGATCCTGGCGGAGTGCCGCGCCCTGCGCGCCTCCCGCTACGGGAAGGGGCTGCCCACCGGGCAGGCGGTCGCCACCACG
Organism: Micromonospora globbae; assembly: GCF_003610785.1. GTDB lineage: Bacteria > Actinomycetota > Actinomycetes > Mycobacteriales > Micromonosporaceae > Micromonospora > Micromonospora globbae. Next base: position 112,673 of record NZ_RAQQ01000012.1, read on the forward strand.
GCGGGGCGGCTCCCGGCCCGCTGGGTGATCCACACCGTCGGGCCGGTCTGGTCGGCGACCGAGGACCGCTCGGCGCTGCTGCGCGACTGCTACGCCAACAGCCTCCGGATCGCCGACGAGCTGGGCGCCACCACCGTCGCCTTCCCGCTCGTCTCGGCGGGCGTCTACGGCTGGCCCGTGGAGGACGCCGTACGCCAGGCGCTGACCGTGCCGGCCACGCCCGCGCGGGTCACCGAGTCCCGGCTCGTGCTCTTCGGCGCCGGCACGTACGCCACGGCCGAGCGGGTCGCCGCGTCGGCCTGAGCCCCGCCGGTCAGCTCAGCTCGCGCAGGCACGACCACTGGGCGGCCACCGGCCGGTAGCCGAGCCGGGTGTTGACGGCCAGCATCGGCGCGTTCCCCTCGTCGTTCGAGGTGTACGCGACCCGGACGCCCAACTCGGCGGCCCGCCGCAGCGCGGTCGCCTTCACCAGCCGGGCCAGCCCCCGCCCCCGGTGCTGCGGGACCGTCGCCGTCATGTCCGACCACATGCGGTCGCCGTCGCGGATGACGAGGCTGAACGCCACGACCTCGCCGTCCACCTCGGCGGCGGTGCTGGCCGCCCGGTCCAGGCCGACGTTCTCCCAGACGTCGTGGCGCCAGACGTCGTAGCTGACCGCGTCGGAGGGCACGTCGCCCGGCTCGTCGGCCGCGGCCGTGACCTCGGCGCGGTACATCCGCCGCGGGTCCACGTCGGCCACCGGCCGCAGCCGTACGCCGGGCGGCGTCGCCGGCGCCGGCGGGGCCGGACGCAGGTCGAGCGCCGAGTAGCGCACCTCCCGGCTGGGCGTGAAGCCGTGCCGCCGGGCGAAGGGCAGCCCGTCCGGCAGCGCCCAGGCGCGGACCCGGCGTACGCCCAGCGACCGCAGGTGGTCCAGCGAGGCGTCCAGCAGCGCGGTGCCGATGCCGCGCCACCGGTGCTCCGGGTGGACGTGCAGCAGCGACACCTCGCCGACACCGGTCTCCGAGGTGCGGATGTTCCGGTACGCCGACGCCCAACCGGCGAGGTGGCCGTCGACCTCGGCCACGAACGCCGTCCAGTCCTCGCCGGCTGGCGGCTGCGCGATCATCCGTCGGGTGGACTCCACCCCGCGCACCAGGTACGGGTGGACGACCGCGCGCAGCGCCACCACCGCGGGCGCGTCGTCGGGGCGGGCCGTCCGGAGTCGCGGGTCACCCATCGCCGCGCACCGCGGCGACCGCCTCGACCTCCACGAGCTGGTCGTCGTAGCCGAGAACGGCCACGCCGAGCAGGGTGCTGGGCGGCTCGTGGTCGCCGAACGCGTCCCGCACCACCTCCCAGACGGCGACCAGGTCGTCCTGCCGGGACGAGGCGACGTACACGGTGGTCTTGACCACGTCGGTGAGAGCGGCGCCGGCCGCCGCGAGAGCCACCTCCAGGTTGGCCATCACCTGCCGCGCCTGCGCGACGTGGTCACCCGGCGCCACGGTCCGTCCCTCGGCGTCGAGCGGGCACGCGCCGGCGGTGAAGACCAGCCGGGTCGGGGGCTCGACGGTGGCCGCGTAGGCGTACTCGGCGACGTCGGACAGGGCGGGAACGGGAATCAGGCGTACGGCTCCGGTCACCCGCGGCAGGCTACCGCCGTTCCGGTGCCGCCTCGACCGAATAAGGCGGCCGGTGCGCCGTGCTAGGCGGAGTCGCGCAGGATCAGCTCCGTGGGGAGCACCACGGCCGGCTCGATGGGCTCGCCGGCCGCGAGCCGCAGCAGCTGCCGGGTCATCTGCCGGCCGATCTCCTGGATCGGCTGCCGGACGGTGGTGAGCGGCGGCTCGGTGTACGCGGCCGTCTCGGTGTCGTCGAAGCCGATCACCGCGACGTCCTCGGGCACCCGGCGGCCCGCCTCCCGCAGCGTACGCAGCGCGGCCTGCGCCATCAGGTCGGAGGCCACGAACACCGCGTCGAGGTCGGGGTGCTCGGCGAGGAGCTGCCGCATGGCCGTCGCCCCGGACTCCCGGGTGAAGTCCCCGGTCGCCACCCGCTCGGGCAGCCCGGCGGCGGCCACCGTCTCCCGGTAGCCGGCCAGCCGCTCGATGCCGGCCACCATGTCCTGCGGGCCGGCGATCGTGGCGATCCGCCGCCGGCCGCTGTCGAGGAGGTGCCGGACGGCGCGGCTCACACCGCCCACGTGGTCGACGTCGACGTACGGCAGCGGGGCGTCGTCGAGCGGCCGGCCGCTGCACACCACGGGGATGCCGAGGCGGGCGAGCCGGGCGGGCAGCGGGTCGGCCGCGTGCAACGACGCGAAGAGCACACCGTCGACGTGCCGCCCGGTGGTGTAGCGGGCGACCCGTTCGTGACCGGCCGGCGAGCCGGCCAGCATCAGCACGAGCTGCTTGTCGGCCGCCTCCAGCTCCTGGCTGACGCCCCGGATGATGCCGGGGAAGAACTGGTCGTCGGAGAAGACGCGGGTGGCGGCCTCGGGCATGACCAAGGCGATCGAGTCGGTGCGCTGCGTCACGAGGCTGCGGGCGGCGAGGTTGGGCACGTACCCCAGCTCGGCCACCGCCCGGTGGACCGCCTCCCGGATCGGCTCCGCGACCGTGGTGGAGCCGTTCACCACCCGGGAGACGGTGGCCCGGGACACCCCGGCCCGCCGGGCCACCTCTTCGAGCGTCGGCCGCCCTGCCGTCGTCATCGCGCCGTTCCCCCCGGTTCGTCTCACAGCCCGTTCCGGGAGATCACCTCCTGGTACCACCGGGCGCTGGCCTTCGGTGTGCGGCGCTGGGTCAGGTAGTTGACGTGCACGATCCCGAACCGCCTGCGGTAGCCCTCCGCCCACTCGAAGTTGTCCAGCAACGACCATACGAGATATCCCCGCAGATCCACCCCCCGGGAGATCGCCTCGTGCGCCGCGCGCAGGTGCCCCTCCAGGTAGGCGATCCGGTCGGTGTCGGCGACCTGCCCGGGGCCGTCCGGCGAGTCGGCGCCGGCCTTGTCGGGGTACGCGGCGCCGTTCTCGGTGATCAGCAACGGCACCCCCGGATAGTCGGTGGCGATCCGCTCCAGCAGCCGGGTCAGCCCGGCCGGCTCGACCATCCAGCCCATGTCGGTGAGCGGCCCGACCGGCGGCAGGAACTCCACGGCACCGTCGGTGCCCGGGTACGCGCCGCCGCCCCCGCCGCCGTCGGGCCGGCCGGCCACGTACGTCGGCTGGTAGTAGTTGATCCCCAGCAGGTCGATCGGCGCGGCGATGAGCTTCTCGTCGCCGTCCCGCACGAACGTCGGCTCGACGATCCGGCTCAGGTGCTCCAGCACGTCCTCCGGGTAACCCCCGGCCAGCAGCGGGTCCAGGAAGATCCGGTTGTGCAGGCCGTCGACGAGGCGGACGGCCGCGGCGTCGGCGGCGCTCGACTCGTCGGCGGGGCGTACGTCGGCCGGGTTGAGGGTGATCCCCACGGTCCGCGCGCCGGCCGCGCGCAGCGCGCGGGCCGCCAGGCCGTGGCCGAGCAGGAGGTGGTGCACGGCCGTGAAGGCGGCGGCCGCGTCCTGCTCGCCGGGCGCGTGCACCCCGCTGCCGTAGCCGAGGTACGCCGAGCACCACGGCTCGTTCAGCGTGGTCCAGACGTCCACCCGGTCACCGAGGCGCGCGTACGCCGCGGTGGCGTACGTGGCGAAGTGCTCGGCGGTCTCCCGGTTCGTCCAGCCGCCCCGGTCGCCGAGGGTCTGCGGCAGGTCCCAGTGGTAGAGGGTGACGATCGGGTCGATCCCCCTCTCCAGCAGGGCGTCGACGAGGCGGTCGTAGAAGTCCAGGCCGCGCGGGTTGACCGGGCCGGTGCCGTCCGGCTGGACGCGCGGCCAGGCGATCGAGAAGCGGTACGCCCGCAGCCCCAGCTCGGCCATGAGCGCCACGTCCTCGGCGTACCGGTGGTAGTGGTCGCAGGCGACGTCCCCGGTCTGCCCCTGGTGGACCTTTCCCGGCGTACGGCTGAAGGTGTCCCAGATGGACGGGCCGCGGCCGTCCTCGCGGGCCGCGCCCTCGATCTGGTACGCGGCCGTCGCGGCGCCCCAGAGGAAGTTGTCGGGAAATCGGAGTTCGCTCACGCCTTGACCGCACCTTCCATGATCCCGCCGATGATCTGGCGGCCGAACAGGACGAAGACCAGCAGCAGGGGCAGTGTCGCGAGGGCCGTTCCGGTGAACACCTGCGACATGTCCTGGTAGTACCCGTCCGACAGGGCCCGCAGGGAGAGCTGGACGGTCGGGTTCTCCGGGTCGTTCAACACAGCGTACGGCCACAGGAAGTCGTTCCACGTCGTCATGAACGTGAGCAGGCCGAGGACGGCGGCGGCGGGGCGCAGGGCCGGCACCACGACGTTCCACCAGATCCGCGCGGTGCCGCAGCCGTCGACCCGGGCCGCCTCGATCAGTTCGTCGCTGACCGCCTGGCCCGCGTACTGCCGCATCATGAACACCCCGAACCCGGTGACGAGGGCGGGGACGATCACGGCGGGCAGCCGGTCGTTCCAGTTGAGCTTCGTCATGAGCAGGTAGAGCGGGATGACGCCGAGCTGCGTCGGCACCATCATCGTCGCGATGATCACCAGCAGCAGCGCGTTGCGGCCCCGGAAGCGCAGCTTCGCGAACGCGAACCCCGCGAGGCTGGAGAAGAAGACCACCGAGACGGTGACCGTGCCCGCCACGATCGCCGAGTTGACCAGACCCGTCAGGAAGTACGCGTCGGTGTTGTCGAAGAGCCGCGCGATGTTCGCCCCGAGGTTGCCGCCCGGGGTGACCGGCGGCGGCAGCTGCCCCATGGCGTCGCTGGAGCGGCTGGCCACCACGAACATCCAGTAGATCGGGAAGATCGACGCGACCGTGGCGAGCAGCAGCGCCACGTAGGTGAGCGGGCTGGCCCGCCAGAGCCGGCTCATCGGGAGTCTCCCTTCGCCGCCCGGCCGCCCGGCATCCGCCCGCCGAGCCGCCGGATGATCAGCACGTTGACCGTCGCGACGACGGCGATCAGCGCGAAGAGCAGCCAGGCGACCGCCGAGCCGTACCCGAAGTTGTAGTGCGGCGCGAAGGCGTTCTCGAACATGTACATGGTCACGGTCTGCGACTCGCGCAGGGGCCCGCCCCGGATCGGGTTGGTGCCGGAGTGGAAGAGGCGGGGCTCGGTGAAGAGCTGGAGGCCGCCGATGGTGGAGATGATGACGCAGAAAACGATGGTCGGCTTGAGCAGCGGCACGGTGATCGACCAGAACTGGCGGGCCCGGTTCGCCCCGTCGATCGCGGCCGACTCGTACAGGTCACGCGGGATGGCCTGCATGGCGGCCAGGAAGATCAGCGCGTTGTAGCCGGTCCACCGCCAGTCGACCATGGCGGAGATGGCCACCCAGGACGCCACCCGGTTCGACTTCCAGTCGACCCCGTCGAGCCCGACCAGGTCGAGCAGCCAGTTGACCATGCCGAACTCGCGGCCGAAGAGGACGCCGAACACGATCGCCACCGCGGCGGTCGACGTGACGTTGGGGATCAGCACGGCCATCCGCCAGCCGGTGCGGAACCGCAGCCGGCGGTTGAGCAGGTTCGCCAGCCAGAGGGCGGCGAGCAGTTGCGGCACGGTCGAGATGACGAAGATGCCGAGGGTGTTGACGACCGCGTGCCAGAAGTCGGCGTCGGCCAGCAGCCGGGTGTAGTTGTCCGCGCCGACGAACGGGTGGTCGCTGCCGAGCAGGTCCCAGTCGTGCAGGGAGACCCAGAAGGTGTAGACCAGCGGGTAGGCCCCGAAGACCGCGAAGAGCAGGAAGAACGGGGCGATGTAGAGGTACGGCGAGTAGCGGGTGTCGAGCCGGCTGAGCCGTACACCCGGTGTCCGCCGGCGGTGGCCGGGCGCGGGCGCGACCGGCGGGCGGGCGTCGAGCTGGACCGTCATGCCCGGGAACTCCTTTCCGCGTGTGCGGGCGGGACCCCGGGACCCGCCGGTGGTCACCCGGCGGGGCCCGCGGTGCCCGCCCGCACGCTCGCTCGGGCTACTTGGCGGCGGCCTTCTTGGCGTTGGTCACCGCGTCGGTCCAGCCCTGCTCGGGGCTGCGCTGGCCCAGCTCGACGGTCCGCACGGCGTTCTCCACCTCGGTACGGACGGCCTGGTTCTTCGGGCCCATGTAGACGGGCTTCAGCTCCCGGGCGCCCTTGGCGAAGATCTGCCCGACCGGCGCGCCCGAGAAGTACTCGTTCGTGGCCTGGACGATCGCCGGGTCGTCGAGCGCCTGCGGGGACGAGGGGAGCGGCCCCTTGGCCTTGAACGCGCCGATCTGCCCCTGGGCGCTGGTGAGGAACGTGGCCAGCTTGATCGCCTCGGCCTGGTGCTTGCTCTGCTTCGGCACGGCCAGGTACGACCCGCCCCAGTTGCCGCCGTCGCCGGGCACCCGGGCGATGTCCCACTTGCCCTTGGCGCCGGGGCCGGCGTTGCCCTCGATGACCCCGGTCATCCAGGCGGGGCAGGCGATGGTCGCGAACTTCGACTGCTTGAAGGCGGAAACCCACTCCTCGGACCACGCCGCGTACTTGCCGGAGAGGCCGGAGTCGATGATGTCCATGGTGGTGTCCCACGCCTGCCGGACGGCGGGGTTGCTGTCGACCACGAGGTTGTCGCTGGTGTCGTAGTAGCTGTAGCCCTGCGCGTTGCCGGCGGTCTGCAACAGGATGGTGTTGAACGTGTTGGTGGCCGCGTCCAGGAACGAGGCGCCGGTCCGCTTCGCGGTGAACTGCTCGCCGACGCGGATGTAGTCCTGCCAGGTGGGCCACAGCTTCGACACGGCCTCCCGGTCGGTGGGGAGGCCGGCCTTCGCGAAGAGGTCCTTGCGGTAGCACATGGCCATCCCGCCGACGTCGGTGCCGAGGCCGATCAGGTGCTTGCCGTCGGCGGTCAGCCCGGCGTTCCACTTCCACTCCAGGAAGTTGCCCTTGAGGTCGGCGGCGCCGTGGTCGAGCAGGTTCACGAAGTTGTCGGGGTTGGCCTTGTACTCGACGAGCAGGCCCTCCTCGATGGCCACGATGTCGCCGGCGCCCTTGCCGGCGGCGAGCCACTGCGTCAGCTTCGGCGAGTACTCGTCGAGGTTGCCGCCGGTGCCCCGCTCGACGATCTTCACGCCCGGGTTGGCGGCCATGTACTCCTGGTAGAGCTGTTCGTAGCCGAACTGGCCGAACACGTCCACGGTGAGCGTGATCTGGCCGTCCTCGGCGGCGTCGTCACCGCCGCCGCAGGCGGCCGTGGTGACGAGCAGTGCGGTGGCGGCCACGAGGGCCGCGGCCGCCCGGCGGCGGCGCGGATTGGCACCCATGTCGTCTCGGACCCCTCTCAGGTCGGGTGGGTGGTGGGTGGGAGATATCTGAGAGAGCGCTCTCACACAGGGTGGGGTGTGATCCACCTCATGTCAAGAGAGCGCTCTCACAGCGCGTACGACGAGAGTGGCCGCCCGGTGCGGACGGCCACTCTCGTCGATGTGGCGGCGGGGCGGTGGCCCCGGTCAGCCGACCCGGAGACCGTCCAGCAGGCCGCGGTCGCCGGTCACGTCGAGGGTGTCGAAGCTGACCCGACCCCAGAGGGCGAGCAGCAGGTCGCTCGCGGTGCCGCTCACGTGCGCCCGCGCGCGGTGCTCGTCGTGGTCGAGGATCGTGTCCGTGTCCAGCAGCGCCACGCCCTGCCCGCGCAGCCGCAGGTACCACTGCTGGGCGGCGTCCACCGCGGCGAGCTGCACCACGCCGTGCCACTGGCCCGGGGCACGGCGGCGGCCCGCCGGGAGCCACGTGTCGAGCACCTCGCTCACCCCGTCGGCCGCGAGCTTCGCCTCGACCGGCTCACCCGCGGCGATGGCGAGCTGCGCGTCCCACCGGTGCACCGCCGTCTCGTGCGCCGCGCGGCGCGGCCAGAAACCAGCCTTCTTCGGCTGCGGCGCCCAGTTCCACGCCGGCGCCTCCGGGTCGAGCCCGTCGAAGAGGGCGAGCAGCCTGTCGTAGCCCTGCTGCCAGTACTGCAACGGCGTGACGCCGGGGGCCGGCTCGCCGCGTTCCAGGCGCTCCGCCGGCGCGCTGGTCGCCCCGGAGCCCGCGAACGAGGCGACCCAGTGGTAGAAGGAACCCAGGTGCAGGGTCAGGTCGGCGATGCTCCAGCCCGGGCACGAGAGCACCGGCGTCTCGGGGGGAGCCTCGGCCACCGCCGCGGCGAAGGCGGGACCCTCCACCCGGAGGGCACCGATCCAGAAGTCCTTCGTGCCATGCACTCTGCTCATCGCCATCCTCCCGGGGGTGACCGGGCCACCAGTGGGTGCCGCGGCTACCCCTCAGCCTAGGGTGAAGGGTGTGTCAGACGTCTACGCCCAGCCGACAACCGGAGCCGACACGACCGACATGAACTCCCTGGCCCGCTACACCACCCTGCGCACCGGCGGGCCGGCCGGCCGTGTCGTGTCGGGCACCAGCGCCGATGAGATCGTACGAGCGGTACGCGAGGCGGGCATCCGGGACGAGCCCGTCCTGATCCTCGCGGGCGGCAGCAACGTCGTGATCGGGGACGACGGCTTCCCCGGCACCGTGGTGCTCGTGCGCTCCCGGGGACTGCGGGTGGTCGCCGAGGACACCGACACGGTGACCGTACGCGTCGAGGCCGGCGAACCGTGGGACGACCTGGTCGCGGCGACCGTCGCCAACGGCTGGTCCGGGTTGGAGTGCCTCTCCGGGGTGCCCGGCTCCACCGGCGCGACGCCGATCCAGAACGTCGGCGCGTACGGCCAGGAGGTCGCCGAGACGATCACCGCCGTCGAGGCGTACGACCGGGTGGAGGGCACCACCCGCCGCATCGCCGCGGCCGACTGCGGGTTCGCCTACCGGGGCAGCATCTTCAAGTACAGCGACCGGTGGGTGGTGCTCACCGTCGACTTCCGGCTCGCCCGGTCACCGCTCTCCGGCCCGGTCCGCTACGCCGAACTGGCCCGGGCGCTCGGCGTCGAGGTGGGCGACCGGGTGCCGCTGGCCGAGGCGCGGGCCGCCGTGCTGCGCCTGCGCGCCGGCAAGGGCATGGTGCTGGACGACGCGGACCCGGACACCCGCTCGGTCGGCTCCTTCTTCACCAACCCCGTGCTCGACCAGGAGGCGTACGGGCTGCTCCGGGAGCGCGCCGCCGACCTCGGCGAGCCGCCCTCCTGGCCGTGCCCCGGCGACATGGTCAAGGTGAGCGCCGCCTGGCTCATCGACAAGGCCGGCTTCGGCAAGGGGCACCCGGGGCCCGGCGGCGTCGCCATCTCCAGCAAGCACACGTTGGCGCTCACCAACCGCAGCGGGCGCGCCAGCACGGCCGACCTCGTGGCCCTCGCCCGGCAGATCCGCGAGGGCGTGCACGCCCGCTTCGGCGTCACCCTCCACCCGGAACCGGTCCTCGTGAACTGCGCGATCTGACCCCGGCCCCACCCCGTCGATCTTGCACTTTCCGCCCCGGCGAAACGGGGCAAGAGCCGCGAGTCGAGGGCCGAAAGTGCAAGATCGCGGGGGTGAGGGGGTCAGTGCGGGGCCACCGTCGCCCAGGGGACGGTGAGTTCGCCGAGACGCCAGCGGGCGGGACGGTCGAGCACCGGCCACCCCGACTCCCTCAGCGACCGTACGGCGTGCAGCCACCGCTGCCGCGGGCCGAAGGGGACGTACGGGGCGGCGGCCCGCCACGCGTCGTCGAGGGCGCGGACCAGGTCGTGCACACGCTCGCCGGGCACGTTGCGGTGGATCAGCGCCTTGGGCAGCCGCTCGGCCAGTTCGGCGGGGCTCTCCAGGGTCGCGAGGCGGGCGGCCAGGGTGAGCGAGCGCGGCCCGTCCGCGTCGATCAGCAGCCACCCGCCGAGGCGGCCCAACTCGTCGCAGGTGCCCTCCACGAGCACCCCGCCCGGCGCGAGCGCGGCGGTCATCGTCCGCCACGCGTCGGCCACCTCGCTCTCGTCGTACTGGCGCAGCACGTTGAGCGCCCGCACCAGCACCGGGCGCAGCCCCGCCAGCTCGAACCCGCCCCGGGCGAAGGTCAGCCCCGGCGGGTCGGCGGCGGGCGCCGCGGCGGCCACCCGCGCCGGGTCGATCTCCAGGCCCACCAGGCGTACGTCGGGCCGTACGCCGGCGGCCAGGCGGGCACGCAGCTCCACGGCGGTGACCGGCGTGGCGCCGTAGCCGAGGTCCACCACGAGCGGGTCGTCCGCGGAGCGCAGCAGGTCACCGCAGGTGGCCACGATCCAGTTGTCCACCCGGCGCAGCCGGTTGGGGTTCGTGGTGCCCCGGGTGATGACCCCGTACGGCCGGCGCCGCCCCGGCTGGGTCACGGCGTGACCGCCGGATCCCGCGAGGACGCCGTCGCCACCCGGAGGGCCCGCAAACCCGGCTCACCCCCCGCGCTTCACTGCCCGGCCCGGTGCACCTTGTGCTGCGCGGCCTGCGCGAGCGGGCGGACCACCAGCCGGTCCACATTGACGTGATGCGGCCGGGTCGCGCACCAGGCGATGCAGTCCGCCACGTCGTCGGCCACCAGGGGCTCGGCGACACCCGCGTAGACGGCCGCCGCCCGCTCGGCGTCTCCGCCGAACCGCACCAGGCTGAACTCCTCGGTCTTCACCATGCCCGGGTCGATCTCGATCACCCGGATCGGACGGCCGCACAGCTCCAGCCGCAACGTGCCGGCGACCGCCGTCTGCGCGTGCTTCGCCGCGGTGTAGCCGCCACCGCCCTCGTAGACGGTGAACCCGGCGGTCGACGAGACGACCACGATGGTGCCGGCGCCGGACGCCTCCAGCGCCGGGAGCAGCGCCTGGGTGACGCGAAGCGTGCCGAGCACGTTGACGTCGTACATCCACTGCCAGTCGCCGACCGACCCGGACTCCACCGGGTCCAGCCCGCGGGCGCCACCGGCGTTGTTCACGAGCAGCGTGACCGGCCCGGGCGCCGCGGCGGCCGCCGCCGCGAGCCCCGCCACCGACTCGTCCGACGTGACGTCGCACTCCACCGCCGTGGCCCGCCCCCCGGCGGCCTCGATCCCGGCGACCAGCTCCGCCAACCGCTCCGTACGCCGAGCCGCGGCGAGGACGTGGAACCCCTCGGCGGCGAGCCGCCGGGCCGTGGCCGCCCCGATCCCGCTCGACGCACCCGTGACGATGGCTACAGAGGTCATCCGGACATTGTGACCCTCCCGCCCGACGGCGCTCCGCGCGGGCGTGTCGGCGCTCACCATGAGGTCCGTCACGCCGACCCGCCGTCCCCGCGCATTTCCCGAGCCCGATCGGGAAGATGACATCCGACGTACAGGTTGACCCAAGCGCCGGTCGTGCGAGACGGCATCAACCGTGAGCAGGGGAGCGGACGTGGCGGAACTGCACACCGGCGTCGGTCGGCAGCGAGGAGCACGGCCGTGGCCGCGTCCACGGCGCATCGCCACCCTCTCCGTGCACACGTCGCCCCTGCACCAGCCCGGCACGGGTGACGCGGGCGGCATGAACGTCTACATCCTGGAGATCGCCCGCCGGCTCGCCGAGGCGAACGTCGAGGTGGAGATCTTCACCCGCGCCACCTCCGGCGACCTGCCGCCCGTGGTCGAGATGGCGCCCGGCGTGCAGGTCCGGCACATCACCGCCGGCCCGCTCGAAGGGCTCACCAAGGAAGAGCTGCCCGGTCAGCTCTGCGCCTTCACCGCCGGGGTGCTCCGGGCCGAGGCCGCCCGCCCCCCGGGCCACTACGACCTGATCCACTCCCACTACTGGCTCTCCGGCCAGGTGGGCTGGCTGGCCAAGGAACGCTGGGGCGTACCGCTCGTGCACACCGCGCACACCCTCGCGAAGGTCAAGAACGCGCAGCTCGCCGCGGGGGACCGGCCCGAGCCGAAGGCGCGGGTGATCGGCGAGGAGCAGGTGGTCGCCGAGGCCGACCGGCTCGTGGCCAACACGCGGGCCGAGGCCCGCGACCTCGTCGAGCGGTACGCGGCCGAACCGGATCGCGTCGCCGTCGTCCAGCCCGGCGTCGACCTGGCCCGGTTCTCCCCGCCCACCGGGGACCGGGACGCGGCCGTCGCCGCCGCCCGGCGCCGGCTGGGGCTGCCCGCCCGGGGGTACGTGGTGGCGTTCGTCGGCCGGATCCAGCCCCTGAAGGCCCCCGACGTGCTGGTGCGTGCCGCCGCCGCGCTGCGCGACCGGAACCCCGCACTGGCCGAGCAGCTGACCGTCGTGATCTGCGGCGGCCCGAGCGGAAGCGGGCTGGACCGGCCCACCGCTCTCATCGAGCTGGCCGCCTCGCTCGGCATCCTCGACCGGGTGACCTTCCTGCCGCCGCAGACCGGTGACGACCTGCCGGCCCTCTACCGGGCCGCCGACCTCGTCGCCGTGCCGTCCCACAACGAGTCGTTCGGTCTCGTCGCGCTGGAGGCGCAGGCGTGCGGGACGCCCGTGCTGGCCGCCGCGGTCGGCGGACTCGTCACCGCCGTACGCGACCAGGTGAGCGGCGTGCTCATCGACGGGCACGACCCCGACGACTGGGCCCGTACGCTCGCCCGGCTGCTGCCCGACCGGCTCCGCCGCCGGACCCTGGGCCGGGGCGCCGAACGGCACGCCCGCGTCTTCTCCTGGGACCGTACGGTCGCGAACCTGCTCGACGTGTACGGCGAGGCGATGGCGGCGCACCGCGACCGCCTCGCGGCCCAGCTCGCCGGCGACGCCGCCCTCTCGTGTTCCTGGTGACGGGGACGCGTCCGCGCGGACGCACACGGGTGCGGCGCCCGGTACGACCGTAGAGTGGGCCCGGTGAGCGGGAAGAACGATCTCGGAGCCCTGATCGAGTCGGTCTGCGACGAGCGGGAGCTGGCCTGGGAGCGGACCGGCCCGCTCTCGTACGCCGTGACCCTGCCGGGCACCCACAAGCTCAAGACCGTCTGCAACCTCATCGTCGGCGAGCACGCGCTGCGCATCGAGGCGTTCGTCATGCGCCAGCCCGACGAGCGGCGCGAGGAACTGTGGGCGTGGCTGCTGCAGCGCAACGCCCGCATGTACGGCGTGGCCTTCTCGATCGACGCCGTCGGCGACGTCTACCTGACCGGGCGGGTCAATCCCGCCGGCGTCGACGCCGAGGAGCTGGACCGCCTGCTCGGCGCCGTGCTGACGTACGCCGACGAGTCCTTCGACACGATGCTGGAGATCGGCTTCGGCAGTTCCATCCGCCGGGAATGGGAGTGGCGGATCAAGCGGGGTGAATCCACCGCGAACCTCGCCGCCTTCCGGCACCTCTTCGAGCCGTCCGGAGGTTCGGAGCCGTCCTGACGGGTATGCCGCACCGCGCGGTGCGGCAGGTATGGGACCCGCACACGCGCCGAGGACGAACTGTCGAGGAGCGTGAGCGTCTCATGGCTCAGCGGAACAGCTCGGGTCGCGGCGGGACTGCGACCAGGACAAGGCAACGGCCGGGGAACCAGACGCCGAACACCCCACCGATCTCCGAGTCGGAGATCTCCCGGATGCGGGTGGACGACATCCGGGGCCAGCTCCGCAAGCACGGCGTCTCGGGAATCTCCGCGCTGCGCAAGCCGGAGCTGGTGAAGGAACTGGTGCGCGCCATGCGGGCCGCGCGCGGCGGCGGTGCGGCGCGCAAGGCGACCGGGCCGGCCGGCCGGGCCACCGGCACCCGCGCGGCGGGGCGGCCGTCCGCCACGAAGAAAGCCGCCGCCGGCCGGGCGGGCAAGGCCGCACCGGGCCGGGCCAAGGCGGCCCCGGCGAACAAGACCGCACCCGCGAAGAAGGCGGCGGCGAAGAAGACGGCGGCCGCGAAGAAGACCACACCGGCGCGGAAGACGGCGGCGGTGAAGAAGACGGCGCCGGCGCGGAAGACGGCGGCGGTGAAGAAGACGGCGCCGGCGCGGAAGACGGCGGCGGTGAAGAAGACCGCGCCGGCGCGGAAGACGGCGGCGGCGAGGAAGACGGCGCCCGCGCGGAAGAGCGCCGGCGGCGGTACGGCGGCGAAGGCCGCGACCGGTGTGCGTACGGGACGCAGCTCGTCCCGGTCGTCCCGCTCGTCGCAGGTCATCACGTCGCTGGCCGACCGTCCCGAACGCCCGGGCCGCAGCCTGGTGACCAGCAACCACGACGTGATCATGCGGTGGGCCCGGGAGCGGGGTGCGAAGCCGGCGACCATCGCCGGCACCGAGCGGGAGGGCCGCGCCGGTGTGCTCACGTTCAACATCCCGGGCTACCGGGAGAGCAGCCGGATCCGCGAGATCACCTGGGACGAGTGGTTCCACACGTTCGACCTGCGCCGGCTGAACCTCATCTACCAGGAGCAGATGCGCGACGGCCGGCAGAGCAACTTCTTCCGTACGGAGTCACCGGATCGGGAGGACGCCTGAGGTGTTTGCGGGAATGCCCGACGGGTATGCGCTGTTGGCCAGATCGAGGTCCGGAGCAGCGGCGTCACCCGCAGCTGTGATCGGCGAGACAGCCGATCTGGGTTGAAACCGTAATCCGGGCGAATTAGCTTTATTGCGCCGCGCCACGCTTGGAAACGTTCGGGGGAGCGGCGGACCGATCAGGTCCGCGCACCAAGCGAGGCGCGAGGGGACGGGTGGTTCAACCGTTGGGGGACGGTGCCCACCTGTTTGGACCGGCGGCGCGAGCGGGCGACGCTTACGGGGGTGAGTGTTGCCCGCCGCCGCCGGCCCCACCTGCGTGGAGAATGCCCACCACCGCCATCGGCGTGGTGGGCATTCTGCGTGTCCGACCCGGGAGCCGCACCGGGCCCCGCGTCGACAACATCCAGGATGTAGTGGCCTCGACCGGGCCCCGGGCCGACAACATCCAGGATGTTGTGGTCTCACCGGGCCCGCGTCGACAACATCCAGGATTTAGTGGCCTTGGCCATGCCCCGAGTCGACAACATCCAGGATCTAGTGGCCTCGGCCGCGCTCGGAAGCGACAAGATCCGGGATGTAGTGGCCTCGACCGGGCCCCGGGCCGACAACATCCAGGATGTTGTGGTCTCGGCTGCGCCGGGCCATCGGGGGAGTTGTGGCGTCGACGTGGCACGCCCACACGACGCGGCCCTCGACGGGTCCCGACGGGCGCGGGCAGGTCTACGCCGCCGGCACGCGGTCCTCGGTCGGGGTCGGGTCGGTGTCCGCGTACGCCGTCTTCCGCCGCAGCGCGGCGACCCGGCGCTCCCGCGGCGGACCGGCCAGCAGGTGGCCGGCGGCCGCCACGAGGCCGAGCCCGCCCACGATGAGCCAGTGCGCGGCGCCCAGGTACTGGAGGCTCACCCCGCCCAGCGTCGGTGCGACGAACGAGGCGGCGGGGAAGGTCAGGTAGAAGACCGACTGGTACCGGGCGCGCAGCTCCGGCGGCGCGAGGTCGGCGTTGATCTGCGCGTTCGGCGGGGCGGCCAGCATCGAGCCGACCGTCCAGACGACGGAGGCGGCCAGGTAGACCCCCAGCGCGTCGGCGACCGTGAGGGCCCCGAACCCCACCGCCATCAGCCCTGTGGAGACCGCGAGAACGAGGTCCTTGCGGCGCCCCTCGATGAGCCGGGGCACGAAGAGCTGGCCGACCACGATGAGCGCACCGCCCAGCGCCACCACCAGGCCGTACGCCGAGGGCCCGAGCCCGTCGGCGCGCATCGCCAGCGGCATGATCGTCGAGGTCTGCATGCTCAGTACGGCCAGCAGGAAGGTGAGCCCGACGAAGGTCAGGAAGATCCGGTCGGTGAGCGCGGTGAGCAGGCCCGGTCGACGCCTGCCGTGCGTGGCCGTGACGGCCCGTGGGGACGCGACGGTGCGGCGCAGCGTCTCGGGCACCTTCCAGGCGATCACGAGGGCCGTGGCCAGCGTGGCCCCGGCGTCGACGAGGAACAGCGCCAGGAAGCTCGCCTCGGCCAGCACGCCGGCCAGCAGGGACGCGACGGCCATTCCGAGGTTGAACGCCCAGAACTGAAGGTTGAAGGCGCGCGCCCGGCGGTCCTCGGGAACCATGTCGACGATCGCGGCCACGAACGCCGGACTGGGCATCGAGTGCACCACCCCGACGAGCGCGGAGAGCACGGCGATGAGCACGAGGTGCTGGCTGAGGGCCAGCGCGACCATCAGGCCGGCGGTGGTCAGGTGGGCCGTGAGCAGGGTGGCCCGCCGTCCCCAGCGGTCGGCCAGGACTCCGCCGAGCAGCACGCCCACGGCGCCGCCGGCCCCGTACGCCCCGACCACCGTGCCGGCGAGCGCCTCGCTGGCCCCCCGCGCGTCGGTGAGGTAGAGCGAGAGGAAGAGCATGGCGAACGCGCCCGCCCGGTTGATCAGGATGCCCGCCCAGAGGTACCAGAAGCTGGCGGGAAGTCCACCCGCGGTGTCGTGCCACCAGCGCCGCAGGACGCGCACCCGCCCTCCAGACAGTTCAGTTTCCTAACCGTTGCCGCCCAGAACCGTATCGGACGCCCGGCGGGCCGGTCGCCGGGATTCCGTCAGCTGGCCCGGACGGGCTCGGCGGGGGCGGTCGCCGCGGCCTCCGCGGCCTGCGGGGCGTCGACGGCCGTGGCCGGAACGGTCGGCTGCGCGACCCGGCGCAGTTCGGCGGCGCGCCGCTCGCGGGCCGGGCCGGAGATCAGGTGGGCCACCGCCATGACGGCGCCCACCACGGCGCAGCCCAGCCAGAGCGTCGTGTTGCCGGCGTGCTCCCGGACGAGTCCGCCGAGGATCGGCGCGGCGGCCCCGGCCACCTGCCAGGAGAGCGAGAAGACGCCCTGGTAGCGGCCGCGCAGTTCGGCGGGGGACAGCTCGGCGATGAGGGTGGCGTTGGAGGGGGAGTTGAGCATCTCGCCGAGCGTCCAGATCAGCACGGTCAGGCCGTAGAACCAGGCCGTCTCCGCGAACGCGGTGAGCCCGAAGCCCACGCCGGTCACCAGGGTGGCCAGGGCGAGCACGTGCGACCGGCTCCGGCCCCGGATCAGTCGCGGCACGAAGAGCTGGCCGACCACGATGAGCACCCCGTTGAGCGCGATGACCGAGCCGTACGTGGCGGGGCTCAGGCCCGAGTCGCCCATGGCGATCGGCAGCATCGAGATGTGCTGGAGGAAGAGCAGCGCGGCGAACAGGTTGAGCGTCACGAAGCCCAGGAAGATCCGGTCCGAGAGGATGGTCCGGAGGGCGCCCGCCGGTGCCGCGGAGCCCCGGCTGACCGGGCCGGTCACCCGCCTCGTCTCGCCGACCCGGGTAAAGATGATCACCGCGGTGACCAGGGTGGTGATCGCGTCGACCACGAACAGCAGCAGGTAGCCGGCCTGCGCGGCGAAGCCGGCGAGGATGGCGGCGCAGGCGAAGCCGAGGTTGATCGCCCAGTAGTTCAGCGAGAAGGCGCGGAGCCGGTCCTTCTCCGGCACCACGTCGATCATCATGGCGCCGAACGCCGGGCGGGCCGCCTCGGCGAACGCCCCGAGCAGCAGGGCGCCCAGCGCGACCGCCCACAGCGGCCGGGCGAGGCCCAGCGCCAGCATCATGGTCGCCGCGCCGAGGTGGGCGGTGAGCAACGTCGGTCGGCGTCCCCAGCGGTCGGCCAGCGTGCCGCCGACCGTGGTGCCGAGCGCGCCGCCGACGCCCCACAGCCCGATCACGAGACCGGCCTGGGACGCGGAGAAGCCCCGCTCCTGGGTGAGGTAGATGGCGAGGAACACCAGCACGAACGAGCCGAGCCGGTTGATCAGGGTGCCGGTCCACAGGTACCAGAACCGGGTCGGCAGTCCGCCCGCCGTGTCCCTGAACCAGCCGCGTACCGTCCGCATCCGCCATGCCCCCCGTGGTAATGACTGATCTCTTTTGAGCGCCTTACAACCTAGTGCCGCCCGGCAGTGCCGGTCACCAGCTTTTCCACGTGGTGGTCGTCACGACGGGTCCCCGCATGTCCCGTGGCCACGTACGGCAGGATGATCCGCATGACTGCTAGCGAGGGGCCCACCGTCGGGACGCTGGTCCTGTTGCGGCACGGCGAGAGCGACTGGAACGCCAAGAACCTCTTCACCGGCTGGGTCGACGTCGACCTGACCGCCAAGGGGGAGGAGGAGGCGCGGCGCGGCGGCGAGCTGCTCCGCGAACACAACCTGTTGCCGGACGTGGTGCACACGAGCGTGTTGCGCCGGGCCATCCGCACCGCCGAGCTGGCGCTGGGCAGGGCGGACCGGCACTGGATCGCGGTGCGCCGGTCCTGGCGGCTCAACGAGCGCCACTACGGCGCGTTGCAGGGCAAGAACAAGAAGCAGACCCTCGACGAGTACGGCGAGGAGCAGTTCATGCTCTGGCGGCGGTCGTACGACACCCCGCCGCCGCCGATCGACGACAACGACCAGTGGTCCCAGGTCGGCGACCCGCGGTACGCGCTGCTGCCCACCGAGCTGATGCCGCGTACCGAGTGCCTCAAGGACGTGGTCGAGCGGATGTTGCCGTACTGGTACGACTCGATCGTCCCGGACATCCTGGCCGGCCGGACGGTGCTGGTGGCCGCGCACGGCAACTCGCTGCGCGCCCTCGTGAAGCACCTCGACCAGATCTCCGACGAGGCGATCGCGAAGCTCAACATCCCGACCGGCATCCCGCTGCGGTACGACCTGGACCCCCACCTGCGCCCGCAGGTGCTCGGCGGGACGTACCTGGACCCGGAGGCCGCCAAGGAGGCCGCCGCCGCGGTCGCCAACCAGGGTCGCTGACGCGCGGAAGGGCCCCTCCACGCAACGCTCGCGCTGCGTGGAGGGGCCCTTTCCCGTACGACGGGCGGGTCAGTTGGGCGAGGCGGCCGTTTCGCCGGTGATGAGGTAGACGACGTGCTCGCCCGCGTTGACGGCGTGGTCGGCGAAGCGCTCGTAGAAGCGGCCGAGCAGGGTCGCGTCGATGGCGGTCTCCACCCCGTACGGCCAGTCGGCGCCGAGCAGCACCCCGAAGAGGCTGCGGTGCAGGTCGTCCATCGCGTCGTCGTCGCGGTCCAGCTCGGCGGCGATGTCGGCGTCGGGCTTGGCGAGCACGGACGCTATCTTCTCGGCCATCCGGTCGGCGATCGTCGCCATGTCGGTGAAGATCGGCCGCAGCTCGGCCGGTACGGCCGGGGAGGGGTGCCGCCGCAGCGCGGTCTTCGCGACGTGGTCGGCCAGGTCGCCCATCCGTTCGAGGTCGGCGGCGACGTGCAGCGCGGTGATCATGGCGCGCAGGTCGGAGGCCACCGGCGACTGCCGGGCCAGCAGGTCGCAGACCCGCTCCTCGACGTGCCGGTAGAGCTCGTCGATCTCGGCGTCGCGTTCGATGACCGTCTCGGCGGCCTGCCGGTCGGCGGTGAGCAGGGCCCGGGTGGCCTGTCGCATGGCGGACCGGGTCGCCTCGGCCATGTCCACCAGGAGCTGGCTCACGAGGTGCAGGTCGGCCCGGAACTCGTCGCGCATCGTCACGTCCTGTAGGTGTCGTGGCCGGCCGGGGCCGGCCGGGGGTCGGGCGGTGCGCCGCCCACGGTAGGTGGCCCGGGCGGACCCGACATGAACCCCGGTGAACGACACCGGTCGCGTACGTGAATTTTGCGGGAAGCGAGCCTGATTCATCCCGTTGTGTGCGGTAGCCAGGTTAACAATGACCCTACGATCGCCGGGTGGAGTGGGCGGTGGCGGTCGCGGTGGCCGTGGCGCTGGTGGCCGGAGGGGTCGCCGGGCTGGTCCTGGCCAGGTTCCGGTCGGCGCCGCGCCGAGGCGACAGGTCGACGGGGAGCGTTGGCTCCCGGGTGAGCACGGGGAGGCCGGCGATAGGCGACGATCCACAGGTCGGGCTGGGCCGCCGCACGATCGACTCGCTCCGGGCCGGTGTCGTGGTGCTGGACCCGGACGACGTCCCGGTGCTGGTCAATCCCGCGGCCCGGGCCATGGGTCTGCTGCGCACCGGCGCCAGCCCGGGCTCGATCGCGCCGCACCCGCTGATCCGTACGCTCGCCGGCCAGGTCCGCCGGACGGGCATCCGCCGCGAGGTCGAGCTCGACCTGCCCCGGGGCCGCGACACCGGCGGCGACAACCCGCTCGGCGTGCACCTGCGGGCCATGGGGGTCGGCGGAGGCTACATCGCCGTCGAGGCGGCGGACGTGACCGAGTCGCACCGGCTGACCCGGGTACGGCGTGACTTCGTGGCGAACGTCAGCCACGAGCTGAAGACGCCCATCGGCGCCCTCCAACTGCTCGCCGAGGCGCTGCTGGACGCCACCGAGCCGTCCGGCGCCGCGCCGGACCTGTCGGAGGACATGGTGGCGGCCCGTCGCTTCGCCGAACGCATCCAGCACGAGTCCACCCGGTTGGGCCGGCTCGTGCAGGAACTGCTCGAACTGACCCGGCTCCAGGGCGCCGAGCCGCAGCCGGCCCCCGAGCCGGTCTCGGTGGACTGGGTGATCGCCGAGGTCGTCGACCGGACCCGCACCACCGCGGCGGCACGGGACATCGAGGTGCTGGTCGAGGGCGAGCGCGGCCTCACCGTGTACGGCAGCGACAGCCAACTCGCCACGGCCGTGGCCAACCTGGTCGAGAACGCCGTGAACTACTCGGGCGACGGCACCACGGTACGGATCACCGCGCGCGGCGGCGAGGAGTACGTCGAGATCGCGGTCGCCGACCAGGGCATCGGCATCGCCCCCTCCGACGTCGACCGCATCTTCGAGCGCTTCTACCGGGCCGACCAGGCGCGTTCCCGGGCGACCGGCGGCACCGGGCTGGGGCTGGCCATCGTGAAACACATCGCGAGCAACCATGGCGGACGGGTCGACGTGTCGAGCACTCTTGGTGGTGGATCGACGTTCACCCTCCGGCTGCCCGCCCGTCCCCCGGAAGACCTCCTGACGACACTGCCGGCGGCTGGGATCGAGCCCGGTCCGGCCGAGCTTCGGCAGGTCTGACAGCAATGGAAAGGAAACCCCGTTGAGCCGCGTTCTGGTGGTGGAGGACGAGGAGTCGTTCTCCGACGCCCTGTCGTACATGCTCCGCAAGGAGGGCTTCGAGGTCTCGGTGGCCGCGACGGGCCCGTCGGCCCTGACCGAGTTCGACCGGACGGGCGCCGACATCGTGCTGCTCGACCTGATGCTGCCCGAGATGTCCGGCACGGAGGTGTGCCGCCAGCTCCGTCAGCGCTCGCACGTGCCGATCATCATGGTCACCGCGCGGGACAGCGAGATCGACAAGGTGGTCGGCCTGGAGATCGGGGCCGACGACTACGTGACGAAGCCGTACTCGCCGCGCGAGCTGGTGGCCCGGATCCGGGCCGTGCTGCGCCGGCAGAGCCCGGAGGCGACCGAGTCGGGCGCCCCCACGCTGGCGGCCGGCCCCGTGCGGATGGACATCGAGCGGCACGTGGTGACCGTCGACGGCGCCCCCGTGCAGCTGCCGCTGAAGGAGTTCGAGCTGCTGGAGCTGCTGCTGCGCAACGCCGGCCGGGTGCTCACCCGGGGGCAGCTCATCGACCGGGTCTGGGGCGCCGACTACGTGGGCGACACGAAGACCCTGGACGTCCACGTGAAGCGTCTCCGCTCCAAGATCGAACCGGAGCCCTCCGCGCCCCGCTACATCGTCACGGTGCGCGGCCTGGGCTACAAGTTCGAGCCCTGACCGGCCCCGCCGGCGACGTCCGCGCCGAGCGCCGGCGGCCGGGTCGGGTCGTCGGCCGCCGGATCGCCTACCGGCGCGCCGGTGCGGCGCCCGCTCGGCCGCGTCAGGACGCGTCGGCCGGGTGCGGGGCGACCATGCCCTGACGGGAACGGGCCGCACACAGCTCGGCCAGCCTGGCGTACGCCGGCGCGCCGATGAGCGCGGTCAGCTCCGGACCGTAGGAGACGTACATCGGCTCGGTGCCCACGTGGGCGTCCGTCGAGGAGGTGCACCACCAGTCCAGGTCGTGCCCGCCCGCGCCCCAGCCGCGCCGGTCGAACTCGGACAGCGTGGACACCAGCACCTTCGTGTTGTCCGCCCGCTTGACCCACTCCTGGTCCCGGCGGATGGGCAGCTGCCAGCAGACGTCCGGCTTGTACTCCAGCGGGTGCACGCCGTCGCGCAGCGCCTGCGCGTGCAGGGCGCACCCGCCGCCGCCCGCGAAGTCGACGTCGTTGAGGAAGACGCACGGACCGTCCGCGTCGCGCGTGGCGGTCCGACGGGCCGGGTTCTTGCCGTCGATCGTGTCGTTCGCGGTCCAGCTCTTGAAGCCCCGGCGGAAGTGCTGCCACGTCTGCGGCGTGAGCCGCTTGACGGCGGCGCGTACCCGCTTCTCGTCGTCCGCGTCGGTGAAGAACGCGCCGTGGGAGCAGCACCCCTCGGCCGCGCGGCCGGCGATGATGCCGTGACAGCCGCGTCCGAAGACGCAGGTCCAGCGGGAGAGCAGCCAGGTGAGGTCCGCCCGGATCAGGTGGTCGTCGTCGGCGGGGTCGGTGAACTCGATCCACTCCCGGGGAAAGTCCAGGGGCACCTCGCGGCTGCGCGGGTCACCCGGGTCGTCCACCAGTACACGGAGCTCCGTCGTCACCCGGCCCAGCGTACGCCCGGTGGACCGTGCCGGCCCGCGAGCCGGCGAAACGTGTTGCCCCTAGGGTCGAGGCATGCGACTGGGGGTCCTCGACGTCGGTTCCAACACGGTGCACCTGCTGGTGGTGGACGCGCACCACGGCGCACACCCGTGGCCGGCGCACTCGGAGAAGGTGGTGCTGCGGCTGGCCGAGCAGATCGGCCCGGACGGCGCGTTGACCGCGGCGGGCGCCGACGCCCTGGTCAAGGCGGTGAGCATGGCCAAGGCGGCGGCCGCCGGCCTGGACACCGACGACCTGATCGCGTTCGCCACCTCCGCGGTGCGCGACGCCACCAACGCGCCCGAGGTGCTGGCCCGGGTCCGGGACGAGACCGGCGTACGCCTGGAGGTGCTCACCGGCGCGGACGAGGCACGGATGACGTTCCTCGCGGTGCGGCGGTGGTTCGGCTGGTCGGCGGGGCGGCTGCTGGTGCTGGACATCGGCGGCGGCTCGCTGGAGCTGGCCGCGGGGATCGACGAGGATCCGGCGGCCGCGGTCTCGCTGCCGCTCGGCGCGGGCCGGCTCACGCGGGAGCGGCTGGGGGTGACGCCGGACGACGACGGGCCGCCGCCGGCCGCGGCGGTCGAAAAGCTGCGGGAGTACGTGGACGGACTGCTCGACCCGGTGGTCAAGGAGATCGTCGACGTGGGCTGGGACCGGCCCGTCGGCACCTCGAAGACGTTCCGCACCCTGGCCCGGCTGGCCGGGGCGGCCCCCTCGGGGGCGGGCCTGTGGGCCAAGCGCAGCCTCACCCGCACCGGGCTGGGCCAGGTGATCGGCTTCATCCGGCACATCGCGCCCCGGCAGCTCGCCGAGCTGGAGGGGGTCAGC
Organism: Micromonospora globbae; assembly: GCF_003610785.1. Lineage (GTDB taxonomy): Bacteria > Actinomycetota > Actinomycetes > Mycobacteriales > Micromonosporaceae > Micromonospora > Micromonospora globbae. The sequence goes on from NZ_RAQQ01000012.1 coordinate 136,087, forward strand.
GTGGGCCGGGCGCACCAGCTGCTCGCGGGCGCGGTCGTGGCGGAGACGGTCATGCGCCGGTTGGACGTCGACAAGCTGAGCATCTGCCCCTGGGCGCTGCGTGAGGGGGTGATCCTGCGCCGGCTCGACCAGCTCGGACCGGGCTGAGCCGGCGTGGTGGTCCGACCGCTTTGCGGTCGCTCGTCACGATGCGGTGGGCGGGTCCGGGCTACCCTGGCGGAGTGACGTCCCGAGTCCCGGTGCTCCTGTCCACCTCCTCGGTCTTCCCGGAGCGGACCGCGGCGGCCTTCCAGATGGCCGCGGCCCTCGGCTACGACGGGATCGAGGTGATGGTGTGGACGGACGCGGTGAGCCAGGACGCGGGTGCGCTGGACGGCCTCGCCCGGCACTACGGCGTGCCCGTGCTCTCCGTGCACGCCCCCTGCCTGCTGGTCACCCAGCGCGTGTGGAGTCCCGATCCCTGGGAGCGGCTGCGCCGCTCGGCGCAGCTCGCCGAGGCGCTGGAGGCGCCGACGGTGGTGGTGCACCCGCCGTTCACCTGGCAGCGCGACTACGCCCGCAACTTCCGCGAGGGTCTCGACGCCGTCGCCGCCCGCCACCCGGACCTGCGTTTCGCCGTGGAGAACATGTACCCGGTGCGGATGGCCGGCCGGCAGTTCGTCCCGTACGTCCCGGGTTGGGATCCGACCGAGACGGGCTACCCCGCCTACACCCTCGACCTGTCGCACTGCGCCGCGTCGCACACCGACGCCATGGCGATGGCCGACCGGATGGGCGACGCGCTCGCGCACGTGCACCTCGGCGACGGCACGGGTGAGGGGCGCGACGAGCACCTGGTCCCCGGGCGGGGCACCCAGCCCTGCGCGGAGCTGCTGCGGTCGCTGGCCGGGCGGGGCTTCACCGGGTCGGTCGCGGTGGAGGTGTCGACCCGGGGCGCGCGCAGCCGTGAGGTGCGCGAGAACGACCTGCGCGCCGCGCTGGACTTCGCGCGCCAGCACCTGAGCACGCCGTCGCCGGTCGACGCCTGACGCGCACACCACCCGGCGCCGGCGCCTCGCCGGGCGCCGGCGCCCGCACCGTATCGCAGCGGACGTCGCGGCCGGTCGCGGCGCCCGACGTCTCCGCCGGACGCCGCGACGGCGACTCAGCTGACCGGGGTGAGCGACTCGGCGGCGGCCGGCCGGGCCGCCACGGTGGCCTGCTCGCCGATGGCGGCCCGCTTGCGCGCCCGGTGCGCGGCCACGTGGGAGCGGGTCGCGCAGCGCTCCGAGCAGAACCGGCGGCAGCAGTTGGACGACGTGTCCAGGTAGACGTTGCCGCAGCGTTCGTCGGCGCAGACCCCGAACCGGGCACTGCCGTACTCGCAGAGCCAGACGGAGAGGCCCCAGACGGCGCCGGCGAGGTACTCGGCGCTCACCGAGGCGCCGCGGCTGGTCACGTGCATGTGCCAGTCGCTGGAGTCGTGCCCCGAGATGCGGGGCTGCACCGGGTACGCCTCGAGCAGCGCGTTGAGTTCGGCCACCGCGTCGGCGTCCCGCCCCGAGGTGCCGTACTCGAAGACGTCACGCAGGCGCTTCTGCGCCCGCCGGAAGATCGCCAGGTCCCGTTCCGCGACCTCCTCGCGCATCCACGCGCTGGAGTCGGGGAAGAGTGCCCGCAGGTCGTCGAGGTCGTCCAGACGGGCGTTGACGAGGTCAACCCCGGTCCGGGCGTACGCGTCGAAGTTCACGCCCCCAACGGTAGACGACTCAGCCGGGACGCGGCGCGTCGATGTAGTGCGGCAGGAACCGTGCGTACCCGTCGGTGATGAGGCTTGTGCTCTCGCGGAGGCCCGCGCCGGCCGACTCGCCGTCGACGATCCAGCTCCCCAGCACCATCCGGTTGCCGTCGAACGACGGCAGCGGGCGGAACTCCTGGTAGCACCAGCCCTCGTCGCCGTAGATGCCCGGATTGACGATCTCCTCGGCGGGTGTGACGATCCGCACCGAACCGCCCTCCCGGCCGAGCAGCGGCTTGGCCACGTACTCGGACATGCCGCGCGGTGTGTCGAGGTACGCCGGGAGCAGGTAGTCGTGGCCCGGGTACAGCTCCCAGAGCACCGCGAGCAGCGCCTTGTTGGACAGCAGGAGCTTCCAGGCCGGCTCGATCCAGGTGGTGGGGGTGCCCGGTTCCAGCGCCAGCCGCCCGTACGGTTCGGCGAGCATCCACTCCCAGGGGTAGAGCTTGAAGCAGGTGGTGACCGGGGCGTCCGTGGCGTCGACGAAACGCCGCCCGTCCCAGCCGATCTCCTGGATCGGCAGCAGCTCGACGTCCAGACCGGCCTGGCGGGCCGTCTCGGCCAGGTAGCCGGCGGTCATGTGGTCCTCGCCCGTCTCCTCCTCGCTGGACCAGACCACGTGCACCCGCCGGTCGTGCAGACCCGCGCCGATCTTCGCCCAGGCGCCGACCAGGCGCTCGTGCAGGCTGTTCCACTGGTCCAGCTCGGGCCGGGTGTGCTCCAGCCAGTACCACTGGACGATCGCCGCCTCGACCAGTGCGGTCGGTGTGTCGGCGTTGTACTCCAGCAGCTTCGGCGGCCAGCTGCCGTCGTACCACAGGTCGAAGCGGCCGTAGAGGGTCGGCGGCCGCTCCCGCAGGGACCGCGCCACCGCGTCGGCCGCCCAGGCCGGGATGCCGAACTCGGCGTACCGCCCGCGGGCCACGACGTGCTCCGCGGCGGCCACCGCCATGCGGTGCAGCTCCTCGGTCGCCTCCTCCAGCCGCAGCACCTCGTCCAGCTCGAAGGCGTACGCGGCGGACTCGTCCCAGTACGACATGACGCCGCCGTCGGGCAGCTCCGTGTCGACGTACACCAGCCCCTGCTCCCGGATGGTGGCGTCCCAGTCCGGGCGGGGGGTCACCCGCTCCCGGCGCACGTCAGCCGCCGCAGGAGGCGAGGTGGGTGCCGAAACCGCCGCGCTCGGGCACCGCCGCGGGCGCCGGGTCCGACCCGGTCCGCTCGGCGGACGGGGCGGGTACGCGCATGGCCAGCGCCACCGTGTCGCCGCCGCCCTCCGGGCCGAGGGCGCAGTCGTCATCGTCGTCGTCGGAGGTCAGGTTGCAGCCGGAGAGGGCGAGGGCCAGCGCCGTGAGCGCGCCGAGCTGAACGGAGGCCGACCGCAGCCGGCGACGGGGGTTGCGTTCCACGGCATCGTTGTAACCGATCGGTGCCACCACCGTGGCCCCGGCCGCCCCCCGGCGCGCGCGCCCGCCCGGGCGTTACGCTCGGCTCATGCTCCGTTCCGTCATCCTCGCCGCCTCCCGGTCATCCCAGGTCGAGCGGCTCGTCGCGACGGCCCCGTACACGCGGGACGTCGTGCGCCGGTTCGTGGCCGGCGCCCAGACCGACGACGCGTTGCGCGCGACCCGCGCTCTCGTCGCCGACGGCCTCGCGGTCACCCTCGACTTCCTCGGCGAGGACACCGTCACCCCCGAGCAGGCCAACGCCACCCGGGACGAGTACCTGCGGCTCCTGCGGCTGCTGAACGAGGCCGGCCTCACCCCCGCGGCCGAGGTGAGCGTGAAGCTCTCCGCGCTCGGCCAGATGTTCGACGAGCAGCTCGCGTACGACAACGCGCGGGCGATCTGCGCGGCGGCGGACGCGGCGGGCACCACGGTGACGCTGGACATGGAGGACCACACCACCACCGACTCGACGCTGGACATCCTGGCCAAGCTGCGCAAGGACCACCCCGGGACCGGCGCGGTGCTCCAGGCGTACCTGCGGCGCACCGAGTCCGACTGCCGCGAGCTCGCCACGGCCGGCTCGCGCGTGCGGCTCTGCAAGGGGGCCTACCGGGAGCCGGAGTCGGTGGCCTACCAGTCGGCGCACGAGGTGGACAAGTCGTACGTGCGGTGCATGAACATCCTGATGTCCGGCGACGGCTACCCCATGCTGGCCACGCACGACCCGCGGCTCATCGCCATCGGCGAGGACCGGGCGCGCTGGTTCGACCGGGGGCCGGACCGGTTCGAGTTCCAGATGCTGTACGGCATCCGCCCGGAGGAGCAGGCCCGGCTCGTGAGCGAGGGCTACACGGTGCGCACGTACGTCCCGTACGGCGACCAGTGGTACGGCTACCTCATGCGCCGGCTCGCGGAGCGCCCGGCCAACCTGGCCTTCTTCGCCCGCGCCCTTGTCTCGAAGAAGTAGCCCGGGGCGGGTTCAGCGGTTCGACCACGCCCGGGTGCTGAGCACCAGGCGGTAGCCGTCCGGATCGCGTACCGTCACCCCCCAGCGGTCCCAGTACGGGCCGGCGGAGACCCTCGTCCCGCCGGCCCGTTCCAGTTCCCGGACCAGGTCCTCGTCGACGGGGCCGTCGAGGTAGAGGACCAGCAGGTCCTCGGCGGTGGGGGTCGGGTCGGGCACGTCGCCGGCCACCAGCTCCAGGTGCCAGTGGGCGTCCGGCCAGCCCAGCATCAGCAGGTCGTGCCCGCCCGGTCCGGCGGCCGTGGAGCGCCAGAGCACGTCGAGGGTGAGACCGCCGACCCAGAAACGTTCGGCCGCGGCCAGGTCGCGGCTCGGGCGGGCGATGCGCAGGTGCGGTACGCCGGTGCGGATGTTCGACATGCACCGATCGTGCGAGGTGAAGCCGAGGTGAGGTCAACCCCTTGACGCCGTTGGCTAATGACATTAGCCTTTGCGTTATGAATATTAGCTATGTCGAGCGCCCGGGCGGACGGATCGCGTACGAGGTGCACGGCGAAGGCCCGCTGGTGGTCCTCTCCCACGGGATGGGCGAGAACCGCGCGTCCTACCGGCACCTGATCCCGCTGCTCGTCGAGGCCGGCTACCGGGTGGCCTCGGTGGACGTGCGGGGCCACGGCGACTCCAGCGTCGGCTGGCCGACGTACGCGCCGGCCGAGGTGGGCGCCGACCTGGTGGCCGTGGTCCGGGCCCTCGACGGCGGTCCCGCGGTCCTCGTCGGCAACTCGTCGAGCGCCGCGGCGGTCACCTTCGCCGCCGCCGACGCCCCCGCGCAGGTCGCCGGGATCGTGCTGGTCGGCGCGTTCGTCAACCCGCCCAGGATGAACCCGTTCATGCGGGCCGCCGTGGCCCTGGTGCTGCGCAGCCCGCGCCTGTTCGGGATGTTCCACCGGACGCTGTTCCCGGTGACCCGTCCGGCCGACGACGCCGCCTTCCGCCGGGCGATGGTCGCCAAGCTGCGCGAGCCCGGCCGCATGGCGGCGGTGCGGGGCGTGAACGCGCCCGTCGAGCCGCACTGGACCACCCGGGCCCGCGACGTCCGGCAGCCGGTCCTCGTGCTCATGGGCACCCGCGACCCCGACTTCCCCGACCCGGGCGCCGAGGCGCGGGCGGCGCGGCGGCTCTTCGCCACCGCCGAAGCCCGCATGATCGAGGATTCGGGCCACTACCCGCACGCCGACCAGCCGGCGCGCATGGCCGAGCAGCTGACGGCGTTCCTGGCGGTGTGCACCGGTGCCTAGGGCAGGGCTCAACCAGCAGATCGTCGTACGCGAGGCGGCCCGGCTGGCCGACGAGGTCGGCTGGCCGCGGCTCACCCTCGCCGCGCTGGCCGCGCGGCTCGGCGTGGCGCTGCCCAGCCTCTACAAGCACGTCCGGAACGCGGACGCGCTCGCCCAGAAGGTCTCGGCGCTGGCCACCGCCGAACTGGCCGCCGAGCTGACGACGGCCGCCGCCGGCCGCGCCGGGACCGACGCGCTGCGCGCCGTCGCCGCCGCCTACCGGTCGTACGCGCTCCGGCACCCCGGCCGCTACCCCGCCACACAGCAGGTGCCGGATCCGGCCGACCCGGAGCACGTGACGGCGGGGGAGCGGGCGGTCGGGGCCATCTACGCGATCCTGCACGGCTACGGCATCACCGGCGACGACGCGGTCGACGCCGCCCGGGGAGTCCGCAGCGCCCTGCACGGGTTCGTCTCGCTGGAGGCGGCCGGCGGCTTCGGCCTGCCCCGCGACGTCGGCCGCTCCTACGACCACCTGATCGAGGCGCTGGACGTCGCGCTGCGTTCCTGGCCCGGTGGGCGGCCGTCGTGATCCGCGCGCTCGGGCTCCTCCTGCTCTTCCTGCTCGAACTGGCCGTCCTGGTCGTGGGCGCCCGGTGGGGCTGGGCGCGCGACGCCGGCCCGGCGGTCCGGCTGTTGGCCGCCGTCGCCGTGCCCGTGGTGCTCGCCGCGCTCTGGGGCGTCTTCGGTTCCCCCAAGGCGCGGGTGGTGCTGCCGGCCGCCGGCAAGCACGCCTTCCAGGCCGCCTGGTTCGTGGCGGGCGGCGCCATGCTCGCGTCGCTCGGTCGACCGTTGCTCGGCGTCGCGCTGGTGGTGGTCTGGGCGGCGACCGTCACCCTGCTCCGCCTCGGAGGGCGGCCCGCCTGACCCGCCTCGGCCGGGCTCGCGGCGGCCGACCCGCCGGCACCGGTCTCGCCGGAACGGGTGGCACCGGTCTCGCCGGAACGGGTGGCACCGGTCTCGCCGGAACGGGCTTCCGGTCGTTACCCTTCGCCGGGTGATGGACGGTCTCGACGAGCCAGCGCCCCGCCGGGTCCGACCGGTGTGGACGGTGCTCACGGTGGTCGTACTGCTGCTGCTGGGCTGCGGCGTGCCGGCCGTCCTGGTGGTCGGTGTGGTCGGCGAGCGCGGCACCCGGACGGTCCTGAAGCGCGCCGGCACCACGGCCGCCGACGACGCGACCCGGGCCGAGCGCGAACTCGCCGGGCGCATCGCCGACGCGCTGAGACGGCAGTCCGCGGCGCTGCTCGCCGGCGACCAGGCCGGATTCCTGGCCGTGGCCGACCCGGCCGCCCACGCCGACCTGCGCCGCCGGTTCACCGCCCTGCGGGCGCTGGGGGTGACCACGTGGCGGGCCGAGGTGACGGGGCTGCCCACACCGGTCACCGACCGTCCCGGCGAGTGGCGGATGCTCGTGCGGTACCAGTACTGCTTCGTGGCGCCCGGCTGCCGACCGAGCCCGGTGCTCGCCGGCACCCGCTGGCGCGAGGACGGGCAGCAGCCGCGACTGGTCGCCGTCGAGGAGTCCAAGTCGGCCGAGACCGGCACCCGGCCGTGGGAGATCAGCGAGCTGGTCGCGGCGACCGGTGCGCGGACGCTCGTCGCCACCACGCCGGCGTTGCGCGGGAGGCTGCCCGCCCTGCTGGCCCAGGCCGAGGCGGCCGCGAAGGTCGCCGACCGGTACACGCTGGACGGTTCCCCGCCGGACCGCTACCGGATCTTCTACGCCGGCCGCACCGAGTGGGAACGCTGGTACGGCGGGGGCCGGCCGACCTGGACCGGCGGGTACGCGGTGACCGTCGGCGGCGGCCACCACGAGATCGTGCTCAACGCGGAAGGCACCACCGACGACGGCATCGACGACCTGCTCCGGCACGAGCTGACCCACGCGGCCTCGCTGCCCGACGGGGGCTACCCGGGCAAGACCACCTGGTGGCTCGTGGAGGGGCTGGCGGAGTACGTCGCCGCCAACGGCCAGGCGACGAACCGGTACGAGGGGCTGAGCCAGGTGCGGCGGCTCATCCAGAGTGGCTGGAACGGCCGCCTGGAGGAACTCGCCCCCGCCGACGACGCCCCGGCCGAGCGGGTGGCCGGCAGCTACGGTCTCGGCTACCTGGCCGTCCGGCACCTCGTCGACCGCTTCGGCGAGCAGCGGCTGCTCGCCTTCTTCGACGCCGTCGTCCACGACCGTACGGCCGTGGAACGCGCCTCCGCCCAGGTGTTCGGCGAGTCCTGGTCCGTGCTGCACGAGCAGTGCGTGGCGTACGTCCGCACCCTGATCTCCTGACGGCCGACCGGCGCTCCCGGTCGGCGCGGCCCCCGGAGATTCATGATCCACCGGTGTCCGGCGCTCCCGGCGCACCTGCGACACTGGTGCCCGCTCCCAGTGCGGAGCCTCGGGATTCCGCGTCCGGAAGCGGCCCGGGGCGCCCGCCCGGTGGCTCCGGTGGCGCCGCCGGAGCCACCGGGTGCCTCCGCCCTCCCGCCGGTTCCCGGCCGGTCCCGCGGAACGGTCGCGCTTGGTGACCGGTCGGTTCCGGGCCGTTCGGTCCCGGCAACGGGACGGGCGGCGCAGCAGGGCGCATACCGCCAGGTCAGGACGGGTGAAACCCGGGTCCGAATCATGATCAGTTGTAGGAAGGGATCGCGCCGGTCACAGCGGCACCGCTACCGTACTGGTAACACGCGCGTTGCCGGCCCGGGCGGGAGCATCCCGCCGGCGTGGGCACGCGCCGGGCATGGGATGGGGTCGGGTGAGCCATGGCCGGGTCGCAGTCCGACGGTCGGCTGTCGGAGGTCAAGTTCCTCACCGTCGCCGAGGTGGCGACGGTCATGCGGGTGTCGAAGATGACGGTCTACCGCCTGGTGCACAGCGGTGAACTCACCGCGGTACGGGTCGGCCGGTCGTTCCGGGTTCCGGAACACGCGGTGCACGAGTATCTGCGGGGCGCCTTTCAGGAGACCGCCTGAACCACCGGGCCGCCCGCGGCCGCCCGGAAGCCCCGGGCACGGCGGGCATGAGGAGTGAGTCGCCGGCGGGCGCGCGCCACGTCCGCGAAGCCTCGACGCCGGGGTCGCGTTGGTCCTGCTGACGCTCTCCCGCTACCCTGGACCCCGACCGTGACCGCACCCCGGTGCGCCCTACCGCCCGAGCTGGTCCGGTCCGTTGTCCGCAAGCGGTCGCCGACGCCCACCCGCGTGGTGGTGGCAGCCGGTCCGCCCCGCACGTTGCATCGAAAGGCTGTCGTATGGGCTCGGTGGTCAAGAAGCGCCGCAAGCGCATGGCTAAGAAGAAGCACCGCAAGCTGCTGCGCAAGACCCGCGTCCAGCGTCGCCGTCTCGGCAAGTGACCGTTGCCGGGCCCACGGCCCGGCAACGCCGTCACATGCCCTCTGTCGACCCTCGGAGGCTCAGGTGATCAGGCCGTGGATGTCCCGGCTCGATCCCGCCTGCCGGGGAAGGTGCGGAAGATGACCCCCGGTGGCACCCCCGGTGCTCCGGGGGTCGTCGTCGTGACCGGGGTGGGCCGCTACCTCGGCGCCCACGTGGCGGCCCGGCTCGCCGCCGACCCCCGGATCGAGCGGGTCATCGGCATCGATCCGCCCGAGTCGCCCGGCGAGTTCGCCGACCTGCTCGACGGCGTGGAGCGGATCCGCGTCGACTTCGAGTCCCTCGGCGGCCTCCTGGCCGACCTCGACGTCGACGCGGTGGTGCACCTCGCGCTGATCACCGCGCCGGACCGGCAGCAGGGCGGCCGGTCGGCCATGAAGGAACAGAACGTCATCGGCACGATGCAGCTGCTCGCCGCCTGCCAGCGGGCACCGCGGCTGCGCAAGCTCGTGGTCCGCTCCTCCACGGCCGCGTACGGAGCGTCCTTCCGGGACCCGGCGGTCTTCACCGAGGAGACCGAGCCGCGCGAGGTGCCGCGCGGCGGGTTCGGCCGCGACATCCTCGACATCGAGGGGTACGTCCGCGGCTTCCGCCGCCGCCGGCCCGACGTCACCGCGACCGTGCTGCGCTTCGCGCCCTTCATCGGCTCCACCGCCGACACCACGTTGACGCGCTACTTCTCGCAGCCGGTGGTGCCGACCGTCCTGGGCCGCGATCCCCGGCTCCAGTTCCTGCACTTCGACGACGCGCTCGAGGTGCTGCACCGCTCGGTCGTCGAGGACCATCCCGGCACCTACAACGTGGCCGGTCCGGGCGTGCTCTCCCTCACCCAGGCCATCCGCCGGGCCGGTCGGGTGGCCGTGCCGGTGCTGGAACCCGGCCTCTCCGGCGCCGCCGCGCTCGCCCGCACCCTCGGCTTCGGCCGGTACGGCCTGGACCAGGTCGACCTCTTCGTGCACGGCCGGGTCGTGGACACCACCCGGTTGGAGCAGGAGTACGGCTTCACCCCGCGGTCGACGGCCGCGGCCTTCGACGACTTCATCCGTGCCCACCACGGTGGGGTGGTGGTGACCCGCGACCAGTTGGCCGCCGCCGAGCGGCTCGTGCTGGACGGGATCCGGCAGGTGCGGGCGGCCGTCCGGGAGGGGTCGTGACGGGTCAGGAGCGCGACGACGCCGGGGCGCGGGGCCGGTTCCGCGTACCGCCGGCGGCGCCCGGCCCGGACGCGGAGCCGGCGCGGCGCAACGGCCACCGACCCGCGAGCCCGCCCGCCGGGCCGGAGTCTTCGGGGAGGTCTCCGGGGAAGTCGGAGGCCCCGGGACGGTCGGGGACCGCGGGGAGGCCGGCGGGGCCGGAGGCGCCACGCACGGAGGCGCCGCGACGCGCCGGGCGCGCGGACGACGCCGGGCCGGCGGGCGCGCGCCCGGAGACTCCGGGGCGGGACGGACCGGCGGTGGCCGACCGGCCGGGAGACCCCTGGGACCGGAAGGTGGCCGGCGCGCTGGCGTTCCTGCGCCGGCGGCTGTCCGGTGACTACGAGGTCGACGAGTTCGGCTTCGACCCGGAGCTGACCAAGGCCGTCCTCCACCCGCCGCTGCGCGTGCTCTACCGGGACTGGTTCCGCACCGAGGTGACCGGCGTCGAGCACGTCCCCGCCGACGGCGCGGGCCTCGTGGTGGGCAACCACTCCGGCACGGTGGCGCTCGACGCGCTGATCCTCGCGACCGCCCTGCACGACCACCACCCCGCACACCGCTTCCTCCGCCTGCTCGGCGCCGACCTGGTGTTCCGGATGCCGGTGGTCTCCGAGCTGGCGCGCAAGTCGGGCGGCACGGTGGCGTGCAACCCGGACGCCGAGCGGCTGCTGCGCGCCGGTGAACTGGTCGGGGTCTTCCCGGAGGGCTTCAAGGGCGTGGGCAAGCTCTACTCCGACCGCTACAAGCTGCAACGCTTCGGCCGGGGCGGGTTCGTCTCGGCGGCGCTGCGCACCGGCACCCCCATCGTGCCCGTGGCCATCGTCGGGGGCGAGGAGATCTACCCGATGCTCGCCGACATCAAGCCTCTCGCCCGGCTGCTCAAGCTGCCGTACTTCCCGGTCACCCCGACCTTTCCGTGGCTCGGTCCGCTGGGGATGATCCCGCTGCCGAGCAAGTGGTTGATCGAGTTCTGCCCGCCGATCCCGACGGCGCACCTGACCGACTCGGCGGACGATCCGCTGGTGGTCTTCAACCTCGCCGACCAGGTCCGCGAGACCATCCAGCAGACCCTCCACAAGCTGCTCGAACGGCGCCCGGACCCGTTCGGCCCGTGACCGGGCCGGGCGGTGCGCGTCCGGCCGGTGCGGCCCGAGGTCAGCCGACGCGGCGGCGGCGGTGCAACGCGAGACCGGCGCTGACCGCACCGACGAGGACGCCGGCCGCCGCCGTGGACGGCACGGCGATCCGCACCGCCCGCCGGCCGGTCCGGAAGTCGCGGACCTCCCACCCGTGCTCCCGGGCACGCCGCAGCAGCGTCCCGTCAGGGTTCACGGCGACCGCCCGGCCGACCGTGGTGAGCAGGGGCAGATCGTTGGCCGAGTCGCTGTACGCGGTGCAGCGGGCCAGGTCGAGCCCTTCGACGGCGGCGAGCTGGGCCACCGCCTCCGCCTTCGCCGGCCCGTGCATGAGATCACCGACCAGCCGCCCGGTGTACGCGCCGTCGACGATCTCCGCGACCGTGCCGATCGCGCCGGTGAGACCCAGCCGGGAGGCGATCACCCGGCCGATCTCCACGGGCGCGGCGCTCACCAGCCAGACCCGCTGCCCGGCGTCCAGGTGGCGCTGGGCGAGCCGGCGCGTGCCGGCCCAGATGCGCGGCGCCATCAGCTCGTCGAAGATCTCCTCGGCGAGCCGCTCCACGTCGTCCACCCGCCAGCCCTCGATGAAGGCGAGGGCCGCCTCCTTGGCCTGCGACATGTCCCCGGCGTGCTCGCGGGCGAGCAGCCGGAACCGGAGCTGCTGCCAGGCGAAGCGGGCCAGGTCGGCCGTCGTGAAGTAGTTGCGGGCGGCGAGCCCACGGGCGAACCAGTAGATCGAGGCGCCCTGCATCATCGTGTTGTCGACGTCGAAGAAGGCCGCCGCGGTCGGGTCGGGGGCGGGAGCCGGCTCGGCCTCGGCCCAGCCGGCCGTGTGACCGTGGACGTCGGTGCTGACCGTCACCTTCCGGGTGCGGGCCACGCGACCTCCCTCCCTCGACCGGTACGGCGTGCGCCTCCAGCGAGGGTAGCCGCATCGACCCGACGGACGGGCATCCGCGCGGTGAACTGTGCTGCGTCGGTCAGCGGGCGCCGGGGCAGGCGGTCGGCGCCGGGCCGAGGGCGTCGCTCGCCACCGGCGCGGGCAGGTTGCAGCCGATGGCGGCGCGCAGGGCGTCCGAGCGTTCGCGGACCGTGTCGAGCAGCGCCAGCGACTGGTGGGTGCGCTCCCGGTCGGCCCGGGCCGCGCCGTCGAGCAGGTCGCTCACCGCGCGCCGCTGGCCGTCGACGAACGCGTTCACGGCGTCCAGTCCGGCCATGTCGGAGCGCTGCACGGCGGCGGTGGTGAGCAGCCGGACGCCCTGGCGGGTGTCGGCGTCCATGTCGTCGAGCACGGCGCTGAACCCGGCGTGGTCGCCCCGCAGCTCGGCGGCCTCGCCGAGCCGCGTACGCGCGAAGTCGAGGAAGAGCTGGCCGCGGCTCATGTCCGAGCTGGCCAGGGCGAGCTGGGCGCGTTCCGTCGAGCGCTTCATGCCGTAGAGCGCGTCGCCCGGCACGGCGTTCTCGCTCGCGGCCGAGATGCCGGACACGGCGATCGCGCCGGACGCCACGCCGATCAGGATCGCGCCTCGGGCGCGCGCCCGCCGGGCGGTGACCGCGGGCAGCAGGGAACGGGTGCCGGAGGTGCGTTCGCCGGCCGGTTCGGTCGCGGCGCCCGTCGCCGCCACGCCCACGCCTTCCCGCTCCGCGGTCGCGACCAGCATGGCCCGCAAGCTGGTGCGGAACTTCGGGTCGACCTCGACCGTCGGGCGTTCGGCGGTGAGCCGCTGACCGACCGCCACGAGTGGGGCGAGCTGGTCGTCGACCCGGGACCGGGTGTGGTGGCGCCGGCCGCCGTTGGCCTCGTCGAGAAGCTGCGCGAAGCGCTCGGCGCGCCGGCGGGAGAAGAGGATGTCGTCCACCGCAGGCACCTCCTCTCGCTGGTCACGGCCGGTCGGCCGCCGTGTGGCCGACGACCGGCGGCAGCATGGCACCGCGGAGGTGAGGTCGTTGGCGCTGTGCCGCCGACCTCGGGGGCCCGGGGGGATGAACCGGGGCAACCACCGGTCGCACCCGGAGAAACGGAACGCGCCGGGCACGGGTTACGGGCCTGGCGGAGCGGAAATCACAGAAAGTGATCGACGTCACGTGGCGGCCATGGGGTCACGGGGTGCCGCGACCGGGGCCGCGTCGGCGAGTGTCAGGCCGTTCCCGATGCGCTTCCTGGCCCGCTTCCGTGCCGATTCCGTGCCCGTTCCGTGGCGGTCCCGCGCCGGTGCCGGTGGTCCCGCGCCGGTGCCGGTGGGGGGTCCCCCGCCGGTGCCGTGGCGGTCCCGCGTCGGATCCCGCGGCGGTCCCGCTGACGGGACTACGGTTGGAAGCCGTCGGGCAGGAGCCGGGCCAGCGCCCGGACCGCGCGGTACTGCAACGCCTTGATCGCGCCCTCGTTCTTGCCCATCGCACGGGCCGTCTCGGCCACCGAGAAGCCCTGCAGGAAGCGGAGCACGATGCACTCCTGCTGCTCCGGGTTCAGCTGCTTCACGGCGCTGAGCAGGGCGACGTTGGTGATGTGCTCGACGACCGCCGCCTCCGGGCTCCCCTCCGGGCCGCGGTCCTCGCGGTCGGCGTCGAGCACGTCGCCGGTCGTGACCTCGAGACGGTAGCGGCCGGACTTGAAGTGGTCGGCCACCAGGTTCCGGGCGATGGTGACGAGCCAGGCGCCGAGGTCACGCCCCTGCCAGGTGAAGCTGCCGATGCGTTTGAGCGCGCGCAGGAACGTGTCAGAGGTGAGGTCCTCGGCCAGTTGGCGGTTGCCGACGCGGAAGTAGACGAAGCGGAAGACGGTGTCGACGTACCGGTCGTAGATCAGACCGAACGCCTCGGCCTCCCCGGCCTGGGCGCGTTCGACCAGCGCCCAGACCTCGGTCGCCGGGTCGGACGGGTCGGGACGGCTCGGGAAGCCGGTGGTGCTCCCGCTCCCGGCGGGTGCGGCGGCCGCCGGCACGGCCGGCAGCACCGCTGTCTCGCCCGCGGACGGGTCGGTCGTCGCGGGCGTGTCGTCCACCCGCCGGCTCTGCGCGGGCATGGTGGGCCGGGCGGGTGCCGCGACCCGCCCGCCGGCCGGCATGGCGTTGCCGCCGGGCACGGCCGGCCGGGCCGGCGCCTCGTTGTGGTGGGGCCGGTTGCGGATCCGTTTCGCCGTGCTCTCACCCCGGACGGCCAGGGCGCCGTTGTCGTCGTGGCCACCCTGGACGGGGGTGGCCCGCTCGTTCACGGTGTTCCGCGCCGGGCCGGTCAGGCCGAGCGGCCGCTCCGTGTAGCCGAAGGTCGTCATCGCGCCACCCCCGTCCCGCCGGCCGTCGGCCGTGCCGGTCGCGCCGCGCGCCCGGCGGGTGCACCGCGGGAGGGCAGAGCGGATGCGGGGTGTGCCGGCGGGCGGCAGTTCCCCTTGAGGTGCTGGTCCAATGCGCTGACGGGCACGGGGGCCTCCTCGGGCTGAGGGGTGTCGACTCACGGCAAATGGGGTGAGCCGACCCGAGTGATGATAGGGCCAACGTCACCCGCGCGTGGCAAGTCCGTTACACAGGGCCGAAGTATTTCCCGCCGTGTCGCACAGATGGCGGACCGGTTGTCCGTCGTGTGCGGTTGACTTTGGCCGGTTGCCATGGTCCGGAGTGGAAGACCTGCTCAAGCCCGCTCTGCCGGCCACCGTCCGACCCGTTCGGTCAGCTAGTTGACACACGATCCGCGTGCTGGCTCCCGGCGTGTCGCGCGTCCCGTCGACGGGACGCAGCTGGCGCGTCCACGGCACAGGGAGGCGTCCCGCCGACGGGACCGCGGGACGTGCGGACGGTGTGCCGCGGCCGCGCGTCCGGGCATGGCCGACCGACCGCCGCTGTGCCAGACTCAGCCACCGTGCAGGACGCAGCGAGCAGCCCCGCGCCGAACCTCGCCGACCGGCTGCGCCGGGCGGCCACCGTCCACGGCGACCGGCCCGTGCTGCACTGGCGGGACCGGACGGTCCGCTGGTCCGAACTGGACGCCTCGGTGACCGCCGTGGCCCGGGCGCTCGCCGCCGCCGTGCCCCACCCGAACGGGACCGGGCACCCCGCCCGGGTGGCCGTCGCGCTGCCCAACACGCCCGACTTCGTCGTCAGCTACCTGGCCGTCCTGCGCGCGGGCCTCGTGGCGGTGCCCGTCAACCCCGGCCTCACCACGCCGGAACTGCGCCACGTGCTCGCCGACTCGGGCGCGTCGGTGCTGATCGCCACCGAGCGGGTCCGCGACCTGGTCGCCCCGGTCGCCGCCGAGCTGCCGGCGCTCACCGCCGTGCACACGCGTCCCCCGGTCGCCGACGGTGGATCCGACACCTTCCCGTCGCGCGGCGGCGACGACCTCGCCGTGCTGCTCTACACCTCCGGCACCGAGGGGCGACCCAAGGGCGCGATGCTCACGCACGGCGCGCTGCTGGCGAACCTCGACCAGGTCGGCCGGATCGAGCCGCCGGTCGTCGGGGCCGACGACGTCGTCCTGCTGGCCCTGCCGCTGTTCCACGCGTACGGGCTCAACGCCGGGCTCGGCGCGGTGATCCACCACGGCGCCACCGGCGTGCTCGTGGACGACCTCGGCCCGGACGCCGCGCTCGACGAGGTCGCGCGGCACCGGGTCACCGTGCTGGTCGGCGTACCGTCCATGGTCCTGAGCTGGTCCACGGCGGACGGCGACACCCTCGCCGCGGCGACGGCGTCGGTCCGCACGGTGGTCTGCGGGGCCGCACCGCTGGACCCCGCCGTGGCGGCCCGCTTCACCGCGGTCACCGGGCGCCCGGTGCACGTCGGCTACGGCCTCACCGAGACGGCCCCGGTGCTCACCTCCACCCTGGTCGGTGGGGTGCCGAAGACCGGTTCGATCGGCCGGCCGCTGCCCGGCGTCGAGCTGCGCCTGGTGGGCGCAGACGGCACCGACCTGTGGCGCGACGGCACGGCCGTGCCGGAGGACGACCCCGACGGGCCGGACCTCGTCGACGCCGCGCCGGGCACCGATCCGGGCCAGATCGTCGTCCGCGGCCCGAACGTCTTCGCCGGCTACTGGCCCGACGGGCGGGGCGGCCCGGACGCCGACGGGTGGTGGCCGACCGGCGACGTCGCGTACGCCGACGAGGACGGCGACCTGTTCCTGGTCGACCGGCTCGGCGAGTTGATCCTGGTCAACGGCTTCAACGTCTACCCGCACGAGGTCGAGTCGGTGCTCGACGCCCATCCCGGGGTGGCCGAGTCGGCGGTACTCGGTGTGCCGCACCCGCGTACCGGCGAGACTGTCCGGGCGTACGTGGTGCGGGCGCCCGGGGCGGCGCCGACCGCCGAGGAACTGCTCGACCACTGCGCGCGGAACCTGGCCCGGTTCAAGTGCCCGACCGGCGTCGAGTTCGTCGACGCCCTGCCGCACTCGGTGATCGGTAAGGTCCGTAAGACACAGCTCCGGTCGGCGACCGCCCCGACGGCCCCGGCCCCGCCGGTGCCGGCGCAGGCGGCGCCGGTCCACCACCCGTCGGCCCCGGCCGACCCGCGTACGGAGGTGCCCGATGGCCAGTGACGCCCGGCTCACCCTGATCACCCGGCCCGGCTGCCACCTCTGCGACGAGGCCCGCGCCGCCCTGGAGCGGGTGGTGGCGGTCACCGGCGACCGGTGGGTCGAGTGGGACGTCACCGGCAACATCGAACTGGAGCGCGACTACGGCGACCGGCTGCCGGTCGTCCTGCTCGACGGCCGGGAGCACGGCTACTGGCGGGTCGAGGAGGAGCGGCTGCTGCGCGACCTCACCACGCCCCAGCTGTGAGCGCCGGACGGGTAGCCTTCGGCGGCATGAGCCCTGCACGCACCCACCTGGTGTGGGACTGGAACGGCACCCTGCTGAACGACCTCAGCCTCGTGGTGGCCTGCACGAACGCCGCGTTCACCAGCGTCGGTGGCCCCACCGTGACCGAGGACGAGCACCGGGTGCGGTTCCGCCGGCCGGTCGCCGAGTACTACGCCGACGTGCTCGGCCGGGCGGTCGACGCGGAGCAGTTCGGCCAGTTGGACCGGATCTTCCACGACGCGTACCGCAGCGGGCTGACCACCTGCGAGCTGGCGGCCGACGCGCGGACGGCGATGCGGGCCTGGCCCGGTGACCAGTCGCTGCTCTCCATGTGGTTCCACGACGAACTGGTGCCGGCGGTGCACCGCTTCGGCCTGACCGGGCACTTCCGGCGGGTGGACGGGCTGCGCGGCACGGTCGGCGGCGACCGCAAGGCGGAGTCGCTCCAGAAGCACCTCGCCGAACTGGGCGTGGACGGCGGCTCCGTGGTGCTGATCGGCGACTCGATCGACGACGCGGACGCCGCCACGGCGGTGGGAGCGCGTGCGGTGCTCTACACGGGCGGGTTCACCGACCCGGCCCGGCTGCGCGCCTCCGGCCACCCGGTGGCCGACACCCTCACCGAAGCCGTAACCCTGGCCCGCACCCTGCCCTGAAGCCCGGCCCCGGCCCCGGGCCCGACCCGGGGTCAGGCCCGGCGGGACCAGGTCGGGGGTCAGTTGCGGAGGTAGGTCAGGACGGCCAGGACGCGGCGGTGCTGCTCGGTGTCGGGCGGCAGGTTGAGCTTCGTGAAGATGTTCCGGACGTGCTTCTCCACGGCGCCGTCGCTGACCACGAGGGTGCGGGCGATCGCGGTGTTCGAGCGCCCCTCGGCCATGAGGCCGAGCACCTCCCGCTCGCGCGGGGTCAGCTCGCGCAGGGGGTCGTCCCGGCGGCGCCGGGCGAAGAGCTGGCCCACCACCTCGGGGTCGAGCACCGTGCCGCCGGCCGCCACGCGGCGCAGCGCGTCCAGGAACTCGTCGATGGCGGCCACCCGGTCCTTGAGCAGGTAGCCGACGCCGCCACCGCCGGCGCCGCCGGTGGTGGCGAGCAGGTCGTCGGCGTACGACACCTCGACGTACTGGGAGAGGACCAGGACGGGGCTGCGCGGCACCAGGTGCCGGGCCCGTACGGCCGCCCGCAGCCCCTCGTCGGTGTGCGACGGCGGCATCCGCACGTCGACGATCGACACGTCCGGCCGGTGGGCCACCACCGCCTCGACGAGCGCCTCGCCGTCGCCGACGACGGCCACGACCTCGTGCCCGTGTTCGGTGAGCAGCCGTACCAGTCCTTCGCGGAGCAGGACGGCGTCGTCGGCGATCACGACCCGCATGGTGGTGTTGTCCATCAGGACATCCTCACAGCGGCAGGTCCGCGCGGATCTCGGTGGGTCCGCCGGGCGGGCTGACCACCATCAGCTCGCCGCCCGCGGCGCGGACCCGGTCGGCGATTCCGGCCAGCCCGTGCCCCTTCGCGACGTGTGCGCCGCCCTGCCCGTCGTCGCCCACGCTCACGATGAGTCGCCGGTCCGAGCGGGACACGCTCACGTGGCACTCGGTCGCCCGGCTGTGCTTGGCCACGTTGGTGAGCGCCTCCGCGACGACGAAGTACGCGGTGCTCTCCACCGCCGGGTCGAGCCGGCCGTCCGGGGTGCCGAGGCCGGAGTCGATCCGCAGCTCGATCGGGATCAGCCCCCGGCCGGCCAGCGCCGCCAGGGCGCTGGGCAGGCCGCGGTCGACGAGGATCGGCGGCGCGATGCCCCGCGAGAGGGCGCGCAGTTCGGCCAGCGTGTCGCGGGTCTGCGCGACGGCCTCGTCGAGCGTGCGACCGGCCGCGTCCGGATCCGACGCGAGCTGCTGCCGGGCCCGGCTCAGGTCCATGGCCAGCCGGACGAGCCGCTGCTGCGGGCCGTCGTGGATGTCCCGCTCCAGCCGGCGCAGCGCGGCCGCCTCGGCGGACACGGCGGCCCGCTTCTGCTCCTCCAGCGCGGTGATCCGGTCGCGCATCTCGGCCACCCCGGTGAGCATCGCCCGGCCGAAGCGCGCCTGCAGCAGGGCGCAGCCGCGGACCACGATCGGCAGCGTGATGAGGAAGAAGATCCCGGCCGCCGTGTAGAGACCGACCCGGGCCAGGGTGGAGTCCCCCAGGCCGAGCAGCTCCGCGGCGTCGGTGTCGCCCTCTCCCCGGGGCAGCGCCCAGTCGTACGTCCAGTAGAGGAGACCGCCGATCGCACCCGCCCACCAGCTCACGGTCACCACGAACGTGGCGGTCGACACGGCCAGCTTCACGATGCCGTGCGCGAGGTCGAGCCAGGACTGCGGGTCCCCGATCGGGACGAGGATGCGCCGCCAGGCGCTCGCGCCCGGCTCCGTCGCCCGGTAGCGCGGGCGTACCCGGGGCTGGTGCAGCACGGTCGGGAGCCGGAGCCGTTCGATGTCGGCGAAGGTCCGGGCGGCGTACAGGGTGCCGGCGAGGACCGGCAGGCCGATCACGGTCACCACGAGGCCGACGCCGAGGGCCGTGCCGACCACGAGTACGACGAAGCTGGCCAGCGCCAGCGGGAAGCCGAGCAGCACGTACCCGGAGTCGAGCAGGAGTTGTCGGGAGACGGTCGGCGCGAGCCTCGGCTGGTCTGCGGTGGCGGGAACGGCGGTCATGCTCAAAAGGCTAGGCAGGGCCGGCCCCGCCGCCCCATCCCGCAGCCCGGCGTCCCCGCCGTAGGGCTGTCCCTACCCCACCCCCTCCTCGCGCCGATCTTGCAGTTTCGGCCCTCGTTTCGTGGCTCTCGCCCGGAATGTCGGGGCAGGAAGTGCAAGATCGCGGGGTGGGAGGGACGCGGCGACGGCGCGCGATTGGTCAGAGAAGTCGGGATTGAGCAATAATCGCCAGGCGGCGCCGGCGGGGGCTGCCGGATCGATCTTGTGGGATGGAGGGCCAGGTGAAGCCGCGTCGCGAGCTGACAAGATCGCGATTTGTGCACGTCTTCACAAGCGCCTACTCTGTAATTCCGACGCGCCCTGCTAGCACAGCCGGCACCCTCGGTGGCCAGCGGGAGTTCCGAAGCGGCCGACCGCCGGAGTCGGCCGACGACCGCACCGCACGGAGTCTCATGAGTCAGCACCGTCACCCTGGCGCGCCCGGTAGCGCCGGTGCCGTACCGGCGCTTCCGGACCTGCCCGAGGCGACCGTCGCGCGGCTCCCGGAGTATCTCCGCGCCCTGCACAACCTCGCTGACACCGGCCACGAGACGGTTTCCAGCGAGGGCCTGGCCACCGCCGCCGGGGTCAACTCCGCCAAGCTCCGCAAGGACCTCTCCCACCTGGGCTCGTACGGCACCCGCGGGGTCGGCTACGACGTCGCCGTGCTGATCGGTCAGATCGAGTCGGTGCTCGGGCTGACCCAGAACCGGGCGGTCGCCCTGGTCGGCGTGGGTAACCTCGGTCACGCCCTGGCCGGCTACGACGGCTTCGCGAGCCGCGGCTTCCGCATCGCCGCGCTCTTCGACGCCGACCCGGCGCGCGTGGGCGAGGAGATCAACGGCCTGGTCGTACGCCACATCGACGAGCTGCCCCGGGTCGCCGCCGAGGAGTCCATCGCCATCGGTGTGATCGCCACCCCGGCCGCCGCCGCCCAGCAGGTGGCCGACGAGCTGGTCGCGGTCGGCGTGACGAGCATCCTGAACTTCGCACCCTGCGTACTCTCGGTCCCGGAGGGGGTCGACGTGCGCAAGGTCGATCTCGCCATCGAGCTGCAGATCCTGTCCTTCCACGAGCACCGCAAGGCGTCGCTGACCGGATTGCCCGCCACCGGCGGCTCCGCCCTCACGGCCCTGCCCGGTGGGCTCGCGGCCACCGACTCCCAGGAGGCGATCGGCACGTGAAACTCCTCGTCGTCGGCGCGTCCTACCGCACCGCCCCGGTCGCCACGCTCGAGCAGCTGGCGGTGCCCCCGGCGGAGCTGGGTCGCATCCTGGACCGGCTGGTCGCCCAGCCGTACGTGAGCGAAGCCGTGCTCGTCTCCACCTGCAACCGGGTGGAGGTCTACGCCTCCGTGTCCGGTTTCCACGGCGGCCTCGGCGACATCTGCGCCGTCCTGGCCGAGCACGCCCACTGCGCCCCGGGCGCGCTCGCCAACCACCTCTACGTGCACTACGACGCCGCGGCGGTCGACCACGTCTTCCGGGTCGCCACCGGGCTGGACTCGATGGTGGTCGGCGAGGCCCAGATCCTCGGCCAGCTGCGCGACGCGTACCACTGGGCCACCGACGCCGACTCGGCCGGCCGCCTGCTGCACGAGCTGATGCAGCAGGCCCTGCGGGTGGGCAAGCGCGCGCACGCCGAGACCGGCATCGACCGGGCCGGCCAGAGCGTGGTCACGGCCGCCCTGGGACTGGCCGCCGATCATCTCGACGGCGACCTCGCCGGCCGGCCGGCCCTGGTGGTCGGGGCCGGCGCGATGGGCTCGCTGGGCGTCGCGACGCTCTCGCGGCTCGGCGCCGCGCCGCTCACGGTCACCAACCGCGGGATCGACCGGGCGGTCCGGCTGGCCGAGTCGTACGGGGCCACCGCCGTCCCGATGGCCGAGCTGTCCGCCGCGCTCTCCACAGTGGACATCGTAGTGGCCGCCACCGCGGCCATCGAACCGGTCCTCACCCGCGCGGTGGTGACCGCCGCGCTGGCCGAACGCGCCCCCGACCGCGGCCCACTGGTCCTGCTCGACCTCGCCGTGCCGCGTGACGTGGAGGCCGGGGTCGCCGAGCTGCCCGGGGTCGAGGTCATCGACATCGAGCGCATGGCCGCCCTGCTGGCCGACGGCGAGGCCGCGGGCGACGCCGCCGCCGTCGAGCGCATCGTCAGCACGGAGGTCGATGCCTTCCTCACCTGGCTGCGCGGGGCCGACGTCGCTCCCACGGTCGCCGCCCTGCGCGGGCGCGCCGACGACGTGGTCAGCGCCGAGCTGCGCCGGCTCGCCCAGCGGCGGCCCGACCTCACCGACGACCAGCGCGCCGAGGTGGCCCGGACGGTGCACCGGGTGGTGCAGCGCCTGCTGCACCAGCCGACGGTGCGCGTCCGCCAGCTCGCCGCGGAGCCCGGCGGCGACCAGTACGCGGCCCTGCTGCGGGAGCTGTTCGACCTCCAGGTGCCGCAGACCTCGCCGGTCGACACCGTCCCCGACGTCGTGGAGACCGACCCCACCCCGCCCACCGGAGGTGAGCGATGACCCCCCTGCGCCTCGGTACCCGGGGCAGCGCGCTCGCGATGGCCCAGTCCGGGCACGTCGCCGACGCGCTGACCGCGGCCACCGGACGCCCCGTCGAACTGGTCGAGATCGTCACCGCCGGTGACCGCTCGCACGCGCCGGTGCACCGTCTCGGCGTCGGCGTCTTCGTCTCGGCCCTGCGCGACGCGTTGGCCGCCCGCACCATCGACTTCGCGGTCCACTCCTACAAGGACCTGCCGACCGCGCAGACCGCCGGGCTGCACATCGCGGCGGTGCCGCCCCGGGAGGACCCGCGTGACGCGCTGGTCGCCCGGGACGGCCGTACGCTCGCGGAGCTGCCGCCGGGCGCGCGGGTCGGCACCGGCTCGCTGCGCCGAACGGCCCAGCTGCACGCCCTCGGGATGCAGCTGGACGTCACCCCGATCCGGGGCAACGTGGACACCCGCCTGGCGCGGGTGCTCGGCCCGGACGCCGACCTCGACGCGATCGTCCTGGCCCGGGCCGGGCTCAGCCGGCTCGGTCGGGCCGGCGAGATCACCGAGACGCTCGACCCGATGCTGATGCTGCCCGCGCCCGCCCAGGGCGCGCTCGCGGTGGAGTGCCGGGCCGACGACACCGACATGATCGAGCTGCTCGCCGTGCTCGATCACGCACCGACCCGCGCCGCGGTCACCGCGGAGCGGGCGTTGCTGGCCACTCTCGAGGCCGGATGCTCCGCTCCGGTCGCCGCCTACGCCGTCGTCGCCGAGGGCGAGCCCTCGGGCTCGGACGCCGAGGCCGCCGGTGAGGAGATCTACCTGCGCGGGGCGGTGATCAGTCCGGACGGCACCCGTGACCTCCGGCTGTCCCGCACCGGAACGCCCGCCGACGCGGCGGAGATCGGCAAGGCACTCGCCGCCGAACTCCTCGACCTCGGCGCCGACACGATCCTCGGCCACGAAGGACACACCGGTCCGGGGACCCAGCAATTTGGGAGCACAGAATGACCCGCACCCGTAAGCCCGTAGGCCGCATCGCGTTCGTCGGGGCCGGTCCCGGCGACCCGGGCCTGCTGACCCGCCGGGCGCACGACGCCCTGGTCGACGCGGACCAGGTGGTGTACGACCGGGGAGTCCCCGAGTCGCTGCTCGCGGCCGTGCGCGCCGAGGCCCGTGCCGACGCCGAGTTCACCCCGGCCGAAGGGGCGCCGGGTGACGTGGCCAAGGTGCTCATCTCCGCGGCCCGCGCCGGGCAGAACGCCGTGCACCTCGTCGCCGGGGACCCGTTCGGCCACGACTCGGTGGTCAAGGAGGTGCAGGCGGTCGCCCGCACCGCCGCCCAGTTCGAGGTGGTGCCGGGCGTGGGTCAGGCCGAGGGCGTCGCCACGTACGCGGGCGTGCCGCTGCCGGGCGTACGCACGGCGGCGGACGTCGAGGACGTCGGCGCGCTGGACTTCGAGGCGCTGGCCGCGGCCGTCGCCCGGGGTTCGCTGGCGCTCGCCGTGGACGCCGGTGACCTCGCGGCGGTCCGGGACGGGCTGCTCGCGGCGGGCGTGGACGGCGCCACGGCGGTCGGCGTGACCGGGGACGGCACCGGCGAGACGCAGTACACGACCACGTCGACGGTGGACAGCTTCGTGGCCGCCGCGCTCGGCTTCACCGGCCGGGTGGTGCTCACCCTCGGTGAGGGCGTCGGCGAGCGGGACAAGCTCAGCTGGTGGGAGAACCGGCCGCTGTACGGCTGGAAGGTGCTCGTGCCGCGTACGAAGGAGCAGGCCGGCGTGATGAGTGCCCGGCTGCGCGCGTACGGGGCGATCCCGTGCGAGGTGCCGACCATCGCCGTGGAGCCGCCGCGCACCCCGGCGCAGATGGAGCGGGCGGTCAAGGGACTGGTCGACGGCCGGTACGCCTGGGTGATCTTCACCTCGGTGAACGCGGTCCGCGCGGTCTGGGAGAAGTTCGCCGAGCACGGGCTGGACGCCCGGCACTTCGGCGGCGTCAAGATCGCCTGCATCGGCGACGCGACGGCCGACGCGGTGCGCGCGTTCGGCATCCAGCCGGAGCTGATCCCGTCGGGCGAGCAGTCCTCCGAGGGCCTGCTGGCCGAGTTCTCGCCGCACGACGAGGTGCTCGACCCGGTCGGCCGGGTGCTGCTGCCGCGCGCCGACATCGCCACCGAGACGCTCGCCGCCGGGCTCACGGAGCGCGGCTGGGAGGTCGACGACGTGACCGCGTACCGGACGGTCCGGGCGGCGCCGCCGCCGGCCGAGATCCGCGACGCGATCAAGTCGGGCGGGTTCGACGCGGTGCTCTTCACCTCGTCCTCGACGGTCCGGAACCTCGTCGGCATCGCCGGGAAGCCGCACGCGCGTACAGTTGTGGCGGTCATCGGCCCGAAGACGGCGGAGACGGCGACGGAGTTCGGCCTGCGGGTCGACGTCCAGCCGCAGCACGCCTCGGTGCCCGATCTGGTGGAGGCGCTCGCCGCCTACGCCGTCGAACTGCGGGAGAAGCTCGCCGCCATGCCGGCGAAGCAGCGTCGCGGCTCGAAGGTGCAGGGGCCGACCGCCCTGAGGTTCCGGTAGTCGTCCAGGAGGCACCCGTGCCGTACCCCGAGATCCGGCCCCGCCGGCTGCGCCGCACCCCGGCGCTGCGGCGGCTGGTCTCCGAGACCCGCCTCGACCCGGCCGAGCTGGTCGTGCCGATGTTCGTCAAGGAGGGCCTCACCGAGCCGCGTGCGATCGCGTCGCTCCCGGGGGTGCTCCAGCACTCCCGGGACTCGCTGCGGAAGGCCGCCGTGGAGGCGGTGCAGGCGGGCATCGGCGGGATCATGCTCTTCGGCGTGCCCGCGGAGCGGGACCCGGCCGGTTCCGGCGGGATCGATCCGGACGGCATCCTCAACGTGGCGATCCGCGACGTCGTCTCCGAGGTGGGCGACGCCACCGTGGTGATGAGCGACCTCTGCCTGGACGAGTTCACCTCGCACGGGCACTGCGGTCTGCTCACCCCCGACGGCGAGGTCGACAACGACGCCACGCTGGGCGCGTACGCCGAGATGGCGGTGGCCCAGGCCGAGGCCGGCGTCCACGTGGTCGGGCCGTCCGGGATGATGGACGGCCAGGTCGGCGTGGTGCGCCGGGCGCTCGACGCCGCCGGCCACCAGGACGTGGCGGTGCTGGCCTACGCCGTGAAGTACGCCTCGGCCTTCTTCGGCCCGTTCCGGGACGCCGTCGAGTCGGCGCTGGAGGGCGACCGTCGGGCGTACCAGCAGGACCCGGCGAACCTGCGGGAGTCGCTGCGGGAGGTCGCGCTCGACGTGGCCGAGGGCGCCGACATGGTGATGGTGAAGCCGGCGCTGCCGTACCTGGACGTGGTCTCCGCGGTACGCGACGCGGTGGACGTGCCGGTCGCCGCGTACCAGGTCTCGGGCGAGTACGCGATGGTCGAGGCGGCCGCCGCGAACGGCTGGATCGACCGGGAGCGGGTGATGCTGGAGACGCTCACGTCGATCCGGCGCGCCGGCGCCCAGATCATCCTCACGTACTGGGCCGTGGAGGCGGCCCGGCTGCTCCGCGAGCGTTACTGACCGCCGGGTCGCCGCCGGCGGGCGGCGGGACCGGCCGGCCGGGTAGCCGCCGGCTGGTGAACCAGGCCAGCCCGAGCAGCACCGCGGAGACCGCCACCGCGAACTGCACGGACCACGCCAGCTCGGGCACGAGTCCGGCGCGGGTGACCGGGTCGAGCCGCGCGACGGCGGCGATGCCCTCCCCGGCGAGTGCCGGTGCGGACCGGCCGGCGGCCCAGGAGAGCGCCGCGGCGATCAGCGCCGTGCCGGCTGCCACGGAGGTGTGCGACACCGTGGTGAGCAGCGTCGTGCCGGAGGGCAGGTCCGCCGGTGGCAGTGACCGGCTGGCCGCCGTCATGGTCGGCATGAGGGTGGCGCCCATGCCCAGCCCGATGACCGCGCCGAGCACGGCGATCAGCGCGTACGACGTGTCGGCGTCCAGCACCAGGGCCCGCGCCACGGTGCCGGCCGTCGCCGTCGCGATGCCGAGACCGACCAGCCGGCGGGCGGACACCCGGTCCACGAGCCGGGTGGCCACCTGGAGCATGAGCCCGGTCGTCAGCGCCTGCGGGATCCCGATCACCCCGGCGAGGGTGGCGCTGTCGCCGCGCACGATCTGGACGTACGCCGGGATGGTCAGGAAGGCGCCGAAGTAGCCGGCGGCGAACAGCGCCACCGTGCCGGCTCCCCCGGCCATGCCGGGCGCGCGGAGCACGGACAGCCGCAGCAGCGGGTGCCGGACGCGGCCGGCCCGGCGGACGAACGCGGCCACCAGCACGGCGCCGAGCGCCAGCGGGACCAGCACCGGGCCGCTGACCACACCGCCGCTCTCTCCGGTGAGGCTGAGCGCCAGCACGGCCAGGGTGAGGCCCGGGCAGAGCAGCAGGAGCCCGGTGACGTCCAGGGGAGCCGGTTCGCGGCGGGCCTCGGGCGGCGGCAGGAGCCGCCGGCCGAGCAGCAGCGCCGCCGCGCCGACCGGGAGGTTGATCCAGAAGATCCACCGCCAGGACGCGTGGTCGAGCAGCACCCCGCCGAGCACCGGCCCGATCAGCGGGCCGACCAGGACCGGCAGTCCCAGCAGGCTCATCATCCGGCCCCGCCGGTGCGGCGGCACCGCGGCCAGGGCGATCGTCATGCCGACGGGGTTGAGCAGCCCGCCGCCGAGACCCTGCACGGCCCGGAATACGATCAGCGAGCCGATGTCCCACGCCAGCCCGGCCAGCACCGAGCCGGCCGTGAACAGCAGGAGCGCGCCGAGGTAGGCGGCGCGGGGGCCGTACCGCCCGATGACCCAGGCGGCCGTCGGCATGACGGCGACCAGCGCGAGGGCGTACGCGCTGGTCACCCAGCCGACCGTGGTCAGGTTCGTGTCGAGGTCCTCGACGAGGCGGGGCAGCGCCACGACGGTGACCGTGGTGTCGATCACCGCGAGCAGGCCGCCGAGGGTCAGGTACCAACCGAGGCGTCGTGTTCTGCCGTCCACGTCAGCTCCCGTACGGTCGGGTCCGCCGGGCGGCGCGCAGCGCCTCGGCCCACCACACCAGCTCGGTCAGGGTCGCGTCGGCGGCCCGGCGCGTCGGCCCGTCGTCGACGAACCGGCCGGCCGCGTCGATCCGCTCCCACGGAGCGGTGAGCACCACGCCCGTGCGGGTGGTGGCCGCGTGCAGTTCGGCGAAGACCAGGCGCAACTGTTCGACGGCGCGGACGCCGCCGGAGCCGGCGCCGTACGAGACGAAGGCGACGGGCTTGCCCATCCACTCCCGGTGGTGCCAGTCGATGGCGTTCTTCAGTGCCGCCGGGAAGCTGTGGTTGTACTCCGGGGTGACCACCACGAAGCCGTCGGCCTCGGCGAGCCGGCCGGCGATCGGGCTGGCCGGGTTGCCGCCGGGCGGGGTGTCGGTGAGGGGAAGGGCCACCTCGGCGAGATCGATCAGGTCGGTACGGAGGTCGTCGCGTTCGGCGGCCCGGCCGACGAACCAGTCGGCGACGAGGCGGCCGATCCGCGGCCGGCGCACGCTGCCGACGAGCACGGCGACGGTGGGCGGTGAACTGGCTGCTTGCGTCGTCATGCACCCGACGCTAAAACTGAAACAAATGTTTAAGTCAAGGGTGACCAACGGAGGGCGCGAGTGAGCACGCTCACAGTCAGCGACGTGGCCCGAGAGAGCGGCGTCAGCGGCTCGGCGGTGCGGTTCTACGAGCGGCAGGGGCTCATCACGGCCGGCCGCACCAGCGGCAACCAGCGGCGGTTCGGGCCGGAGGCGGCGTGCCGGGTCCGGGTCGCCCGCGTCGCGCAGCGGATCGGCCTGAGCGTCGGTGAGATCCGGGAGCTGCTCGCCGCCCTGCCGCCGGACCCGGAGCCGGCCGACTGGCAGGCACTGCACGAGCGGCTGACCGCCGAGGCGGAGCAGCGGATCCGTGAGCTGCACGCCGCCCTCGACGACATCCGCTCCGGTCGCAAGCTCTGCGAGCTCTGACCCCGCGTCCGCCCCGATCGGGCGGTCAGCGGGCCGCGTCGAGGCGGTGCACCAGCTCGGCCACGTCGACGCTGTACTCGCACCAGTCGCGGTCGGGCCGGTAACCCAGCTCGGCGTTCACCTTCAACATCGCCTCGTTGGCCTGGGCGTTCCAGGTCTGCACCTCGGCCAGTTCCGGCTCGGCCGAACGCAGTTCGATCAGCATCCGCGCCTTGATGGCCCGGTCGATGCCGTAGCCGCGGTGGTCCTGCACGACGATCGTGTCGTACTGGTCGGCCCGGGTGGGGTGCTGCGCCGGCACCACGACCTCGGTCAGCCCGGCCACCTCGCCGGTCTGCTCGTGCAGGGCCAGCACGATGTACGGCTTCATGCCGCGCCGGTGCAGGCAGTCCAGGCT
Source organism: Micromonospora globbae (assembly GCF_003610785.1). Lineage (GTDB taxonomy): Bacteria > Actinomycetota > Actinomycetes > Mycobacteriales > Micromonosporaceae > Micromonospora > Micromonospora globbae. The sequence goes on from NZ_RAQQ01000012.1 coordinate 164,808, forward strand.
GTCCCGCAGCCGCTGCGCGTCGTAGGAGCTGGGGCGCAGTTCCCCGTCCTCGATGTCGCGGACCTCGGCCTTGGCCCGCGCGTACGCCTCGATGAGCTCGTCGGGCGGTCCGCCCGGGTGGAACTCCAGGTGGTAGCCCGCCCCGATGCCGCCGGCCATCTCGGCCAACTCGGCCCAGTCCACCGTGGAGAGGTCGAGGACACTGCGCGTCTCGACGTACTCCCTCGTGAAGCCGAGCGCCTCGTAGAAGCCCACGGCCGGGGTGTCGCCGACGACCTCGGCGCCGATGGAGGAGAAGCCCTCCTGGTAGACCCGGCGCGCCGCGACCCGCACCAGCTCGCGCCCGAGGCCGGTGCGCCGCGCCGAGGGGTGCACCAGCACCTCCAGCACCCCGATGTCACCGAGCAGGAGCACGTGCACCTGGCCCAGGATGGCCCCCGGCGACCCGTCCGCGGCCGGCTCCCCCTGCGCGACCCACGAGATCCGCCGCTGGCCCGGCATCACCTCGGTGAGGTATTCCCGCAGGGAACTCTCCCGCCACGGCGGATCCTGCGGCAGGTCCGCCGCGAGGACCGCGTTGAGCGTGTCCAGCAGCGATGCGATCTCGGCGGACGACGCGGTCCGCGCGTCCCACTCGCGCACCATCACCCGTCTAGCTTGCCGCTAACCGCAGCCCGGGGGAAGTGCCCAGTTCTCCAAATGTAGGCGGACGATCACTTCACGTACGGCTGGCCCGCCCGTAACGGTTGGCGGTGTCGAAGACGTCCTGCGCGTAGCGGCGTACGTCGTTGTACGACAGGATGGCGTTCCACCAGTCCGCGGGGATGCTCAGGTTGCGGCCGTTGCGGCACAGGTAGTTCGCGGCGGCCAGGGCGGCGTCGTCGATGTCGTGCGGATCCTTGCGGCCGTCGTTGTCCGCGTCGACGCCGACCTCCTGCCACGTCGTCGGGATGAACTGCATGGGGCCGATCGCGCGGTCGTAGGTGGTGTCCCGGTCGAGCTGGCCCCGATCGGTGTCGATGATGCGCATGCGGCCGTCCCGGCCGTCGAGCGGCAGGCCGATGATCTCCGGCGTGGCCCGCCCGTCCGCGCCGAGCGTGGCGCCGTTGGCCTGCCCGTGCGAGGACTCGACGAACCCGATGGCCGCCAGGGTCGTCCAGCTCAGCGCACAGCTGCGGTTGGTCTGGGCGAGCACCAGCTCGGCGTAGCCGTACGCCTGCATGGCCGTCGGGGAGATGCCGACCTTGGGGCCGATCTGCTGCGCCCAGCCGGCCAGCGCGTCCGCCGGGCGGCCCCCGGCCGGGCTGGCCGGAAGCCCGCCGGTGGGCGGTGCCGTGGTGGGCAACGTACCGTCGGGCAGCCCCGACGCCGGCACCGACGGCGCCAGCCCGGGAGCCGGAGCGGTGGGTGCGGCGGTGGCGTCCGCCGCGACCGGCCGGGGCGCGCGGATCGTCGCCGGCACCACCAGCGCGCCGGCCGCCGCCGTCGCCGCCACCAGGGCGAGCAGGACCACGCCGGTGAGCGTGAGCCGGCCGCTGGGCCGCCGCGACCAGGAGCGGGTGGCCCGGGCGGCGGCCGTCGCGGCGCGGCGTGAGCCCAGGCGTACGGCGTGTGCGAACGGCACCCGGTAGCCGCGGGTCCTCCGCGCGGGCGCGGCGCCCGGGGCGTCGGCGGCCGGGTCGGTCGGCGACGCGCCGGCGGAGCCGGTCGTGGAGTCGGCGTCGGACTTCGGTGCGGAGGCCGCGTCGCTCGTCGGGGACGGTGCGGTCGTCGCGTCGGCCTTCGGGGCCGGGTCGGTAGTCGTGCCCGCGCCGGTGTCCACGGTGGTGTCCGCGCCGGCCTTCGGGACCGGGTCCGTCCTGGTGTCCGGGGTGTCCGCGTCGGCCTTCGGGTCCGCGTCGCTCCGCGCGTCCGCGCCGGCGTCGCTCGCCGGGGCAGGGTCCGTGGCCCTGCCCCCGTCGGTGTGCGAGGCGGTGTCCGGGCCGGCGGTCGGGTCGGTCGCCGTGCCCGCGGCGGTGCTCGGAGCCGGCTCGGCGTCCGTCCTCGGCTCGGTTGACGTCACCCCGCCGGTCGCCGACGCGGCCTCGCCCGGGGCGTCGGGTGTGGACGCTGCCTCGGTCGGGGCCTGCCGCTCGCCGTCCGGGCCGCCCTCGGACCCGGGCCCGGCGGGGGTGCCCGCTCTCAGCCAGGGGCGGCGCGGCCGGGGCAGCCGTCCGGGAGCCGGATCGGGTGCCGCGCCGGACTCGGCGAGTGGCCCGTCGAGCGGCGCGGCCGGGCGCAGGGGCCGAAGTTTCGATCTGTCCTCGCCGTCCACCACCCGTCGAGTATCACCCATGCTCCGCGACACGTCAGGTCCGCGCGTACCCTGATCTCATGCCCCGGTACGAGTTCCGCTGCCGCGCCTGCGGCGACACGTTCGAGGTCAACCGCACCATGGACCGGGCCGGTGAGCCGGCCGCGTGCCCCCAGGGTCACCTGGACACCGTCAAGCTGCTCTCCACCGTTGCGGTCACCGGCCGCGGTGGCGCCTCCGGCGGCGCACCGTCGTCCGGCGGCGGTGGCTGCTGCGGCGGCGCCTGCGGCTGCTGAGACGCGAACGCGGGACCACCCGCACCCACCGAGCGGCGGGCGGACCTTGCCCCAGCCGAGGCCGAGTGGCACCTTGAGTCCGTGCCCGGCCGGCCGTTCTCACGATGCGTCACCGCCCGGCTTCGGGCAGCATGAATCCGACGTCACGGGCGGAGGTTCGACGCATGGCGGCACGGATCCAGCTCCCGACCGGGTGGGTGACCTTCGTGTTCACCGACATCGAGGGCTCGACCCGGCTGGCCCAGCTGCTCGGTCCGGACTACCGCCCCGTGCTCAGCGAACACCGCCGGCTGCTGCGCCGGACGCTCGCCGGGACGGGCGGCGCGGAGCTGCTCACCGAGGGCGACTCGTTCTTCCTCGCCTTCCCCGACGCGACGGCCGCGCTGACCGCCTGCCTCACCGCCCAGCGGGCCCTGGCCAGCCACGACTGGCCCACGCCCGAGGCCGCGCCGCGCGTACGGATGGGTCTGCACACCGGCTACGCGGAACCGCGCGACGGCGAGTACGCGAGCCCGGAGGTGCACCGCGCGGCCCGGATCGCCGCGGCCGCGCACGGCGGCCAGGTGCTCTGCTCGGCGTCGACGGCCCGCCGCGCCGACCCGTTGCCCGCGGGCGCCTCCCTGCTCGACCTCGGCCTGCACCGGCTGCGCGGCTTCGACGACCGGGAACGCCTCTTCCAGCTGGTCGCTCCGGGGTTGGAGCGGCAGTTCCCGCGCCCGCGCACCGCCGACGCGGTGGCGCACAACCTGCCCACCCAGGTCACCTCGTTCATCGGTCGGGAGACCGAACGCGCCGAGCTGCGCCGCCTCGTGGAGGAGCACCGGCTGGTGACCGTGCTCGGTGCGGGCGGCGCCGGCAAGACCCGGCTCGCCGTCGAGCTGGCCTCCGGCGTGGTCGAGGCGTACCCGGACGGCGTCTGGTTCGTCGACATCGCCGCGGTGACCGACCCGGGGCTGGTGGCGTTCGAGGTGGCGGCCGTGCTCGGCCTGCGGCCGGAGCCGGGCCGGCCGGTGGTGGACACCCTCGTGGAGTACGCGGCCGCCCGCCGGATGCTGATCCTGCTGGACACCTGCGACGCGCAGCCGGCCGCCTGCGCCGAGGTGATCGCCCGGCTGCTCGCCGGCGGGCGCGGGGTGCGGGTGCTGGCCACCAGCCGGGAGTCGTTCGGCCTGCCGGGGGAGGTGGTGTGGCGGATCCCGCCGCTCTCGGTCGAGCCGCGCGACGACGGCGCGGAGAGCGACGCCGTGGCGTTGCTGCTGGACCGCACCGCGGCGGCGCGGGGCGGCCGGCCGCCGGACCCGGCCGAGTCGGCGGACCTGCGCCGGGTGGTGCAACGCCTGGACGGGCTGCCGCTCGCCATCGAGCTGGCCGCCGCGCGGCTGCGGGTGCTCTCGGTCGGCCAGCTCGCCGAACGCCTCGACGACGTCCTCGGGACGCTGGACGCGGGCCGGGAGGACCCGGAGCCGCCGCCGGTGGACCGGGGCTGGATGGGCAACCAGCAGGACACGGTGGACCTGGTCGCCGCGGCGGCCGGCGCGTCCCCGCCGACCCCGGCGACCCGGGCCGTGCAGAAGTCGGCGACGGAGCGCCACCTCACCATGCAGGCCACCGTCACGTGGTCGTACCGGACCCTCGGGCCGCGGGCCGCCCGGCTGCTGCGGTGGATGTCCGTCTTCGCCGGTCCGGTGGACCTCGCGACGGTGGAGTGGTTGCTCGGTGACGACCCGCTCGACCCGCTCTCGGTGCTGGTGGACAAGTCGATGGTGCTCGCCGAGCCGCACGCCTCGGGCAGCACCTACCGGATGCTCGACCCGATCCGGGCGTACGCGGCCCGGCGGCTCGCCGAGGCGGGGGAGGAGCGGGCCGCCCGGGACCGGCACGTGGCCTGGTCGGCGCATGCCCTGGAGCGGGCGTACCTGGGCGCGGACGGTCGCCCGGTCACCCTGTCCCTCTACACGCTCGACCCGCTCGCCGGCGAGTTGCGGGCCGCGCTGCGCTGGTGCGCGACCGGTGGCAGCGCCGCGGCCGGCCTGCGTCTCGCGGGTGGCCTCGACCAGTGGTGGCGCGAACGGGGACTGGCCCGGGAGGGGCGGCTGTGGCTGTTCCGGCTCTACGGGCGGATCGCCGAGACGGGTGAGCGGATCCCGGACGCGGAGCTGGCGGCGGCGTACCACATGCACTCGCTGCACGCCGGGGCGGACGGTGAGTTCGCCGAGGAGCTGCGCTACTCGCAGCGCGCCGAGGCCGCGGCCCGGCAGGCGGGCGACGCCGGCCTGCTGGCCCGGGTGCTGGCCGGCCGGGCCGCGCCGCTGGTCGACATGGGACAGTTCGTCGAGGCCGAGCGGGTCTGCCGCGAGGTCATCGACTGGGCGCACGGCCAGGACGTGCTGGGCGACGCGCTGCTCGCCGTCTACAGCCTGGCCGAACTGCTCTGGCGCCGCGGTGCGCTGGACGAGGCGGCGGAGCTGCTCGGGGCCGCCCGCCCCGTGGAGGCGGCCCGGCCGCGCGAGCGGGGGCGGCGCTCGGTCGACATGCTGCTGGGCATGGTGGCGCTGGCCCGGGGCGATCTGATCGCGGCGCACGAGCACCTGCTGGTGGCGTTGCGCTCGCGGATGAGCCACGGCTTCCACGGCCGGGCGTGCGACACGTTGAACGCCATCGCGGTGCGCTGCGCGGCCGGGGGAGACCTGCACCTCGCGGCTCGGCTCTTCGGTGCCGCCCAGGCGACCGGCGCCAACCTGCGCTGCACGACCGGCATCTACGGGGCGTACTGGGCCGAGCAGCAGGCGGAGCTGCGCGCCCGGCTGGGCGACGCGGCCTTCGACGCCGCGTACGGGGAGGGGGCCGAGCTGAGCCTGGAGGAGGCGGCCGCGCTCGCGCTGGACGTCGAGCACCCCGACCTCGCCGCCGACTCCACGCGGTTCAGCACGCTGCCGACCCGCCTCGCGCCCCGCCAGGCCGCGCCGTCGGAACCGGACCGGCGGCCGGCGGGCCACAGCGAGCGCGCCTGACCGTACGGTGGGCGGGACGTCAGCGCCGGCGCCGGCGGCGAACCGCGCCGGCTCGGGGGTCGCCAGCCGGAGACGAGGCGGACGACGAATCCCGAGGCGGGACGACGAGTCCTGCGGCGGACCCGGGCCCGTGCGCCCCGTTCTCCCGGTGGCACGGGCCCGCGTCGCTGAGGGTGGACGGTGCGACCCGTCGGGTCAGGCGCGCAGCCCGGCCCGGCGCTCGGCGTCGGCCTTCATGGCGGCGGCGCGCTCGATGTCGGCCGGGTCCACGGCCGCCAGGGAGCCGAAGAGGCTGACGGCCTGGTAGTAGGTCCACGCCAGGCTGAGGCAGGCCGGGCGGACGACCGAGTTGTACGTGGCGCAGACCCGCTTGAGGTCCTCGTAGAAGGCGCTGTCCAGCCGGGGCTTGTTGGCCGGGAACTGGCCCATCGCCTTGTAGTTGCGGTAGCCGAAGTCGTGCCGGTAGCAGGAGAGTTCGAAGCGGAATCCGAGCGGGTTGTCCGGGCTCGACGAGCAGTAGTCGGTGGACCAGTCGAAGGCGTACTCGGCCCAGGGCGCCCGGTCCAGGCGGGCCGAGTTCCAGGCGGCGTAGCTGGTGGCGCTGGTCTGCGTCCATCCGGACAGGACGGTGAGCTTCTGTGTCGGGGTGACGGCGGCGGTGGCGGGGGAGGCGGCTCCCAGCGCGACGAGCAGCGCGAGCGCGCCCGAGGCGAGGAGCGTGGCGAGGCGTCTGGGCACTGGTACCTCCGCGGGGGTGTGCGGGTGGGTGGTTACCGGCGGGTCACCGGATGCCCATCAGTGTCGATCGATGAATAGGCGTAGATCTTGCGCCTGGCCCGACGATTGGTGACATCCGTCGAAACAGACGAATGCCCCGGGCGCGGGGCGCACCCGGGGCATCCGACCGTTGCGGTCAGCGCAGCACGAAGGCCGGCGGGCTCGCCGGGCTCTCGTTGGCCAGCCGGTCGAGCGCGGTCACGTAGTACGTGTACCGCTTGCCCGGCTCGGCGGTCGTGTCCACCCAGGACTGGACCCGGCCGTCGGTGGCGCGGACGGTGTCGACCAGGTGGGTGGCGTCGGCGAAGTCGCACTTGCCGGCCAGCTTCACGCCGTCGAAGCGGTAGATCGCGTACGAGGTGGCGGTGCCGAGCGGTCCGACACCGTCGGCCGGCTGCTGCCAGCTCAGCCGGACCCCGTCGTCCTCGCGGACGGACCGGGTGACCACGGGCATCAGCAGCGGCTTCGCCGGCAGGTGCGACATGGTCGGGATCAGCGCCGGGCGGGAGTAGTGCTCGGCCGCGTAGATGTCGGTGGCGCCGAGCCGGTTGGCGCGCACCTGCACGGCCGAGAAGTGGATGTTGCCCTGGACCTCCGGGTACGACCGGTTGAGGGTCAGGTGGTCCGACAGCTCACGCGGGTTCATCCAGAACGACCCGTACGCCGGGTCGCCGCTCTTGTAGTCGGCCTGCCCGATGTAGAGCTGCACCCGGGTGCCCCGGACGGTCTCCGCCCACCAGGGCACCAGCCGCGCGTAGTCCGCCGCCGGGTACTGGCCGATGTACCAGTAGAGCTGCGGGACGATGTAGTCGATCCACTCCTCCTTGACCCACTTGCGGGTGTCGGCGGAGATGATGTCGTACGACTGGCTGCCGGTGGTGTCCGAGCCGAGCGGGTCGGCGGACTTGTTCCGCCAGATGCCGAACGGGCTGACGCCGAACTTCACCCAGGGCTTGACAAGCTTGATCTTGGCGTTCATCTCCTGGATCAGCAGGTTGATGTTGTCCCGCCGCCAGTCAGCCTTGTCGGTGAAGCCGCGGTTGTACTGGGCGAAGGTGGCGTCGTCCGGGTACTGGTGGGTGCCGCTCGGGTACGGGTAGAAGTAGTCGTCGAAGTGGACGGCGTCGATGTCGTACCGCTTCACCGCGTCCATCATCGCGGTCTCGACGAACTCGCGGACCTCGGGGATGCCGGGGTTGTAGTAGAGCCGGCTGCCGGCGACGCCGGCCGGCGGGTACGCGAACACCCAGTCCGGGTGCTGTCGGGCCGGGTGGTTCGGGGCCAGCTTCGAGATGTCCGCGCCGGCGCCGCCGGGGGCCGGCATCGAGACGCGGTACGGGTTCATCCAGGCGTGGAACTCCAGGTTCCGCTTGTGCGACTCCTCCACGAGGAACGCCAGCGGGTCCCAGCCCGGGTCCTGCCCGCGGACGCCCGTCAGGTACTCCGACCAGGGCTCGTGCGGGGACGGCCAGAACGCGTCGGCGGTGGGGCGGACCTGGACCACGACGGCGTTGTGGTTCAGCCGCTCGGCCAGGTCGAGCCATTCGAGGTACTCGGCCTTCTGGCGGGCGACCTGATCGGGCGCGGTCTGGGACGCCTTGCTCGGCCAGTCGATGTTGGTGACGGAGGCGATCCACAGCGCCCGGAACTGCCGCTTCGGGGTGGCGGGATCGGTGGTGCAGGCAGCGGTGGCGGTGGTGGCACCCGCCGCGTCGGGCGTGGCGGACGCGGGGGTGGCGGCGACGAGCGCGCCGAGCAGCGCCGCGGCCAGCCCGGCCGCGCCGAGCCGAGTTGCCTTCATGGGTGTGTCCCTTCGTTGGGGCTCCCGTGCAGGGTTCATCGCGGCGCCTTCGGCAAGATTCGCCGCCGGCTATTTGCCGCTGGTAGGAAATTTTCATACCGTACGCGTCCGCGCAAGTGTCTGCGCAGGTTCTGTCCGTCCGTCCGATGCCCGCCCCCGGCCGCCGGCCGTCCCGTTCCGCCCACCGGCCGCCCGATCGTGCCGGATTCACCCGTCCCGGCGGCACGCCCCGTGACCTGCCCCGACAGGCGTGGCGCACGGTGGTTGGCGGTGACGCGCACGGGGTAGCAACGCCGGTCACCGGCCGCCACGGGGGTGGCCGCACGGTGGGAGGGGTGAGAGCGCGGTGTCCGTGCTGCGTACGAAACCGATCAAGGACGTGCTCGCCCAGGGCGAGGCGGACGGTGCCGACGAGCGGCCCCGGCTGAGGAGACGGCTCGGCGCCCTCGACCTCACGGGTTTCGGCATCGGCATCGTGATCGGCACCGGCATCTTCACGCTGACCGGGATCGAGGCCCGCGACAACGCCGGACCCGGTGTGGTGATCTCCTTCGCCATCGGCGGCGTGGTCGCCCTGCTCGCCGCGCTCTGCTACGCCGAACTCGCCTCCAGCGTCCCGACCGCCGGCAGCGCCTACACCTACGCGTACGCCACCATGGGCGAGATCGTCGCCTGGATCATCGGCTGGGACCTGCTGCTGGAGTTCGCGCTCGGCGCGGCGGTGGTCGCCCGGGGCTGGTCGGGCTACCTGGCCGAACTCTTCAACCTCCCGGCCGCCTGGTTCGGTGAGGAGGGCAGCGTCGTCAACCTCGGCGCGATCGCCATCGTGCTGGTCCTCGGCGTGATCGGCATCGTGGGCATCCGGGAGTCCGCCCGGGTGACGAACCTGCTGGTGCTGGTCAAGGTGGCGATCTGCGTGTTCGTGGTGGTCGCCGGGCTCTTCTTCGTCAAGGCCGCCAACCTCACCCCGTTCATCCCGCCGGCCGAGCCGGCCTCCGGGGGCGAGGACGGCATCCGGCAGCCCGTCACCCAGGCCATCTTCGGTCTGGAACCCTCGGTCTTCGGGTTCGTCGGGGTGCTCAGCGCCGCCGCGGTGGTCTTCTTCGCGTACACCGGCTTCGAGGCCGTGGCCAACCTCGGCGAGGAGACCCGCAAGCCGCGGCGCGACCTGCCGTTGGGGCTGCTCGGCACGTTGCTGGTCTCGACCGTGCTCTACATCGGCGTCTCGCTCGTGGTCGTCGGCATGGTGCCGTACACCGAGATCGACCGGGGCGCGCCGATCGCCGCGGCCTTCACGTCGGTCGGCGCCGGGTGGGCCGCGACGCTCGTCTCGATCGCCGCGGTCGCCGGCCTGACCAGCGTGATCCTGGTCGACCTCGTGGCCATGGGCCGGATCGGCTTCGCCATCTCCCGCGACGGGCTGATCCCGCCGTCGATCGCCAAGGTGCATCCGCGCTGGGGCACCCCGTACCGCATCTCCGGGATCATGACGATCGGCGTCGCCCTGCTGGCCGGCCTGCTCCCGCTCTCCGCCCTCGCCGACCTGGTGAGCATCGGCGCGCTGTGCGCGTTCGTGCTCGTGTCGGTCGCCGTGCCGATCCTGCGCCGGACCCGTCCGAACCTGGAGCGGCCCTTCCGGGTGCCGTTCTCGCCGGTGCTGCCGATCGTCTCGGCGCTGGCCTGCCTCTACCTGATGCTCAACCTCTCGGTCGAGACCTGGCTGCGCTTCCTGGCCTGGATGCTGGTCGGCGGGCTGATCTACTTCGGCTACGGCTACCGCCGCAACCGCCTCGCCGTCCGCGAGGCGTCCCGCGCCCCGCAGCCCCGCGAGCCCGTCGGGAGCTGACCCCCGCGTATCCACGAGAGAGAGCGGCTGTCCCGCGCCGGACAGCCGCTCTCTGCGCGCGTGTGGCCGCTCTCTGCGCGCGTGCCGCGCGACGGCCGGGCTTCGCCGCGCGACGCGACGGCCCGGTCAGGGACGCGGCTGGGGCGTGGCCGTCGGACCCTTCACGACGGGCCGGCCGTCGGACCAGACCACCTCGTCGAGCCACGTCTGCCGGCCCGGGTCGACGCTGCCCTCCTGGCCCGGCGGCCAGGCGTGGTAGAGCAGCCACGTCCGGCCGTCCTTCACGACCATCGAGGCGTGCCCCGGGCCGGAGGCGACGTCGTTGGTCCTCAGGATCGGGTTCTCCGGCGCCTTCACGCACGGGCCGGCGGGTGACTCGCAGACCGCGTACCCCTCGGCGTACTCGGCCCTGTCGTACGCGTTCGCGGCGAAGAACAGGTACAGCTTCCCGTCCTGCCGGTGGAGGAACGGCCCCTCGATGAGGGTTCCCTCCCACGGCTCGGTCTGCCTGAGCAGCTTCGTCGGCTCGCCGACCAGGCTCAGCCCGTCCGGCGAGAGACGCTGCGACCAGATCCAGGTGTCCACCCCGATGGCGTTGCCGTCGTTCTTCCACAGCAGCCAGAGCGTGCCGTCGGTGTCCCGGAACGGGCTGGCGTCGATCGCCCCGCCGAGGTCGGCCTGGCAGATCAGCGGCCCGTCCGAGTCGTCCCGGTACGGCCCCTGCGGCGCGGTCGCCACCGCCCGCCCCACGCACTGCCGGCCCGACTCGCGGCCGGCGACCGTGTAGTAGAGCACGAAGCGGTCGGGGGCGAGCTGGATGGCCTCGGGCGCCCACGTCTTTCCGGCGTCCGCCCAGTCCGACAGCTCCGGCAGGGCGTCACCGGCCGGCGTCCAGTCGACGAGGTCCGGTGACGTGTGCACCGGGACGTTCCGGCCGCCCGTGTTCGTGTGGAACAGGTACCAGGTGTCGCCGACCCGGATCGCCTGCGGGTCGGGGGCGTCGGTCCGGATGACCGGGTTGGTGAACATGCTCGGGTCGCTCCCCGTACTCGTCGGTGTGGCTTTCTGCTCGTCCCCGCAGCCGGCGACGAGCGCGGCGGCGGCGAGCAGCGCGGCGGAGAGGACCGCCGCCGCGCCGCGTCGCCGGACGGTACCGGCCGTCATCCCTTCAGGCCGCTGCGGGAGACGCCCTGGATGATGTGCCGCTGGGCGAGCACGAAGAGGATCAGCACCGGCACGCTGGCCAGCACCGCCCCCGCCATGATCACCGGATAGTCGGTCACGTAGGAGCCCTGGAGCAGGCCGAGGCCCGGCGGCAGGGTCAGCTGCTCCGGGCTGAACAGCACGAAGATCGGCCAGAGGAAGTCGTTCCAGTTGGTGAGGAACGACAGCACCGCCAGCGTGGCCAGTGCGGGCTTCGACAGCGGCAGCACCACCCGGTAGAAGATCTGCCACTGGTTCGCCCCGTCCAGCACCGCGGCCTCCTCCAGCTCCCGGGGCAGGGAGAGGAAGAACTGCCGCAGGAAGAACACGCCGAACGCGCTGGCCGCGCCGGGCACCACCACCACGGTGAGGGTGTCGATCCAGTTCAGCGTGTCGACGATCAGGAAGTTCGGGATGATCAGCGAGGTCGGCGGGATGAAGAGCGTCCCGACGATGAGCGCGAAGCTCACCCCACGGCCGCGGAACCGCATCCGGGCCAGGGCGTACGCGGCCATCGACGCGGTCACCAGCACCAGCAGCGAGTGCAGGGTGGCCGCCAGCATGCTGTTGAGGAACCAGCGCAGCACGGGGTTGGCCGAGTTGTCGAGGATCTGCTCGTAGCCGTAACCCGAGATCGGGTCGGGCAGCCAGGTCGGTGGGATCCGCTGGGCGCCGTCGTAGGTCTTCAGCGAGGTGATGACCATCCACACCAGCGGGGTCAGGAAGACCAGGGTGAGGGCCACCAGGATGGCGTAGAGCACGGTGCGCCGCAGCGCCGTGCCCGGGCGGCCGTCGCGCGTGGGAGCGGTCGCCGGGACGTGCGGGGTACGCGTGGGCGTCGTCGTCATGGCGGTCCCTCAGTCTTCCCGGTAGCGGAAGAGGCGGAAGTTGGCGAGGCTCACGACGGCCAGCATCAGCGCGAACACGATGCTCATCGCGGCCGCCCGGCCGGCGTTGTTGTTGCGCAGCCCCTCCTCGACGACGAACCAGACCACCGTGCGGGTCTCCGTGCCCGGAGCGCCCTGGGTGATCAGGAACGACTGGCCGAACACGTTCGCCGAGGCGAGGATCGTCGTGGTGAGGACGAAGAGCAGCACCGGGCGCAGCCCGGGGAGCGTGACGTGGCGGAACCGTTCCCAGGCGCTCGCGCCGTCCACCTTCGCCGCCTCGTACAGCTCCTGCGGAATGTCCTGGAGGCCGGCCAGGTAGATCACGGCGTTGAAGCCGGAGGTCCACCACACCGTCACGCCGACCAGCGAGATCCACGCCCACGGCACGTCCGTCACCCACGGGGTGTCCGAGGGCAGGCCGACCACGCCGAGCAGGCGGTTGACCAGGCCCAGGTTCGCGTCGAGCAGGAAGCGCCAGAGCAGGCCGATGACCGCGACACCCAGGACGTACGGCGCGAAGTAGACCGCGCGGAAGAACGTCCGGCCGGGGAACGAGCGGTTCAGCAGCAGCGCCAGCCCGAGCGGGATCACCACGAGCAGCGGCACCGAGAGGACCGTGAAGATCGCCGTGGCGCGGACGCTCTGCCACCAGTCGCCGTAGACGGCCGAGTCGCTGGAGAACAGCTCCTTGTAGTTGTCCAGGCCGACGAACGGACGGTTCGGCAGCTGGAAGTCCCACTGGTGCAGGCTCAGCCAGATCCCGAGCAGGATCGGCAGCAGGCCGAACACCGTGAACAGGACCAGGTACGGGGCGAGGAAGAGGTACGGGGTCGCCCGACCCGCCCGGCCCGCCGAGGCGCCGCGGCGGGCAGCGCTGGCCGCCGGGGGCGGCGCGTCACCGCGCGCCGCCCCGACCTCGATCACGTCCGCCACGGGGGATCAGCTCCCGTACTTCTTGCGGTTGTCCTCGAGCTGCTTGTTGGCCTTGGCCACCCCGTCGTCGAGCGCCTGCTTGGGCGACTTCTTGCCCAGCGCGGCCTCGTTGAACGCGTTGTAGAAGGTGGTCATGACCTCGCCCAGGCCGGGCGCGGCCGGCGGGAAGGCCGCGTACTCCAGCTCGGGGGCGAGCGCGTTCACCTCGGTGAGCGCCTTGAACTCGGCGCTGTCCCGGACGGTCTTGCGGGCCGGCACCTGGCCGCCCTTGGCCCAGTCGAGCGAGTGCTGGCTGAGCCAGTTGATGAAGACCTTGGACGCGGAGACCTTGTTGGCGTTCTGGGACCGCTGCTTGACGATCGTGAAGTTGTGCGAGTTGGCCCAGGCCGCCTGGGTGCTGCCGATCTGCGGCAGGGGCGCCACGCCCCACTGGATGTCGGCGCTCTTCTTCAGGTCGTTGACCTGCCAGATGCCGTTCCAGTTGAAGGCGTTCTTGCCGCTCTTGAACGCCAGGTAGTCGGCGTCCTGGCCGACGTTGGCCGGCGAGAAGCCCTGCTTGATCATGTCGACGAGCCAGGTGCACGCCTCGACGGCCTGGTCGGAGTTGAACGTGGCCTTGTTGACCTCGGCGTCGAAGAGGCTGCCGCCGAACTGGTAGACCAGCGAGTAGAACGTCATGCCGCCGGTGAACTGGAACGGGCTCACCCAGAAGCCCTGCACACCGGACTTCTTCAGCTCGGTGAGCGCGGCCATGTACTCGTCGCGGGTCGTCGGCGGCTTGTTCGGGTCCAGGCCCGCCTTCTCCATGACCGCCTTGTTGTAGTAGAAGCCCAGCGGGTGCATGTCCAGCGGGATGCCGTACCGCTTGTCGTTGTAGATGCCGCCCTTCCACACCGTGGGCGCGAAGTCGCCCTCGCTCAGCTCCAGGGCGCTGGCCACGTCGTCCAGCTCGGTGATGACGCCGCGGGCGGCGAACGTGGCGAGCTGGTCCATGTGCATGACGGCGATGTCCGGGCCGTTGCCGCTGGAGGCCGCGCCGGGGAGCTTGTTGTAGTAGTCCTCCCACTGGTACGTGGCCACCGACACCGCGATGTTCTGGTGCTCGGAGTTGAACTGGTTCACGAGCGTCTTGAAGATCTCACCGTCGCCGCCGGTGAACCCGTTCCAGAGCTTCAGGTCCACCTTCGGACCGGTGTAGTCCTTACCGCCGTTGCCGGCCGCCGCCGGGCCGGACGAGTCGTCGCCGCCGCCACAGCCGGCCAGCGTCAGCGTGGCCGCGGCGCCGAGCCCGAGGCCGAGGCCGAGGAGCCGACGCCGGCTCATCTCATTGTGGATCATGCGTATCTCTCCTTGGGGGACGGGATGAAGTGTGCCTGGTCAGAGCCGGTTACCGAAGCGGAGCACGTTCCAGGAGACGGCCGGCAGGCGCACCGAGCACCGGCCGCCGTCGAGGGTGGGGGTGTTCATCTCCCGAGGCGTCACCGTGTCCGGTGCGGCCTCGGTGTTCGTCGCCTCCGGGTCGTCTCCGGCGGCGAGGCTCACGTGGGACAGGGCGGACATACCGGGCAGTCCGCGCAGGTCGAGGTCCAGCGGCAGGTCCTCGCCGCCGCGGTTGACGGCGAACACGGTCAGCTCGCCGGTCTCCTCGTCGTGCACGGCCACGGTGTCCAGCACCGGGACGTCCCCGTACTTCTTCGTCTCGTACCGCGGCGACACCGGCTCGGTCCGCAGGACCGTGCCGCGCGCGTACCGGGCGGTCAGCGCGAACGGGTGGAAGATGGTCTGCCGCCAGGCCGGACCGCCGTTGCGCGTCCGGATGGGGGCGATCACGTTCGCGAGCTGCGCCTGGCAGGCCACCCCGACCCGGTCGGCGTGCCGGAGCAGCGTGATCAGCAGGTCGCCGACCACCACCGCGTCGACCGCCGTGAAGTCGTCCTCGATGAGCGCGGGCGCCTCGACCCAGCCGCGCCGGTCCAGGTCCGCCTGGAGGCGGGACTCGTACCAGACGTTCCACTCGTCGAAGGAGATCTTCAGCTTCCGCGTGTGCCGCTGCTTGGCGGCCACGTGGTCGGCGGTGGCGACCACCTCGCTGATGAAGTTGTCCATGTCGACGGCGGAGGCGAGGATGCTGGCCCGGTCGCCGTCGGACGGGTCGTAGTAGGTGTGCGCGGAGATGTAGTCGACGTGCTCGTACGTGTGCTCGAGCACCGTCGCCTCCCAGGAGGCGAACGTCGGCATCCGCCGGTTCGAGCTGCCGCAGGCGACCAGGCTGATCGAGGGGTCGATCATCTTCATGGCGCGGGCGGCCTCGGCGGCGAGCCGGCCGTACTCGTCGGCGGTCTTGTGGCCGACCTGCCACGGGCCGTCCATCTCGTTGCCGAGGCACCAGAGCCGTACGCCGAACGGCTCCTCCGCGCCGTTCTTGCGCCGCAGGTCGGACAGGTGGGTGCCGCCCGGGTGGTTGGCGTACTCCAGCAGGTCCAGCGCCTCCTGGACCCCGCGGGTGCCGAGGTTGACGGCCATCATGGGCTCGACGCCGGCCTCGCCCGCCCAGGTCATGAACTCGTGGAGGCCGAAGGCGTTGGTCTCGATGGTCTTCCAGGCCAGGTCGAGCCGGCGGGGGCGGTCGCCGGCCGGGCCGACGCCGTCCTCCCAGCGGTAGCCGGAGACGAAGTTCCCGCCCGGGTAGCGCACCACGGACACGCCCAGTTCCCGGGTCAGCTCCAGCACGTCGCGCCGGAGCCCGCGGGCGTCGGCATTCGGGTGGCCGGGCTCGTAGATCCCGCCGTAGACGCACCGACCCATGTGCTCGACGAAGGAGCCGAAGAGTCGACGGTCGGCCGGCCCGATCGCGAAAGCGGGGTCGATCGTGAGCTGCGCGGTCCGCACGAATGTCACCTTTCGTCATTTCTGTTACCGGTGACGGGAGTCACCGCCGACCGGTGTCCCTGGTTTGTACAACGTTGTAGTCAACGTTGTAAAGGGTTGGTGAAGAGGTACAGTGCCCCTGGTTACCGCGGGGAGGTTGGGGAGTGCGGCACAGGCTCAAGGACGTTGCTGAACGGGCCGGTGTGTCGGTCAAGACCGTCTCCAACGTGGTCAACGGGTACGCGCACGTCCGGCCGGACACCCGGGCCCGGGTCGAGGAGGCGATCGCCGCCCTCAACTACCGACCCAACCTCTCCGCCCGCAACCTCCGCAAGGGGCGTACGGGG
The DNA here is from genome assembly GCF_003610785.1 of Micromonospora globbae. Classification (GTDB taxonomy): domain Bacteria; phylum Actinomycetota; class Actinomycetes; order Mycobacteriales; family Micromonosporaceae; genus Micromonospora; species Micromonospora globbae. The sequence continues at coordinate 181,073 of NZ_RAQQ01000012.1, forward strand.
GTGATCGCCCTCGCCGTGCCGGAACTCGACATCCCGTACTTCGCCGAACTGGCCCGGCACGTCGTCACCGCCGCCGCCGAACTCGGCTGGACGGTGCTCATCGACCAGACCGGCGGCGCCCGGGAGCAGGAACGGGTCGTCGCCTCCGGCATCACCGACCACCTCATCGACGGGCTGATCTTCAGCCCGCTGGCGCTCACCGCCGACGACCTGGTCAACCTCGACGGCACGCCGATGGTGCTGCTCGGCGAACGCGTCGACCACGGCCCCGCCGACCACGTCGTCATCGACAACGTGGCCGCCGCCCGCGAGATCACCGCCCACCTCATCGGGCTCGGCCGGCGCCGCGTCGCCGCCATCGGCTCGCAGCGCACCCCCGAGGGCGCCAGCGCCCGCCTTCGGCTGGACGGCTACCGGGCCGCGCTGGAGGAGGCCGGCCTCGGCTACGACGAGGCCCTCGTGGCGCCCGCGCCGGTCTGGCACCGCGCGGACGGCGCGGTCGCCATGCGCCACCTGCTCGACTCGGGCGTACGCCCCGACGCGGTCTTCTGCTTCAACGACACCCTCGCGCTCGGGGCGCTGCGGGCGCTGTACGAGGCGGGCCTGCGGGTGCCCGAGGACGTGGCCGTCGCCGGCTTCGACGGGATCGAGGACGGCCGCTTCTCGGTGCCGACCCTCACGACGATCGCGCCCGACAAGGAGCGCATCGCCCGGCTCGCCGTCGAACTGCTGGCGAACCGGATCGACGGCGACCGTTCGGCACCGGCCCGCGAACTGTCCGCCCCCTACCGACTGGAACCCCGCGAAAGCACCCTGGGCCGCTGACCCGGCCTCCGCCGGCCCGGCCCGCCCCGGCCCGCCCCCTCCCCGTTGATCATGAGGTTAGCGGGCTCTTCGATCTCCAACGACCCCGCCAACCTCATGATCACCGGGCTCGGGGGAGCCGGGGGGCGGTGGGTGGGTCGGGGTCGGTTGGGGTGGGTCGGGGTGGGTCAGTCGAAGAAGCGGGCCAGGTGGCTGGGCGGGGGCGGGTCGGCGTCGGGCGGGACCGGGGTGAGGTCCGCGAAGATCGAGGCGCCGTCGCAGCCGGCGTGCAGCGGGTACCAGCGCGGCGTCCCCGGCGGTCGCTGCAGGCAGACCCCCTTGATCGTCTGTACGTCGAGCAGCCGTACGTGCGTCGGGTCGGCCACCGCGTTCACGTGCCCCCACCAGGGGCTCATCACGTGCAGCACGCCGCCCGGCCGCAGCACGCGGTGGCACTCGTCGAGCAGCGGCAGGAAGTCGATCAGGTGCTCGAGGATGTGCACCGCGAAGAAGACGTCCACGGAGTCGTCGGCCAGCGGCAGCGAGCCGGACAGGTCGGCCACCGCGTCCACCCCCGGGGCCGGGAAGATGTCCAGTCCCAGGTTGCCGGGCCACTGCTTGGTGGCCCCGCAGCCCAGGTCCACCACGACCGGGTCACGGCCGCCGACCCGTACGCGGCACCAGACGCCGAACACCCCGGCCAGCCGGCCGATCCGGTCCCGGACCAGCCGCAGCTCCTCCGGGTCGGCGACCTCGCCGGTCACGTGGCCGACGCCCCGGTCGAAGCGCACCTCGACGGCGAGCCCGCGCAGCCGGTCGTCGTGCGCCTTCTGGTCCGCCCACGCCTCGGCGAGGAAGCCGTCGAGCGCCCGCAGCCGCTCGGCCGACGGCGGGGTCTGTGCCAACGCGACCATCGTCACCTCCGGCCGCCCGTTACCCGCATCCCCGTCCGATATGCCTGGGCCGCGCCTGGGCCGCGCCTGGCCCGCGCCTGGGCCGCGCCTGTGCCGCCATGCGCGGGCCGGGTCGACCGCGGTTGATCATGAAGTTGTCGTCGCGACACGCCGTGCAGGTTGGCAATAACTCCATGATCGACGGGGCGACGGGAGGCGACGGGAGGCGGCCCGGGCGACAGGAGGCGACGCGGGCGACGGGAGGCGCGTCAGCCGGTGATCGTGCGGCGGGGGCGGGTCCGCATGCGTTGGCGGGGTGGGGGAGCCGCGGGCTTCGGTCGCTTGAGGTGGTAGCGGTGCAGCTCGTTGTTGCCCGGCAGGGACGGGTCCTCGCTCATCGCGACCAGTTCCCAGCCCTGGTCACCCGCCCGGTTGAGGTGGGCCAGCGCCGTGTCCCCGTACGCGGTGACGTCGACCATGGAGCCGTCCGGGCCGTACCAGACGAACACGACCTCCCAGCCGAGGTCGTTCGTGGCGGCCTGGCGTCGCCGGACCAGCAGCGCGTACTCCCACTTGAGCATGCGGTCATTCTCACCCGGCGCCGTCGTGCCGGCACGGATCAATCCTCGGCGATCCGCCCCGCGTCCACCCGCAGGCGCCGGTTCGTGGCCACCGCGTCGAGCATCCGCCGGTCGTGGGTCACCAGCAGCAGCGTTCCCGGGTAGCTCGCGAGCGCCGACTCCAGCTGCTCGATGGCCGGCAGGTCCAGGTGGTTCGTCGGCTCGTCGAGCACCAGCAGGTTCACGCCGCGCCCCTGCAACAGGGCCAGCGCCGCGCGCGTCCGCTCGCCGGGGGAGAGGGTGGCGGCCGGCCGCAGCACGTGCCCGGCGCGCAGCCCGAACTTGGCCAGCAGGGTCCGCGCGTCCGCCGGCGACATGTCGGGCACGGCGGCCCGGAACGCGTCGATGAGCGGCGCGTCGCCGAGGAAGAGCCCCCGCGCCTGGTCGACCTCGCCGACGACCACCCCGGGGCCCAGGGTGGCGTGGCCGGCGTCCAGCGGCAGCCGGCCGAGGAGGGCGGCCAGCAGGGTGGACTTGCCGGAACCGTTGGCGCCGGTGACCGCCACCCGGTCGGCCCAGTCGATCTGGAGGTTCACGGGCCCGAGCGTGAAGCCGCCCCGGCGTACGACGGCGTCGCGGAGCGCGGCCACGACGGCGCCGGCGCGGGGCGCGGCCGCGATCTCCATGCGCAGCTCCCACTCCTTGCGGGGCTCCTCGACCACCTCCAGCCGCTCGATGAGCCGTTCGGTCTGCCGGGCCTTCGCCGCCTGCTTCTCGGTGGCCTCCGCCCGGAACTTCCGGCCGATCTTGTCGTTGTCGGTGGCCTTGCGCCGGGCGTTGCGGACGCCCTTCTCCATCCAGGCCCGCTGCGCCCGCGCGCGGGCCTCCAGCGTGGCGCGCGTCTCGGCGTACTCCTCGTAGTCGGCGCGGGCGTGGCGGCGCGCGACCTCGCGCTCCTCCAGGTAGGCCGCGTAGCCGCCGCCGAAGTGGTTGACCTGCTGCTGGGGCAGGTCCAGCTCGAGGACCCGGTTCACCGTCCGGGTCAGGAACTCCCGGTCGTGGCTGACCAGCACCGTGCCCGCCCGCAGCCCGGTGACGAACTCCTCCAACCGCTCCAGCCCGGCCAGGTCCAGGTCGTTGGTGGGCTCGTCGAGCAGGAAGACGTCGTACCGGCTGAGCAGCAGCGAGGCCAGCCCGGCCCGGGCGGCCTGGCCGCCGGACAGCCCGGTCATCTCCTGGTCGAGGTCGACCGCGAGCCCCAGCTCCGCGGCGACCTGCTCGGCCCGCTCGTCCAGGTCGGCGCCGCCGAGGGCGAGCCAGCGCTCCAACGCCTCGGCGTACGCGTCGTCGGCCCCTGCCCGGCCCGCGGTGAGCGCCTCGGTGGCGGCGTCGAGGGCGACCTGCGCGGCGGCGACCCCGGTGCGGCGGGCCAGGAAGGCGCGCACCGTCTCGCCGGGGCGCCGCTCCGGCTCCTGCGGCAGGTGCCCGACGCTCGCCGTGGGCGGGTTGAGCGTGACGCTGCCGGCCTCCACGGGCAGCAGGCCGGCGAGCGTACGCAGCAGCGTCGACTTGCCGGCCCCGTTCGCCCCGACCAGCCCGACCACGTCGCCGGGCGCGACCACCAGGTCCAGCCCGGTGAAGAGCGGACGGTCGCCGTGGCCGGCCGCGAGGTCCTTGACGATCAACGTGGCGCTCATGAGGAGGCGAGCCTATCCGCCCCGACGGTGCATTTCGCGCGGAGGAGGAGGCACACTGCTCGGGTGGTGACCACTCTGGCGATCGACTGCGGGGGCGGCGGCATCAAGGCCTCGGTCCTCGACGCGGCGGGCACGATGCGGACGCGGCCGCTGCGGGTGCCCACGCCGTACCCGTTGCCGACCTCGCTCTTCGTCAAGACCCTGCTGGACCTCGGCGCCCAGCTCCCCGCGGCCGACCGCGTGACGGTGGGGATGCCCGGCATGCTCCGGCACGGCGTGGTGGTGGCCACACCGCACTACGTCACCCGGGCCGGGCCGCGGACGAAGGTCGACCCCGACCTGCTCGCCGAGTGGTCCGGCTGGGACGCGCGGTCCGCGCTCGCGGAGGCGTTCGGGGTGCCGGTGCTCGTTCTCAACGACGCCGAGGTGCACGGGGCGGGCGTCGTGGCCGGCACGGGGCTGGAGCTGGTGCTCACCCTGGGGACCGGGCTGGGCTCGGCCCTCTTCGACGGTGGGGTGCTCGCCCCGCACCTGGAGCTGTCGCACGCGCCGGTGCGCTGGGGGATGACCTACGACACGTACATCGGCGAGCCGGAACGGCGCCGGCTCGGCGACGCGTTCTGGTCGCGGCGGGTCCGCGGGGTCGTCGAGGGGCTCCGGCCGGTGTTCCGCTGGGACCGCCTCTACCTGGGCGGGGGCAACTCCCGGCTCATCCGGCCCGAGCAGCTGGCCCGGATGGGTGACGACGTGGTCGTCGTGCCGAACACGGCCGGCATCCTCGGCGGCGTCCGCGCCTGGGACCTCGCCGCCGCCCGCCCCGCCTGAGCCGACCGCCCGCCCCGCCTGAGCCGACCGCCCGCCCCGCCTGAGCCGACCGGCCGCGCCGCCTGGGCCGACCGGCCGCGAGCGGCGCGGGAACAGTCGCGGCTGGGGCGGTGTTGTGTCAGCGTCGGGGCAGGGACGATGCGACACGAGGGGGTGGGTCGAATGGATCTTCTGGCCGAGTACCGGCGGGCGACCATGTTCTTCGAAGCCGGTGACCCGACCGGAGCGGCCCGGCTGCTCGAGCCGATCGTCGAGGCGGAGCCGGGCAACGCGTCGGTGCGGCAGCTGCTGGCCCGGGCGTACTTCCAGTCCGCCCAGCTCAACCGGGCCGAGGAGCAGCTGCGGGAGCTGGTCGACCGGGACCCGAGCGACCACTACGCGCACCACGTGCTGGGCCGGACGCTGGAGCGGATGAACCGGCACACGGACGCGCTGCGGCACCTGCGGATCGCCGCCGCCATGCACAGCGGTAACGACGACTACCGCACGGCGCTGCGCCGGGTGGAGACGCGGGTCAGCGGCGCCCGCTGACGATCAGAAGCGGAAAACGGACGAAGGGCAGCCCTCGGGGCTGCCCTTCGTCGTGTCCGGGCCCGGCGCTCACGCGCGCCTACGATGAACGGGTGAAGCTCAAGCTCGATCTCCACGACATCTTCAACAAGGGCCACGACATCGACCGTGCGCTCCGCGGGATCATGGACGAGGCCGTGGCGAAGAAGGCCACCCTCGTGGAGATCATCCCCGGCAAGGGCTCCGGCCAGCTGAAGAAGCGCGTGCTGCGCTTCCTCGACCAGAAGGACGTCAAGCAGCTCTACCACCGGGTGGAGAAGGACTCGAAGAACTTCGGCCGCCTCTTCGTGCACTTCCGCTGGAAGTAGGGCTCAGAGCGGATACGTGCGCGCCACGGCGAGCATCTCCGAGCTGTGCGACCCGACCACACCCACGTCCGCCGGGCGGGGCTGGTAGCCGGGCAGCCCGTCCAGCCCGTCGCTGGCGTCCATGGCGCGCAGGCCCACCCGGTCCGCCTTCGGCGTGACGGTGAGCGTCACCTCGATGCCCTCGGCCGGGGGCGCGTGGAAGACCACCCCGAATCCCCACTTCCCGTCGTGCGCCTCGACGGGCACCGAACGGCCCGCCACCTCGGCGCGCAGCACGGTGGCGGTCGTCGTGTCGACGTGCAGGCTCGCGAGGCGTACGGGGCGCTGCGGGGTGAGCCGCAGCCGCAGGGTGCGCTCGCCGCCGGCGGTGCTGTCGGCGAGCACGTCCAGCTTCGGGGCGGGCAGGTTCGCCGCCTGGGCCGGGCCGCCGAGGAAGGTGCCGTCACCGAGGGCCGGGAAGTCGTCCGTGGCCGTCCGGTCGCGCACGTACCGGCCGGTCCAGGGTTGCGGGTCGGTCTCGCGGCTCAACCAGTGCGCCTCGCCGGTGCCGGCGTCCAGCGCGTACATCAGGTGGGTCGGCGCGGGGTGCGCGGCGTCGAACCGGTCGACGCGGAGCCCGACCCCGGCGCAGACCACCGCCGCGACGGCGGCCGCGAGGGCGGGCAGCGCGCCGAGCCGGCGGGCCCGCAGCGCCACCAGGCCCCGCTGGCCGCCGGCCTGCGGGTGCAGCAGGTCCAGCACGGGCAGTACGGCGAGCCCGAGCAGCACGGCCACCAGCGCCGCGACCCCGGCCATCGCCATGCCGAGCGCCGGGAAGAGCAGCACCACGGTCGGGAGCAGGATGAGCACGGCCACCGCGCCGCTCACGGTCACCGCGACCACCGGCCACGGGCCGTCGATGCGGGTGGCGAGCGCCACCAGGCCGCCGAGCGCGCCGGCCAGGGCCGGCAGGGTGGTGAGGTACGCGCCGCCGGGCACCGCCACGGCCAGGAGCACCCCGAGCAGGGCGAGCCAGGCCAGCCCGCCGACCGCCAGGGCGCCCGGGCCGATCCAGCGCCGGGTCAGGGCGTACCAGGCGAGGACGACGGCCGCGGCGACCGCCAGCACGGCGAGCCGGTACCAGGTCGGCCGGTACGGGTCGAGGAGTTCGGCGTAGCCGGGCCGGATGGCCGTGACCGCGGCCCAGAGCGCCTGCGCGGCGAGCGGGGCGGCCACGATCGGCACGAGCGCCAGCCCGAAGCCGGCCGCCAGCCGTCGTCCCGTGGTGCGGCCCCGCCGCCGGACCAGCCAGCCGAGGGCGGCCACGGCGGCCAGCGCGACCAGCGCGAGCGGAAGGGTCAGCCAGCCCGGGTAGCGGGCCAGGCCGCCGGGCACCGGGAAGTAGGTGGCGTCGCCGCCGGCACGCAGGTCGGTGAGGTCGATCCGGCCGAACTCCCGGGCCAGCCCGAGCGCGTTGTCGCCGTGCTGCTGGAGGCTCGCCCGGTCCAGCGCCGCCGCCGTGTCCAGCGGGGTGTGGTAGATGGCGCCACCGTCGATGTACGCGGAGTTGAGGCCCGTGAAACCCTCGGCGAGGAACGCCGTGAAGTCGGTGTCGTTGGGCAGCGCCCGGTAGATCTCCACGGCGAACGAGGTGCCGACGGCGTGCGGCGCGGCCCGGCCGAAGACGTCCACGAGCTTCGCGTTGCGCCGGGACGTCTCGAACATGATCACCGGCCCGGTGGAGCCGCGCGCCTCCAGGTTGAGCACCACCCCGCCGTCCGCGGCGAGCGGGTGGCTGGAGGCGAACGCGGACGCCCCGCAGAGGCACGCCTCCTCGGCGTCGGTGAGGACGAGGACGATGTCGTTGCGGGGGCGCGGGCCGGCGGCCAGCGCGCGGGCCACCTCCAGGAGCGCGGAGGTGCCGGCGGCGTCGTCGTTGCCGCCCGGACCGGTCTGCACCGAGTCGTAGTGGGCGACCAGGAAGACCCGGCCGGTCGGGTCGGTCCCGGGCAGGCGGGCCACCACGTTGCGGACCCGGGCGAGGGTCGCGCCACCGGCCGCGCCGCTGAGCTGCCCGGCCTCGGACGCCACGGTGTCCTGGACCTGCGTCTCCAGGACCAGCCCGCGCAGTGTCTGCTCGACGTGGGCGCGTACCTCGTCGTTGGCGGCGCTGCCGGCGGGGTGCGGGCGGGCCGCGACGACCTCGACGTGGCGGTACGCCCGGGCGGCGCTGAACTCGGTGGGCGGCGCGTCGGCCGGTCGCGGCGCCGGGGGACGCAGGTCGACGAGGCTCACGGCGCCGACGGCCACCAGCGCGACGAGCGCCGCGACGGCCGCGGCGAGCCGCCGTCGCGGTCGCGCGAGCGCCCGGTCGGCGCCCGGCACGCTCGGGCGCGGGTGGGCGGATGCGCGGTCCGGGGCCGGGGTGGGGGGTGCGCCCACGGGGACTCCTCAGGGGTACGGGCAGGGTGGGCACCATCCTGCCGCGCGTCGGTCCGGATCGGGACGCCCCGGTCGGCGGCCAGCCGCTTTGTCCCTTAGCGTGTAGTGATCAGGCACATGCCCGGCCGCCTCGAGTTCGTCGTTTTGTGTGCCACCGTTGTCTAATACAGGATCGGCAGGGCACTCGGAAGGAGCCCGACATCACCAGCGAACTCCCGCGTCTCGCGGCGGTGACCCGGCCGTACCGGGGGGCCGGTCTGACCGGCCCCTCCGTCGTGCCCCGGGCGCCCGGCGACCTCGGGTACCACCCTCAGGTCCCGCCCGGTGAGCGGCTCCGCGTGCTGCTGGTGGAGGACGACGAGGGGGACGCGTTCCTCGTCGGTGAACTGCTGGCCGAGACCAACTCGATGATCGACCTGGTGGTGGCCACGAGCCTCAGCGAGGCCCGCCAGCGGGTGACGGGCGTGGACTGCGTCCTGCTCGATCTCGGCCTCCCCGACGCGCAGGGGCTCGACGGGCTGCGCCGCGTGCTGGAGATGGCGAGCGGCGCGGCGGTGTGCGTGCTGACCGGGCGCACCGACGAGCACCTGGGCATCGTGGCCGTGGCCGAGGGCGCCCAGGACTACCTCGTCAAGGGGCAGGTCGACGGCGTCCTCCTGACCCGGGCGCTGCGGTACGCGGTCGAGCGCAAGCGCGCCGACGAGAACGCCCGCCGGCTGCGTGAGGTCGAGCTGCGCCAGGCCGAGTCGGCCCGCCTCGAACGGGGCCTGCTCCCGCAGCCGCTCATGTCGACCGACCAGGTGACGGTGAACACCTTCTACCGGCCGGGCCGGCACGCCGCGCTGATAGGCGGTGACTTCTACGACGTGGTGCAGACCCGCCCCGACCGGGTGGACCTCATCGTCGGCGACGTCTGCGGGCACGGGGTCGACGAGGCGGCGCTCGGCGTGGAGCTGCGGGTCGCCTGGCGGGCCCTGGTGCTCGCGGGTGTGCCCGACGACGAGGTGCTGCCCGCGTTGGAGCAGGTGCTGATGAGCGAGCGCCGGCTCCAGGAGATCTTCGCGACCGTGGCGACCGTCCGGCTCGACCTGGACGCCAACCGCGCCACGGTACGGCTGGCGGGGCATCCGCCGCCGCTGCTGCTCGCCGGGGGTGGAGTGGAGCCCGTGCCGGCTCCCGGTGGTCTGCTGCTCGGCGTCCGGCCCCGCCCGCCGGTCGCCTACGATCTGGAGTTCGACACCGATGACTGGTCGCTTCTCATGTACACCGACGGTCTGATCGAGGGGCGCGTGGGCGACAGCGACGAGCGGCTCGACGTGCCCGGTCTGAGTGATCTGCTGGACGAACCGGACAGCCGCGCCGTGCCGCTGCCGGAGCTGCCGGCCTGGCTCGTCGGCCGGGCCGAGCAGATCAACGGCGGCCCGCTCGCCGACGACGTGGCCATGCTGCTGGTGAGCCGGGGCGGTGGCCGGTGAGCATGCGTGGCTGGAGTCTGCGCCAGCGGGTGATCGCGCTGCTCGCCGTGGTCGGCATCCTCCTGGTGGGGCTGGCGGCGGTCGAGGGTGTCATGGCCGCTCGGAACCGCACGCAGGTCGACGCGTTGCTGAACAAGACCGGCCCGCTGCGGGTGCAGTCGCAGGAACTGCTCAACGCCCTGCTCGACCAGGAGACGGCGGTCCGGGGCTACGCGGTGAGCGGCGACCGGGCGGACCTCGCCCCGTACGACGCCGGGGTGCGGCAGGAGCGGGACGTCGTCACGTCGATGCGGGCGCTGCTCGCCGACTACCCGCGGATCGACGACGACCTGAGGATCGTCGAGGCCCGGGCCGAGCAGTGGCGGCAGTCGGTGGCGCAACCGGTCGTCACGACGACCGCGCAGCGCGGCACCGCCGCCGGTCAGGCCCTGATCACCGAGGACGCCCGCCAGCAGTTCGACGACGTCCGGGCCGCCGTGGAGGACCTCCAGGCCGAGATCCTCAACGCCCGGGAGAGCAACGCGCGGGAGGTCCGCAGCACCGGCAACCTGCTGGCCGTCCTGCTGATCGTCGCCGCCCTGGTCGTGGTGATCGCCGGCTCGCTGCTGCTGCTCTCCCTGGACCGGATGGTGGTGCGCCCGCTCACCGGCCTCGCCGACCAGGTCCGGGAGGTCGCCGAGGGCGACTTCCACCACGAGATCTCGGGTTCCGGGCCGCCGGAGTTCATGCGGCTCGCCGAGGACGTGGACGCGATGCGTCGACGGATCGCCGCCGACCTGGCCGAGGTGCGGGAGGCCCGCGAGCGGATCGAGTGGGTCAACAGCCAGCTCCAGCAGCAGGCCGAGGAGCTGACCCGGTCCAACCGCGACCTGGAGCAGTTCGCGTACGTGGCCTCGCACGACCTCCAGGAGCCGCTGCGCAAGGTGGCGAGCTTCTGCCAGCTGCTCCAGCGCCGCTACGCCGGGCGGCTGGACGAGCGGGCCGACCAGTACATCGCGTTCGCGGTGGACGGCGCCCAGCGGATGCAGCGCCTCATCAACGACCTGCTGGCGTTCTCCCGGATCGGGCGGCTCACCTCCGGCTTCACCGAGGTCGACCTCAACAAGGTGATGGGCGACGTGGCCGCACAGACCGAGTCGGCCCGGCAGTACGCCGACGCGGAGCTGACCTGGTCGGAGCTGCCGGTGATCCGGGGCGAGGAGCCGCTGCTCACCAACCTGCTGGCGAACCTCGTGAGCAACTCCGTCAAGTTCCGACGGCCCGACGTGCCGCCGAAGGTGCACGTCTCCGCCCGGCTCGTGGGCGAGGAGTGGGAGATCACCTGTCGCGACAACGGCATCGGCATCGAGCCGGAGTTCGCCGACAAGATCTTCGTCATCTTCCAGCGGCTGCACTCGAAGGACGCGTACCCGGGCACCGGGATCGGGCTGGCCATCGTCAAGAAGATCGTCGAGTACCACGGCGGCCGGGTCTGGGTGGACACCGACGTCGCCGAGGGCACGGCGATCCGTTTCACCCTGCCGGCGACGCCCGAGGACGTCGAGGCGGCGGCCGCCGGATCGGCCGGGGACGCGCAGGCGCCGGAGGAGGCCGACGGGCCGGACGGGACGGCGGACGCCGACGCCGACCAGACCGCGGGCGGGACGAGCGGGCCACCGGCGCAGCCGGACGGGGCGGACCGCGCGGAGGAAGCGCCGGAAGGCGGTAGGACGGGTGGCATGAGGGAGACGGTGGGATGACCGCGCCGGCAGACGGCAAGAGCCCGATCGAGGTCCTGCTCGTGGAGGACGACCCGGGCGACGTGTTGATGACGCAGGAGGCGTTCGAGGAGCACAAGGTACGCAACCGGCTGACCGTCGTCTCCGACGGCGCCGAGGCGCTGGCCTACCTGCGCCGCGAGGGCCAGTACGCCGAGGCCGTGACCCCGGACCTGATCCTGCTCGACCTGAACCTGCCCCGGCGGGACGGGCGTGAGGTGCTCGCGGAGATCAAGAAGGACGAGCAGCTCTGCCGGATCCCGGTCGTCGTCCTCACCACCTCGCAGGCCGACGAGGACATCCTCCGCAGCTACCAGCTGCACGCCAACGCCTACGTGACCAAGCCGGTGGACTTCGACCGCTTCATCTCCGTGGTCCGCCAGATCGACGAGTTCTTCGTCAGCGTGGTCAAGCTGCCGCCGCGTGGCTGACACACTGCTGGACGACGTCGGTGGGCTGCTGCGCGAGGCGGCCGACCAGGCCGTGCTTCCCCTGTTCCGCAAGCTCGGCGACGCCGACGTGGCCGAGAAGGCGCCCGGAGACCTCGTGACGGTCGCCGACCGCCGCGCCGAGCAGTTCATCTCGGCGGGCCTGCGGCGGCTGCGCCCCAACTCGGTGGTGGTCGGCGAGGAGGCGGTGGCCGAGGACGAGGGGCTGCTGCGGCACCTGCGCGGCACCGGGGAGGTCTGGCTCGTCGACCCCGTCGACGGCACCGCCAACTTCGCCGCCGGCCGGCAGCCGTTCGCGCTGATGGCCGCCCTGCTCGACGGGGGCGAGCCGGTCGCCGCGTGGGTGCTCGACCCGCTCGCCGGCAACCTGGCCACGGCCCGCGTCGGCGAGGGGACGTACCTGGACGGCCGGCCCGTACGCACCAGCGAGGGCGTGCCCGCCGCAGGCGAGCTGCGCGGCGTCGCCATGACGCGGTTCCTGCCGCCGGCCTCGCGGGACCGGGTCCGCGCCGGCGAGCAGCGGATCGGCGAGCTGCTGCCCGGGCAGCACTGCGCCGGCCGGGAGTACCTGGACATGCTCGTCGGTCGCCAGCAGTTCGCGCTCTTCTGGCGGACCCTGCCCTGGGACCACGCCCCGGGCGCGTTGCTGATCCGCGCCGCGGGCGGTGTGGCCCGCCGCTTCGACGGCAGCGAGTACCACCCCGCCGACGAGGGGCACGGCCTCCTGGTGGCGGTGAACGAACAGGTCTGGACAGAGGTGCGCGAGGCGCTTCTCGACGGCTGACGGCGCGCTCGGCGACGGCGCCGACACGCTGGGTCGATCATCTGTGCGACCCGCGTTCGCGGGGCTGGCGCGCGTCGGTGAGTCCGGTATCGTGACCCGCGGTCACCGCCCGAGGCCGCCGACCGGCGCCGGCGGGGCCGCCGCCGCGCAGGACGGGGCCGGCGGTCGACGGAAGGACGCTGTCGTGCCCAGGACCATGGTCTGCCGGGGCCGCGCGCGCGGCCCGCTGATCGCTCTGCTCGCCGCCGTCGCGCTGCTGCTGGGCACGGGCGGGGTGCCCGCGTACGCGGAGCCGAACGAGGGCGGCACCAAGAAGCTGCGGGACGCGCTGGAGGCCACCGCCCGGGCGCACATCGAGGCCAAGCAGAAGCTGAACACCTCGAAGCAACGGCAGAAGCAGCTCACCACCGCGCTGGCCACCGCGCAGATCCGCGTCGACAACCTGGCCCGGCAGGTCGGCGAGGTCGCCGACCGCTCCTACCGGGTCGGCCGGCTCACGCCCACGTCGATGCTGCTCAACAGCGCGTCCCCGGAGGTCTTCCTGGAGCGGGCCGCCAACCTCGACCTGATGGCGCAGCGTGACGGCAAGCGGCTGCGCGAGCTCACCGAGGCGCGGGAGCAGGCGCAGCAGGCCAAGCTCGCCATCGACGCCGAGGTGCGGCAGCAGCAGAAGCAGCTCGCGGTGATGGCGAAGAAGAAGAAGGAGGCCGAGGCGGCGCTGGCCGAGGTCAGCTCGGGCGGCAGCGGTGGGTTCAGCGGCGGCAGCTCGACCTCGGCGAAGCCGGCGCCCCGCAATTCGGACGGCTCGTGGCCGTCGGAGTCCTGCTCGGTCGACGACCCCACGACCTCCGGATGCATCACGCCGCGCACCCTCAACGCCTTGCAGCAGACCAAGGCGGCCGGCTACAAGCGGTACGTCTCCTGCTACCGCAGCGGCGGCGACGGCGAGCACCCCAAGGGGCGGGCCTGCGACTTCTCCGCGGCCGCCAGCGGCTTCAAGGACGAGAACGCGACGGGTGGCGACAAGGCGTACGGCGACAGCCTGGCCGCCTGGCACGTCCGCAACGCCGACCGGCTCGGCGTGCTCTACGTGATCTGGTACCGGCAGATCTGGCACCCCGGCACCGGGTGGCGCTCCTACAGCGGCAGTGGCAGCCCGGCGGCGAGCCACACGAACCATGTTCATCTCTCGATGTACTGACCCGCGGGGACAGGTGGGCTGCGTACCATCGCGACGATGAATCTCCCACCGTCCGGCGTCGCGGACCCGCCCGCGCCCCCCGTTCCCGTCACCGGGCGGGCCCTGCCCAACGGGCTCGCCGCGTTCCTCGTCTTCTTCTCCAGCGGCGCCGTCCTGGTGCTCGAAACGGTGGCCCTGCGCCTCGTGGGCCCGTACGTCGGGGTCACCCTCCAGGTGACCAGCTCGGTGATCGGCATCGCGCTGGCCGCCATCGCGTACGGGGCGTGGACCGGCGGCCGGCTGGCCGACCGGCGCGACCCGCGCCCGCTGCTGGCGCCCGCGCTGGTGCTCGCCGGCATCGCCACGGCCGTCACCCTGCCCGTGGTGCGGTACGCCGGTGAGGTGCTGCGCGGCGGCGCGGCGAGCGCGATCCTGCTGCTCGTGGCGCTGGCCGTCTTCGTGCCGGCGCTGCTGCTCTCCGCCGTCACCCCGCTCGTGGTGAAGCTCCAGCTCGCCGACCTGCGGCGCACCGGCCAGGTGGTGGGCCGCCTGTCCAGCATCGGCACGCTGGGCGGCATCACGGCCACCCTGCTCACGGGCTTCGTGCTGGTCGCCGCGCTGCCCAGCACGGTGATCCTGCTGGCGCTCGCGGTGGCCCTCGGCGTCGCGGGGCTCGTCCTCGGCTGGTACCTGCACCGGCGGGGTGCCGCGGACCTGCCCGGGCCGGGCCGGGCCAAGGCGGCGCTGGCCGTGCTCGGCCTGGTGGGCGCGGGCCTGACCACGGTGGCGCCGAACCCGTGCGACATCGAGACGGCGTACCACTGCGCGAAGGTGGAGGCCGACCCGGACCGGCCGACCGGGCGCACGCTGCTGCTGAACTCGGCGCAGCACTCGTACGTGGACCTCGCCGACCCGCGGCACCTGGAGTACGCGTACACGAAGTGGTTCGGCGCGGTCGCCGACGTGACGGCGCCGGCCGGGCGTCGGCTGGACGCCCTGCACCTGGGCGGGGGCGGCTTCACGGTGCCCCGCTATCTCACGGCGACCCGGCCGGGCACCGACAACCTCGTCTTCGAGATCGACCGAGGGCTCATCGAGCTGGGCGAGCGCGAACTCGGCGTACGCCAGGGGCCGGACCTCACGGCGGTGGCGGGCGACGCGCGGCTGCTGGTGGCCGCCGAGCCGACGGACAGCCGCGACCTGGTGGTGGGCGACGCGTTCGGGCACCTGGTCGTGCCCTGGCACCTGGCCACCCGGGAGATGGTCGCGGAGATCCGCCGCGTGACCCGACCCGGTGGCGTGTACGTGCAGAACGTCATCGACTACCCGCCGCTGCGGTTCATCCGGAGCGAGCTGGCCACGGTGGCCGCCGAGTTCCGGCACGTGGCGCTGATCGCGCCGCCCGAGGCGATCAGCGGCGAGACGGGCTCCAACTTCGTCCTGCTCGCCTCGGACGCGCCGCTGCCGCTGGACGCGGTCCACGACCGGCTCGCCGAGGTGGACGCGGGCGCGACCCTGATCGCCGACGACGAGCTGAGCGACTTCGTGGGCGACGCGCTCGTGCTGACCGACGACTACGCGCCGGTGGACCAGCTGCTCGCCACCGCCTGAACGGGTGACTTCCGGACCGATTTCGACGCCCGAGGTGTAGCCGGGGCGCGCTGGGGCAACAACCCCGACCATGGGCGGTGGGGACCAGATCGGCGTACGGCTGCTCGGTGAGCGGTACCGGCTGATCGAACAGCTCGGTGCGGGCGGCATGTCGGTGGTGTGGCGCGGTTACGACGAGGTGCTGGGCCGGCAGGTGGCGGTCAAGGTGCTGGCGTCCCGGCTGGCCAGCGACCGGGCCTTCCGGCACCGGATCCGGATCGAGGCGCAGGCCGCCGCGCGGCTCTGCCACCCGAACATCACGAACGTGTACGACTACGGCGAGGCCGAGCAGGCCGGGGTGACCGTGCCGTACGTGGTGATGGAGCTGATCGACGGCAGCTCGCTCGGCAGCCGCCTGCGCCGCGAGGGCCGGTTGCCGTGGCGGGAGGCGCTCACCGTCGCCGCCGAGATCGCCTCCGCGCTGGCCACGGCGCACGCCCGCGGGCTCGTGCACCGGGACGTCACCCCGGGCAACGTGATGCTGACGCCCACCGGGGTGAAGGTCGTCGACTTCGGCATCTCGGCGCTGGTCGGGGAGAGCGAGAAGGGTGCCGACGGCACGCTGCTCGGCACGCCCGCGTACCTGGCGCCGGAGCGGCTGGACAACGGCCAGGTGTCGCCCGCGACCGACGTGTACGCCGTGGGCGTGCTGCTCCACCGGATGCTCACCGGGCGGCTGCCGTGGCAGGCGAGCACCAGCACCGAGATGCTGCGGGCGCACATGTACGCCGACCCGGAACCGATGCCGCCGGTGCCGGGCCTGCCCGACGGTGTGGCGGACCTCGTACGGCGGTGCCTGGCCAAGCGCCCCGGGGAGCGCCCGCCGACGGCCGACCTCGCCCGTGCCCTCGCCGACGCCGCGGGCATGTTCGCCGCCGCGCCGGTGTCGCCGGCCGGCGGCCCGATGGCTCCGGTCACCCTGGCGGAGGCCGGCACCACGATCCTGCCCCGCTCCACCGAGACCGACGTGCTGCCGTTCTCCCGTACGCGGCGGCAGCGGGCGGCGACCCGGCGCCGGCGGGTGGAGGCCGGGGTGGCCGCCGCCGGCCTGGTGGCCGTGACCGCCGCGGTCTGGGGGCTCACGAGTCACAGCCCGGCGGGCGGCGGCGTGGAGCCGCCGACCGAGGCGCGGATGGGGTTGCCGGCGACGCCCTCCTGCCAGGTGACGTACGCGCTGCGCAGCGACACGGGCAAGGACTTCGCCGCCGAACTGACCCTCACCAACACGGGCGAGCGGGAGCTGCGCGACTGGGCGATGAGGTTCACCTTCCCGGGGCAGCAGACGGTGACCCGGGCGACCCCGGCGGTGGCGAGCCAGCAGGGGAAGGTGGTGGTGGTGCGCCCCGCGGCCGGGCGGACGGCCCTGGCACCGGGCGCCGCCGAGAAGGTCAGCCTCACCGGCCGCTACTCCGGCGCCAACCCGTTGCCGGTCACGTTCCACGTCGGAGGCGAGCGGTGCGACGTGCAGGTGTCCGGGGTCGCCGGGCGGGCGCCCGCACCCACGAAGGCGCCGGCCACGGCCCCGGCGACCGCCGCGCGCGGGGGCGGCTCCGGCGGCTCGGGCGCCGCGAAGCCCAAGGCGGGCAAGGCTGCCAAGCCCGACAACCCGGGGAAGGGCAAGGGTAAGGGCAAGGGCGGCGGTCCGGGAAAAGGGTGAAGCGGGGTGAGGGCCACGGGGGAGGTGGCGGCCACGGCCGGCGGTGAGCGGTGGCCGACCAGGGCGGGGGCCGCGAGCGCGTCGCTCAGGTCAGCGCCGCGAAGCGCTGCACCTGTTCGAGGCTGCCCTCGACCACGAGGATGCTGTCCGGGCTGAGCACCGTGGTGTCCGAGGCGTACTCGAACGGCTCGCCCGGCAGCTTGGCGCCGAGCACCCGCACCCCGTAGCGGTCGACCGGCCGCACCTGGGCCAGCGGCTTGCCCACGAGGGCCCGCGGCACCCGGACCTTGGCGAGGGCGAAGTCGTCACCGAACTCGATGAAGTTGAGCATCCGCGTGACGATCAGGTGCGCCACGTGTTCGCCGGTCTCCGCCTCGGGGAAGATCACGTGGTGGGCCCCGACCGACGCGAGGATCTTGGCGTGCTTCGCCGAGGTGGCCCGCGCCCAGACCTGGGGCACGCCGAGTTCGACGAGGGCCAGCACGGTGAGCACGCTGGCCTCGACGGACGCGCCGATGGCGACAACGGCCCGCCGGAACTCGGCCACGCCGAGCTGGCGCAGCGTGTCCTCGTCGGTCGCGTCGGCCTGTGCCACCCGGTCGAGCTGGTCCGACCACCGCTGGACGAGGTCGGCGTTGCGGTCGATGGCCAGCACCTCGTGGTCGAGCCGGATCAGCGCTCCGGCCAGGTGGCCGCCGAACCGGCCCAGCCCGACGACCACGATGCCGCCCGGCTCGTTGTCTCTATCCGACAATGGGTTGCTCCTGTGGGTATCGGTAGCGCGGTCGCCGGGTGTTCAGGGCGATCGCCGACCCGAGGGTGAGCGGCCCGACCCGGCCGATGTACATGAGGAGGATGAGCGCGAGCTGGCCGCTCTCCGGCAGCGTGGGCGCGACGCCGACGGAGAGGCCCGTGGTGCTGAACGCCGAGGTGACCTCGAACAGCGCCTGGAAGTAGCGGGTGCCCTCGGTCATGAGGATCAGCGCCACCGTGCCGACGACGACCAGCGCGACGCTCAGGAGCGCCAGGGTGATGGCCTGCCGCTGGCTCGCGTTGGCCACCCGGCGTCGGCCGATCGTCACGTCCGGCTGGCCCCGCAGCTCGGCCCAGATGACGAACGCCAGCAGGAAGAACGTGGCGACCTTGATGCCACCGGCGGTGCTCGCGCTCCCCCCACCGATGAACATCAGCGCGATCATCACGGGGTAGGTCTCCTCGTCGAGGGCCTCGATGTCGATCACGTTGAACCCGCCGGTGCGGATGAACGCGTCCTGCGTGAACGCGGCGAGCACCTTGCCCGGCCAGCCGAAGGAGCCGAGGGTGCGGGGGTTGGACCACTCGGCCGTCAGCAGGACGAGGAATCCGGCGAGCAGCAGCGCCAGGCTGCCCCAGACGGTGAGCTTGGTGGCGACCGCCCAGTGGCCGGGTTGGCGCCACTCCCGGACGGCCTCGAACAGGGCGGGGAACCCGATGCCGCCGATGATCGCGCCGAAGGCCAGCGGCAGGGTCACCCAGCCGTCGCGGGCGAAGCCGGCCAGGTTGTCGGAGTAGAGGGCGAAGCCGCCGTTGTTGAAGCCCTGCACCGCGTGGAAGACGCCGTGCCAGAGCGCCCGGCCGGGCGGATAGTCGTACGAGACCGCCAGCCGGACGGCGAGGATCGCGGTGATCACCGCCTCGCACACCAGCGCGGTGGCGGCGATCCGCAGCAGCAGCCGGCGTACGTCCCCGATGCCGAACTCCTGGGTCTCCGCCTGCACGAGCAGCCGGTTGCGCAGCCCGAGCTGCCGGGCCACCAGCAGGATGACCAGGGTGGCCCCGGTGACGATGCCGATCCCGCCGATCTGGGTCAGCACGGTGATCATGACGAGTCCGAACGTGTTCCAGTAGTTCGGCGTGTCGACCACCGCCATGCCGGTCACCGACACGGCGGAGGTCGCCGTGAACAGCGCCGTGACGAACGGGGTGATCCGGTGTTCGCTGGTCGCCCAGGGCAGCATCAGCAGGCCGGTCCCCAGCAGGATCGCCGCCAGGAAGCCCAGTGGCACCAGGCGTACGGGGTGACGGAGAAACCGGCGCACCAGACAATCTTCCTTTTCCGGTGCTGCCCGGGCGGCTGAACGGCCAATCCGGACGGGTGCGGCTGGCGGGCCGGAGGCGGGTGGGTGTGGTGTGCGGGTGCTGTGGAGCTGATGTCGTCAACGAGTCACCCGGGCGGACGCTGTCGAGCTGCCCCAGATCTGAGTACCGCGGGCCCTGCGTTCAGCCGCCCCGCCGGAGTCACGAAGGCGGCGCAACGTCTGCGCAGTGCGACAGCAACGTCGGCGCCCACGTCAGTGGGCCGCGCACGGTCAGGGAGTCGCGCAGTGCCGGGCGCCGGGGTGCCCGTGCAGTGTCGGGGGCCGTGCATCGTCAGGTAGTCGCCCAACTTCAAGGAAGTAGTGGCCTCGCGGGTGGTGGGAAGCCACTACTTCCTTGATGTTGTGTCGATCTTGCCTTCGGTGCCCCGGAGCGGCCGCCCGGGCCCAGCGAGCCGAGGGGCAGGTCGACAGCGTGCGGGCTACTACCGCCCAGCGCGGTCGGCGACGTAGGTGCCGCGCCCGGGCTGACCGGTGATGAGCTCGCGGTCGTGCAGGAGTGACAGCGCCCGCGAGGCGGTGTTCATGTGGACGCCGTAGGACTCCGCTAGCTCCCGCGTCGACGGCAGCTTGTCGCCCGGCTTGAGCTCGCCGCTCTTGATCTTCGCCGTGATGTCGTTGGCGATCCGGCGGTACGGGGCTTCTGCTGTGGGCATGGGGAGACTCCGGTCGGTTCGGCGTCCTCGATCATGCCGGCCGGCATCGGCATCTGCAACAAGCCGTCGTGTCGCAGTCGCGAAGGGTCGACCTACACAAGTATTTGGTGTGGCTTCGCCATGTCCGGCTCCGGTTGGTTCGGCAAACCCCCGGTCCGGACCTTTGGAGGGCTCCGTGGCCGTACCGCCGTTCGAGGTTGCGGTCGCGGGGCCGGCGGTCCGGTCCGCGTCCCCTCTGTCCGCGGACCGGGCCGCCCCCGGGCGCCCGCGTCGAGGCCGCGGAAGGCGCCTCGGGCCGGGACGTGGTGCGGGAGGGCGGGCACATGGGTGACGGGCACGGGCGGTCGACGCGAGTGTGGCGGGCCGAGCGGAGGGTCGGGCGGTGAGCCGCCAGCGTTTCGTGGTGCACGTGCCGGTGCTCGCCCGCGACCTCGGCGCCGCGAAACGGTTCGCCCGGGCGATCACCCGGGCGCTCGGCCACCTGCCCGATGTGGACGCCGGAGAGACGACGGTCTCCGAGGAGGACGCCCAGTTCGTACGCCATCGGGTCTTCTGCGACGCCCGGCTGGACGGCGGCCGGCGCTGCCGGCGGTTGGCCGACCACGACGGCCCCTGCACGCCGGGGTGCTGACGCCGAGCGTGCCATGGCGGTCGATGGCCGGAGCCGACACATGGGCGAGGCCCGAGCCGGTGGCCGCACCCATCGCGGCGCGACGCCCCGGCGGCTATGGGCAGGTCGCTGTACGGGCAGGCCACCCCACCTCGGTTACTTGTGTGTTTCGGCCACATAGCCCGTGGGTGACGTCACTTCTAGCGTGAGCCGACAATGAGTTCCCTCCCTCCGAGTCCTCACGTGGAGTCGCAATGACGGTCCGGACGACGCGGCGGGTGTTCCTCTCCGCCGCCACGATGATGGCCGCGGCCCTGGCCGCCACGGCCTGTGGCAGCCCGCAGGACACCGCCTCCGGTGGCGGCGACAGCGCCGCCCCGGTCAAGGTTGGCCTGGTGTACTCCCAGTCGGGTGCCCTCGCCAGCTACGGGAAGCAGTACATCGAGGGCTTCAGGGCCGGTCTCGAGTACGCGACCAAGGGCACCAACAAGGTCGGCGACCGGACGATCGAGATCACCGAGGTCGACGACGCCGGCGACCCGGCGAAGGCGGTCTCCGCGGCCAAGGACCTCATCGGCAAGGGCGTCAAGATCCTCGCGGGCTCCACGGCCTCCGGTGTGGCGCTCCAGGTCGCCCCGATCGCGGCGCAGAACAAGGTCCTCTTCATCTCCGGGCCCGCCGCGACCGACGCGGTGACCGGCGCGAACAAGTACACGTTCCGGTCCGGCCGGCAGTCGTACCAGGACGTGGTGACCGCTCGGTCGTTCATCGGCGACCCGTCCGGCAAGAAGGTCGTGGTGTTCGCCCAGGACGGCGCCTTCGGCGACGCCAACGAGGCGGCCGTGAAGACCGTCATCGGCGGCGCCGGCGCGACCGTCAGCAGCGTCCGTGCCCCGGCCAGCGCCACCGAGTTCACGCCGTTCGCGAGCCAGATCAAGGCCGCGAAGCCGGACCTGCTCTTCGTCGCCTGGGCCGGCACCACCGCCCCGGCCATGTGGCAGACGCTCGACCAGCAGGGCGTGCTCTCGTCCACCACGGTCGTCACCGGCCTGGACATCCGCGCCTCCTGGCCCACCTTCGGCGCGGCCGGCAACAAGATCTCGTTCCTGTCGCACTACTTCGACGGGGCCAGCGACACCGAGGCCGCCAAGGCGCTGAAGGCGAAGGTCGGCACCGTCGACCTGTTCCACCCGGACGGTTTCGCGGCCGCCCAGATGGTGGTCCGGGCCGCGCAGGAGGGCGGGGACGACGTCGACAAGATGGTCACGGCCCTGGAGGGCTGGAGCTTCGACGGGGTCAAGGGCCCGATGACCGTCCGCGCGGAGGACCACGCCCTGCTCCAGCCGATGTACCAGGCCAAGCTGAGCGGCAGCGGCACCGACTTCACGGCCACCGCCCAGAAGAGCCTCACCGGCGACGAGACCGCGCCGCCGGTCGTGGCGATGAAGGGCTGACCCGTGCTCGCCACCCGCGGTCTGACCTGGCGGATCGGTGAGGTCGCCATCGTCGACGGCGTCTACCTCGACCTGGAGCCCGGGGAGTTCCTCGGCGTGATCGGGCCGAACGGCGCCGGCAAGACCTCGCTGTTCAACCTGATCACCGGCCTGCGCCGGGCCACGGAGGGCCGGATCCTCCTCGACGGGGAGGACATCACCTCCCTGCCGCCGCACCGGCGGGCCCGGCTCGGGCTCGGCCGTACCTTCCAGGCGTCGTCGGTCTTCGGCTCGCTCAGCGTGCGGGAGAACGTCCGGCTGGCCGTACAGGCGCACCGTGGGGGCTCGATGAAGCTGTGGCGGCGGGCGGCGGCCGACCGGGAGGTGGCCGCCGCCGCCGACGCGGCGCTCGACCGGGTCGGCCTCTCCCACCGGGGTACGGCGCTCGCCGGCACCCTGGCCCACGGCGAGAAGCGCAAGCTGGAGATCGCCCTGCTGCTCGCCGGCGAACCGCGGGTGATGCTGCTCGACGAGCCGATGGCCGGGGTCAGCGCCGAGGACGTGCCGGAACTGGTGACGGTGATCCGCTCGCTGACCGGGGAGAGCGGGCGGACGGTGCTCATGGTGGAGCACCACATGGACGTGATCCTGGAGCTGGCCGACCGCATCGCCGTGATGCACCACGGCGCGCTGCTCGCCTGCGACACCCCGGAGACGGTGATGGCCAACGCCACCGTGCAGGAGGCATACCTGGGGGAGTCGCTGTGAGCGCGGGGAACGAGCCGGGTTCGCGAGTCCCGCGGTCGCGAACGAAAGGCGGCTCGGTGATGGAACCCGTTCTCAGCGTCGAGGATCTGTCGGTCCGGATCGCCGGGCTGCACATCCTCCAGGGGGTGTCGTTCACCGTCGCCCCGACGGGCGTGACCGTGCTGCTCGGCCGCAACGGCGTCGGCAAGACGACCACGCTGCGCGCGATCGTCGGGCTGACGCCGCGGGGCGGCGAGGTGCGCGGGACGATCCGCATGGGCGCGCAGAGCCTGCTCGCCCGCCCCACCTACCGGCTGGTCCGCGGCGGGCTCGGCTACGTGCCGGAGGACCGGTGCGTGTTCGCCGGCCTCACCGTCGCGGAGAACCTGCGGCTCGCCGAACGGCGAGGCACCACCCCGGCGTACGACAAGGTCTTCGCGCTCTTCCCGGAGCTGCAGCGGCGGGCGCGGCAACGCGCCGGCTCGCTCTCCGGCGGACAGCAGCAGATGCTCGCCATCGGCCGGGTGCTGCTCAACGACAACCGGCTGCTGCTCGTCGACGAGCCGACCAAGGGACTGGCGCCGAAGGTGGTCACCGAGGTGACCGAGGTGCTGGAACGGGTCGCGGAATCCGTGCCGGTACTGCTGGTCGAGCAGAACCTCGCGGTGGTCCGGCGACTCGCCCGGGACGCGGTGGTGCTGGCCGCCGGGCAGGTCGCCTGGACCGGTGACGCGCAGGAACTGCTGCTGGAGACGGCGCTCACGAAGTCCCTGCTCGGCGTGGGCAGCGGCGATTCGCACCACGGGCCGGGCCGGGTCGCCGCGGCGGGGAAGGACGCGCACTGATGGGCACCGTGATCCTGTTGGCGCTGACCGGGCTGGGCCTGGCGGCGCTCTACTTCCTGGTGGCCTCCGGGCTCTCCCTCGTGTTCGGCCTGGCCGACGTGCTCAACTTCGCGCACGGGCTGTTCCTCGGCGTGGGCGCGTACGCGACCTGGTGGGCGGCCGGGAACCTGCCCGGCGCCGGGCCGGACGGGTTCGGCTTCGTGCTCGCGGTGGCCTTCGGTGTCGCCGCCGGCACGCTGGTGGCCGTGCTCGTCGAGCTGGTGCTGATCCGCCCGCTCTACTCCCGGACCATCGAGCAGGTGCTCGTCACGGTCGGCCTGTCGCTGGCCGGGGTGGCGCTGCTCCAGGCCACCTGGGGCGCGGACGCCCGGCCGTTCCCGCGTCCGGAGTGGACACGCGGGGTGACCGGGATCCTCGGCGCGCAGGTACCCAACGGTGGGCTGCTGCTGATCGTCGCGGCGGTGCTGGTGCTCGGCGCGCTGCTCGCGTTCCTCCAGTGGACCCGCTACGGCCTGGTGATCCGCGCCGGCGTGGAGAACCGGGAGATGGTGACCGCGCTCGGCATCGACGTCCGGAAGTCGTTCACGCTCGTCTTCGCGATCGGCGGGGCCGCCGCCGCGCTGGCCGGGGCGCTCGGCGGGGTCTACTTCGGCACCGTCTCGCCCGGGCAGGGCAGCTCCCTGCTGATCTTCGCGTTCATCGTGGTGGTGATCGGCGGGATGGGCTCGGTGCTCGGGTCCGCGTACGCGGCGGTCGCGGTCGGCCTGCTGCAACAGTTCGTCAACTACTACGGCACGTCCGGCCTGGGCGACATCTGCGTGGTCGGGCTGCTGGCCGTGGTGCTGCTGCTCCGCCCGCAGGGCATCGCCGGAAAGGTGGCAACGGCATGACCGAGGTGAAGAGCCCGGAGGTACCCGCGCCGCCCGCCGCGGTGCCCGCCGAGCTGGCGCCGGAGCGGGGCGGGTGGCAGCGCGTACGCCCGTTCCTGCCGCTGGTCGCGCTGGTCGTCGCGGCGATCCTGCCGTACTCGACGGTGCAGCTGCCCGGGGTCTTCGAGGGACCGCTGAACTCGCCCGGCACCCTGCAACTGCTCGCCGTCTGCCTGATCTTCGGCGGGCTGGCCGCCGGTTACGACCTGCTCTTCGGGCGGACCGGGATGCTCTCGTTCGGGCACGCGCTCTACTTCGCGGCCGGCGTGTACGGCACCGACATCCTCGTCACGAAGGCGGGGCTGCCGCTGTGGCAGGCCGCGCTGCTCACGGTCACCGGCGGGACCGTCCTCGCCGCGCTGCTCGGCGCGGTGGCGCTGCGGACGGTCGGCATCGCGTTCGCCATGGTGACGCTGGCGTTCGCGCAGGTCGCGGCGATTCTCGTGGCCCGCGACTTCGGCGGGCTCACCGGCGGTGAGGAGGGTCTGCCGCTGGACGTCTCCGGCCTGCCGGACGCGCTGGTGGGCGTCGCCAACACGGTGAACCTCTACTGGCTGGCGCTGGCGTACCTGGCCCTCGTCGTCCTCGTGGTGCACCGGGTGAGCGGCTCGCCGACCGGGCGGGTGCTCGCGGGGCTGCGCGACGACGAGCGGCGGATCGGCGTGCTCGGGCTCGACCCGTACCGCTACAAGCTGGTGGCGTTCACGCTGGCCGGCGGGCTCGCCTCGGCGGGCGGGGTGGTCTACTGCCTGATCGTCGGCGGCGCGTCGCCGCACATCACCTCGTCGGAGCTGACCCTGTCGCTGCTGGTCATGGTGGTGCTCGGCGGGCCGGGCACGCGGTGGGGGCCGGTGCTCGGCGGCATCCTCTACATGTACCTGGACCACCGGCTCACCGCGTTCGGCACCTCCGACGCGGTCGACGCGCTGCCCGCGGTGCTCAGCCGCCCACTGTCCCAGCCGCTCTTCGTCCTCGGGACGATCTTCATCCTGGCCGTCTACTTCTTCCCGGGCGGCCTGGCCAGCCTGACGTCCCGCCTGACCCCCCTCCGCCGAGCCCTCCGCCTCCCCTCCTCCCGCCCCTGACCCCCGCCCGTGCCGCTTCCCGCGCCGCTTCCTGCCCCGCTCCCTGCCCCGCTTCCTGCCCGGCTTCCTGTCGATCATGAGGTTATCGCCGCGACACGCCGGGCGGCGTCAAGTGGTGAGTGCAATTGTTAGGGCGTGATGAGTTCGGCTAGTCGCTGGGCTGGGGTGGCCCAGCCCAGTGTCTGGCGGGGTCGGGTGTTCAGTTCGTGGGCGACCTCGTCCAGGCCGGTCTGGTCGATGGTGCGGAAGTCGTAGCTGCCTTTGGGGAAGTACTGGCGTAGCAGCCCGTTGGTGTTTTCGTTGGTGCCGCGTTGCCAGGGGCTGTGCGGGTCACAGAAGTAGACCGGGCAGCCGGTGGCGACGGTGAACACCGGGTGGGTGGCCATTTCCACGCCTTGGTCCCAGGCCAGCGAGCGGCGTAGGT
>NZ_RAQQ01000013.1 GCF_003610785.1 Micromonospora globbae
CGATAGAGTTACGGCGGTCATGGCGGAGGGGAAACGCCCGGTCACATTCCGAACCCGGAAGCTAAGCCCTCCAGCGCCGATGGTACTGCACTCGTGAGGGTGTGGGAGAGTAGGACGCCGCCGGACATTCTTTCGGTCAGGGTCACCCCCTAGCAAAGGGGGTGGCCCTGACACCGTTTACGGACCTTTTCCACTCGCGGCCTCGCGGCCCACGCCCGGTGTCCCCGCCGTTTCCCTGAACCGCCGCCACGATCGGCGATAGCGTCGAGGACGGATCGCGTCGCGACGGCCAGGGGGCGGGCATGAGGATCGGCATCATCGGCTCGGGGCACATCGGTGGCACCCTCACCCGACGGTTCACTGCCCTCGGGCACGACGTCACCGTCTCCAACTCCCGTGGCCCCCAGACGCTGCGCGCCCTCGCCGGCGAGACCGGCGCGGAGACCGCCACGGTCGAGGAGGCCGTACGCGGTGCGGACGTGGTGGTCGTCGCCGTACCCCTCATGGGGGTGCCCGACCTACCGGGCGACGGCCTCTTCGCCGGGAAGCTCGTGGTGGACGCCGACAACTACTACCCCGACCGGGACGGCGACATCCCGGAACTCATGGACGGCACGGCGTCCAGCCGGTGGACCGCCGAACACCTTCGCGGCGCGCGGCTCGTGAAGGCGTTCAACACCATCCAGGCCCAGCACCTGCTGGAGAACGGGCGCCCGGCCGGTGCCCCCGACCGGATCGCGCTGCCGGTAGCCGGCGACGACCCCGAGGCCAAGCGGACGGTGATGGAACTGGTCGACGCCCTCGGCTTCGACCCCGTCGACGGGGGAAGCCTCGACGACAGCTGGCGCCAGGAGCCCGGCACGCCCGTCTACCTCGCCGACCGGGACGCGGACGGCGTACGCCAGGCGCTCGCGGAGGCCCGCCGCTGAGCCCGCGTACGACGAGGGCTGCGGCGGGCCGTGACCCGCGTCAGGAGGGCTCGCGGCCGCACACGTAGCGCGGCTCCGCGTCGTAGCGCCAGGTGAACTTCTCCCGCTTGACGACCTTGCCGTCCTTGCGGATGACCCGGTACGCGTCCTGGGTGAAGCCGTTGATGCCGTTGCTGGGGATGCAGGACGGCCCGGGCTCCAGGTAGATGGTCCGCGGGGTGGTGATGTTGCGCCGCGGGCCGTACTCCGTCTTGACGCTGTCGTAGATCTTCGTGCTCCAGATCGACACGGTGATCGTGCTGGAGGTGTACGAGGTGTCGATGAGGACGCCGTACGGGGTGTTGTTGCGGAACTTGAAGTCCAGGTCCGGCCAGAAGATGGTCGACTCGATGACCGGCGGGTAGCGGTCGAACCAGTACGAGTGCGGCTTGTGCTCGACGTCCTCGAGGCCCGCGTAGTAGGTGGCGTTGAAGAGCGTCGTCGTGAACTGCGACGTGCCGCCACCGACGCCCGGCACCAGCTTCCCGTCGAGGATGACGGGTGCGTCCCGGTAGCCCTGGGCGTAGCCGCGCTCCCCCGTGTGCCCGTTGAGGGAGAACGTCTCGCCCGGCAGCACCACGGTGCCGTCGACCTCCTTGGCGATCGTCACGATGTTCTGGCTGCGCGGCGAGGAGAGGCCACCGGTGAAGCGGGTGGTGAACGAGGAGACCTTCTGTTTGATGCCGAGCCCGGCCAGCTTCTCCGCGGTCAGCTCCGGCTGCGCCGGCTTGAGCTGGCCGGTGACCTCCCGGCCGTCGGCGTCGGGCAGGACGGCGAGCAGGTCCCGGGCGAGCGCCACGGCGTCCAGCTGCTGGCCGGGGCGGCCCTGGTCGACCACCTTGGGGCGTCCACCGGAGATGCTCATCCGCGCGTTGCGCGGCGCCACCTCGATCTTCGCCAGGTCGTCGCCGAGGGCGGCGCGCAGCCGCTTCACGTCCACCCGCGGCGTCAGCTTGCCGGTCTCGTCGGCGCTGAAACGCAGGCTCCGCGCGATGGCCTTCGGCGGGATCGTCACCGAGCCCTTGTCGGTGGTGACCTTCACGGGCGCGGCGACCGCCGGGCGGGCCAGCTCGTCGACGAGGCGCTGCACCTCCTCGGCGCTGGTCGCCGGCTGCGTCTCGACGAGCGGCACGGTCACCGGCTGTCCGTCGAGCCACCCGGTCCGGACGGCCTCCGCCGAGCGTTGCGGGTCGAGCGCCAGGCCCGGCTTCGGGTGCACCACCTTCGGGGTGGTGCCGGCGTACGTGATGGCCGGCATCGTCATCTTCCGGACCTGGTCACCGGCCACCTTCTGCAGGGCGGTGTGCAGGCGGTCGACGTCCACCGACACGACCGGCCGCACCGACCGCGACCCGACGAGCCGGCTCACCGGATGCGCGTCGGCCTTCGCCGCGGCGGCCACTGTCGCCTCCACGTCGACGGTGAGGCCCACGTCGCCCGGCACGATCTCGGCGGTCCGCTCCCCGACGCGTACGGTCAGCGGGGCGGCGAGTGCGGCGGCCCGCCGGTCCAGCTCGGCACGCAGCTCCCGGGCCGCCTCCGCGCGGCTGCGGCCGCCCAGTTCGGCGCCGAGGACGACGGTGCCGCGCGGCACGTCGCCGGCGTACGCGTAGGCCCCGGCACCCGCCACGCCGGCCAGCATCACGGCGGTGGCGCCCGCGGCGACCAGCAGCCGCAGCCGGCGGGGGCGGCGGGGCGTGGCCGGCGGTGTGGGTTCGGGCTCCTCGACGGGCCACGTGACGGCGGTGACCTGCACGGTGGGACGGTCGTCGGCGGGCGGACGGTTCTCGCCGTACAGCGTCACAGCTACCTCGATCGCGACGTGCCATCCCGGGGACTCTCCCCGCGCGGACACCTACGGTAACGAACGCCCGGCCGGGTCGGCAGTCGCCGTCCGATCGTCCCCGCACGGCGTGTCGCCCGGCGTGTCGCGCCCGGACGGCCCGGCCGTGCCGGGGGGCCGGCGTGCGGTTCCGGCACCCCTCACGCCCGCCGTGGACGGGGTCGGCCGTCTCGACGTGGGGCCTGCCCGCCGGTCGTCGGGGCGGCCGTGAAAGCGTGACGGCATGAGCGGCGAGCGGGTGTTCGCGTACGGCGGTGGGTGGTTGGACCGGGCGGGTGACGTCCGCGCCGACGCGGAGCGACTGGCGGCGCTGAGGTCCGACGAGCGGACGGCGGTGCTGGCGCTGTGGCGGGACCGCTGCCTGGTGACCGCTGAGGACGTCCCGGTGCGGTTGACGGGGGACGCGGCGGCGCGGGTGTTCGCCGTCGCGGACGAGACGGTCTTCCTCGGCCTGGACGCGGGCGCGGCGGTGTTCGCGGCGGACCTGACGGGGCAGCCCGAGGCACGGGCCCTCGACGTGGCGGGTGCGGCGTCGGTCGTGGACGTCCGGCGGCTCGCGGGCCGGCTCAGCGCCGCCGAGGCGGCCGCCCAGGCGTACGGCCGGGGTCTGCTCCACTGGCACCGCCAGCAACGGTGGTGCGGCGCCTGCGGTGCCACGACGGCGGCCCGCGCGGGCGGCCACGTGCGGGTCTGCACGGCCGCGGAGTGCGGGCGGCTGCACTTCCCCCGGATCGAGCCGGCGGTCATCGTCCTCGTGGAGGCGCCGGGCGAGCCCGGCCGCTGCCTGCTGGCCCGGCACGCGGGTTCCCCGGAGGGTTCGTACTCGACCCTGGCCGGGTTCGTCGAGGTGGGCGAGAGCCTGGAGGACGCGGTGCACCGGGAGTTGGCCGAGGAGGTCGGTGTGACGGTGACCGACCTCGTCTACCAGGGATCGCAGGCGTGGCCGTTCCCGGCCGGCCTGATGGTCGGTTTCCGCGCCACTGCGGTGTCCGACGAGGTCCGGGTGGACGGCGTGGAACTGCTGGAGGCGCGGTGGTTCACCCGGAGGGAGCTCCGTGCGCGGGTGGCCGCGGGCCGGCCGCTCGGCCGCGTCGACTCCATCGACCGCCATCTGCTCGGTTCGTGGCTCGACGCCGACGGGCGGGACAGTTGACCGCCGCCTCGTCCGGACGGTCGGGATCGGGTCACCCTCAGCGCTTTGACAGCCTGCCGTTACTGAACTGTGATGAAGGGCCTGCTCGGCTACCACCGGTGAAACCTACCGGCCACATTGTCGTAATAAAGCGCATTTGTCAGCCGACCCGCCGCACCCGCGGGTTAACGGCTTGTAGCGGCGGTGGCGCTCGGCGGACCCACCCTGTTACCGGTCAGTAGCTAGGGTCTTGTGACGTAGGTCCCTTCGCGAGAGCATCCATCCGCGTGCAGTGCCCCGCTGATGGCACACCACGGCAGCGCAGCGCTCGCTCTTTCCCAGTCCCGCATCGCGTGCGCGATCGGTGACGACACCCCCGTCGAGGAGGACCCCGTGAGTGAATCGGAAGACCGTCAGCTGAGCGGCGGCACCCGGTGGCGCCGCTTCGCCGCGATGATGGTCCCCGCGACCGTCGTGGCCGGCGGCATAGTCCTGGGGATGGCCAACGGCGCCATCGCCGCGTCGTTCAACGTCTCCGGTCAGACGTTCAAGGTCGGCGCCTCGGAGCTGGTGGGCCACGACTTCAAGCAGTACGGCGGCATGGTCAAGGAGAAGGACAACACGGTCCACCCGGTGGCCGTGTCCGAGATCGGCACCGCGGAACTCCACAACCTGTGCCAGTCCGTCAAGTCCCGGGTGCTCGGGATGGACATCGTGCTGACCATCAACGCCGGTGGTGGCGGCAAGCCGGCCACGGCCAAGGGTCTGCTCATCGACATGGAGTCCCTCGAGGGCAACGCGGAGTTCACCAACATCCAGATCGGGCGCGACGCCACCGACCTGAACGAGCACGCGCTGCCGAAGTCCTTCGGGCAGGACGCCGACAAGGTCGTCATCAAGGACCTCAAGCAGGTGGCGTGGTCGACCAGCGCCGGCACGTTCACGCTCAACGGGTTGAAGCTCGGCCTCAAGGTGGGCCCGGACGCCAAGGAATGCTTCTGATCTGACCCCGAGGCCCGCGGAGGGCTCCCTCCGCGGGCCTCGTCCGTGTCCCACCCCGTCGGCACCGCCAGGAGGAGTACGTGACAACCGCCGAGACGCAGAACGCCCGCTCCGGCTGGTGGGGCCGGACGTGGCGCGGGTTCCGCCGTTGGCGGCGGCAGCGCCCGTTCTGGGCCGGGCTGTTCACCATGCTGGCCGGCCTGGAGATCTTCGGAAGCACGCAGATGTCCCTCGACGGGCTCTCCGTCAAGATGGGTCCGACCGGCTTCCTGGCGTGGCTGATCCCCGCCATCCTGTTCACCTGCGGCCTGCTTCTCTGGCTGAGCCCCGCACAACGGATCTTCTACGCCGTGGTCGCGGCCGTGACAGCGGTCTACTCGCTGATCGGCGTGAACCTGGGCGGCTTCTTCGTCGGGCTGGTCCTCGGCATGGTCGGCAGCGCGCTCGGGTTCGCGTGGGTGCCCGTGAAGAGGCCGGTCGCCCCGCCGCCCGTGGACGAGCCGGCGGCGGACGAGGAGATCGCGGAGGAGCGTCCCGCCGACTGGACCGGTGCCGGTGAGCCGGCGCTCGTCGACGACCTGATGCCGCGGCAGCGGGAGGAGGAGCACACGGGAGTGCTCACCGACACGGTGCCGCCGCCGCGCAACCCGCTGCGGGAGTCGGCACCCACCGAGCCGGCCCAGGGCACGGGGCCGGACACCGTCGCGCTCCCCGTCACGGACCCGGAGCGGCCGGCGCAGGGTGGCCGGCACCGCGAGCCGAGGACGTACGCGATCCTGCTGGTCGTGGCGACGGCCGCCGCAGCCGGGCTGCTCGGGCTCCCCACCAGCGGGCCGGCGGTGGCCGCGCCGTCCTGCCCCACCCCGACGGAGAGCGCGAAGCCGACGGAGAGCGCGAAGCCGACCGCGAAGCCGACCGCCACCGCGAAGCCGACCGGAACTGCCGAGTCGACCGCCAGCGCCACGTCGTCCAGCGCCGCCACCCCCTCGGCCCCGGCCAGCGCGGACCCCGAGAAGTCGTCCGACGGCAACCTGCTGACCGACATCGTCGGCGGCATCACCGATCTGCTCACCGGCGGTGACTCGGACGAGAAGGACACCACCGCGACGGCGTCCCCGTCCCCCACCGCCAGCCCGGAGGGCGAGCCCTCGGCCACGCCGTCCCGCAGCGCGTCGACCGACGAGCCGACGCCACAGCGTCCCGCCCGTGCACCGAAGCCCGGCGGCACCGAACCCGGCCGGTGCGCGACCCCGACCCCCACCACGCCGCGGGAGGTGGAGCCCGGCAAGCCGCTGCCCATGGTCGCCACGGACGACGACCTGCCGAGGGTCGCCGCCAAGCCGGGGAAGCTCACCGGCTCCTCGCAGACGATGACCGGCCTGCGCTTCGAGGGCATCGCCGAGCTGGACACGGCCGACGGCACGCTCAGGACGCTGATGTTCACGATGGACAAGGCCGTCACGAACGACTTCGTCCTCGCGGTCGACGGCCCGGCGGGGAAGACCGTCCGGTACGTCACCGAGCAGCTGATCGTGAAGGGCGACGTGCGGTTCTTCGCGACGCGGTTCGTCGGGTGGCTCGGTCCCCTGAAGGTCACCCTGACCCCGGACCTGCCGTTCCCGGACGGCATCCCGATCACCTCGCCGGTGCCGATCACCTTCACGAAGGTCGACATCAACCTGGCGTACATCGACTGCGACACCCTGACCGCGAACACCCGTGGCCCGCTGAACATCGAACTGGCCTGAGCGTGACGAAGGGCCGGGAGCCTCTGGCTCCCGGCCCTTCGTCGAGTTCGGTCGGCGCCGGTCCCCCGGCGGTCAGAGCCGGGCGAGCGCCCGGCGCAGCGGGTCCAGCCCGAGCGAGCCCAGGTCCAGGGCCTGCCGGTGGAACTCCTTCAGGTCGAAGTCGGCGCCCTTGCGGGCCTTCGCCTCGTCCCGCGCCTGGAGCCAGATCCGTTCGCCCACCTTGTACGACGGCGCCTGGCCCGGCCAGCCCAGGTAGCGGTTCAGCTCGAAGCGCAGGTTCTCGTCCGGGATGCGGCAGTGGGCGCGCAGGAACTCCCAGCCCAGCTCCGGCGTCCAGCGCTCGCCCGGGTGGAAGCCGAACGGGTTGTCGCGCGGGATCTCCAGCTCCAGGTGCATGCCGATGTCGACGATCACCCGGGCCGCCCGGAACGCCTGCGCGTCGAGCATGCCGAGCTTGTCGCCCGGGTCCTCCAGGTAGCCCAGGTCGTCCATCAGGCGCTCCGCGTAGAGCGCCCACCCCTCGCCGTGGCCGGAGACCCAGCAGAGCAGCCGCTGCCAGCGGTTGAGCAGGTCGGCCCGGACGGCGGTCTGCGCGACCTGGAGGTGGTGGCCCGGGACGCCCTCGTGGTAGACGGTGGTGACCTCCCGCCACGTGGAGAACTCGCTGATGCCCTGCGGCACCGCCCACCACATCCGGCCGGGGCGGGAGAAGTCCTCGCTCGGACCGGTGTAGTAGATGACGCCGTCGCTGGTCGGGGCGATGCAGCACTCGATCCGGCGTACCTGCTCCGGGATGTCGAAGTGCGTGCCGTGCAGCTCGCCGATCGCCTTGTCGGCGAGCGACTGCATCCAGTCCCGGAACGCCTCCTTGCCCTGGATCGTCCGGGCCGGGTCGGCGTCCAGCGCCGCGACGGCCTCGTCGATGGTCGCGCCCGGGCCCGCGATCCGTGCGGCCACCTGCCGCATCTCGCTCTCCAGGCGGGCCAGCTCCGCGAAGCCCCAGGCGTACGTCTCGTCCAGGTCGACCTTCGCGCCGAGGAAGTACTGCGACGCCAGCTCGTAGCGCTCCCGGCCGGCCGCCTGTTTCTCCCGGCCGAGCGGGGCGAGTTCGGTGCGGAGGAACTGGCCGAACTGCGCCGTCGCGGCGGTGGCCGCCGCCGCACCCCGGCGCAGTTCGGCGCCGACGCTGCCCTGCGCGCCGAGCCGCTCGACCAGGCCGTGGAAGACGTTGTCGCCGTTCGGGTCGACCCAGATGTCACACTGCTTGGCCGTCTCGATGAGCTGCACCTTCGAGCTGACGTGCCCGGCCGCGGCCGCCTCGCGCAGCGTGGTCTTGTAGCCCTCCACCGCGGCGGGGAAGGCGTTCAGCCGGGTCGCGATGTTGGCCTGCGCGTCCTCGCCCTCCGTGGGCATCAGGTCGAAGACCATCCGGAGGTCGTGCAGCGCGCTGGCGATGACGTTGACCTCGCTCGTCGTCTCGCCCGCCTCGTAGCGGGCGAGGTCGAGGCCGAGCCGCTCCTGCATGGCCTCCTTGGCGGTCCGCTCCGCCTCGGTCTCCGGCTCGGTGACGTCGAGGTCGGCCAGCGTGCGACGGGTCAGGTCGGCTCGGGCCGCGTAGCCCTCGGGCGACAGGTCGTCCAGCTTGTCGTCGTAGCCGGCGATGCCGACGTAGGTGGCCCCGGTCGGGCTCAGTGGCGCCCACTCGGCCACGTAGCGGTTCGCGAGTTCGTCGATTCGTCCCACACGGCGACCCTACGTGACCGGGCCCGTCCCGTGTCGAGCGTGTTCGCACCTTCGGGCGGCGGACGGAACCGACGCCCGTGGCGTGCGACACGGGCGTCCGAATTCCGCGCGACTTTGTCGTACGCGTCCGGCAGAGTGTCAGGAGTGTCGGACCACTTCACTCCTGACCGGCCAGCCCTCCGCAGCTGGCTGCCCGGATACCTCGCCCTGGCCGCGATCTGGGGCTCGAGCTTCCTGTTCATCAAGGTCGGGGTCGAGGAGCTGCATCCGCTCCAGCTCACCCTCTACCGGGTAGCCGCCGGGGCGCTGACCCTCCTCGTGGTGCTCGCCGTGCTCCGCGACCGGCTGCCCCGCGAACCTCGGGTGTGGGCCCACCTCTTCGTGATCGCGGCGTTCGGCGTGGCCATGCCGTTCACCCTCTTCGGTTACGGCGAGCAGCGCGTCGAGTCGATGCTCGCCGGCATCTGGAACGCCACGACGCCGCTGATCGTCCTCCCGCTCGCCGTGCTGGTGTTCCGCACCGAGCGGCTCACGGCGCGCCGGGGCATCGGGCTCGCGCTCGGGTTCGCCGGCGTGCTGGTGGTGCTCGGCGTCTGGGAGGGCGTGGGCGGGGCTCACTTCGCCGGCCAGCTCATGTGCTTCGGCGCGGCCGCCTGCTACGGCGTCGCCATCCCGTACCAGAAGCGGTTCGTGGCCGGCAGCGCGCACTCCGGCGTCTCGCTGTCGGCGGCGCAGCTGCTGATGGCCGCGGCGCAGCTGGCCATCGTCACCCCGCTGGTGGCCGGGGCGCCTCCGGTGCCCACCGAGCTGTCGCCACGGGTGCTGGCCAGCGTGCTGGCCCTCGGCGCGCTCGGCACCGGCCTGGCCTTCGTGGTCAACATGCGCAACATCCGGGTCGTGGGGGCGAGCACCGCGTCCAGCGTGACGTACCTGATCCCGGTCTTCGCGGTGCTGATCGGCGCGCTCGTCCTCGACGAGCGGCTGAACTGGCACCAGCCCGTCGGCGCGTTCGTCGTGCTGCTGGGCGTCGCCGTCTCGCAGGGCATGCTCGGCCGCCGGCGTCGCGCGACCGTCCCCGCGACGCCCGCCCCGGCGCCCGCGGCGTCCGCGGAGCCGGCCGCACACCGCTGAGCCACCGGCACGCCCGCCCCGGTCAGGAGTGGCCGCGCGCCCAGTCGACGAGCTGTTCCGCCGGCCAGGTGTTCACGACCTGGTCGGCGGTCACGCCACAGCGGGCCGCCCGTTCGCAGCCGAACCGCTGCCAGTCCAACTGGCCCGGCGCGTGCGCGTCGGTGTTGATGGCGAACCGGCAGCCCGCCTCCAGCGCGCGCCGGATGAGCCGCTTCGGCGGGTCCTGCCGCTCCGGACGGGAGTTGATCTCCACGGCGACGTCGTGCTCGGCGCACGCGGCGAACACGGCGTCCGCGTCGAAGTCGCTCTCCTTGCGGCTGCGCGCCCGGTGCCCGCGGTCGCCGGGGCCCGTGACACCGGCCGGCCGGGAGGAGACCATCCGGCCGGTGCAGTGGCCGAGGATGTCCAGGTGCGGGTTCGCGATGGCCGTGAGCATCCGGCGGGTCATCTTCGACCGCTCGTCGTTCAGGCCGCTGTGCACCGAGCCGACCACCACGTCGAGCCGCGCGAGCAGCTCCTCGTCCTGGTCGAGCGAGCCGTCGGCGAGGATGTCCACCTCGATGCCGGTGAGGATCCGGAACCCCTCGGGCAGCGCCGCGTTCACCTTCTCCACGTGGTCGAGCTGGCGGCGCAGCCGCTCGGCGGTGAGCCCCCGCGCCACGGTCAACCGGGGCGAGTGGTCGGTGAGCACCACGTACTCGTGCCCCAGCTCGACCGCCGCGAGCGCCATCTCCTCGATCGGTGACCCGCCGTCCGACCAGTCCGAGTGGGTGTGGCAGTCGCCGCGCAGCGCGGTCCGCAACGCGGTCGCCTCGGCGTCCAGGTCGCTGCCCTCCGTGGCGAGCAGCCGCCGCAGGTAGACCGGCTCCTCCCCGGCGATCGACTCGGCCACGCAACGGGCCGTCACGTCGCCGACCCCGGCCAGCTCGGTGAGGGTGCCGGCGGCCGCGCGCTCGGCCAGCTCGGCGGCCGGCAGCGCGGCGAGGGCCTTGGCCGCGGAGCGGAACGCCCGCACCCGGTAGGTCGCCTCGTTCGCCCGCTCCAGCAGGAACGCGATCCGACGCAGGTCGGCGATGGGGTCCCGGGCCTTCATCCCACCGAACCTAGCCGGTCAGGGCGCCTTCGGGCAGCCGTGGCGGCGGTGCCACGCACCGACCTCGGCGGCGGGTGCCCGGTTGCCGCCCTTGCGCCAGCTGTCCAGGTAGCGAGCCGGCCAGATCACGCCACGTCGGATCCACCAGCCGTCCTGGCCCGCGCACGGTGGCGAGATGCCGAAGTGCAGGTGGCAGACGTTGTTGGCGTTGCCCGTACGCCCCACCTCGCCGAGCTGCTGTCCCGCCCGGACGCGCACGCCGGGGTCCACGCCGCCCGCGATCCGGCTGAGGTGCGAGCCGTAGTAGCGGACGCCGTCGTCGCCGAGCAGCGCCACCGACAGGCCCCCGTTGTCCGGGCCGAGCGGCCCCCGCTTGTCGAACCGGTCGACGCGGCTCACCTCCAGGACGGTGCCGTCGGTCACCGCGACGACCGGCTCGCCGCAGTCGGCGAAGATGTCGGTCGCCGGGTATCCGGAGTGCGTCCGGTGGTAGGCGACCTTGTCGGCCCGCACCGGGAAGACGTGCCGTGCCGTGCCGCCGCTCGCGCTCGTGGCCGGTGCCGCCGTCGGCGAGGCGGAGCCGGTCGGCGCGGCGGAGCCCGGCGCCTGGTCCGCGGTGACCGGTGCGCTCGGCGGGGTCGGCGCCACGCCGCCGGGCGGCGCCCCGGGCCGCGTGGTCGCGCACCCCGCGGCCAGCGTGGCGGCGAGCAGCAGGACCGGGTACGCGCGGCGTCTGGTCGTCGGCGAGGGCATCCGGTCATCCTGGCAGAGTCGGTACGGTGGTACGAGTGGTCCGGCTGAGGGGAGGCGACGGGTGACGACCGGCCAGCCTCCCTACCCGTACGACCCGGGCGCCGCGCACCGGCCCGTGTCGCGTACCCCCTCGGGCCTCTTCCCCGCCGGCCCGCCGAGCCGGCCCACCTACCGCGAACCGCACCCGGTCACCGGCGCCGGCGTGGCGGCGGGAGGCGGGTCCGCGTTCGTGTGGTTGCTGCTGTTCGGGCTGCTCGGCACCGACGTCGCCGGCTACGCCTGGTGGACCCTCGTGGCGGGCCTGCTGGCCTGGCTCGTCGCCGCGGTGCTCGTGCGGCACGGCGACCGGGGGGTGGGCGTCGGGATCGCGATCGTGACCGCCGGCGGGTGGAGCATCGCGGCCGCCGTCGTGGCGGTGCGCTGGGCGACCAGTGGGGACTGGCCGCTGTGGTGAGGCCGCGAGGCCGGTGCCCGCGCGAGGTCGGTGCGGGCGCACTCTGGTCACCGGCGGGAGCCCGGTGAACCCGTCAGATCGGTCACCGCGCGGTGTCGGTGACTGCGGCCCGTCGCCGCTCGGCTGCGCTGCGAAGCCCGGCTTGACGAGGGCCCCACGGCTGACGCACTCTCGCAGCTATGGCCTGGACCACTCCGCGGCTCGACCCCGACCGTAGCCGCCGCCGCCTGCAACTCCTCGCCGAGTTGGCCGGGGCCCGGGCGGTACGCCGGCGGGAGCGCCCGCAGCGGCTGCGCACCGAGCGACTGCGACAGATCATCGCCACGCGACGACAGCTCGCCGGCTGAACCGGCGGAGACTTTGTCACGAATGACCGGCGCTTCGGGGCGTTGACCGGTCGCCCGCCGACCCGACCGGCTAACGTGCACGCGTAACGAGTCGGCGTGCTGTGCCGAGGGCAATTGGGGGGAACGTGTCGTACTTCGCTGCGGCCGTGGTGCGCGATGACGGCGGCTGGACGGCCGCCGAGGTGAGCCTGCGGGGGGCCGCCGACATCGACGAGGTCGCGGACCGGCTGCGCGACGTCGACCAGGACGCCGACCTGTCGCTGCTCTTCGTCGAGGCCGACGACACCTACCTGGTGATCCTCCGCCTCGACGAGGGCGAGGATCTGCGCGTCTTCGGCTCCGACTCGGCGTACGCGGAGGAGTCCCAGCTGGGCGCGCTGCTGGTCGGTGACCTGAAGGCGTCGGTGACCGGCCTGGAGGACACCGACGAGCCGCGCGCCGCGGGCGGCGGCGACGAGGAGACCGAGCAGCCGGCCGTCGACCCCGAGGCCGACCCGGTCGGGGACGCCGACATCCTGGCCGACCTGGGCATCCCCGCGCAGAAGCTGCTCTCCCTCTGCGCCGAGGAGGGCATGCTGCCCGCCGACGTGACCGCCGAGATCTGCCAGGTGCTGGGCTGCGCCGACCAGGTCGAGGAACTGCGTGAGGTCTGATCCGCCCGGCGGCGATCCGCTGCTGCCACGCGGCGGCGAGCCGGCCGACGCCACGGATCCGGCGCTGGAGACCGTACGACCGGGCCAGCCGACGCCGGGCCGGATCGGGCGGGTCGGCCCGGGCGCCGACGAGGGGTTGGCCGACCCGGGTGACCTGGGCCGCCGGCAGCGGCACGAGCTGTGGATGCGGCGGGCGCTGGAGGTCGCGGTGACCGGGCCGGCGACCCCGGCCGGCGACGGCGCCGGGCCGGGCTTCGGCTCGGCGGCCGGTTCCGCCTCGCCGGGCGGATCGGCCTCGGGCGTGCCGGGTCCGGCGGAGGGCGGTGCCGAGACCACGGCCGTCGAGGACGTCCCGGTGGGCGCCGTCGTCTACGGCCCGGACGGAACCGAACTGGCGATCGGCCGCAACGAGCGCGAGCTGACCGGTGACCCGACCGCCCACGCCGAGGTGCTGGCGCTGCGCCGGGCCGCGCAACGGCTGGGGCGGTGGCGGCTCGACGGCTGCACACTCGTCGTGACCCTGGAGCCCTGCACGATGTGCGCGGGCGCCCTGGCGCTGGCCCGGATCTCGACGGTGGTCTTCGGGGCCTGGGAGCCGAAGACCGGCGCCGTCGGGTCGCTGTGGGACGTGCTGCGGGACCGCCGGCTCAACCACCGGCCCGAGGTCTACGCGGGAGTGCTGGAGAACGAGAGCGCCGCGCTGCTGCGCGCGTTCTTCCGCTGAGCCGCGCGCCCGCGACCCCTCGCCGGCGACCCCTGCCCGGGAGCGCGGGCTACCGGAGACTCCGGTCCGGCTCCGCCCGCCGGCTGTCCGGCACGGCGGAGAGCTGCGGTGCGGCCGGCGCCACGGGCAACCGTACGGTGACCACCAGCCCGCCGCCGTCGCGCGGCTGAGCCGTCACCGTGCCGCCGTGCGCCCGGGCCACGGCCCGGACGATGGACAGGCCCAGGCCGAACCCGCGGCCCCCGCCGACCCGGTCACCGGCGAGCCGGCGGAACGGCTCGAAGATCGCCTCCACGTCGTAGCCCGGCACCACCGGGCCGGTGTTGCTCACCGTGAGCGTCGCGTGGCCGTCCCACGAGCCGGTGCCGACGTGGACCCAGCCTCCGGTGGGCACGTTGTGCCGCACCGCGTTCTCCACGAGGTTGGTGGTGAGCCGTTCCAGCAGGACCGGGTCGCCCACCACCGGCGCCGGCGCCAGCTCCCGGGTCACGACCGGTCCGTCGCCCTTCCCGGCGGCCTGGTCGAGCACGTGGTCGGCCACGTCGGCGAGGTCCACCCGGGACCGGGCGGTGAGTTCGTTCTCCGAGTCGGCCAGGGTCAGCAGCCCGTCGATCAACCGCTCGTGCCGCTCGTTCACGGCGAGCAGCGACTCGCCCAGCCGGCGTACGTCCTCGGAGGCGCCCGGCCGGGTGACCGCCAGCTCGATGAGCGACCGGTTCAGCGCGAGCGGGGTGCGCAGCTCGTGCGAGGCGTTCGCGACGAACCGCCGCTGCCCGTCGAACGACCGGTCCAGCCGTTCCAGCATCTCGTCGAAGGTGTCGGCCAGCTCGCGGATCTCGTCGCCGGGGCCGGAGAGGGAGATGCGTTCGTGCAGGCCCCGCCCGGCCACGTCGGCACCGGCGATCCTCCGGGCGGTCCCGGTGATCTGGTGCAGCGGTTGCAGCGCCCGGCCGGCGACCAGCCAGCCGAACGCGATGGCCACGACCGAGACCAGGCCCAGCGCGATCCCGCCCTGGGTGAGCAGCGAGTCCAGCGTCTGGTCCCGCGCGTCGTCCTGCGCCTTGTTGACGATGAGGCGCAGCTGTTCGGCCTGGTCGCCGGTGAGCCTCCCGTTCATGTCCTGCACCACGGGTTTGACGTCGCGCAGCGCCAGCCCGAACGGCTGCACCGTGCGCTGGTCGACGAGCACGTAGGTGACCGCGAGGAGGACCAGGCCGGCCCCGAGGAAGAGGCCGCCGTAGATCAGGGTGAGCCGTGCCCGCAGGGAGAGTCGCTTCACGGTATCCGGTATCCCACGCCGGCCAGGGTCTCGACCACCTGCGGCTCGCCCAGCTTGCGGCGAAGCTTCATGACGGTGACCCGGACCGCGTTGGTGAACGGGTCGATGTGCTCGTCCCAGGCACGTTCCAGCAGTTCCTCGGTCGAGACCACGGCGCCGTCGGCGCGCATCAGCTCGACCAGCACGGCGAACTCCTTGCGGGACAGCGGCACGTACCGGCCGTCGCGGTGCACCTCGCGGCGGGCCGGGTCGAGCACGATGCCGGCGCGGGTCAGGGTCGGCGGCGCGGCCCGGCGGGCTCGCCGGCTCAGCGCGTGCACCCGGGCGGAGAGCTCGACCAGGGCGAACGGCTTGGTCAGGTAGTCGTCGGCGCCGATCGCGAGGCCGGCCACCCGCTCGCGTACGGCCGCCGCGGCCGTCAGCATCAGCACCCGGGTCTCCCCGCCGCCGTCGACGATCGCCCGGCACACGTCGTCCCCGTGCACCCCGGGCAGGTCACGGTCGAGGACGACCACGTCGTACTCGTTCACACCGAGCCGTTCCAGCGCGGCGCCGCCGTCGTACGCGACGTCCACCGCGAACGCCTCGCGGCGCAGCCACTCGGCGATGCTCTCGGCGAGCAGGCTCTCGTCCTCCACCACCAGGACCCTCACCCGTCCATGGTGCCGCCCGCCGGATAACGCCGCCGTAAACGCCCGCCGTTACGCCCCGGATACGCCCCTTGCCGTCGACTGGGCGGGAGGCCCGGCGGTGCGTCGTGGCCGATCGGAGCGCCCGGCACACGGCCGGGCCGGGAGAGGAAGCGTCATGCGACGAGGACTGTTCGCACTGCCGCTGCTGCTCGCCCTGACCCTTCCCGCCTGCGGGAACGGCCAGGACGAGGAGCCGGCGGTGGCGACGGCCGGGGGCGGTGGGGCGCAGGCCGCGTCCGCCAGCCCGGCGGCCCAGCTCAGCGACGAGGAACGGCAGTTGAAGTTCACCGGGTGCATGCGGGAGCACGGCGTCGAGGTGCCGGACCCGGAGCCGGGCGGGCAGCGGCTGTTCCGGTTCGACGGGAACACCGACCCGAAGAAGGTGCAGGCGGCCATGGAGGCGTGCCGCCAGTACCTGCCCAACGGCGGCGAGAAGCGCAAGCTCGACCCGGAGCAGGTGGAGCGGCTGCGCAAGCTCGCCACCTGCATGCGGGAGAACGGCGTGCCCGAGTTCCCCGACCCGTCGCCGGACGGCGGGCTGCAGCTCCGGCTCGACGTGGTCGACCTCAAGGACCCGAAGGTGAAGGCCGCCATGGAGAAGTGCCGGCAGTACGCGCCGAAGATCGCGGAGGCGACGCGGTGAGGGTTCGTCGCCCGCGGCTGCGCGCCGTCGCGCTGGCCGCCGCGGTCGTGCTGGCGGCCGCCGCCGGCGTCGCGGCCGCGGTGGGCTTCGGTGGCACCGACCGGGGTACGGCCGCCGCCGGCACCACCCCGCCGGCCACCGCCACCGTCACCCGCCAGACGTTGACCGACGCGCAGGAGGTGGACGGGACACTCGGGTACGGCAGCCCGCGTACCGCCTCCGCCCGCCTCACCGGCACGATCACCGCCCTGCCCGACACCGGCACGGTCGTCAAGCGGGGCGGCCGGCTGTACGCGGTGGACGACGAACCGGTGGTGCTCCTCTACGGGGCGCTGCCCGCGTACCGGGTGCTCGAACCCGGGGTGGAGGGGGCCGACGTCAAGCAGTTCGAGCGGAACCTGCG
Source organism: Micromonospora globbae (assembly GCF_003610785.1). Classification (GTDB taxonomy): domain Bacteria; phylum Actinomycetota; class Actinomycetes; order Mycobacteriales; family Micromonosporaceae; genus Micromonospora; species Micromonospora globbae. Next base: position 16,609 of record NZ_RAQQ01000013.1, read on the forward strand.
GGCGCTCGGGCGGACCGGCTTCATCGTCGACGACGAGTACACCGACAGCACCGCCGACGCGGTCCGCGAGTGGCAGGAGGACCTCGGGCTGCCCGAGACCGGCCGCGTCGAGCCGGGCCGGGTCGTCTACGCCGACGGCGCCGTACGCGTGGAGAGCCAGCAGGCCGCCACCGGGGACGCGGCGCAGCCCGGCCAGGCGGTGCTCACGTACACCGGCACCAGCCGGCTCGTCACCGTGGACCTGGACGTGGACGACCAGCGGCTGGCGAAGAAGGGCGGCGCGGTCAGCGTCGGCCTGCCCGACGGGGGCTCGGTGCCCGGCAAGATCGAATCGGTGCAGACCGTGATCGACCCGGGCTCGGGCGGCGCGGGCGGCCAGTCCAGCGAGGCGGAGACGAAGATCGAGGTCACCGTCTCGGTGGCCGACCCAGCGAAGCTCGCCGGATACGACCAGGCGAGCGTCGAGGTCACCTTCACCGCCGCCGAGCGGCCGGACGTGCTCACCGTGCCGGTGGCCGCGCTGCTCGCGCTCGCCGAGGGCGGCTACGGCGTGGAGGTGGTCGACGGGGGCCGGAGCCGGATCGTGGCCGTGACCACCGGGCTCTTCGCCGCCGGCCGGGTCGAGGTGAGCGGCCCCGACATCGCCGAGGGCATGACGGTGGGGATGCCGGCATGACCGGTGACGCCGTGGTGCTCGACCGGGTGAGCCGGACGTACCCCGGCGGGGTGACGGCGCTGCGCGAGGTGTCGCTGCGGATCCGCCACGGCGAACTGGTGGCGATCGTGGGACCGTCCGGGTCGGGCAAGTCGACGATGTTGAACCTGATCGGCACCCTGGACCGCCCGTCGACGGGCCGGGTGGTGATCGACGGCTACGACGTGGCGGCCCTGCCGGACCGGCAGCTCTCCGCGCTGCGGGCCCGCCGGATCGGCTTCGTCTTCCAGCAGTTCCACCTGGCCTCCGGCACGCCCGTGCTGGACAACGTGGCCGACGGCCTGCTGTACGCCGGCGTACCCCGGCGGGAGCGACGGCGGCGGGCGGAGGCCGCGCTGGACCGGGTGGGCCTCGGCCACCGGCTGACGCACCGGCCGCACGAACTCTCCGGCGGGGAGCGGCAGCGGGTGGCGGTGGCCCGGGCGGTCGTCGGTGAGCCGGCGGTGCTCCTCGCCGACGAGCCGACCGGGAACCTCGACTCGGTGGCCGGCGCCGGGGTGCTCGCGCTGCTGCGCGACCTGCACGCGGCGGGGACCACCGTCGTGGTGATCACCCACGATCGGGAGATCGCCGACGGGCTTCCCCGACAGGTGCGGATGCGTGACGGCCGGGTGCTCGCCGACACGGCGGCGCCGCTCGCCGAGGGGGTGCGCTGATGGCCGTGCAGACCCCGCTGCGGCTCGTGCCGGCGGACACCCGACCGCGCCTGACACCGGCCCGGCTCGCTCCGGGCGACGTGTTCCGGGTCGGCGGCGTGGGCCTGCGCACCCGGCCGCTGCGCGCGTTCCTCTCGGCGCTGGGCATCGCGATCGGCATCGCGGCGATGGTCGCCGTCGTCGGCATCTCGTCGTCGTCCCGGGCCGATCTCGACCGCACGCTGGACCGGCTCGGCACCAACCTGCTCACCGTCGCGCCGGGCAACACCCTCTTCGGCGAGCAGGCGAAGCTGCCGGTCGAGTCGGTCGCGATGATCGGCCGGATCGGGCCGGTGACGGACGCCTCCGCCACGGGGCAGGTGCCGGACGCCCCGGTCTACCGCACCGACCGCATCCCGTCGGGCGAGACCGGCGGGATCGCCACGCGGGCCGCCCAGCTCGGCCTGCTCGACACGGTCGGTGCGACCGTACGCAGCGGCACCTGGCTGAACGCGGCCACCGAGCGGTATCCGGCCGTGGTGCTCGGCGACGCCGCCGCCCGGCGGCTCGGGCTCGGTGCGGCCGGGCCCGAGGTGCAGGTGTACGTGGGCGGTCGCTGGTTCACCGTGGTGGGCATCCTGGCTCCGGCCCCGCTCGCACCGGAGCTGGACAGTTCGGTGCTCGTCGGCTGGCCGGCCGCCGAGGCGTACCTGGAGTTCGACGGGCACCCCACGACCGTCTACACGCGATCGCGGGAGGAGTCGGTGGAGGCGGTGCGCGCGGTGCTCGGCGCGACCGCGAACCCGGAGGCGCCGAACGAGGTGCAGGTGTCGCGGCCGTCGGACGCGCTCGCCGCCGCGGCCGCCACCGACGAGGCGTTCACCGGGCTGCTGCTGGGGCTCGGCGCGGTGGCGCTGCTCGTCGGCGGCGTGGGCGTGGCCAACACCATGGTCATCTCGGTGCTGGAACGGCGGGCGGAGATCGGGTTGCGCCGGTCGCTGGGCGCCACCAGGGGACAGGTCCGCGTCCAGTTCCTCGCCGAGTCGCTGCTGCTCTCCGCGCTCGGCGGTGCGGGCGGGGTGCTGCTCGGCATCCTGGTCACCGCGGGGTACGCGTTCTGGCGGCAGTGGCCGACCGCGGTGCCGGTGTGGGCGATGGCCGGTGGCGTCGGAGCCACCCTGCTCATCGGTGGCCTCGCGGGCCTCTACCCGGCCGTCCGGGCCGCCCGCCTCGCCCCGACCGAGGCGCTCGCCTGACCGGGGCCGGGCGTCGTGAGCGGGTCGGGTGCGTTCGTCGTCGCGGAGGCGGCGGACGCACCCGACCCGGCGGTGCGTCAGGCGGACGCGCCGCGCGGTGCGTCAGGCGGCGGTGGTCGCGGGCCGGAGCAGGGTGGCGGCCACGGCCCGGGCGGCGTCCGTCCAGGGCGCCGGCCGCAGCGTCGCCGGGTCCAGCCGCACGATCGAGCGGTGGCCCTCGGCGTGCAGCGTGTGGCCGTCCACCGAGCGGAACTGGAAGCCGTACTCGGCGCTGCTCGTGCCGAAGTGGTTGAGCCAGAAGTGCAGCGCCACGGGGCCGGTGCTGGTGATCGGCGCGCGGTAGGTGATCGCGAACTCCCGCACGGCGTGGAACAGGTCGGGCGGGGTGGAGCTGCCCCGGTAGGCGAGCCCACGCTGCGACCAGTACGGGGTGAGCCCCCGTTCCAGCAGCACCGCGTACCGGGCGTTGTGCATGATGCCCATGGCGTCGAGGTCGTCGAAGTGCACGGTGACGTGCTCGACGTGCCCGTACGCCACGGCGGGCTGGTCGGTGAGGGTGGCACTCATGGTCGGCCTTCCGGTAGCAGGGTCGGGTCGGTGCACAGCGCCCGGAGGCGGTCCAGCAGACCCTGGCGGGCGTGCCGGTACGCGGCCTCCGGCTCCAGCAGCCGGGAGTGCATGGCGGCGCTCATCCCGAGCGCGTCGATCTCGTACGCCAGTTGCGGCACGTCGACGTCGGCGGCGAGCTCGCCGGCGTCCACGGCCTGCCGCACCAGCTCCTCGAGGAACGCCGTCCAGCGGCGGAACGCCTCGGCGAGCCGGTCGCGGACCGGGCCGGGCCGGGCGTTGTACTCGAACTGGGTGTTGGCGAAGAAGCAGCCGCCGGGCAGCACGCGGGCGGCGTAGAAGTCGATCCGGGCCTCGTGAAGTGCCCGGATCCGGCGTACGCCCCGCGGGGCGCGTAGCGCCGGCGCGACGATCCGCTCCTGCCACTGCTCCACGGCCCGGTCGATCGCCGCGAGCTGGAGCGCTTCCTTCGACCGCCAGTGTGCGAAGAGCCCCGACTTGCTCACCCCGAGCGCGTCGGCGAGCTGGGCGAGGCTGAGCCCGTGCAGGCCGGCCTCGGTGGCGAGGACCACGGCCGCGTCCAGTGTCGCGGCGCGGGTGCGCTCGCCCCTCGCGAGGCGTCCGTCGACCGTCATGCCGACACCGTACTCAATCAGCACGACCGGTCGTATTGTTTTGTGCCGTGACCGTCGTCACCCGCCAACGCCGCCGCCCCGCCGTCCGGGTGGACGGCGGGGCGGCGGAAGGGCAGGTGGCTGTGCGCCGGCTGTGCTGCCGGAGGCAGGTGGCGGGTCAGGCGATGATCGTGTCCAGCGCGATCTCCACCATCTGGCTGAACGTCTGCTCACGCTCGGCGGCGGTGGTCTTCTCGCCCGTCTTGATGTGGTCGCTCACGGTCAGCACCGTGAGGGCCCGCGCCTTGAACCGGGCCGCGATCGTGTACAGCGCCGCGGACTCCATTTCGACGGCCAGCACCCCGTAGTCGGCGAGGGTGTCGTAGAGGTCCGGCCGGTCGGTGTAGAAGGCGTCGGCGGCCAGGATCGGCCCCACGTGCATGGTGACGCCCTGCCGCTCGGCCACCTCCACGGCCGTACGCAGCAGCCCGAAGTCGGCCACCGGGGCGTAGTCGATCAGCCCGTCGAACCGCATCCGGTTCATGTTCGAGTCGGTGGACGAGCCGATCGCCGCGATCACGTCGCGCAGCTTCAGGTCCTCCCGCAGGGCGCCGCAGGAGCCGACCCGGATCAGGGTCTTCACGCCGTACTCGTTGATCAGCTCGTGGGCGTAGATCGACGCCGACGGCATGCCCATGCCCGAGCCCTGGACGGAGACGTCGACACCCTTCCAGCGGCCGGTGAAGCCCAGCATGCCGCGGACGGTCGAGTAGCACTCCGCGCCCTCGAGGTAGGTCTCCGCGATCCACTTGGCCCGCAGCGGGTCGCCCGGCATCAGGACCCGCTCGGCGATCTCTCCCGGCTTCGCGCCGATGTGCGTACTCATGGCAAGGATCCTGCCAGGCGCAGCCGGGCGGTACCGGTTCGGCATCGCAACCTGCGGTCCTGTACCCTACTCGGCGGTGGTGTGTCCGAGTGGCCTAAGGAGCACGCCTCGAAAGCGTGTGAGGGTTCACGCCCTCCGCGGGTTCAAATCCCGCCGCCACCGCTCGTGAACAGCGAGAACGCCCGGCCGATCCACACGGATCGACCGGGCGTTCCGCTATCTCAAGATCGCTAGTCTCATTCGTCGTCTCAATAAGCCGCAGGCGGGCCGCGGCGATATACCCCGCCTGGGCAGGAAGCCCGATGCCCGCCCAGACGACTGGACGGGCATCGGTGGCCAAGCCGAAGCTAGGCCAGGGGGATCACTTGCCGGACTTGTTCTTGGTCGGGTCGACCAACTTCGACGGGCCGCCCTTGGGAGTCGGCGGGATCCGGTGGCCCTTCGGGACGGTCACCTCGGGACCGCCCTTGACGGGCAGGTACTGACCGCTCTTCGGAGCGGGGGTGCCCGGGTTCACAACGACCGGCTTGGCGGCCGGGCGAGCGGCGGGCTTGGCGGCCGGGCGAGCGGCGGGCTTACCCGCTCCCGAAGCCGGCTTCGTGGCCTTGTTCGCCACTTTTCTCCTTCTGGTTGAGCACGCCAGACGCGCCCCTGCGGAGAATTTCACTCCCCTGAGGTCTCGCGAAAGACACCAGGCGGTGATAGCCTCGCCGGTCTACTGCCAGGTAGAAACGACGACCCGGTGGGGCGGCCCGGAGAACCGGCACCCTGCCGGGTCTTCGTGCTGTGTTGCTCGGATCAAAGTACTTGTCGGCGGCATGGGGATCAAGGAGGCCGAGACGCTCCAGGCGCTAGATGTTGTGGTGTGAGACCGCCATGTTGCCCACATCTAGTGGCGTTGGCCTGTGGATAACTCCGCACCCCCTCTCGTTCGCACATGCGTTCTATTGAATAAACTGCCTGGTCAGGTGGCGGAATGCATCGGCCACTCGCGATGTAACCAACTGTGAGAGTCCGTGGACAGCGGTGTGGGAAACCTGTGTCTACTCCATTCGACCTGTGGGTATTACGGACGGCTACATCGATCAAAGTGGATCACATATCGCGCTTCCCGGGAGTGTCTGGCATAAAACCGGCGAATGTTGCCAATGCATGACTCGGCCCGGCCGACGAAGCGCCCGGCCGGGCCGATTGGGGCCGCAGCACGCCGTTCCGCCGCCAAGATGCTCTAGCTTGCGCCGTCGTTATTCGGCCCGCTTGGGGTTGACCATAGGAGTCCGCCCACCCGCTTTGCGATGTCTCGGCGGATCTGCGCCGTGATGTGCTGGTATCGGGCGGCCATGGAAGAGCTCGACCAACCCATGATGCCCATCACGGCCCGCTCCGGTACGCCGAGCAAGAGCAGCACCGTTGCTGCGGTGTCTCGCGTCGTGTAGGCGTCCATCTCGCAGCCCGGCCAGCTTGAGTAGGCGCTTCCATTCGTCGTAGTCGGTTCGCGGGTTGACCGGCTCACCGGTCGGCGTGGCGAACAGCCAACCGCCCTCCTGCCAGAGCTGGGCCGCCCGGTCGCGCTCCTGGTCTTGCTCCTTCCGGTGCTGCCGGAGCAGCGTCACCAGCTCATCCGGCAGACCGATGCTCCGGCGACCCGCACGCGACTTCGTCTCGGTGGTTTCGGCGCGTAGCGGCACCCGTTTGGGGCAGTGGCCGCCGAACTTCCGCCCGCACTTTCCCTCGCACCCGTGCCGCCATTTCGGGCGTTGCCGACCGCGCCGCACGGTTAAAACTCCGGCGTCCAAATCTACGTCCGGCCATTTGAGGCCGAGCGCTTCGCTCTGCCGTAGTCCGAGGGCAAGCGCGATTGCCCATCGGGCGTGATTCCGCCGTTCGCTGGCGACGGCCGGTAGCCGTTGAATCTCGCTGACGGAGTATGGCTCGACTTCCTCATGGGGTAGGCGCGGCGCTTTGGCCAGCGCGGCCGGATTTCGGGCGAGGTGACCCCGACGCATTGCTTCGTTGAGTGCGGCACGAATCGTCCGGTGTGCCTGATGCGCGGTGGCCGGGGCACTTCCGCTCCGCATCATCTGCCGATACAGCGTCTCAAGGCGCTCCGGCTCCAATCGGTCGATTCGGTGGCCACCCACGCCGGGGATCAAGTGCTTTCGCGCGGCCACCCGATATCCGGCGAGCGTGTTCTCACGGACGGACTGAGCGGCGATGTTCTCGACCCAATGCGTGAGCCACTTCTCGACGGTCCAACGCTGACCGACCTTGCGAACCGTGCCGCTGTCCCGCTCCCGTTCCAGTGCGCGAACCTTGCGGATCACCTCTGCCTCGGTCATGGCCTGAACGTGACGCCGGTCGGGTCGGCCGTTGTTCTTCACGCCAACGGTGACTCGTCCGTGCCAGTAGCCATCGCTGCCCTTGTAAATGCTGGACGCGCCAGCGGGTTTGCGTCCCAATCTGTCCTCCGGTTTCAGGCGGCCTGGTCGAGTGAATGCGAGTTGTCAAGCAAGTTGTCTACGTACTCGTTCAGGCAGGCCAATGGCACGCGGCGGAGTCTGCCAATGGTCACGGTGCGAACCTCGCCGTTCTTTACGAGGCCGTACATTGTGGTTCGGCCGATTCCGAGACGCTGCGCCGCTTCTTCGACGGTCAAGACGATTCGGTCGCCGGAGTTCATTTGCAGGCGTCCTCCCTCCGGGTGGCGTCGATGTAGATGCGGTGCCAGGTGGACGGGGGCCGGTCGGGGTACGGCCGGCTGACGTGCTGGATGGTGAGTACGCGGGCGCGTGCGGCGAGGGTGGCGGCGGTTCCGGCGGGGGTGCCGTGCAGCCTGATTCGCATGCTGGCGGCCTTTCCGTCGTTGGGTGGGTTCGGTGGAGGGTTGGTGAGGAGTTGTGGTAGTGGTGCGCAGGGCGGCCCCGCTGAGAGCGCCGTAGAGCCAAGATCTCCGGCGGGTTGGTGTGACCGGTTGCGTCGGAGCGTCTGTGTGGCGTTCAGCGGCTGCGTTGAACAGCTCGTTCCGGGCAGGGATGCACGACGCCCGTTCGGCGCTAAGCCGAACGGGCGGGAGGCGGGATCCTTGCCTGTCCAGGCGACCGATCCCAGGTATGCGCCTTGTACTAGCGACTAGTGCGGCCTGTCGACGGGCGTACAGCGGGTGATGTCGAACCAGGGGGCTGCCCGTAGCCGATCAACGAGCGGCTTCGACGGACCGTAGTCCGGGTTGACCCTTCGGCCGATGACTACCGCTGCGACTGCTACTGCGCCGGCTGCCTTGAGGGCGAATGCCAGGGACTGAACTCGACCCCCGGTTGTCCATGTGTCATCGAGCAGGAGCACTCTGCCGCCGGTCGCGCTGCCCGGCGGCAGGTAGAAGCGGTCGCGGTAGAAGTTCCGGTCATCGGCGCCGTAGGCAGAGTTCGGGACTGGGCGTAGCACGGGCAGAGGCATACGTCTGGCGACGATGGTCTCTAGCGGATGCTCGCCCTGCCGGCCGCGCGTGGAGGGAACCGTAACGACGTGTGTGAACGCGCCGCCGAGCGCGGCGGCGAAGCAATCCCAGTGATACGCGAGGTAGAGGACCGTGAGCGACGAGAGGTTTCCCATCGCAACGGCCGACGGTTGCGCCGACTTGTAGATGATCAGGTTGTGATCGTGCTGTGCGCGTGCGATTGAGTAGGCGATCGGGGCAACGATGTCCGCCTGCATGCCGCCGGATGCCGAGCGGTGCTGGCTGCACTGGTAGCAGAGTTCGAAACCACTGCCCGCGGTGCTGCGGCAGACGGCGCAGATGCCATCTCCCGGCGGTAGTGGGTTGCGTAGGTAGTTGCGCTGTCGCTCAACCACCTGCATCTCGTCATGCTGGGCGGTCGCCCATTGTCTAAAGGTCGACAAGGCGCGGCAGACCTTCAAGTGCCTGGAGCGAGTCGGGTATCTGGCGCACGATGAGGTCGACCGTAGCTACCAGTTCATTGGCTGTGGATACGACGTACACGCCCGGTCGGGTGGCGTACTCGCGTGCCCAGTCGTGCTGAAGGAGCGAGTCAGCCAGGACCACGGGCCGGCCGTGCTGTAGCGCAAGGCGAGCCTGCATGCGTGCCCCGCTACGGTATGCCGCCTCAACAACGACCGTCGCGGCGGCATAGCCGCTCATGACTGCGTTCCGCATGGGGAAAGTGTGCTTGCCGGGTGGCGCGTCTGGCCAGAACTGACTGAGCACCAAGCCGTCTTTGACGATCTGATCCTGTAGAGCCCTGTTGGTTGCTGGGTAGTACCTGTTGACCCCCGTACCGATGACCGCGACGGTACGGCCACCCGCGCGGAGGGCTGCGGTGTGAGCTGCTGTGTCGATGCCGGCAGCAAGACCCGAGACAACGGTGATGCCTGACTCGGCTAGGGCGGTTGCGCAAGTCTCGGCGATGCCGACGCCCTGGTCGCTGGGCCGGCGGGTCCCGACCACTGCCACTGCCCGGCGATCCTCCGCAAGCGTTCCCCGCGTGAACACGATCGGGGGCATCTGATGAATATCGCGCAGGCGAGCGGGATAGGTGTCATCGAACAGCGAATGCACGCCGATTCCGTCCGCCGCCCACGCCTGCAGCTCGGTGCGCGCACCGTTCAACGCATCTCGCGCCGGGTCTTCAGCAAACAGGGTCTCCCCTGCACCAAGGTGGCGATACAGGACAGCAAGCGCACTGCCTTCGGCAAGCACCTCTGCGGCTATCTCGGTCCAGCGAGCACCAGGCTGACGCAGCAGCGCGACAAGGGCTGCTACCTGGGCCTGGCGGTCTTCCGGCATGTCAGTGATCCTAGGAGTGCTATCTACAGGCGGCAGCGACACGGGGCTCATTGCCGCTCCTCCCTTCGGTTGGCCCTTGACTCTAAGTCTCGTACAGACGTACGACGGTTTCCGTTTGGCCACGATCACGCCATTGTCCAGCCTTGCAGCCCGGCCGGCACACTGCCGCGCCGCCTCGCTGGCGTCGGCTGCGGCGGTCGGCTCGTTGCGAGAGGGGCTGAACCATCTCCGCATCTCCGCATCTCCGCAGAGGTGGCTGTGAGCTGCGGAAACAGTTGCGGACGCCATGTGCGCCCAGACCCCCCCCGCTACGGGCTCACCGCCGCCCACCGGCCGGTGGCAGCCGATGATCCCGGGCGTCCCCCGTGGCAACCGCCGCCGTGGCAGGATCGCGGACCGTGCGCCCTCGTCGAGTACTGCTGCTGGCGTCCGTCCTGGCGGGTGCCCTCTCGGCGCTCGCGACGCTGTTCGACGAGTCGCGGATGGCGTTGCAGTCCGGCGCGGTCGCCCTGGCCGCGCTGGCCGTCCTCGCGCTGCTCCCGAACACGACGGCGGGGCGCGTACGGGTGGCCCTGGCCGCCGGTCTCGGGTTGCTCGCCCTGGTGATGGTCATGGAACTGCGGTGGCTCCCCGAACCGTCCGCCACCTCCCAACTGCTCGTCCCGTCCTACTCGCCCCTCGACGGCAGCCCGGCGCCGTCGCCGCACCCGTCGGCCCTGCTCGACGAGTGGCAGGAGGGAATCGACCGGAACCGTGCCGTCCAGACGGGGGAGTTGGTGGGCCTGCTCGCCCTCGCGTACGCGGTGGCCGCTCTGCCGCCCCGGAGGCGGACGAGACGGGCGCTGCTGGCCCGGATCCTCGCCGTACTGGTGCTCGTCGCCGCCCTCGCCGAGGCCTGGGGTGACCTTCGTGACGCACCGCTGACCGGCGCGCTCGGGGTCGCCTGGTCGGCGCTCCTGGCCGTCCTGGTCGCGGCGGTGGTGCTCGCGCTGTCCGGCGCACGGTCCGACCGGTTCGGCCTCCTGCCGCTCGGGGCGCTGCTGGTCGCGGGGGTGGCTGCCGTCGACCTCGGCCACCTCGTCGGTACGTGGTCGTCCTGGTGGTGGTTCGCCGAGGCCAGCCGCAGCGCCTACCTCACGTACGGGGTCGCGGTCGACACCGGCCTGGACGTCTCCCCGGCGGTGGAGGCGGCCGTCGCGCTCGCCGGACCGGCGCTGCTGACGCTCGGCGCCCTGCGCGCCGGCCAGGGCGACAGCGGCCGGGGCAACGCCGGCCAGGGCGACGGCGGCCGAGGCAACGCCGGCCAGGACGACAGCGGCCGGGGCAACGCCGTCGCCGCCGACGGCGACGAGCACGACGGGCACGACAAGCACGACGGCCCTGACGACACCGGGCCGGCCGACTCCACCTAGCAGGGGCCGACGCCCTCTTCGAAGAGCCGCCGGGCCCAGTCGGCGTACCCGGCGATGATCTTCCGCACCTCGCGTCCATCGTGGAGGAAGAGGTAGGCGCGGTCGCCGTGGCGGGCGAGCAGCCCGTCGAACCGGTACGTCCCCTGTGGAGCGTCGAGCGGAGCCAGCTCGGGGTAACGGGTGCGCAGCTCGTCGAGCGGGGTGCCGACCGTGACCCCCTGCGGCGTGCGGGTCGAGTCGCCCAGCCAGAGCAGCACCAACCGGTCGTCGATGAAGACGGGGCTGATGGTCTCGTGCCCGGCCAGTGTCGGGCCGCATCCCGCCACGTCGGTGCGCAGGATGCCGCGCCGGGTCAGCTCGCTCTCCGTGTCGCCGAAGTCGACGTCGTGCAGGCCGTCGAGGTCGAGCACCTCGCCGGCGGCCACCGGTGTCTGTGGCGTGTGGACGGTGGGCGGGCTGCCCGAGACGACGGCAGCCGTCAGCAGCCCCGCGATCACCGCGAATTGGCGCAATTTCATGGACTCCCCCGGGTCCCTAACGGATCGCGGGCGTCCAGGTTGCTGCTATCCGCCCGATTGCTGCTCTTCCCATTCCTCGGCAAGCTCGTCCCAGTAGTCGGGGCTCAGCCTCCGGCGCCCGTGGGCCAACCAGCCGGCGGTGTCCCGCTCCAGGTGCAGTCCCAGCTCGGCGAAGGCGTCGATCCACGGGCCGGGTTCGACGCCCAGCTCGACGAGGGCCGCGTTGATCGGCCAGCCCTCGCGCGGCCGGTCGAAGGCGCTCTCGACCTGCGGCCCCCACGTCAGCCTGCCGCCGAGCCACACCGCCGCCGACTGGTACCCGAGGCCGCCGACGAACTCCGCCTCGACGTACGCCACCGGCCCGGACCGTGACCAGCGGGCGAACGTCCCGGCGAGGGACGGCGAGAGTATCAGGCGGAACGGCTCATCGGGCGACCGTTCCGCCACCGAGAAGTCCGGCAGTGCCCCGGTCAGTTCCTCGACGAGTTGCGGCGTGACCGGCAGCAACGCGAAGTCCTGCCGCAGCGCGCCGAGGACGGCGTGGTCGAGCTCGGCGGTGTGCTCCCGGAGCAGCTCGGCGTCGGCGACCACGGCGCTGAGCTGGTAACTCATTGCCTCGCTCCGGGATCCACAGCCTGTGGATAGAACATGTGTACGACCGGGGTCGGTTCCCGGGTCAGCGCCGCGCCGGAAGGTTCTCGCACGCTGCCATCATGGCGGCGACCTCACCCGGATCGCGAACCAACGTGACCCTCCGGGACGGCTGCTGCCCTGGTGGCGCGGGCGGCGCGCGCGCATCGTGCTGGCCGTCGTCGCGTTCGCCGTGCTCGTCGCCGCGCCGATCCGGATGGCCAACCGACGCGGCCCGTCAGGACGTCTTCGCGAGGAACCGGGTGATCGCGGCTTCCCAGGCGGTGGGGTCTTCGAGGAAGGGCAGGTGTCCGGTCGGGATCTCCACCAACTCCGCGCCGGGGATGGCCGCCGCGACGTCGCGGTGCAGGTCCGGGGTGACCAGCAGGTCCGCCGTGGTGGAGATGACCAGCGTACGGGCGGTGATGCGGGACAGGTCGTCGCGTACGTCGACGCGGGTCACCAGGTCCATCTGGTCGCCGCCGCCCGGTGGGGCGGTGGCGGCGCTCGTCCGCAGGACGTCCTGCACCTCGTCGGGGCTGAGGGCCTCCAGCGCGTCGGCGCCGAGCGCCAGCGGGAGCGTGTGTCGGGCGAGCAGGAACAGCTCTCCCCTGGCCTGGAGGTCCCGTACCTGTTCGGCCGCGAGGCGCAACCGCGTGTTCGGCCGGGCGAACGGCGCGGTGAGCACGAGCGCAGCGACGCGGTCCGGGTGCCGGCTGGCGACGCGGACCGCCACCGCGCTGCCCAGCGAGTAGCCGAGCACGGCGAAGCGGTCGAGGCCCTGCTCGTCGGCGGCGGCGACCAGCTGGTCGGCGAGGTCGTCCAGGACGAGCGGCGCCCCGGCACGCGGGGTGTCCCCGGAGCCGGGGTAGTCGACGCCGACGACCGTGTGGCCGGTGGCGAGCGTGTCCAGGAGTGGTCCGTAGTTGGCGGCGACGCCCCCGCTCGCGCCGTGGGCGAGCAGCAGCCCGGGGCCGGTGCCACGGACCGTACGGGCGTAGGACGTGGCCGGAGACATGACCGGTAGCATGGCAGCACCCTCCCTGTTCTGTAGTGGTCGCTACAGACGGAGACGGTACCAGGTTTTTTAGCGAGGCCTATAAAATGGGGTCGTGGCCACAGGTGGACGTCCCCGCAGCTTCGACCGGGAGCAGGCGCTGGAGCGCGCGATGCTCCTGTTCTGGCGCCAGGGGTACGAGGCGACGTCGGTCTCCCAACTCACCCAGGCGATCGGCATCAATCCGCCCAGCCTGTACGCCGCGTTCGGCGACAAGCACCGGCTGTTCAGCGAGGCCGTCCAGCGCTACCAGGACACCAGCGGCACGGTCATGACCCGGGCCCTCGCCGGGGCGGGGACCGCCCGTGAGGCGATCGGTCGCCTGCTGCGCGACCTCGCCGCCGAGTACACCCGTCCCGACCGGCCACGCGGGTGCATGGTGATCACCGCCGCGGTGAACTGCGGCCCGGCCAGCGAGGACGTCAAGTCGGAGCTTCGTGCCCTGCGGGAGGCCAGCAGGCAGGCGATCCAGGACCGCATCGCCGCCGACGTACCCGCCGGCCTCCTGCCCGCGACGGTCGACACCGCCGCGCTGGCCGCCTTCTACGCGAGCGTCATCCAGGGCATGTCGACCCAGGCCGTCGACGGCGCCGACCGGCCGACGCTGGAACACATCGCGGACCTCGCCATGGCCGCCTGGCCGCGCCAGGACGGATGACGGACGAGGCGGCGGAACGACCCGGAACACGAATCAGGGCCGGCCCCGCGCGGGGGCCGACCCTTCCGTTTTTCCTGCTCAAGAGAGCGGAGGATACGAGATTCGAACTCGTGAGGGGGGTTACCCCAACACGCTTTCCAAGCGTGCGCCCTAGGCCGCTAGGCGAATCCTCCGCGGAACAGGATACAGGTCCCGTCCGGATCGCCCACCCCACCACCCCCGGAAGATCGACAGGGAGTCGGGTACGCTTGACGAGCCCCCCGTGCGGCGTGCATCTCGTGAACCTCCCCAGGGCCGGAAGGCAGCAAGGATAAGCGGGCTCTGACGGGTGCACGGGGGGCCCTTCTGTCTCGGGCCCGCCTCGGTCGACGCGAGGCCAGCGAAGCCGGTCCCCCCGACGCGGCGACAGCCGGGTCGGTCACACCGCAGCGTGCCGGCGGAACCGGCGGGGTGGGTGGTCACCCGGGGCGTACCGGCGCAGAATGGCTCGGTCGAGAGGAGGCGGGACGGGTGGCACTGGCGCTCTACCGCAAGTACCGGCCGCGTACGTTCGCCGAGGTCATCGGCCAGGAGCACGTCACCGAGCCGCTGACGCAGGCGTTGCGCAGCGGACGGCTCAACCACGCGTACCTCTTCTCCGGCCCCCGCGGCTGCGGCAAGACCTCCAGTGCCCGGATCCTGGCCCGCTCGCTCAACTGCGAGCAGGGGCCCACCCCCGAGCCGTGCGGGCAGTGCGAGTCCTGCCGGGCGCTGGCCAACGACGGTGCCGGCTCCATCGACGTCATCGAGATCGACGCGGCCAGCCACGGCGGCGTCGACGACGCCCGTGAGCTGCGGGAGAAGGCGGTCTTCGCGCCGGCGCGCAGCCGCTTCAAGATCTACGTCATCGACGAGGCGCACATGGTCTCGTCGGCCGGCTTCAACGCCCTGCTCAAGCTGGTCGAGGAGCCCCCGGACTACGTCAAGTTCATCTTCGCCACCACCGAGCCGGAGAAGGTCCTCGGCACGATCAAGTCGCGGACCCACCACTACCCGTTCCGACTCATCCCGCCGAAGGTGCTCCGCCCCTACCTGGAGCAGCTCTGCGAGGCCGAGGGCATCACCGTGGAGCCGGCCGTGTTCCCGCTGGTGGTGCGCGCCGGCGGCGGCAGCGCCCGGGACAGCCTCTCCGTTCTCGACCAGCTCATCGCCGGCGCCGGGCCGGAGGGCGTCACCTACGCCCGGGCCGCCGCCCTGCTCGGCGTCACCGACTCGGCGCTGATCGACGAGATGTGCGACGCGCTCGCCGCCGGTGACGGCGCGGCCGCCTACGCCACCGTCGACCGGGTGGCCGAGGCCGGGCACGACCCGCGCCGGTTCGCCTCCGACCTGCTCGAACGGCTGCGCGACCTCATCGTGCTCCAGCAGGTGCCCGACGCGGCCGCCAAGGGCCTCATCGACGGCCCCGCCGACCAGATCGAGCGGATGACGGCGCAGGCCCAGCGCCTCGGCCCGGGCACCCTGAGCCGCTGCGCCGACATCGTGCACAACGGCCTCGTGGAGATGCGCGGCACCACCGCACCCCGGCTGCTGCTGGAGCTGATCTGCGCCCGGATGCTGCTCCCCGGCGCCGACGACTCGGCCGGCGCCCTGCTCCAGCGCCTGGAACGCATGGAACGCCGGCTCACCCTGTCCGGCACCGACACGCCGTCGGCCGCCGCCGACCCCGCGCCGGTCGCTCACGCTCCGGCCGTACGCCCGGCGGCTGACGCCCCGGCGGCGGCTGGCGCCGCGGCACCGGCCGGGACCGCCACGGCGGCTGCCGCCACCCCCGCACCCGCACCCGCACCCCAGCCCGCACCCGGTGCCGGGGCGACCCGTTCGCCGGCCCCGGCGTCGGACGTTCCCGCCGGTGGCCCGGGCCGGCCCGCCTCCCGTCCCGACGACGGCTCGGCGGCGCCCCGCCGCGCGGTGCCGCCCTCGGCCGTGATGCCCGACCCGGCCACCCCCGCTCCGCCCCTGCCCGGCGCCGAGGCGCCCGGCACGCTGGACGCGGCGGCCGTACGCCGGGTGTGGCCGGACGTGGTCGGCAAGGTCAACCGGACCAACAAGCGGATCGCCGCGCTGATGCGGGACGCGGTGGTCCGCGAACTCGACGGCGACACCCTGGTGCTCACGGTGAAGTCGGCCGTGCTGGCCCGGATGATGTCCGACCACGCGGCGGTGCTCACCGACGCGCTCTACGAGGAACTGGGCGGGCGCTGGCAGATCCGCTGCGAGGTGGCCGGCGAGCGGGGTGGTGTGACGCTCTCCGGTCCGCCCCGGTCCGCCGCTCCCGCGCGGCCCGCGTCCCCGCCGCCCGGCCCGGCGGCCGCCGGCCCGGCGTCGACGGGCGCTCGCGGTGCGGAAGGTGCCGGTGCCACGGGTACGGGCGCCGGCGAGGCCCCCGCCGACGACGAGGAGGACTGGCCCGAGCCGGCCCGCCCCGGCGGCGCCGCCCCCGGTCCTGACGACAGCGACGCGGGCGACTGGCCCGAGCCTGCCCGGCCGGGTGGTGCCGGCGGCGCCGCGCCGGGTGGCCCGGTCGGCGGTGCGGCCGGTGGCGCGGTCGGCGCTCCGGCTGGTGCTGCCGCCCCGGCGGGTGTCCCCGCGGCTCCGGTCCGTCCGGCGGCCCCGGCGGGTGCCTCCGGTGGCGCCGCCCCGGCCACGCCCCGCCAGTCGGCCGCCGGGAGCGGCACCGGTGCACCCGTGAGCAGCGCGATCGCGGCGGCGCGTGCCGCCGCTGCGGGGCGCGGTGCGCGTACGGCCGCACCGGCCCGGCCGACCGCGGACAGCGACTGGGCGGGCGAACCGCCGTACGACCCCGACTACGACGGGCCGGTCCGGCCCGGCGGAGGGCGACCGGCGGCGGCCCCCGTCTACGAGGGGTTCGACCCGGGCGACGAGCCGCTGGACGACGTGATCGACGAGAAGACGGCCCGGGAGTCGAGCGAGGAGCAGGCGGTACGGCTGCTGCGTGAGGCGCTCGGGGCCGAGAAGATCGACGAGGTGGACGCCCGCTGAGACCTCGCGGTCGCCGAGCGAGGCGTGGTCGATCACGCAGTGGTGGTGGGGGTGGAAGGCGTTGATCCCCGCAGATCGGGCACCGGAACTGCCTGATCGCCGACTCGGTGGGCGGCACGCGCACCGGGCAGGGCGGGACGGCGCACAGCGGATAGGCTGAGCGGCGGCCCGACAGACGAGTGCGAGAAGGAGCCGTCGTGCGCCCAGGTGGACAGCCGAACATGCAGCAGATGCTGAAGCAGGCGCAGAAGATGCAGCAGCAGCTCGCCAAGGCGCAGGCCGAGCTCGCCGAGGCCGAGCTGACCGGCACCGCCGGCGGTGGGCTGGTGACCGTGACCGTCGCCGGCACCGGCGAGGTCAAGAGCATCAAGATCGACCCGAAGGCGGTCGACCCGGAGGACGTGGAGACCCTGGAGGACCTGGTCGTCGCCGCCCTGCACAACGCCGCCGAGGCGGCTCGGGAGCTGACCGAGCGGAAGATGGGCCCCGTCACCGGCGGCATGGGCGGCCTCGGCCTGCCCGGTTTCTGAGCAGCAGATGTACGAAGGCGCCATCCAGGACCTGATCGACGAGCTGGGCCGGCTGCCGGGCGTCGGCCCGAAGAGCGCCCAGCGGATCGCCTTCCACGTCCTGTCCGCCGACCCGGCCGACGTCAACCGCCTGGCGGGCGCGCTGCGCAAGGTCAAGGAGCTGGTGCGGTTCTGCACGAGCTGCTACAACGTCGCCGAGTCCGAGCAGTGCCGGATCTGCCGCGACCCGCGCCGCACCGACGAGGTGATCTGCGTGGTCGAGGAGCCGAAGGACGTGGTGGCGATCGAGCGGACCGGTGAGTTCCGCGGCCGCTACCACGTGCTCGGCGGCGCGATCAACCCGCTGGAGGGGATCGGGCCGGACAACCTGCGCATCCGGGAGCTGATGACGCGGCTCGGCGGTGGCGCGGTGCGCGAGCTGATCCTCGCCACCGACCCGAACACGGAGGGTGAGGCGACGGCCACCTACCTCGCGCTGATGGTCAAGCCGATGGGGATCGCCGTGACCCGTCTCGCCAGCGGCCTGCCGGTCGGCGGTGACCTGGAGTACGCGGACGAGATCACTCTCGGCCGCGCCTTCGAGGGCCGCCGGGCCGTCTGAACCGGCCCGGACGCCCCGGGTTCTTACCACAGTGGTGGGTGTGGTGGACGCTGCCCGCACTGCTCGCGAACCGCCCAAAGCAGCCCGTTACATGTGTCGCCATCGGTCTCCGGCGGGCCGTCGGGTGTCAGAAGGTGTCGGCTTGATAGCGATTGCCGCGCGGGCGTTCCGCTTTGCAAGTGACCTGTCATAGCCTCCCGCACACGGACCGAGCCACGACTCCGCGTGGTCCGGCGCATGACAGAGGTGAGAGATGCAGGCGAGAAGGCTCAGAACGGCCGTCGCGATCGCGGCCGTCACCGCCCTGGCGGTCGGCGCCGCCGGGTGCGCGGAGAGTGAGCGTGACGGCGACAGCGGTGAGGCCAAGACCGGCGGCACCTTCATCTTCGCGGGTGCCGGTGACCCGAAGAACTTCGACCCGATCTTCAACGACGACGGTGAGTCGTTCCGCCCGATCCGGCAGATGTTCGACACCCTGGTCACCCACAAGCCGGGCACCGCGGAGCTGACGGGCGGCCTGGCGGAGAGCTGGGAGCACGACCCGACCGGTAAGGTCTGGACGTTCAAGCTGCGCCAGGGCGTCAAGTTCCACGACGGCACCCCCTTCAACGCCGCCGCGGTCTGCTACAACTTCGACCGCTGGTACAACATGAAGGGCGCCGCCGCCCAGGCCAACATGATCTACTACATGGACGTCTTCGGCGGGTTCGCGAAGAACGAGGCCGAGGGTGCCGGCGAGTCGATCTACGACAAGTGCGAGGCGAAGGACGACAACACCGCCGTCCTCTCGCTCAAGAAGTACAAGGGTGCCTTCCCCGGCGCGTTCGCGCTGACCTCGCTCTCCATCGCGAGCCCCGAGGCGCTCAAGAAGTACGACGCCGACACGGTCACGCAGAGCGGTGACTCGTTCGCCTACAGCGCGTTCGCCAACGAGCACCCGGTCGGCACCGGCCCGTTCACCTTCGGTGGCTGGGACAAGGCCAAGGGCGAGATCACCCTCAACCGGAACCCGGACTACTGGGGTGACAAGGCCAAGGTCGACAAGCTGATCATCAAGATCATCAAGGACGAGAACACCCGTAAGCAGGAGCTGCGGGCCGGTACCGTCCAGGGCATCGACTTCCCGGCCCCGGCCGACCGCAAGGCGCTCGCCGACGAGGGCTTCCAGGTCATCGACCGGCCGGCCTTCAACATCCTCTACCTGGGCATCAACCAGAAGAACCCGAAGCTGAAGGACCTGCGGGTGCGCCAGGCGATCGCCTACGCCCTCAACCGCCAGCAGCTCGTGCAGACCAAGGGCCCGGGCGGCGCGAAGGTCGCCGACGAGTTCATGCCGGACACCGTGCTCGGCTACGCCCCGGACGTGCAGAAGTACGAGTACAACCCGGAGAAGGCCAAGCAGCTACTCAAGGAGGCCGGCGCCGAGAACCTGACGCTGAACTTCTACTACCCGCCGGACGTCACCCGGCCGTACATGCCGAACCCGCAGGAGATCTTCACCGTCCTGGCGAACGACCTCCAGGCCGTCGGCATCAAGGTGAACGGTGTGCCGCGTCCGTGGAACGGTGGCTTCAAGGACGACGTGCAGACGTTCGGCAAGCACGACCTGCACATCCTCGGCTGGACCGGTGACTACAACGACCCGGGCAACTTCGTCGGGACGTTCTTCGGCCGGGGCAAGGCCGAGTTCGGCGACCAGGCGATGACCGAGATGTTCGACGCCATCGGCAAGGCCGACGCCACCGTCGACGAGGCGGGCAAGAAGGCGGCCTGGGAGCAGGTCAACCGTGACATCGCCAGCAAGTGGCTGCCGGCCGTGCCGGTGTGGCACGCCCCGCCGGCCATCGTCGTGACGAAGGACGTCGAGGGCCTGGTGGCCAGCCCGCTCACCGACGAGCGGTTCAACACCGTCAGCGTCAAGCAGTGACGTCCGCAGGCTGACGCCGTAGGCGGAATCGGCCCGGGTTGGGGACTTCCCCGCCCGGGCCGATTCCGCGACCATCGAGAGTCTGGTGTGTGAAAGATGTTGCGAGTCATAGTTCGCCGCCTGCTGCAACTGGTGGTGACGCTCATAGCGCTGTCGGCGCTGATCTTCATCTGGCTGCGGAACCTGCCCGGCGGCCCCGTCGACGCGCTGCTCGGCGAGCGCGCCACCCCCGAGACCCGCGCCCTGCTGACCAAGGCCCTCGGCTACGACCAGCCGATCCTGGTCCAGTACGGCAAGTTCATGCAGCGGATCCTCACCGGTGACTTCGGCAACTCGATCCGCACCGGAGACCCCGTCACCGAGGTGATCGGCCGGGCCTTCCCGGCCACCGTCGAGCTGGCCCTCGCCGCGATGATCATCGCGGTCGGCCTCGGCGTGCCGCTCGGCTACCTGGCCGCCCGCTGGCGCGGCCGGTTCCTCGACAACCTCACGATCGCCGGCACCCTGCTCGGCATCTCGATCCCGATCTTCTTCCTGGGCTACCTGCTCAAGGACGTCTTCACCCAGAACATCCACTGGTTCCCGCCGTCCGGCCGGGTGAGCACGGGCATCGACAACACGAACGTCACCGGCTTCTTCGTCCTGGACGGCCTGCTGACCCGCGAGTTCGACGCCGCCGCCGACGCACTCTGGCACCTGCTCCTGCCGGCGATCACGCTCGCCACGATCCCGCTGGCCGTCATCGTCCGCATCACCCGGGCGAGCGTGCTCGACGTCCTCAACGAGGACTACGTCCGCACCGCCGAGGCCAAGGGCCTGCGGCACCGCACCATCCGGGGCCGGCACATCCTGCGCAACGCCCTGCTTCCGGTGGTCACGGCCATCGGCCTCCAGACTGGCGCGCTGCTGTCCGGGGCAGTGCTCACCGAGAAGGTCTACAACTGGGGTGGCCTCGGCACGCTGATCACCGACTCGATCAGCGGCAGCCGGGACTACCCGGTGCTCCAAGCGCTGATCCTGCTCGCCGCACTGGTGTTCGTGGTGGTCAACCTGCTGGTCGACCTCTCGTACGCCTTCATCGACCCACGGGTGCGTGTGCGATGAGCGGGCGGATGATCACCGGGTCCCGGCCCGGCGGCGAACGAAGCGAGGCGACGGCATGAGCGAGCGTAGTATCGGACTGCTCGGCGAGCGTAAGAAGGCGCGGCTGGAGGAACTGGCCCGGGCCAGCGCGGACAAGGGCGGGGTCAGCCTCGTCCGGGACGCGGCCCGGCGGCTGCGACGCAACCCCGTCGCCATCGTCGGCGCGATCATCGTGGGTCTGTTCGTGCTGGTGGCGGCGTTCGCCCCGCTCATCGCGCCACACGACCCGGTGCAGCGGTTCGACGAGCTGACCCGCAACCTCACCGTCGACAACATCCCCGGCGCGAGCAGCGAGTTCCCGCTCGGGTCCGACCCGCTGGGCCGGGACTTCCTGTCGCGGCTCATCTACGGCAGCCGGCAGACCCTCTTCGTCGGCGTCCTCGCCACCCTCATCGGGCTCGCCTTCGGCGTGGTGTTCGGCGCGCTCGCCGGCGCCTTCGGCGGCTGGATCGACGTCATCCTGATGCGGCTCACCGACGTCATGCTGGCCCTGCCCAGCCTGCTGCTGGCGATCACCCTGGTCGCCATGGCGAGCAAGTCCAGCCAGTGGACGGTGATCTTCGCGGTCGCCATCGTCAACGTGCCGATCTTCGCCCGCCTGCTGCGCGGCTCGATGCTCGCGCAGCGGGAGAGCGACCACGTGCTCGCCGCGCGGGCGCTCGGCGTCAAGGAACGCAACATCGTGCTGCGGCACATGCTGCCGAACTCGCTGACCGCCGTGATCGTGCAGGCCACGCTCACGTTCGCGGTGGCCATCCTGGACGCGGCGGCCCTCTCCTTCCTCGGTCTCGGTGACCCGGACATCAACCGGGCCGAGTGGGGCCTCATGCTCGGCGTGGACGGCCAGCGCTACTTCGAGGTACGACCGGAGCTGGCCTACTACCCGGCGCTCGCGATCATCGTGGTCGCGCTCGGCTTCACCCTGCTCGGCGAGGCCATGCGCGAGGCCATCGACCCGAAGAACCGGCGGTGACGCGGTGCGAGCGACAACGGACCAGCACGGTGAGGAAGTGACCCGATGAGCCTGCTCGACGTACGAGACCTGAGCGTCGTGTTCCAGCGGCGCGGCGAGCGGCCGTTCACCGCCGTCGACAAGGTCAGTTTCACGGTGGAGCCGGGTCAGACCGTCGGCCTGGTCGGCGAGTCGGGCTGCGGCAAGAGCGTGACCAGCCTGGCGATCATGGGGCTGCTGCCCCGCCGGGGCAACAAGGTCACGGGCGAGGTGCTCTTCGACGGCGCCGACCTGCTGAAGCTGCGGCCGGACGACATGCGGGACCGGCGTGGCCGGGACATCGGCATGATCTTCCAGGACCCGCTCTCCTCGCTGAACCCGGTCATCCCGATCGGCATCCAGGTCGCCGAGGTGCTGGAGCGGCACCGGGGCATGGACCACAAGGCGGCGCTCAAGGAGGCCAAGGAGCTGCTCGACGCGGTCGGCATCCCGGACCCGATGCGGCGGCTCAAGGAGTACCCGCACCAGATCTCCGGCGGCATGCGCCAGCGCGCGCTGATCGCCATCGCGCTGGCCTGCAAGCCCCGCCTGCTGATCGCCGACGAGCCGACCACGGCGCTGGACGTGACCATCCAGGCGCAGATCCTCACCCTGCTCAAGCAGCTCGTCGACGAGACCGGCACGGCGCTCATCATGATCACGCACGATCTCGGTGTGGTGGCCGGCCTCTGCGACACCGTCAACGTCCTCTACGGCGGCAAGGTCGTGGAGCGGGCGCGGCGGCACGAGCTGTTCGGGCACGCGCGGCACCCGTACACCCACGGGCTGCTCAACTCGGTGCCGCGGCTCGACTCGCCCCGCGGCGAGCGCCTGCACGCCATTCCCGGATCGGTGGCCGACAACATCCCGTGGGCCGAGGGCTGCGCCTTCGCGCCGCGCTGCCCCAACGTGGTGGACGCCTGCCTGGAGGGCCCGCCGCCGCTCGAACCCACCGCCACCGGCGGCGACCTGCGCTGCAACAACCCTGTTTCCGAGGAGGTGGCGGTGCCGTGACCGAGCGGACCGGACCACTGGTCGAACTGCGCGACGTCAAGGTCCACTTTCCGATCAAGAGCGGTCTGCTCGTCGACCGCACCGTCGGCTACGTGTATGCCGTGGACGGCGTCTCCCTGTCCATCAACGCCGGTGAGACGTACGGGCTGGTCGGCGAGTCGGGCTGCGGCAAGTCGACGCTCGGGCGGGGCCTGCTGCGGCTCGTCGAGCCGACCGCCGGGGAGATCATCTTCGACGGCACCGACGTGCGCTCGCTCAAGGGCGAGAAGATGCGCCGGGCCCGCCGCCGCATGCAGATGATCTTCCAGGACCCGCTGTCCAGCCTGGACCCCCGCCAGTCGGTGGAGTCGCTGCTCGTCGAGGGGCTCAAGGCGCACGGGCTGGCCAACGACAAGGCCGAGACCGGCCGGCGGCTGCGCGAGACGCTCGACGCCGTGGGACTGCCCGCCTCGGCGCTCACCAAGTACCCGCACGAGTTCTCCGGCGGCCAGCGGCAGCGCATCGGCATCGCCCGGGCGCTGGTGCTCAACCCGGACCTCATCGTCGCCGACGAGCCCGTCTCGGCGCTCGACGTGTCGATCCAGGCGCAGGTGCTCAACCTGCTCGAGGACCTCCAGGCCGAGCGAGGCCTCACGTACCTGATCATCGCTCACGACCTGGCGGTGGTCCGGCACATCGCGGACACCGTCGGCGTCATGTACCTCGGCGGGCTCGTGGAGGAGGCGTCCAGCGACGACCTCTACCGGGAGCCGCTGCACCCGTACACCCGGGCGCTGATGTCGGCGGTGCCGGTGCCGGACCCGGTGGTGGAGGACCGCCGCGAGCGGATCCTCCTCGCCGGCGACCTGCCGTCGCCCACCAACCCGCCGTCGGGGTGCCGCTTCCACACGCGATGCCCGTGGGCGCAGCCGACGCGGTGCGCCGACGAGCGGCCGGCGCTGCGGGAGGTGGTCACGGGACACCGCGTGGCGTGCCACTACGCGGAGGACATCGCCGCCGGCCGGATCCGGCCCCACGAGGTCGAGCCGGAGCTGGTGCGGCCGACCGACGACGCCGCGCCCGGCGACCCGGGCGAGCTGATCCCGACGCCGTGACGGTCCGGTCGGCGGGGCCGGTCTCCGGCTCCGCCGACCGCCCGACCCCTGCCCGCCCTGACCCCCTGCCCGCCCGACGGCCGGGCTGCCGGCCCGAGGTCCGGGGCCTCGCCGGTCGGTGTCCGGGTACCGGGCCGCTTCAGAGCTGATGTCGTCACCGACATCAACGGTTGCCGACACGGCATCCGTGTCCCACCCGACCCTGGGCCCACCTCGTCGGGCCGCGGACGGGCCGCCGCCCGGACGGCAGCACCCGCGGGGCCGCTCAGCCCTCGGGACGGTTGAGCAGGGCGACCGCGACAGCGTGCACCGCGTCGAGACCCGTGGCGTCGGGCAGCGCCACCCGGCCGCCGGTGACGGCGTACCACTCGTCGGCGTCCTTGTACTGCACGCGCAGCGTGACCTGCCCGTCCGCCCACTCGGTGCGCAGCGTCAGCTCGCCGGTGACGACGCCGACCTCGTCGGTCATCACCCCGCCCGGGCCGGCCACGATGTCCGTGGTCCGATCCTGGGCGCCGCCCGCGCCGCCCGCGCCGCCCGCGCCGCCCGCGCCGCCCGCGCCGGTTCCGCCGGCGCCGGCCCCGCTCGCCGCGTCGGCCTGCATGCCCGCGCCCGGCACGGCGGCGGTGGCCGCGGCCGGCCCGTCGGCCTGCATGCCGGCGCCGGGCACCGCTCCCGGCCCCTCGGCGCTGCCGTCCACGTTCATGCCGGCCGTCGTCGGGTCCGGCCCGGTCCCGGACTGGTCGCTCATGCCGGCACCCCACTCCGCGTCCTGCCACCACGCGGACTGTCCGTCCGCTGACGCCCGCTCATGCACAGCCCTCCAGCATCTCGGTCAGGGCGGCCTTCTCGGCGCTCGTCACCGTCAGCCGCCAGTAGTGCTTGACCGTGACCCAGTTCTCGGCGTACTGGCACCAGTACGACCGGTTCGCCGGTTTCCACTGGGACGGGTCCTGGTCACCCTTTGCCCGATTGGAGGAGGCGGAAACCGCGATGAGCTGCGGGCGCGTGGTGTCGTTGGCGAAATCGCCGCGCTTCGCGTCGTCCCACTCGTCGGCGCCCGAGCGCCACGCGTTGGCCAGCGGCACCACATGGTCGATGTCCACATCAGAGGGATCGGTGAAGGCGCGGCCGTCGTACGCGCTCTCCCACCGGCCGGCCACCACGTTGCAGCCGGAGAGCCGGATGTTGCGGCCGTCCCGGCGCAGCACCGTGTCGCGTACGTCGCAGTTGGTGCCGGTGTCCCGCCAGTGCGGGAACCGCTCCCGGCTGTACCCCTTCATCGACCCGGCGCTGGCCACCGTGAGCTGGCTCAGCTTCTGGATCGCCGTACCGTCGGTGCGGGGCGGCACATCCGGTTCGTCCACCGGCACGCAGCCGGCCGCGCCGAGCGCCAGCGCCGCGGCGAGCGCGGCCGACAGCGCCGCGCGCGGTCCTGATCTGGTACGCACAGACGACACCTCTCCAGCTTGCGGGCTCGTGGCGATCCCGCACAGTACCCAAGCACGGTTTCGGCGTTTCGTGGCCTCTCCCACATCGTGCGGGAAAGATGGGCAGACGTGACCCAGCCCTCGCCCGCGCTCCGCATGCGCACCGCCGCAGGACGGGGGACCCTGCTCGCCGCGGTCCTCGCCTCCGGCATGGTCTTCCTGGACACCACCGTGGTCAACGTGGCCCTGCCCCGGCTCGGCGCCGACCTGCACGCCACCGTGGCCGATCTCCAGTGGACGGTGAACGGCTACCTGTTGACGCTCGCCGCGTTCGTGCTGCTCGGCGGCGCGCTCGGCGACCGCTTCGGCCGCCGGCGGATCTTCCTGCTCGGGGTGGTCTGGTTCACCGGCGCGTCCGTCCTCTGCGGCCTGGCCCAGGGCACCTCGTGGCTGATCGGCGCACGCTTCCTCCAGGGCGCCGGCGGGGCGCTGCTCACCCCCGGGTCGCTGTCGGTGCTCCAGTCCAGCTTCCACCCGGACGACCGGGGTCGGGCCATCGGCGCCTGGTCCGGGCTGTCCGGGGTGTCGACGGCGCTCGGGCCGTTCATCGGCGGCTGGCTGATCGACGCGCTGTCCTGGCGGTGGATCTTCTTCCTGAACCTGCCGCTGGCCGTCCTCGTGGTGCTCGCCGCGCTGCGCTGGGTGCCGGAGAGCCGCGACGAGGACGTCTCGCGTACGCGGGCCGCCGGCGACCGGCACCGCCGGTTCGACGTGGCGGGCGCCCTGCTCGGCGCGCTCGCCCTGGGCGGCGTGACGTACGCGCTCATCGACGCGCCCGGACGCGGCGTCGCCTCGCCTGCGGTGTGGGGAGCGGCGCTGGCCGGGCTGCTGGGGGCGACGGCCTTCGTCCTGCTGGAGCGACGTCGCGGCGAGACCGCCATGCTGCCGACCCTGCTGTTCCGCAGCCGGCTGTTCGCGGTGCTGAACGTCTTCACCGTCGTGGTCTACGCCGCGCTCGGCGGCTTCACCTTCTTCTTCTCCGTCTACCTGCAGAACGTGCTCGGCTGGTCGGCGCTGCTCACCGGGGTCGCGCTGCTGCCGATGACGGTCCTGCTGCTCGTGGGCTCGGCGCGGGCGGGTGCGCTGTCCGCGCGGATCGGTCCGCGCCTGCCGCTGACCGTGGGCCCGGTGGTGGCCGCCGTCGGGCTGCTGCTGTTGCGGCGGGTCAGCCCCGGCGCGTCGTACTGGCTCGACGTGCTGCCCGGGGTGGTGCTGTTCGGCGCCGGCCTGACCCTCGTGGTGGCGCCGCTCACCGCGTCGGTGCTCGCCGCCGTGTCGGACCGGTTCGCCGGCGTGGCCAGCGGCTTCAACAACGCGGCGGCCCGCGCGGGCGGCCTGCTCGCGGTGGCCGCGCTGCCGCTGCTGGTCGGTCTCTCCGGTGGCGGGTACGAGCAGCGCGGCGAGCTGACCGGCGCGTTCCGCGGCGCGCTGCTGTGGTGCGCCGGCGCGCTGGTGGCCGGCGCGGTCATGGCGCTCGTGCTGGTGCACCGCCCGCGCCCACGGTGAGAGCAGGGGCCCCTTCCGTCGCGGAGGGGCCCCTGCCCGCGTCAGCGTCGGGCGCGGTTCACGGCGCTGGTCACGGCCTTGATCGAGGCGGTGACGATGTTGGCGTCGACACCCACGCCCCACACCGTCTGACCGTCCACCTCGCACTCGACGTACGCGGCCGCCTGCGCGTCCCCACCCGAGGAGAGCGCGTGCTCGTGGTAGTCGAGCACCCGTACGCCGACACCCACCGACTGGAGCGCGGTGACGTACGCGTCGATCGGGCCGTTGCCGACCGCGGTGAGCGACCGGTCCTCGCCGTCCACGCCGATCCGGGCCTCGATCTCCACCTTCCCCTCGGCGGTGCCGATCGTGTAGCCGGCCAGCGTCACCGCCGGGTCGGTCTGGTGGTCGAGAAGGTAGTTGCGGGCGAAGATCTCCCACATCGCGCCCGGCTCGACCTCGCCGCCGTCGTGGTCGGTGACCTGCTGCACCACGCCGGAGAACTCGATCTGGAGCCGGCGCGGCAGGTCGAGCTGGTGCTCGCTCTTCATGATGTACGCGACGCCGCCCTTGCCGGACTGCGAGTTGACCCGGATGACGGCCTCGTAGGTGCGGCCCAGGTCCTTCGGGTCGATCGGCAGGTAGGGCACCGCCCACGGGTGCTCGTCGACGGGCACCCCGGCCGCCGCGGCGTCGGCGGTGAGCGCGTCGAAGCCCTTCTTGATGGCGTCCTGGTGCGAGCCGGAGAACGCGGTGTAGACGAGGTCGCCCGCGTACGGGTGCCGCTCGTGCACCGGCAGCTGGTTGCAGTACTCGACGGTCCGCTTGATCTCGTCGATGTTCGAGAAGTCGATCATCGGGTCGATGCCCTGGGAGAACAGGTTCAGGCCCAGGGTCACCAGGTCCACGTTGCCGGTGCGCTCCCCGTTGCCGAACAGGCAGCCCTCGATCCGGTCGGCGCCGGCCAGCAGGCCCAGCTCGGCGGCCGCCACGCCGGTGCCCCGGTCGTTGTGCGGGTGCAGGCTGAGCACCAGGCTGTCACGCCGGGGCAGGTGCCGGTGCATCCACTCGATCGAGTCCGCGTACACGTTCGGGGTGGCCATCTCGACCGTCGCCGGCAGGTTGACGATCAGCTTCCGGTCCGGCGTCGGGTCGATCACCTCGATGACCTTCGCGCAGACCTCCAGCGCGTACTCCAGCTCGGTGCCCGTGTACGACTCCGGCGAGTACTCGTAGTGGATGTCGGTGTCCGGAGTGTGGATCTCTGCGTACTTCTGGCAGAGCCGGGCGCCGGTGGTGGCGATGTCGGTGATGCCGTCGCGGTCCAGACCGAAGACCACCCGGCGCTGGAGCGTCGAGGTGGAGTTGTAGAAGTGCACGATGGCGCGCTTCGCGCCGCGCAGCGACTCGAACGTCCGCTCGATCAGGTGCTCGCGGCACTGGGTCAGGACCTGGATCGTCACGTCGTCCGGGATCAGGTCCTGCTCGATGAGCTGCCGGACGAACTCGTAGTCGGTCTGGCTCGCCGACGGGAAGCCGACCTCGATCTCCTTGTAGCCCATCTGCACGAGCAGCTGGAACATGCGCCGCTTGCGCTCGGGGGACATCGGGTCGATCAGGGCCTGGTTGCCGTCGCGCAGGTCGACGGCGCACCAGCGGGGCGCGGCGGCGACGTGCCGGGTCGGCCAGGTGCGGTCCGGCAGGTCGACGCGGAACTGCTGCTGGTAGGGCTGGTAGCGCTGGAACGGCATCCGGCTGGGGCGCTGCCGGGCGATCGGATCGGTCTCGACGTCGGTGGCTGGTTGAGCCATGGCGGAGTGCTCCCGTTGGTCACGTGGCGTCAGCAATCGGAGGTTGTCGGCGGGTGCCGCGGGCGCCGGGCCGGCGACGGTGCCGGGGGCGCGGTGTCGGCGGCGGTGCCGAGCCCGGGGAATTCCGGGCGGACGTTCGGATCTGCTGGGCGGCGCGCTTCAACTCCGCGACGAGGTGCCGGCCGTCAGGCCTCGTCGCGGCGACCAAGGAGAAGGGCCTGCCACATGACAAGCGCAACCCTACGACTCGGGACGTGGATCTGGGAAGACAGTCCGGACTTTGAGACGTGAGTCGCAGGACTGAGCCGCGTAAGCCCAGCTCAGACTAGGAGGAGGTCGTCGAGCGGCCGGCGGTGGCGCAGCCCGGTCTCGGCCGCGACGAGGTCGGCCGGGAGGCTCAACGGATCGCCGAGCCGGCCGACGGCCAGCGCGACGGCGGGCCGGATGTCGCCGGGGAGGTCGAGGTCCGCGGCCAGGCCGGCGCGGTCGAGGTCGTGGATCTGGCGTACGTGCAGCCCGAGCGCCGTGGCCTGCACGGTGAGGTGGGCGACGGCCTGCCCCAGGTCGTACGCCGTCTGCGGGTCCGGCGCGGCGGGGGCGCCCGCGGCCGGGCCCGGTGCGGCGCTCGCCTCCGTGTCCGCTGCGGCGCGGTCGCTCGTAGCGGAGTCCGCTGCGGCGCCCGTGGCGGGGTCGGCTGCCGCGCGGTCGCTCGTGGCGGTGACGTGCGCGGCGAGAAGGAGCGCGGCGGCGCGACGGGCCCAACGCTGCTCCCGCTCCGGGAGGTTGACGAGGATCCGCTTCCAGGTCTCGTCCTCCCGGTGGCCGAGGGCGAACCGCCAGGGCTGGCGGTTGCCCGCCGAGGGCGCCCAGCGGGCGGCCTCCAGCAGTGAGGCGGCCTCGTCCGGGGTCAGCTCGGCGCTCGGATCGAAGGCCCGGGGGCTCCAGCGGAAGGCGAGCAGCGGGGTGAGGTCAGCCATGGGAGAAGCGTCCTGTATGGCCGATTCGCCCAGACGTCCGGGGTGGGCAAATGTGGGCAACAGCACCCGTAACGGGATGAAGATCATTGCGTTCCGGTGCTCGGGCTCCCCGACGGCTCGGGTGGCGGGGGTGAGGCCGTGCCCAGCGGCTCGCCGTCGACGACCGGCCCGGCCAGCTGCACGGTCGGTGGCGCGGGCGCCGGCGGCCCGGCGAGGGTGAGCGTGCCGTGCTCGGTACGGACGGCGGTCGGCGTGCCGTCCTGGTCGTAGCAGTAGATGCCCACGTCCAGCGGGGCGTTCAGCGAGGCCGAGGTGGTCTCCACCGCGTAACAGGTGCCGGCGACGCCCTTCGGCGGCTGCGCCGGCGAGACCGAGAGCGGGGCGCGGCGGTCGGTGAGCACGTCCAGCCAGTCCGTGAACGGGTGCTGCACCCGGGGGTCGAACCGGCGCGGGATCGTGTCGTCCCGGTCGCCGAGGCGTACGCAGCTCGCCGCCTGGGGCCGGGCCGCCGACGGCAGGGCGCACTGGAAGAGCCCGTCGGCGGTCGCCGCCAACGACACGTCGGCCGCCCCGCCGAGCGCCCCGCCCGGCACGTCGACCCGCCAGGTGCCGTCCTCCGCGCTGGTGACCACGATCGTCCGGTCCGGCTCGCCGCCACGGCTGAACGTGTACCGGGCGACGAGGTGACGGTCCTGGGCCGCCGCCGCGAGCGCGGCCAGCTCGTCCCGGGCGGCGTCCGCCGCGACCGGCGTCGGGTCGCTCGCCGGGTCGCTCGGCGGCGGCGTCGACGGCGGTTCGGCGGAGCAGCCGAGGAGGAGTGCAGCCGGCAGGGCGATCGCGAACACGAGGGGGCCGCAGGCGCGCCGGCCGGGCCGGTCGGGGCGGGGCCGGTCGGGCGTACGCCTGCCGGCGACCCGGGGCGAACGGGAGAGGACGGGCACGGGCACATTCTCCGGTGCCCGGGCGCCCCGCGGTGCCCCGGCCGCCCGTCGTACCCACGGCGTGTCGGCCACCGCCTTCCCGCC
Source organism: Micromonospora globbae (assembly GCF_003610785.1). Classification (GTDB taxonomy): domain Bacteria; phylum Actinomycetota; class Actinomycetes; order Mycobacteriales; family Micromonosporaceae; genus Micromonospora; species Micromonospora globbae. The sequence continues at coordinate 47,491 of NZ_RAQQ01000013.1, forward strand.
CGCCCCGCCGTGTCGGCCTCCGCTTCCCCGCCGCCCGCCGTGTCACCGGCGTGTCGCAGCGGGTCCCGTCCGCCCCCGTGGTCGACCTGCGTGTCCGCGCCTGTGCGGGCCGGATGGTGGGATCACCCGACCCGGCGGACCCGCCGGCCCGATAGGCTGAGGAGGTCTGACACGCCGCCGGCCCGTGACCGGCGGCGTCGGCACGCTCAGGGTCACTGGGAGGGGAGTGCACCGTCGTGGCACTCGTGGTGCAGAAGTACGGCGGGTCCTCCGTCGCCAACGCCGAGCGGATCAAGCGGGTCGCCGAGCGCATCGTCGCCGCACGCAAGGCCGGTGACGACGTCGTGGTGGTGGTCTCCGCGATGGGCGACACCACCGACGAACTGCTCGACCTGGCCAACCAGATCAGCCCGCTGCCACCGGGCCGTGAGCTGGACATGCTGCTCACCGCCGGTGAGCGCATCTCCATGGCGCTGCTCGCGATGGCCATCCACAACCTGGGGTACGAGGCCCGTTCGTTCACCGGCTCGCAGGCCGGCGTGATCACCACCTCGGTGCACGGCCGGGCGCGGATCATCGACGTGACCCCGGGCCGCCTGAAGGGCGCGCTCGACGAGGGCGCCGTGGTGATCGTGGCCGGCTTCCAGGGCGTCTCCCAGGACACCAAGGACGTGACGACGCTCGGTCGGGGCGGCTCGGACACCACGGCCGTCGCGCTGGCCGCCGCGCTCGACGCCGACGTCTGCGAGATCTACACCGACGTGGACGGCGTCTTCAGCGCCGACCCGCGCATCGTGCCCAACGCCCGGCACATCAAGCAGATCACCTACGAGGAGATGCTGGAGCTGGCCGCCTGCGGCGCCAAGGTGCTGCACCTGCGCAGCGTGGAGTACGCCCGGCGCGCGGGGTTGCCGATCCACGTCCGTTCGTCATACTCGACCAACACCGGCACGATGGTCACCGGATCGATGGAGGACCTTCCCGTGGAGCAAGCACTGATCACCGGGGTCGCCCACGACCGCAGCGAGGCCAAGATCACGATCGTCGGCGTGCCGGACGAGCCCGGCGCCGCCGCGCGGATCTTCGACACCGTGGCGGGCGCCGAGATCAACATCGACATGATCGTGCAGAACGTCTCCACCGAGGGCACCGGGCGGACGGACATCTCCTTCACCCTGCCCAAGGCCGACGGCCCGACGGCGATGGCCGCGCTCAGCAAGATCCAGGAGTCGGTCAAGTTCAAGGGCCTGCTCTACGACGACCACGTCGGCAAGGTGTCGCTCATCGGCGCCGGGATGCGCTCGCACCCGGGCGTCGCGGCCGGCTTCTTCGCGGCCCTCGGCGCGGCCGGCGTGAACATCGAGATGATCTCCACCTCCGAGATCCGGGTCTCCGTGGTCTGCCGGGACACCGACCTCGACGCGGCGGTCCGTGCCATCCACGACGCCTTCGACCTCGGCGGCGACACCGAGGCCGTGGTCTACGCGGGCACCGGGCGGTAGCTCATGGGCGAGCTGCCCACCCTCGCCGTGGTCGGGGCGACCGGCGCTGTCGGCACCGTCATGTGCGAGCTGCTCACCGGGCGCCGCAACGTCTGGGGCGAGATCCGCCTGCTCGCCTCCGAGCGTTCGGTCGGGCGGCGGGTCCGCTGCCGGGGCGACGAGCTGACCGTCCAGGCGGTCACCCCGGAGGCCTTCGACGGGGTCGACGTCGCGATGTTCGACGTGCCCGACGAGGTGTCCGCGCAGTGGGCGCCGGTCGCGGTCGACCGCGGCGCCGTCGTGGTGGACAACTCCGGCGCCTTCCGGATGGACCGAGACGTGCCGCTGGTGGTGCCGGAGATTAACCCCGAGCAGGTACGGAACCGGCCGAAGGGCATCATCGCCAACGCCAACTGCACGACCCTCGCGATGATCGTGGCGATCGCACCGCTGCACCGCGAGTACGGCCTGCGCGAGCTGGTCGTCTCCTCGTACCAGGCGGTCTCCGGCGCCGGCCAGGCAGGTGTGGACGCCCTGCACGCGCAGCTCGGCAAGGTCGCGGGGGACCGCGTGCTCGGCTCGCGGCCCGGCGACGTACGCCAGGCGGTCGGCGACGACCTCGGGCCGTTCCCGGCGCCGCTCGCCCTGAACGTGGTGCCATGGGCCGGCTCGGCCCTGGACGGCGGCTGGTCGTCGGAGGAGATGAAGGTCCGCAACGAGTCCCGGAAGATCCTCGGCCTGCCCGACCTGAAGGTCTCCGCCACCTGCGTGCGGGTGCCGGTCGTGACCGGGCACTCGGTGGCCGTGCACGCGGTGTTCGCCACCGAGGTCGACGCCGAGGGCGCCCGCGAGGTGCTGCGCAACGCGCCCGGCGTGATCCTCGTCGACGACCCGGCCGCCGGCGAGTTCCCCATGCCGATCGACGCCGTGGGCACCGACCCGTCCTGGGTGGGCCGGATCCGTAGGGCCCTGGACGACCCGCGCGCCCTGGACCTCTTCATCACCGGCGACAACCTCCGCAAGGGCGCCGCCCTGAACACGGCCCAGATCGCCGAACTCCTAGCCCAAGAGCTGACCCGCTAACCCCCCCCGCGCTCCCCGCGCGCTCCCCGCGCGCTCCCCGCGCCCCCGCTCCCAGCGTCGATCTTGCAGTTTGTGCCCCGGCAAAGGGTGCGAATGGTGCATAACGGGGGCCGAAAGTGCAAGATCGCGGGGGTCAGGGGCGGGGCGCGGGGGTCAGGGGTTACGCGGGGGCTAGGCGGACTCCGTCGCGGCCGTGGCGCTTCACGGCGTAGAGGGCCTGGTCGGCGCGGCGCAGTGCGAGTTCCGCGGATTCGCCGGGACGGGGGAGGGCCACTCCGACACTGATGGTGCGGCCGGTACGGCGGGCCGCCTCGGTCAACCGTTCGGCGATCCGGACCGCCTCCTCCGGGCGGTTCACCTCGATCACGGCGACGAACTCGTCGCCGCCGACCCGGTACAGCTCGTCGCCCTGCCGCAGCGCGCCCTCCAGCGCCCGGGCGAGGCCGATGAGCAACTGGTCGCCGGCCTGGTGGCCGTACGTGTCGTTGACCGTCTTGAAGCCGTCCACGTCGATCGCGAGCAGGGCCGTGCGGCCCGGGGTGGCCGCCGCGATCCGCTTGCCGAACGGCCCGGTGTGCCGGAGCCCGGTGAGCGGGTCCGAGATGGCCTGCTCGCGCAGCCGGTCGAGGGTGCGCAGCCGGTCCAGGCTGTTCCAGGCGTGGCCGGCGAGGAGTTCCATGAGGCTGACCGTGGTCGGGTCGGGGTACAGCAGCCGCTCGTCGGCGACGAGCAGCACCCCGCCGCGGTCGGGCGGGCCGAGGGGCACGGCCACGAGGGTGCGTACGCCGGCGTGGGCCAGCGGCTGGTACTCCGCCGTCGGCGGCTGGCCGGCCTCGCCGAGCGTGTAGCCCGCGCCGTACCGGTGGACCCGCTCGACGATGGCCCGCAGCGCGCCCGGACCCGCCTCGGTCAACTCGGCGCGGATCCGCGACTCCAGCTCACCGGGCACCGCGCCGTCGGCCTGATCCGCGATCCCGGCCACGCCGCCGACCTGACCGTGCGGCGGCGTGCCGAGGCGGTGCCTGTCACGATCCGCCAGCACCAGCACGCCGGCGGAGAGGGTGGCGACGTCGCGCGCGGCGCACACCGCCGCCGCGACGAGTTCGCCCTCGGTCGGGGCGGCCGAGAGCGCGGCGGCGTGCCGGAGCAGTTTCTCGCTGCGGCTCTCCGCCGGAGGGCCGCCGAGTGCCATGATCCGGGCGCCGAGCCGCCCGGCCAGCCGTTCCGCGGTGACCCGCCACGGGGTCAGGTCGACAGGTGCGCTCCACTGGAGGTCGAGCACGCCGACCGGCCGCCCGGCGGGGTCCACCACCGGTACGCAGATCTCGGTGACCACGTCCGGGCGGACCGGAAGGTAGTCGGGGTCCGCGGCGACGTCGGGCACGACGGCGGTCTCCCCGGAGGCGTGCACCCGGCCGACGATCCCGGTCTTCGGCGGCACCGTCGCGAAGACCTGCCAGGCGCCGGTGGCGGCCACGCAGCGCAGCCGGTCGTGGACCTGTAGGAGTACGGAGATCGTGGCCGGGGTGTGCCTCGCGAGGGCGGTGACGGCGCGTTGGCACGCCTCCAGGGCGGTCGAGGCCGCGGGAAGGCTGGCCGTGACGTCACGGATGATCCGCTCGTGATCCACTCGCTCGTCGTTCCAGGTAGGGGTGGGGGCCGGCCGCTGCCGCGCCTGCGATCAAGCGTACTCATGGCGTGACGGGAGCCCTTCCGCTCAGGCTCTTCGTACACACGTGCTATCCACAGGCTGTGGACGTGGCCGGTGGATACAGCGGGCCCCGGGCGGGTCGCGGCGGCGATAGCGTGAATACCCCGGCCGCGAGGAGGCGTCCCATGCGCATCGCCCAGCTGAGCGACCCGCACCTGACCACCGGCCCGCTCGCCGCCGAACCGGCCGCCGGGCTGCACCGGGCGCTCGGCCGGGTGCTCGCGTTGACCCCCCGCCCCGACTGCGTGGTGATCACCGGGGACCTCGTCGACCACGGCCGTCCCGACGAGTACCTCGCGCTGCGCGAGGTCATCGGGCGGTTTCCCCTGCCCGTGCACCTGGTCACCGGCAACCACGACGACCGGGAGTCGCTGCTCGACACGTTCGGCGGCACCCCGTGGCTGGGCGACGGCTTCTCGGCGTACTACCTCGTCGACCACTCGGCCGCGACGGTGGTCGTCCTCGACTCCCTGGTGCCCGGGGCGAGCGGCGGGCGGCTCGGTGAAGAGCAACTGGGCTGGCTGGACGGCGTCCTGGCCGGCCGACCGGACGTGCCGGCCCTGGTCTTCCTGCACCACCCTCCGGTGGCCGCGGGTGTCCCCGCCGCCGACGCGATCGGGCTGGCCGACGCCGACGGGTTCGCCGACGTGATCGGCCGGCACCCCCACGTGCTCCGGATCGGCGCCGGTCACCTGCACCGGCCGCTCACGGCGGGATTCGCCGGAACGGTCGTCACGACCGCGCCGAGCACCTGGCGGCAGGCGTCGTTGACGATGAGCCCGGACGAGCAGATCGGCTGGGTGGCCGAGCCCACGGCGTTCCTGCTGCACCTCGTCGAGGGCGGCGGCTGTGTCACGCACACCGTGCAGGTCAGCCACTCGGCGGGGCACACCTGCGGGTTCTGAGACAGCGGCCGATCGCGTATCCGCAGGTCCGACGCCGTCCCCGGTCGACCCGGGGCGTCCGGGATGAGAGGCTGTGCCGGACGGGGCAGCGTACCCCCGAGCGCTGCCGCCGCACCGACCCTTCCGACGGTGCCGGTCGGCGTCCGGGCGACCCACGGCCCGGTGCCGCCCCCCACCGAGTCTCACGAGGAGTTCCATGTCCATCCCCGGGATGCGTCGGGCCACCGTCGGCCTGACCGCGCTCGCGGTGGCCGCGTTCGGCGCGGTCACCAGCACCCCCGACCAGGCGGAGGCGGGGCCCAAGCCCGTCGACGTCACCCTGCTCGCACTGAACGACTTCCACGGCAACCTCGAACCGCCGAGCGGCTCCAGCGGCACCATCGCCGGGCAGAGCGCGGGCGGTGTCGAGTACCTCGCCACCCACCTGGCCGAGCTGCGCAGGGCGGCCACGAACAAGAACACCATCACCGTCGCCGCCGGCGACCTGATCGGTGCGTCCCCGCTGCTCTCCGCCGCGTTCCACGACGAGCCGACGATCGAGGCGCTGTCGATGGCCGGGCTCGACTACGCGAGCGTCGGCAACCACGAGTTCGACGAGGGCGCCAACGAGCTGCTGCGGATCCAGAACGGCGGCTGCCACCCGGTGGACGGCTGCGCCGACGGCACCCCGTACGAGGGCGCCGGGTTCCAGTACCTCTCGGCGAACGCGTTCCGGACCGCGACCGGCCAGCCGCTGCTCGCGCCGTACGCCATCCACGAGGTGCAGGGCGTCAGGATCGGCTTCATCGGGATGACGCTGGAGGGCACCCCGCAGATCGTCAGCCAGGAGGGCGTCGCCGGCCTGAGCTTCGCCGACGAGGCGGAGACCGCCAACCGGTACGCCCGGGAGCTGCGCCGCCAGGGTGTGCAGTCGATCGTCGTCCTGCTGCACGAGGGCGGCACCCAGGCCGCCGGCGGTGGCATCAACGACTGCGTCGGCATGACCGGCCCCATCGTGGACATCGCCAACCGCATGGACCCGTCGATCGACGTCGTGGTCAGCGGCCACACCCACCAGGCGTACAACTGCGAGATCAACGGCAAGCTGGTCACGAGCGCCAGCTCGTTCGGCCGCCTCGTCACCGACATCGACCTGAAGATCGACCGGCGCAGCGGTGACGTCCTCAGCGCGTCGGCCGAGAACGTGGTCGTCACCCGGGACGTGGCCAAGGACCCGGCGCAGACCGCCCTGATCGACCGCTACACCACCGTGCTCGGCCCGGTCGCCGACCGTCAGGTCGGCGAGACCACCGAGGCGATCACGCGGAGCCAGGAGACCCTCTTCGGTACGACGATGGGCGAGTCGCCGTTGGGCAACGTGATCGCGGACGCGCAGCTCGCCGCCACCGACGACGAGCAGAACGCCGTCGCCGCGTTCATGAACCCCGGCGGCGTGCGAGCCGACCTGGACGCCGGCCCGGTCACGTACGAGGAGGCGTTCACCGTCCAGCCGTTCGCCAACAACCTGGTGACGCTCGACCTCACCGGCGCGCAGCTGTACTGCGTGCTGGAGCAGCAGTTCGTGGTGAACCGGATCCTCTACCCGTCGTCCACCGTCCGGTACGTCGTCGACCCGAACGGCGCCACCGCCCCGGCCGCCGACCCGTGCGGTGGTACCCGGGTGGTCCGGGGCAGCCTCGCCATCGGCGGCACGACGGTCGACCCGGCCGCCACCTACCGGGTGACGGTGAACAACTTCCTGGCCGGCGGCGGTGACGGCTTCAGCACCCTCACCGCCGGCACGAACCTGGTCACCGGGCAGATCGACCTGGACGCGTTCGTGGCGTACCTGACCGCCGAGTCCCCGGTCTCCGCCCCGGCGCTGGACCGGATCCGCACCACCGCCGAGTCCGCCTGACGGCTCGGTCGTCCCACGGTCGGGCCCCGGAGCATCCGCTCCGGGGCCCGATGCGTCTCCGGGCGCCGCTCGCCGCCGCCCGTGCCGGTCCCGGCGGAGATCACGCTCGATCGTGGACGCGGTGGCCTCCGCGTGCCGGCGAGGCCACCACAACCAGATGCAGCGCGATCCTGTCGAGCCGGCCGACGGGTCAGGCGTGGGCCGGAGCGGGCTCCGCCACCGGGGTGGCCAGGACGCGGCCGTCCTGGATCGGGGTGAGCAGGCGGCGCAGGGACAGCGCCACCAGCGAGGCGATCAGGCACCCGCCGACGACCGCCACCACCCACACCTTGCCGTCGGCGGCGCCGATCAGCGGGCCGGCGGTCACCGGGCCGATCACCCCGCTGATGCCGAAGATCATGGAGCTCATGGCGTTGTACCGGCCGCGCAGCTCGTCGGTGGCGAGCGCGTTCGTCAGCGCCGGCATCATCGGCGAGAGCATGGTCTCGCCGAAACCGAAGATCGCGGAGCAGGCCACCACGCAGAGCGCGGCGACGATCGCGTTGCCCGTGGCCACGACACCGGCGGCGCCCAGCACCAGCCAGGCGGCGGCGAACACGGCGCCCACGACGGCGAGCGCACCGGTGCGGCTGCGCCCCTCCAACCGCCGGATCACCACGAGCTGGGCCAGCACGATCATCACGGTGTTGGCGGTGAGCGCCCAGGCCACCACGCGGGGGCTCACCTCGGCGACCCGCACGGCGTACGCGGCGAAGCCCACCTCGATCTGCGCGTAGCCGCACGTGGTGAGGACCAGGCCGAAGATCACCAGGCGCCGGAACGGGCGGTCCCGCAGGACGGCGAAGTAGCCACCGGTCGACGGCGCGTCCCCGCTCGACGCGGCGGCGATCCGGCGCCCCACGGCGGGCAGGGTCAGCAGGATGATGGCCGGCGTCAGGTAGCTCACCGCGTCCAGCACGTAGATCGCCTGGAAGGTGACCGGCCGCTCGGTGTCGATGATCGCGCCGGAGATCAGACCGCCGACACCGATGCCCAGGTTGAGCAGGGCGAAGTTCAGGCCGAACACCCGCTGCCGCTCGCCGTCGTCGGTCAGCGTGGCGAGGATCGTGTTCTGCCCCGACCAGATGGCCGAGCTGCCGACCGCGATCACCGTCATCACCAGGAACGCCGAGGTGGTCGAGTGGACGAGCGCGAGCGAGCCGGTGCCCGCCGCCTCGATCACCAGGCAGGGGATCACCACCCGTCGCGCGCCGAACCGGTCGATGAGGCTGCCACCCAGCGGCGACAGGACGAGGGTGACCGCGCCGTACCAGCCGATCACCAGGCCGGCCCGTGCGTCGGTGAGGCCCCGCACGTCGGTGAGGTAGATGAAGAGGAACGGCAGGGTGAGGCCACGCCCGATTGCCGAGAGCAGGGTGCCGATCAGGATCCGGCGGGCTTCGGGACGGCGGGGCAGGGCGCGGCGGATCATGCGAGGCATTCTCTGCCGAGGGTGTGACGGCCGGCGACCGGATTCCCGCCCGCCACGCCCAGCGTGGTCCCGCGTGGTGACGAAGCCCACTCCCGGCCGCTGTCCGACCCGTCTGGAATGCTGGCGCCGTGACCACCACCTGGCGCCACCTGCCCGCCCCCGCCCGCGAGATCGCGGTGAGCGCCGCCGAGGCCGTCGCCGCCGTCCGGCGACGCGACGGGCGGGCGTACGACGAGGCCGTGGCCCGGCTCGCGGCGGCCGACCAGTCCGGCCTCGTCCTCGGCGGGGTGGTCCGGCTGCTGCTCGAGGAGACCCACCCCGACGGCCTCGACGGCGACGACGTCCGCCGGGTGCTGGAACGCGTCGCCCGCGACGGCCTCCAGTGGCTCACGGACGTCGACCCGCACGTGCTGCTCGTCCTGCTCGCGGGCGCCCTCGGGGTGTACGACCCGGCCGGCGACGAGTCGCCCCCCGACCCGCCGGCGGTCGCGAGGCACGCGCCCCTCCTCGTCGCCGACCTGCTCACCGCCACGGGCCGCCCCCTCGACGGCTACCTGGCCGCCGCCCTCGCCGAGATCGAGCGCGCCGAGCGGCACGACTGAACGGCGCAGTTCACGCAAACCGCCCGGCCGTGCCGGCAGGGGCGCACGAAGATGGCAGGGTGCGCATCTTCCGGGGCCGGTACGAGACGACCGCGGAACGGCACCGGACGACCAGCTTCGAGATCTTCTTCGACCTGGTGTTCGTCTTCGCGCTCACCCGGATCGTCGAGTTCATGGAGGACGAGCCCTCGGCCGTCACCCTGACCCGTGGCCTGCTGCTCTTCCTGCTGCTCTGGTTCTCCTGGTCCTCGTACGCCTGGCTCGGCAACCAGGTGCGCGCGGACGTCGGCCTGGTCCGCACCGGCACCCTGGCCGCCATGGCGGCGATGTTCGTGGCGGCGCTGGCCATCCCCGGCGCCTGGCGGGGGTCCGGTCCGGTGCCGACGGCGCTCGTCCTCGCCGCGTCCTACATGGCGGTGCGGACCCTGCACCTCGCGCTCTTCCTCGCCGTGTCCCGGGACCGGCAGCTCACGCGTACGCTCCGGCTCACCGCGATCCCGGTGGTGCTGGGGTGGATCCCGCTCGTCACCGGCGCGCTGGTCGGCGGCGCCACGCAGACGGTGCTCTGGACGGTGGCGTTCGCCGTCGACGTCGGTGGTGCGCGCATCGCCTCCGGGTTCAGCCCCTGGCCGCTGCGGAGCGTCAGCCACTTCACCGAGCGGCACCGGCTGGTGCTCATCATCGCCGTCGGCGAGTCCCTGATCTCGATCGGCATCGGGGCGGGCGCGGAGCTGCGCGGCTGGCTGGTGCTGTTGGCGGCACTGCTCGGGTTCGCGGCGGCGGCCAGCCTGTGGCGGCTGTACTTCGACCGGTTCGCGTCGGTCATCGAGCGGAGCCTGGAGGGGGCGTCCGCGGCGCGGCGGGCCACCATCGCGAGCGACGCGTACAGCCTCGCGCACTTCCCGATGGTGGCCGGGATCATGTACGTGGCGTTCGGCATCGAGCAGGTGCTCGCCACGCTGATCCACGAGCCCGACGCACACCAGCGGCCGCTGGGGCTCCCCGGGACGGTCGCGCTCTACGCCGGCGGCGCGCTGTACCTCGTCGGCCGGGCGCTCTGCCTGCGGCTGGCCACCATGCACGCCACGTTGGCGCCGCTCGCGGGCGCCGCCGTACTCCTGCTGTTGATCGCGCCGGCCCGGCTGCTGCCCGCGGTCGTCGCCCTGGCGCTGCTGGTGCTGGCGCTCGTGGCGCAGCTCGCCGTGGAGTGGCGCTGGCCCCGACCGGCGGCCCCGCTGCCCGCCAACCAGCCAGCGGGTTGACGCCGGCCGGCGGGGGTGAGACCGGGGGTTTCGCCCGGCTCTCGTGGCGGTGCTATGCGGCCAGCCGCCGCCGTACGAGATCCGGGTCCGGGTTCACGACGGGCTCGCCGCCCGCCACCATCGTCGGCACCGTCTCGTCCCCGCCCGTGACGGCTCGCACGGCCGCCGCCCCGGCCGGGTCGCGCCAGATGTCGACCCAGTACGCGCGCCGCGCGGCACGGCCGAGCCGGAACCGCAGACGGAGGCAGTAGCGGCAGCCCGGCCGCCAGTAGATGACCGGCCGGCCGTCCGCCGCGCTGCGCCGCTGCGCCTCGTCCGCCGTCACGGATCGCGGGAAGACCAGCGGCGACAGCAGGACGGCCAGCGCCGCCAGGAGCACCAGCCAGCCGACGCCGACCCACGACGGCCGGTCGCGGACCGCCACGAGCACGCCGCACGCCAGCAGCAGCACCGGCGGTCCCCAACTACGCAGCATGACGTCGGATGCTAGCCCCGCCGGCCGACGAGATCCCGGCTCGGGCTGTCGCGCCCGCAGGTCAGGCGCCCGCACCTAGCATCGTCGTCATGGACGTCACCATCCACACGACCTACCTGCCGCACCTCGACCCGGACGCCTCCCTGGCCTTCTACCGGGACGCCCTCGGCTTCGAGGTACGCAGCGACGTCGGCCAGGGCACCATGCGGTGGATCACCGTGGGCCCCACGAACCAGCCCGACACCTCCATCCTCCTGGCGCCGCCGGCCGCGGACCCGGGGATCACCGACGAGGAGCGCCGCACCATCACCGCGATGATGGCCAAGGGCACGTACGGCTGGGTCCTGCTGGCCTCCCGCGACCTCGACGACACCTTCGAGACGGTGCGGTCGCGCGGGGCGGAGGTCGTCCAGGAGCCGACCGAGCAGCCGTACGGCATCCGCGACTGCGCCTTCCGCGACCCGGCCGGCAACCTGGTCCGGATCCAGGAGGTCCGTTGAGACGTACGGTCCGACGGACACGTCGCCGCACGCGGCGGGACCGGTGGGCATTCGTCAGGATTCGAGAAGGCCGCCCGGCGGGGCGCCGCTAGCCTGACGATCATGGCATCCACCGAACCCGCCACCCCCGAGACGGCCGACCCCACGCCCGCGCCCCCGCGTACGCTCGACGAACGGCTGCGGGACACCCGCGCGAAGCTGGAGAACGACGTCGACCTCTGGGTCGCGACGTCGGGCTCCCTGGGCGGCGTTCACCTCGTCCCGCTCTCGTTCCTCTGGGACGGGGCCGCCTTCCTCATCTCGACCCCGCGCGCCTCGCGCACCAGCCGCAACCTGCTGGCGGACGATCGGGTGCGGCTCAGCCTCGGGCCGACCCGCGACGTCGTCATCGTCGACGGCACGGCCGAACCGGTGGACGTCGCCGACCTGGGCCCGGACACCGGCGACGCGTTCGCGACCAAGACGGGTTTCGACCCGCGTACGCTCGACGAGCCCTACCAGTACTTCCTGATCCGCCCCCGGCGCATCCAGGCCTGGCGGGAGGCCAACGAACTCCGGGGACGGGTCCTCATGCGGGACGGCCGCTGGCTCGGCTGACCGCGTAGGACGGCAGCCGTACCCGGAAGCGCCCGAGGGGTTGGGCGGCGACGCGAGCGGAAGCGTCCGCCGAGACCGCACGACGGCCGATCCCCTGCCCGGGATGGCATGACGTGCGCCACCCCCTCCGGCGTTCCGGCCGCTCGTCGGGGAGGATGCCGCGCTCGCGGGGGCCGGCTCGTTCAAGCCGGTCGCGACCTGACCCGGAAATAGATCAAGGCCCCTCCGTGGAGGGGCCTTTGACCTGCTGTTACCTCTGGTCGGGGTGGCCGGATTTGAACCGACGACCTCTTCGTCCCGAACGAAGCGCGCTACCAAACTGCGCCACACCCCGAGGCGTGCCGACAAATAGTAGCCCACCCGCTCCGGCGGTCAAACTGGGTACCCCCGCCCCTCGGCGCCGGCGCGCTCAAGATCGAGACAACATCCAGGATGTGGGGGCATCCCGGGTCGGGGGAGGCCACAACATCCAGGAAGTTGTGGCCTCACCGGCCAGGCCGCAGCGCTCGGGCCCGGGATCAGCGCGCGATCAGGGTCAGGATGCTCGCCTCCGGTGGGCAGGCGAACCGGACCGGCGCGGTCGGGTGGGTGCCGAGGCCGGCGGAGACGTGCAGCCAGGAGTCGGACCCCGGCCAGCGGTGCAGCCCCCGGGCCATCGACCGGGGCAGCCCGCAGTTGGTGACCAGCGCGCCGACCCCCGGTACGCAGACCTGCCCGCCGTGGGTGTGGCCGGCCAGCAGCAGGCCGAAGCCGTCGGCGGACATCTGGTCGAGCACCCGCGGCTCGGGGGAGTGTGTGAGCGCGATCGACACCTCGGCCGACGCGGCGACCCGCCCGGCGACGGCCGCGTAGTCGTCCCGCTCGATGTGTGGATCGTCCACGCCGACCAGGTCGATGACCCGTCCGCCGGCCTTGACGGTGGCCCGGGCGTTGTTGAGGTCGATCCAGCCCGCACCGGTGAGGACGTCGCGCAGTTCCTCGTACGGCAGCTCGACGCCCTCGACGTACTCGCGGTCGGGCAGGAAGTAGGTGAACGGGTTCTTCCAGACCGGGCCGGTGTAGTCGTTGGAGCCGAAGACGAAGGCTCCCGGGTAGTCGAGCAGCGGCTGGAGGGCGCGCAGCACGCCGGGCACGGCCTCGGGGTGCGCCATGTTGTCGCCGGTCACGACGACCAGGTCGGGGTCGAGCGCGGCCAGCGACGCCACCCAGCGCTGCTTGCGCGCCTGGTCGGGCATCATGTGCAGGTCCGACAGGTGCAGGATCCGCAGGGGCTCCGCATCGGTCGGCAGCACCGGCACGTCGTACCGGCGCAGGGTGAACATGTTGCGCTCGACGAGCGACGCGTACGCCAGGGTGGCCGCGCCCACCGCGGCGGTGGTGGCCGCGAGCCGGAATACTGTGCGCTTTCGCATGGCGTTCAGGGTAGTTTGACCGTCCATGAGCACGCTGAAGGACCGCCTCACCGCGGACATGCGGGCCGCGCTGAAGGCGCGCGACGAGCTGACCACGTCCACCCTGCGGATGGCGCTGGCGGCGGTGGGTAACGCCGAGGTGGCCGGCAAGGCCAAGCGGGAGCTCACCGACGACGAGGTGCTCGCGGTGCTGACCAAGGAGGCGAAGAAGCGCCGGGAGGCGGCGGCCGCGTTCGCCGACGCGGGTCGCGGCGAGCAGGCCGCCAAGGAGACCGCGGAGGGCGAGGTGCTGGAGCGCTACCTGCCGAAGCAGCTCTCCGACGAGGAGCTCGGCCAGGTGGTCTCCGAGGCGCTCGCCGCGGGCGGCTTCACCGGCAAGGCGCAGATGGGCCCGGCCATGAAGGCGGTCCAGGCCGCGGTGGCCGGCCGGGCCGAGGGCGGCCGGGTGGCCGCGGAGGTACGCCGGCAGCTCGGCGTCTGAGGCGCCGCTCCTTCGGCCGTACGCGACGACGGGCGGGCACCCTCGCGGGGTGCCCGCCCGTCCTGTGTCGTGCGGGGTGCGGGCCCGGCCGTGGTGCGGGCCGGGCCCCGTGGGATCAGCCGCCGCCGGGACGGCCGCCGCCGGGTCGTCCGGGTCGGTCGGGAGTCGGCGGCTGCCCGGAGGTGCCGTTGTCCGGCTGGTCGCCGCCGCCGTTGCCGCTGCTGATCTGGATGGTCACCACGCCGCCCTTGATGGTGCGGCCGCTGGGGCTGGTGCCGGCGGCGGTGCCGGGCGGGCAGCTGGAGGCGACCCGCACGTCGGAGACGACCGCCTGGAAGCCGGCGCCCCGGATGCGGGAGCGGGCGGTGTCGACCGACTGGCACTTCACGTCCGGGATGGAGCGCTGGTCACCCTCGGAGATCTTCTTGCCGGGTGGCTCGAAGTCGATCCGGGGTTTGCCCTTCATGGCGTCGCGCAGCGTCTCCCAGACCGGCGGGTTGATGCCGTCGGGCTCGTTGTGCTTCATCTTGACGTTCGTCTGCGCCCAGTCCGGGTCGGCCATGATGCCGGCGACCGCGTACTGCTTGGTCATGGCGACCAGCGCGGCGGTCTTCTCGGAGTCGGTGGTGCCGGACTTGCCGGCCACCGGCGCCTTGACCTCCGACTTGACCCGCGGCGCCGTCCGGCTGCCGCCGCACTTCGTGGTCGCCGAGTTGTCGCCGACGGGGCACCGGGCGGCGTCGACGGCGGCCCGGGCGACCTCGGTGCTGACCCGCTTCTCGCAGCGCGGGTTGGCGATGTCCAGCTTCTTGCCGTCCAGGTCGCGGATCTCCTGCACCGGGATCGGCTCGCAGTACTTGCCGTCGGCGGCCAGGGTGGCGTACGCGTTGGCCAGCTCCAGCGGCGTGGTCGCCGAGACGCCGAGGGTGAAGGAACCCCAGTCGTGGGCGTATTCCTTGTTGTTGGCCCACTGGTTCTCCTTGCTGACCCGGAACTGGATGCCGAGCCGCTTGGCCACGTCGACCACGTTCTCCGCGCCGATCTGCTGCTGCAGCGGCACGAAGTAGGTGTTGATGGAGGCGCTGAACGCGCTCCACATGTTCTGGACGCCGCCGGCCTTCTTACCGGAGTTGGTGGGGCAGTAGAAGTGGGTGCCCGGGCACGCGGCGGGGCTGCCCTGCTCGACGATGTACTCCGACCGGAAGGTCTGCGGAGCGTTCATCGTGTAGCTGAGCGGGATGCCCTTCTCCAGGGCGGCCACGATCGTGAAGATCTTGAACGTCGAGCCCGCCTGGTAGCCGACGATCCCGTCACCGCCGGTGAGCAGCGGGTTCACCGTGTTCGGGTAGTTGCCGCGCTTGCCCTTCTTCCGCTGCTTGGGATCGCTGTGCGGCTTGTTGGCCGGGTTCTTCGGGTCGTCCAGCTTGAAGTTCCGGTTCACGGCGAGCGCCCGCACCCGGCCGGAGCCGGGCTCGACGACCGCCACCATGGCCGCTTCCTTGCTGTTCACGCTCTTCGCCCTGCGGACGGCCTTGTCCGCGCCCCGCTGCGCCTGCGCGTCGAGGGTGGTGATGATGGAGTAGCCACCGCTCTTGAGGCGCCGCTCCCGGTCGTACGACGTGGAGCCGAACGTCTCCTGCTGCAACCACCAGCGGTAGAAGTAGTCGCAGAAGAAGCCCCAGCCCTTCTCGTTGGTGGCGACGCAGCCGTTCGGCTGGCGCTTGCCCGCGACGTTCAGCGGGGTGGCCTTGGCGGCCTCCCCCTCCTCCTTGGTGATGGCGCCGATCTTGACCATGTTGTCGATGACGTAGTTGCGCCGGTCCAGCGCGAGCTTCTTGCCGCTCTCGGTGGTCGGGTCGTTGGTCGTGGGCGCCTTCACGAGGCCGGCGAGCAGCGCGGCCTCCGGGATCGTGAGGTTCTTCGGACTCTTCTGGAAGTAGACCCGGCTGGCGGCGTAGATGCCGTACGCGCCGTTGCCGAAGGAGGCGATGTTCAGGTAGCGCTCGAGGATCTCGTCCTTCGAGAGCTCCTTGTCGATCTGGATGGCGTAGCGCATCTCGCGCAGCTTGCGGGCGCTGGTGTCCTCGGTCGCGGCGACCACGTCGGCCGGATGGGTGGCCGTGTACGCGATGGCCAGCCGGACGTACTGCATGGTAAGCGTGGAGGCGCCCTGCTGGGAGCTCGCGCCGGACTGGTTGTTGATGAAGGCGCGGGCGACACCGTTGATGTCGACGCCGTTGTGCTTGTAGAAGTCGTGGTCCTCCGCCGCGATGATGGCCTTCTGCATGTGCGGCGAGATGTCGGCCAGCTTCACGTCCTTGCGGAACTCGTCGTACAGCGTGGCGACCACCGTCTTGCCGTCCGACGCGTACAACGTGGTGATCTGCGGTGCCCGCGACACCGTCAGTTCCTTCGGCAACGCGCCGAAGGTTTCGGCTCCGGCCTTCGCGGCCAGCCCGGACATCGCCACTGCGGGGAAGGCCGCCGCTGCGACCACCACACCGGCCAGCAGGCCACAGATGAGTAGCGATGCGGCGTTGGTCAGCACATTGTGGTCACGTTTCCGCATCCAGGTCACCTCGACAGGGTACGCGAACAGAGAACGAGGGGCGCTGGGGCGTCTTTTCCCCATTTCCTGCGCGCGCTGCCCTCGTTGTGCTAAACGCACGACCCCTGGTGCGTGGTTGCGTGGGACCTGGCGCCGAGTCTCCCTCGTACGGAGGGGGCACCGCTGCGTTTTCACGTACTGCGGCCGGGTATGCGGCGGTCAACGGCTCGAGAAGCCGGGAGTGTCCGGAATGATGGATTTGGCCGACAACGTTGCGTAATCGGGTGACTACAGAGCATGATGGGGGACGGCGACAGCGCCACATGTCGTCCGTACCGCCTTGGGGAAGGCCGGGCGGGCGATCGGGGGGATTGCCGGCTGACGCGTGACGAGGTCGGTAGGTACTGCAAGGGGGGACGTGTACACATGGGCATGATCGCTGACTGGCCGTCGCTGGCGGCGTGTCAGAACGGGGACCCGGACGCGCTGTTCGTTCAGGGCGCCGAACAGAACGTGGCGAAGCGGATCTGCCGGAGCTGCCCAGTTCGGTACGAGTGCCTGGCCGACGCGCTCGACAACCGCATCGAGTTCGGCGTGTGGGGTGGCATGACCGAACGCGAGCGGCGGGCGCTGCTGCGCCGTCACCCCCAGGTGACGAGCTGGCGCAAGATGTTCGAGGCGGCCATGAAGAAGAACGCCAAGGAGAAGGCCGGCAAGGACCGGATCCTGGTCACGACCGGCTGATCGCCGCGCCGATCGTCCGCAGCCCGTCGACGTCGTGGACGTCGGCGGGCTGCGCCGTCACCGACACGGTCGGCACCTCGGGGAACGCCTCCGTGAACCGCGCGGCGACCTCGCGCTCGCGTACCGCCTGCCGCGCGAGCGCGGCGTGCGCC
The DNA here is from genome assembly GCF_003610785.1 of Micromonospora globbae. Classification (GTDB taxonomy): domain Bacteria; phylum Actinomycetota; class Actinomycetes; order Mycobacteriales; family Micromonosporaceae; genus Micromonospora; species Micromonospora globbae. The sequence goes on from NZ_RAQQ01000013.1 coordinate 64,812, forward strand.
CGCAGCACGTCGACGGTGCCCTCGTGCCCACCGATCTCGGCCAGGCGGTCCGCGGCGGCCCGGCTGGTAGCGGCGTCCAGCTCCGGCACCGCCGGCCGGTGCACCCGGTTGAGCACCAGCCCGGCCAGCGGCATCCGCTCGTCGCGCAGCCGCCCCGCGAAGTAGGCGGCCTCCCGGACCGCGTCCGGCTCCGGCGCCGCGACCAGCAGGAACGCCGTCTCCCGTGCCTGGAGGATGCGGTACGTCTGCTCGGCGCGCTGCCGGAAGCCGCCGAACATCGAGTCGAGAGCGGCCACGAACCCGGAGAGGTCCGTGAGCAGTTGGGCGCCGAGCACCTTCTGCACGACCTTCGAGAACATGCCGAACGACGCGGTGACCAGGCTGAACATGCTCCGGCCGCCGGTGCGGGCCGGGGCGAGCAGCATCCGCAGCATCCGCCCGTCGAGGAACCGGGAGAGGCGGGCCGGCGCGTCCAGGAAGTCCAGCGCCGAACGGGACGGCGGGGTGTCCACCACGATGAGGTCCCACTCGCCCCGGGCGTGCAGCTGACCCAGCTTCTCCATCGCCATGTACTCCTGCGTACCGGCGAAGGTCGAACTCATCGCCTGGTAGAAGGGGTTGGCGAAGATCTCCGCCGCCTTCGCCGGGTCGGTGTGCTGCAGCACCACGTCGTCGAAGGTCCGCTTCATGTCCAGCATCATGGCGTGCAGCTCGCCGCCGCTGTCCTCGACGTCGATCCCCTTCACCTGGCGGGGCGTGTTGTCCAGCTCGGTGAGGCCGAGCGACTGGGCCAGGCGGCGGGCCGGGTCGATCGTGAGCACCACCGTGCGACGCCCGTGCCGCTCCGCGGCGCGCAGCGCCAGCGCGGCGGCCGTGGTGGTCTTCCCGACCCCACCGGCGCCGCAGCACACCACGATCCGCACGCCCGGATCAGCGAGGATCTCGTCGACGTCCAACGGTGGCGCCGCGTCTTCGGAAGGCACCAATCGAGCGTATCGGGCCGACCCGGTCCGTGCGCCCGTGCCGACGGCAGGTGTGAGTCAATCGGCCCGCCGCAGGGCGTCGGCCAGGACGTCCAGCCCGTCCCGGTCGACCCCGTCCGGCAGCAGCGGCAACTCGGTCAACGGCAGCCCCAACTCGACCAGGTCGGCGCGGAGGGAGTCCTCCAGCTCCCGGCGGATGACCTGGTCGCGCGCCTCGTCGTGCAGGCCCGCCACGGTGTCCCGGTCCGCCGGCAGCCCGGCGGCGACCAGCCCGCGCTTCAGCTCGGCGGCGGTGACCGCCCGGCCGGCCGGCAGCGGTGGCCGGGTGCCGTTCACGATGATCCGACCCACCGGGAAGCCGTACGACGTCAGCTCGGCGATGGCGTCCACCGTCTCCTGGACCGGCATCTCCTCCAGCAGGGTGACCACGTGCACGGCGGTCATCGGGGAGCGCAGCAGCGCCGCCACCCCCTCGCTCTGCGTCTTGATGGGGCCGACCTTGGCCAGCCGCGCCGTCTCCGCCGTCACGTTGAGGAACCGGCCGATCCGGCCGGTGGGCGGAGCGTCCAGGACCACCGCGTCGTAGACCCGGCGCTGGTCGACCGTCCGGGTGGTCGCCTCCTTCACCTTGCCGGTGAGCAGCACGTCCCGCAGCCCCGGCGCGATGGTGGTGGCGAAGTCGATGGCCCCGAACTTGCGCAGCGCCCGGCCGGCCGCGCCGAGCTTGTAGAACATGTCCAGGTACTCGAGCAGCGCCAGTTCGGCGTCCACGGCGAGGGCCCGGACCTGTCCGCCGCCGGGCGCGTCGGTGAGGTGCCGCTCCTCGTACGGCAGCGGGTCGGTGCCGAAGAGCTGGGCGATGCCCTGCCGGCCCTCGACCTCGACGAGCAGGGTGCGCCGGCCGCCGGCGGCCAGCGCCAGGGCCAGCGCCGCGGCCACGCTCGTCTTGCCGGTGCCGCCCTTGCCGGTCACCACGTGCAGGCGGGCCGGCCATCCGGTACCAGCCGGCTCGGCCGGTCGCTGCTCTGCTCGCACCCGTCGAGCCTATCCAGCCGGGGCCGTCAGGCGACCTCGCAGACCCACCAACCCGTCTTCTGCACCACGGTGAAGCGCAGGTCCTGGTCGGCCACCTTCTCGTCGGCGGTGGTCATGGTCACCGTGGTCGAGACCGTGGCCCGGTCGCCGGTGCGGTTGTCCACCTTCGGGGTGGTCCACCGGAAGCGGGGGTTCTGGTAGGTCGACGCGTACTTCTCCACCTCGGCCACCTTCGCGGCGATCTTGTCGTCGTCGCGGGCCGAGGCGCAGACGAGGCTCGCCGCCTTCGTCGCGTCCCGCTCCTTGTAGACGGCCGTGAGGAACTGGTCCACCGCCACGGCCGGCTCCTTGGCGCCCTCGCCGGTCTCGACGTTGCGCAGGGTCAGGAACGCCGTGAGGCCGCCACCGAGGCAGAGCACGAGCACCACCGCCAGCGCGATCGTCGCGATGAGCGCGCCACGCTTCTTCCCGGGCGGGGCCGGCGGCGGGTACGGCGGAGGGACCGGTCCGCCCGACGGCGGGTACGGCGGAGAGCCGGGCACCGGTCCGCCCGACGGCGGGTAGGGCGGGTGGGCCGTCGCGCCCGGCGGCGGGTACGGCGGCGTCGCGGACGGCGGACCGGGCTGGGGGTGACCGGCCGGCGGCGGGCCGGGCAGCGGGGACGGGCCGGGCAGGGGCGGTTGACCGGCCGGCGGACCGGAGGCGACCGGGCCGCCCGGGGCGGCGGGGTACCCCGGGTGCCCGGGACCGGCCGGAGCGGGGGGCCGCCCGGCGTCGGGATGGGCCGGCGGCACCGCCGGACCGGTCGGGTCGCCGCTGGGTGGCTGGGTCATCTCTCCCCCGGGGGTGCGGCGCTCGGCGCCACCGGCGTCGAGCGTGAAGTCGAGCGGCCGGCCGCTCGCGGCCGTCCGACCGGAAGGGTAGCGGTCGATCCCGTCGCCGGTGTCGCCCCCGTGGGGCGGTCCGGCCGCGCCTGCCGCCGTCCGCGGAACGCCGGACGCGCTCGCCCGCTCGTCCGGGCCAGGCCGCCGGGAAGCGGGACGATCCCGCCGGATGTGTCGCATATGTGACTACCAGGCCGTTGTGCGTGCGCGTCCTGTTGGCGGGACTCCGGCACCGGACCTACCGTCGTGCCGGCGCGGGGGAACCCGGTCGGGGCGGGCGTCCGGACCGGCACAGCAGGGAGTTGACCAGGTACGACGTCCGGAGGCAGTGCATGCGCGACGCGGAGAACACCCCCCGAGCCCAGTTCCCGGCGAACGACCGGTCGCGCCGGATCGGCGCCGGTCCCGCCGGTGAGGCCGAGGGGCCGGTCGGCGGCCTGCCGGTGAACGAGCGACCGTACCGGCGCATCGCCGAGCCCGTCGAGGTGGTGCGGACGCTGCGCCGCCCGGTCGAGCAGGGCCGGGACGACGAGGAGCCCGGCTACGTCATCCACCTGCCGATCCGGGTGCCCGACCTGGCCTCGGCCACCACGCTCGCGAGCCGGGTGGCGGTCTCCCTCGGCTTCCTGCCCGAACTGGACGCGGGCGAGACCACCGTCTCCAAGGCCGACGACCAGAACAACCGGCACCGCGTCTTCTGCGACCTCCTGCTGCCGGACCGGTCCCGCTGCCCGCAGCGGTACGAGCACAGCGGGCCCTGCGGGGAGCTGCCGGCCGCGCCGGAGCAGCGTCCCGCACCCGGCCCGTCGGCGGGCCCGTAGGCTGTGCCTCGAACGATCCGCGTATCGAGGGAGCCCTGCACCGATGCAGAAGTGGGAGTACGCCACGGTCCCGCTGCTGGTCCACGCGACCAAGCAGATCCTTGACAACTGGGGCGAGGACGGCTGGGAGCTCGTCGCCGTGGTGCCCGGTCCGAACCCGGACCAGCTCGTCGCCTACCTGAAGCGGCCGAAGGCATGAGCGGGCGCGTGCGTACCGCCGGGTGGGACGGGGTGGCGGCATGAGCAACGGTCCCCACGCGAAACTCGCCGAACTCGGCCTCCAGCTGCCCGAGGTGGTGCCGCCGGTGGCCAGCTACGTCCCGGCCGTGCAGTCGGGCCGGCACGTCTACGTCTCCGGGCAGCTGCCGATGGCCGAGGGGAAGCTGCTCGCCACCGGCAAGGTCGGCGCCGGTGTCTCCGCCGACCAGGCCAAGGACCTCGCGCAGCGCTGCGCGCTCAACGCGCTGGCCGCCATCGACTCGCTCGTCGGCCTGGAGAACGTCGTGAAGGTCGTGAAGCTGACCGGCTTCGTGGCGTCGGCACCCGGGTTCACCGGCCAGCCGGCCGTCATCAACGGAGCCTCCGACCTGTTCGGCGCCGTCTTCGGCGAGGCGGGCCGGCACGCGCGCAGCGCCGTCGGCGTGGCCGAACTGCCCCTCGACGCCCCGGTCGAGGTCGAGGTGATCGTCGAGGTCGCCTGACCCCGAGCGGCCCCGTCCCGCGATCCCGCGGGCCCCTCGCGGACGGAAGTTCGTGAACGGGCACAAACCCCCGGGACCTGCCTGCAAGATCGCGGGGAGGTGCGGGCGGGGCCGTACGATCGCAGCCATGACCGGGCACGTGACGGCGCCGGCGGCGGCGCTCGCGGACCAGCTGCCGGGTTGGGTGACGCTGCTGCGTGCGCCCAACCCCGGGCCGATGACCCTCGACGGCACCAACACGTGGGTGCTGCGGGCGCCGGGCGCGCGGCAGGCCGTCGTGGTCGACCCCGGCCCGGCCGACGAGGCGCACCTCGCCGCGGTCACCGCGTACGGGCCGGTCGGGCTCGTGCTGATCACCCACGGGCACCCGGACCACACCGAGGGCGCGCCACGCCTCGCCGACCTGCTCGGCGGGGTGCCGGTGCTCGCGGCCGACGCGGCGCACACGGCCGGCGGCCCGCCGCTGGCCGCCGGCGCGCTGCCCGCCGTCGCCGGGCTGGACGTACGGGTCGTCCCGACGCCCGGGCACACCGCCGACTCGGTCTGCCTCCTGGTGGAGCACGCGGGCGAGCGGGTGGTGCTGACCGGCGACACCATCCTCGGGCGGGGCACGACCGTGGTCGCCCACCCCGACGGGCACCTCGGGGACTACCTGGCCAGCCTGGAGCTGCTCTCGACGTACCGGGGCGTCCCGGCGCTGCCCGGCCACGGCCCGGCGCTGGCCGACTGCGGCGCGGCGGCCGACTTCTACCTGGCCCACCGGCGCGCCCGGCTCGACCAGGTCCGGGCGGCCGTGGCCGCCGGCGCCCGCACGCCGGCCGAGGTGGTGGCCGCCGTCTACGCCGACGTCGACCGGTCGCTCTGGTGGGCCGCCGAGTGGTCGGTCCGCGCCCAGCTGGAACACCTCGGGGTCGAGATCCGGGAATCCGGGCCCGGGGGTGCGGGGTTGGAGCAGCCGTGACCTGCCCCGTGTGCGGAACCGTCGCCGTGCCCGGCGCGCGGTTCTGCCACAACTGCGGCGCCGCGCTGCCGGCCGCCGCGACGCTGCCCGCCGCCGAGCGCCGGGTGGTGACGGTGCTCTTCGGCGACCTCTCCGACTTCACCTCCTGGTCGGAGGACCTCGACCCGGAGCGGGTCGGTGCCGTCACCGACCGGGTGCTCGCGGCCCTCGCCGGCGCCGTGAAGACCTTCGGCGGGCACGTCGACAAGCTGACCGGCGACGGGATCATGGCGGTCTTCGGCGCGCCGGTCGCGCACGAGGACGACGCCGAGCGCGCGGTGCGCGCCGCGTTGTCCATGCAGCGGGCGGTGCGCCGGGTGCTCGACGACGAGCGCGGCGGCGGCGCGCCGCTGGGCCTGCGCGTCGGGCTGAACACCGGCGACGTGATCGCCGGGATCCAGGCCTCGATCGAGTACACCGTCATCGGCGACACGGTGAACACCGCCGCCCGGCTGGCCGACGCGGCCGCCGTCGGCGCCGTCTACGCGGGCGCCCGTACCGCCGCGGCCACCCGGCACGTCGCGTCCTGGCGGGCGCTGCGACCGCTGCGCCTCAAGGGCAAGCGCGAGCCCGTGGAGGCGTACGAGCTGCTCGGCCTCCTGGACGCGCCCGGCACCCGCTCAGGCCTGGGCGACGAGGCACCGTTCGTGGGCCGGGAGACCGAGATCGGGCGGGTCGCCGGCCGCCTCGCCGAGGTCGTCGACCGGGGCGAGCCGCGCGTGCTGCTGATGACTGCCGAGGCGGGCATCGGCAAGTCCCGGTTCGCCGCCGAGGTGGAACGCCTCGCCGCCGGGTACGACGTGGGCGCCGGACGGTTCGCCGCGCACACCGGCGCCCGGGTGCTCTCGGTGCGCTGCGCCGCGTTCGGTGAGCGCCGCCGGCTCGCGCCCCTGGCCGACCTGGTCCGGGCCGCGGTGGGCCTGCCCAACGACGCGTCGACGGCGCTCACCCGCCCGGCCGTCGAGGAGCGGTTGCGCCGGCTGGGTCAGCGACTGGCCCGCGGCGGTGCGGAACCCGCGCCGATCGCCACGGAGCAGATCCTCGCCCTGCTCGGCTACGCGGAGCTGCCCGCCGGCGGCGCCACCGACCAGGGCGAGTGGAGCGCCGCCCAGCCGGCCGCCGACGCCGAGGCGGTGCCGAACGCCGTGGCCGACCTGCTGAGCGCCCTGGCCGCCGAGGCCCCGCTCGTCATGATCGTGGACGACCTGCACGACGCCACCGCGGAGACCATCCAGGCGCTCGGGGTGACGCTGTCCCGGCTCACCGGCCCGGTGCTCGTGCTGTTGCTCGGCCGTCCGGAGCTGGTTCGTACGGCCGGCGCGCTGACCCGGGTCGCCGACGCGGAGGTGCACGCGCTGCCGCCGCTGCGCGGCGCCGACGCCGCCCGGTTGCTGACCAGCTATCTCGGCGGCGGGAAGCTGCCGCAGGCCGACACCGACCGGCTGCTGGCCACCGCCCAGGGCAACCCGTTCTACCTGGCCGAACTGGTCACCCTGCTCATGGAGCGGGGCGCGCTCACCGCGGTCGGGGACCGCGGCTCGGGTGCGACGTGGCGGCTCGTGCCGGGCTCGCTGGGCAGCCGGCTGCTGTCCCGGGACCTCGCCGCCGTGCTGGCGGCCCGCATCGACGCGCTGCCGCCGGACGCCCGGTTGGTGCTGCGCGACGCCGCGGTGGTCGGCGACACGGTGCCGGCGGGCGCGCTGGAGGCGCTGCGCGAGGAGCACGCGGGCCGCGACGGGCGACCCGCCGCCGTGGTGGCGGTGGAGTTCGAGCGGGCCGTGGACGAGCTGCTGCAACGGCGCATGCTGCACCGGACCCGCACCGGGTTCGCGTTCGCCACCCCGCTCATGCGGGAGGCCGCGTACGCCGGGGTGAGCAAGGCGGAGCTGGCCGAGCGGCACGCCGCGCTGGCCCGCTGGGCGGCGCCCGGGACACCGGGTGACGACCCCGTACCGACACCGGCCGGCGCGTTCACCGACGTCGACCGGGACGAGTTCGTGGCCACCCACGTCGAGCGGGCCGCGGCGCTCGCCGACGCGGTGAAGCTGCGCCCGGACGCGCCGGCCCGCGCGGTGGTCCCGCTGGGGGTCGCCGCGCTGGGCCGCGCCGCCCGCCGCGCGCTCTCCGCGGGCGAGCCGGCGCTGGCCGTCGAGTACGCCGAACGCGCCGCCGAGCTGGCCCGCGACGGCGTACCGGCCGCCGACCGGGTGGTGCACGCCCGGGCGCTGCTCCAGGTGGGCCGGGTGGCCGACGCGCTCGCCTCCGCCGAGAAGATCGCCGCCAACGCGGGCGAGGAGGGCATCCGGGCCAGCGCCCTGCTGCTGGCGGGGCAGGCTCACCAGACGCTCGGCGACCAGACCCGGGCGGTGGCCGCGTGGCAGGAGGCCCTCCAGGTGGCCACCGCCGGCGGCCTGCCGACGTTGCGGGCCTCGGCCATGCGGCGGCTCGGCATGGCCGACTTCGTGGCCGGGCGGCTGAGCCAGGCGAGCAGCCGGCTGGCCGCCTCCTACCAGGTGAGCCTCGCGGCCCGGGACCGGCGCGGCCAGGCCTGGTCGTTGCAGAACCTGGCCTGGGTGACGACCACGCGGGGCGACTTCGCCGGCACGGACGCGGTGCTGGGCCGGGCCGCCCGGTTGTTCGCCGAGCTGAAGGACCCGTACGGGCGGGCGTGGCTGCGCGGCACCACGGCGTTCGCGCGGCTGCTGGCCGGGCGGCTGGGCGAGGCGTGCCGGCTCGCGCGGGTCTTCCTGCCCTTCGGCGAACGGGTCGGTGAGGCGTGGGCGGTGGGCACGCTGCGGGCCGTCGAGGCGTACGCCACCGCCGAGCTGGGCGAGCTGGCCGAGGCGGACCGGGAGGCCCGGCGGGCGTACCGGGAGTTCGCCGCCGCCTCCGACGCGTGGGGCTGCGGCTTCGCGCTGGTCGTACGCGGTGTGGTGGCCCGTGGCCTCGGCGAGCCGGAACACGCCGCCGACCTGCTCACCGACGCGCTGTCGTACGCGGACAGCACCACCCACCCGCTGCTGACCGGGATGGCCGGCACGTTGCGCGGCTTCGTGGCGCTGGAGATGGGCGACGTCGCCGCCGCCGAGCGGGACGCCCGGGAGGTGCTCACGAGGGTCGAGCCGCACAACCCGCAGGCGCCGGCGCAGGTGGCCCCCCGGGTGCTGCTGGCCACCGCCCGGCTCGCGGCCGGTGACTCGGCGACCGCCGTGGGGCTGCTCGCCCCGGTGGCGACCGCCGCGGGCACCACCCCGGCCCTGCTCTTCTCGCGCCGCCAGTCGATGGCCCGGTACGCCTCCGCCCTGCTCGCCCACGGGCAGCGGGAGCAGGCGCTGGACTGGGCGCGGCGGGCGGTGGCGGCGCCCGCGGAGGACGTCCGCAGCCAGGTGATCGGGGCGATGGTGCTGGCCGAGGCGCTGGAGGCCTGCGGTCGGGGAGCCGAGGCGCTGGCCAGCGCCGAGGAGGCGGTCCGCCTCGCGTACGCCACGGAGCAGCGCAGCGAACGCCGCGCCGCCGACGCCCTGCGCGCCCGCCTCGCGGGCGACCGGGACCGGGTCGGCTGAGGCCGGGTTGCGAGCGGCCCGGCGCACGGTCTGCCGGTTTCGCCGATGGTGTCCCCGTCCGGCGGCGGGCTAGCGTGTCGGCGACGACGCGGCGGTCCACTGTGGCGGCCGTACCGGTACCTGGGGAGGGCCGTCATGAAGCTGCCACGGAGCGTGGCCGGCTGGACGATCGCCGTGTTCGGCGTGCTGGCGCTGGTCATGGGCGCGGTCGGGCTGCTCTGGCCGGAGGCGATGCTGCGGTCGCTGGGCTTCGAGGTGCCGGACACGCGCGCCCCGGGCGACCACACCGGCACCTTCCTGATGGCCTCCTCGATGGCGTCGTTCAACATGGGGGTCTACTACCTGCTCGCGACCGCCACCGAGTGGCGCGCCTTCTACCGCTTCACGGTGGTGTTCCGGCTGGTCACGTTCACGGTGTTCAGCATCGCGGTGCTGGCCGACATCGCGCCCGGGCGGTTCTTCGGAGTGGCCGCGTGGGAGGGCGTGGGCGCGCTGGCGACCGCCGTCGGGCTGTGGTGGGACGCCCGCCGGGCCGCCGCTCCGGTCGGGGGCGCCGCCGGGGGAAACCGGGGCGCCGGGGCCGGGTCGACGGCCGGCGGCGAGGCGGCCCCGGCCGACGCGGTGCACTGAGTCGTCCGCCCCGTTGGGTATTTTCGAGCTGTGACCGACACCCAGTCCGGCAGCCTGCCGGTACCCATCGTGCCCGGTCTGACCGATTTGAAGGTCTTTGCCCGGGGCGGTTACGCCACCGTCTACCGGGCCACGCAGATCTCCGTGGGTCGCGAGGTCGCGGTGAAGGTGGAGAACCGCACGCTGGACAGCGAACGCGACCAGGCGCGGTTCCTGCGCGAGGCGCGTGCCGCCGGCCGCATGTCCTCGCACCCGCACGTCGTCGACCTGTTCGACGTCGGTGTCACCGTCGACCAGCACCCCTACCTGATCATGGAACTCTGCGACGGGTCGTACGCCGAGCGGATGCGCACGTCCCCGCTGGCCGCCGCCGAGGCCCGCGACCTGGGCATCCGGATCGCCGACGCGCTCGCCCACTCGCACGCGGCCGGGGTGCTCCACCGGGACGTGAAACCCGCCAACATCCTCTACTCGCACTTCAACCCGGCCGTGCTGGCCGACTTCGGGCTGGCCGTGCTCGCCGAGGTCCGCGACCCGACGGTCACCCTGGAGGTGCTGACCCCCGCGTACGCCCCGCCGGAGATGTTCAACCACAGCCCTCCGTCACCGGCCGTGGACGTGTACGCCCTCTGCGCGACCCTCTACGCGGTGATGCACGGCCGGCCGCCGCGCTGGCAGTCCGAGCGCAACCCGAGCCTCGTCACCGTGCTGGAGATGTTCAACCAGCCGATCCCCGGGCTGCCCGGCATCCCCGAGGAACTGATCGACGTGCTGCGCGCCGGGATGGCCAACGATCCCGGCGAGCGGCCCTCCGCCGCCGAACTGCTCGGCATGCTGGCCGCCCTGCCGATCGAACCCGCGCCGCCGCCGGCCGGTGGCGTCGGCGGGGCATCGACCGGCGGCGCGTCCGCCGCAGGGATCGCCACGTCCGGCGCGTACGCGCCCGGCCGCTCGACCCAGCCGCTGCCCCGTCCATCGGCGGAGGAGGCCCACCCCACCGTCACCGCCCCCTCGGCCTCGGCTGGCCGCCGCTGGCGCCGTCGCTGGTTCCTCGGGGGCGCCGCGGCGCTCGCCCTGGCCGGCTCGGCCCTCGCCGGTGCCTGGATGGCCGACGGCGGGGGGACACCCGACCCGTCCCCGTCGGTGAGCCGGGTCGCCGGGCCGGCCACCGGGAGGTTGCCGGGCTGCACCGACGCGGCCTCCGAGGCGGCACTGCCCGAGGGCGCCCGGTGCGCCTCCGAACTGGAGTGTTTCGGCCCGGTGCGGGTGCGCGGCGTCCGCGCCGAGGCGACACGGATCTCCTGCGACGGCCCGCACACCTGGGAGACGTACGCGGAGGGTCTGCTGCCGGTGGCGCTCGTCGGCGCCGGCTACCCGACGGTGACCGCCGACCCGACCGTGCAGGCGGTGTGCAGCCCGACCACGTTCCGGGCGACCAGCCGCATCGAGTCCGCCGAGGGCTGGCACCTGGAGGTGCTGCCCCCGGTGGAGGGCAGCGTCGACCGGACGTTCCGCTGCCTGGCCGGGCGGGGCGTCGACGCGCTGGCCGGCCCGACGCTCACGGGTCACTGAGCCGCTGACGCCGCTCGCGCACCGCGCGCAGCGCGTCCCGGCTGTCCAGCGCCTCCAGCGTGTCCGCATCCACGGACTGCGGTGGCGCGTCGACCGACTGCGCGTCGGCCGCGGGTGGCTCGTCGGCCTCGCGGGCCGCGGCCACCGAGACCCCGGCGACGACCGCGAGCAGGACGCACAGCAGGGCCAGCACCACGCCGACGAGATCCTGCCGGCGCCAGACCACGAGAGTCACCAGCAGACCGAGCGCGGCGACCCCGGCGACGACCGCCACCGTACGCGCATCGGGCCTGGTCAACCGGTTCACCCGTCCAGCATGTCCGGGCCGGGGCGGCTGTCAACCGCCGACGCGTGTCGCGCGTAGCGCCGACGGGCGCGAAAATGTTACGTCGTCGCGCGGATTGTCGGCTTCCCACGCGTTTTGCGGGCCACATTCATTGCCTGCGATCCCTAGAGTGACGGGGGCCGAGCATCGTCTCGGCCGTCCCTGTCGTCCACCGGAAGGCGTCCACATGCTTCGACGAACCCGGTCCCTGGCCGCAGCAGGAGTCGTCGGCACCCTCCTCGCCGGATCGGCGGTAGCGCCCGCCGCCGCCGCGCCCACCCTCAGCGGGTGGGGACGGCCGGTCGTCACCGACCGGACGAGCCCGCAGGAGGCACGCCGCGTCGACCGCGTCCCCACACCCGACCTCGACTGGTACGCCTGCTACGACTACGCCGAGTGCGCCACGGTCCGGCTCCCACTGGACTACGACCGGCCGCACGGCGCCACGACCGAGGTCGCCCTGCTCCGGGTCAAGGCCCGCGACCAGCAGCACCGGATCGGCAGCCTCTTCGTCAACCCCGGTGGCCCGGGCGGCTCCGGCACGAGCATGGCGCTCGCGGCGCCCTACTTCCTCGGTGACGAGCTGCTGGACCGGTTCGACATCGTCGGGGTCGATCCGCGCGGTGTCGCCAGCAGCGAGCAGGTGCGCTGCTTCGCCTCGGTGAAGGACCAGACCCGGGCGTACGCCGGGCTGAACGTCGCCTTCCCCTGGACGAAGGCCGAGGAGAAGGCGTACGTGGCCTCGTCGAAGGCCGTCGGTCGGGGCTGCTCGACCACCGGCCGCCCGCTCTCCGGCGCGATGTCGACCGCCGAGGTGGCCCGTGACATGGACGTGCTGCGCCGGGCGGTCGGTGACCGGAAGCTGACCTACCTGGGCTTCAGCTACGGCAGCATCCTCGGGCAGTACTACGCCAACATGTTCCCCGACCGGGTGCGCGCCCTCGTGATCGACGGGGTGCTCGACGCGACCACGTGGGTCGGCCGGGGCAAGGGCCGTAACCTGCTCCAGGAGGACCGGATGCGCAGCGCGCAGGGCGCGTACCGGGCCCTGTCGGAGATCCTGACCCGCTGCGACGCGGCCGGCCCCGCCGCCTGCCCCGTCGCCGGTGACGCGGCCGGGACGTACGACCTGGTGGCGAAGCGGCTGCGCGCGAAGCCCGTCGTGATCGAGGACCCGGACCTGGGCGAGGTGACGATCCGCTACTCCGACTTCGTGGCCGCCACGCTCAACGCGCTCTACGACCCGTACGGCTACCAGCAGGTCGTCGCCATCACGGCCGAGCTGCTGGTGCTCACCGACCCGGCGGCGGCCGCACCGGCCCGGGAACGGGCCCGCGCCGCGGTCACCCGCCTCGCCGCCGAGGCGCGCCAACAGGCCCGTCGCTACGACTTCCCGTACGACAACGGCCTGGAGACGTTCCTCGGGGTGGACTGCACCGACGCCAACCACCCGAGGGACGCCGCCTCGTGGCCGGCCCGCGCCGCCCGCGCCGACGCGCGGGACCCGTACTTCGGCCGGGCCTGGGCCTGGGCGACGTCGCCCTGCGCCCGTGACACGTGGACGGTCCGCGACGAGGACGCCTACACCGGTCCGTTCGACCGGCGCACCAGCGCTCCCGTACTGGTGGTGGGCAACTACTGGGATCCGGCGACCAACTACCGGGGTGCGGTGAGCACCGCCGCGCTGCTGCCCAACAGCCGGCTGCTGAGCAGCGACAGCTGGGGGCACACCGCGTACGGCACGTCGGCCTGCGCGACCGGCGCGGTCGACGCCTACCTGCTCCGCGGCACGCTGCCGGCGAAGGGCACCGTCTGCACCGGCGACGCCCAGCCGTTCGCCGAGCCGACGGACGCGCCGGCGGTCGACCGGGCGGAGGCGGCCAAGCGGACCCTCGCCGAGCAGGGCGCTCCGCGCCGGGGCGAGCCCAAGCGGCTCCCGCCGGTCGTGGCGCCGCTGCCGGCCGTCGGCACGCTGACCGTCCGGTGAGGACCCCGGGGTACGGCGGGCGATCGGGCGCCTGCCGTACCCCGGCCCGGCGGCCGGACATCGGCCGGTCGTCAGTACGACTTCTCCTGGTGCAGGACGTGCTGGGCCACGAAGTTCAGGATCATCTCCCGGCTGACCGGCGCGATCCGCCCCGCCCGGACGGCCCCGAGCAGGGTGGCCACCCCGTACTCGGTGGTCATGCCGGCCCCGCCGTGCACCTGCACCGCGGTGTCCACGGCGAGCGCCGCGGCCTCGCCGGCCGCGTACTTGGCCATGTTGGCGGCCACGCCGGCCTCCAGGTCGCGGCCCGCGTCGTAGAGGGTGGCCGCCCGGTAGATCATCAGCCGGGCCAGCTCCACCTGCACGGCGGCGTGGGCCAGCGGGTGCGCGACACCCTGGTGGGAGCCGATGCTCCGGCCACCCCACACCTTCCGGCTCGCGGTGTACGTCGACGCCCGCTCGATCGCGTACCGGCCGGTGCCGGCGCCCATGGCCGCCACGGTGATCCGCTCGGGGTTGAGCCCGGCGAACAGCGCCGGCAGGCCGGCGTCCACCGACTCGCCGACCAGCGCGTCGGCGGGAAGCCGGACGTCGTCGAGGTAGAGCAGGAACTGGTTCTCCGGAGAGACAATCTCCATGTCCAGCTTCGACCGGGTGAGCCCCGGCGCGTCGGTCGGCACGACGAACAGCGCCGGCTTGAGCCTGCCGGTCGCCGCCTCCTCGGTACGCGCCACGACGAGCACGTACCGTGCCTCGTCCACGCCCGAGATGAAGCACTTGCGGCCGGAGAGCAGCCAGTCGTCGCCGTCGCGGCGGGCCACCGTGCCGAGGCGGTGGAAGTTCGACCCGGCCTCCGGCTCCGTGATCGCGAAGGCCACCTTCAGCGAACCGTCGGCGAAGCCGGGGAGGAACCGTTTGCGTTGCGCCTCCGTGCCGTGCCGGTGGATGACGGTCGCGGCGATGGCGGGGGACACGACGAGCAGCAGCAGCGGGCAGCCCGCGGCGGCCAGCTCCTCGCAGACGATCGCCAGCTCGGTGATGCCGCCGCCACCGCCGCCGTACTCGGTGGGCACGTTCACCCCGAGGTAGCCGAGGCGCCCGGCCTCCGCCCACAGCTCGGTGGTGTGCTCGCCGGACTTCGCCTTCGTCACGAAGTAGTCGTGCCCGTACCGCCGGCCCAGGGCCCGTACGGCGTCGCGCAGCTGTTCCTGCTCGTCGGTCAGGTCGACGTTCATCGGGCGTCCTCCTCGGGGTTGACCACGGCCAGCACGGCGCCCGTGTCGACCTGACCGCCGGCGGGCACCGGCAGTCCGGCCACCACGCCGTCGACCGGGGCGAGCACCGGGTGCTCCAGCTTCATCGCCTCGAGGGTGAGCAGCAGGTCGCCGGCCGCGACCCGCTGGCCGACCTCGACGTGCACCCGGGACACGGTGCCGGGCAGCGGCGCGAGCAGCGACCCGGCGGCCAGCTCGGCGGTCGGCTCCGGGAAGCGCGGCAGCTCGTGCAGGGTCACGGCGCCGTCCGGGCCGTCCACGAAGACGTCGGCACCCACCCGGTGTACGCGGAACGCCCGCCGCACACCGTCCACGTCGAGGGTGACCCGGTCGGGCGCCGCCGCCACGAGGACGACCTCGCCCGAGCACGCCGGCTCGGTGGACCACTCGGCGAGCGCCCCCGTCCGGTCCCGCCGGTAGCGGACCTCGATCTCCCCGCCGTCGGGGCCCGTGTAGCGGGTGACCTGCGGGAACGCGGGCACGTTCCGCCAGCCGGCCGGGAGTCCGGCCAGCACGGGCGCGTCGGCGCGGCGGGCGGCGGCCGAGGCGAGAGCGGCGGCCAGCGCGGCGAGGGAGCGCTGCTCCGGCGGGAGCAGGGGCGCGAAGACCTCCGGGTGCCGGTCGAGGAATCCGGTGTCGACCGCACCGGCCGTGAACGCGGGGCTGCGGAGCACGCGCACCAGCAGGTCCCGGTTCGTGGTCACCCCGTGCAGTTCCGCCCGGGCCAGCGCGCCGGCGAGCGTACGGGCCGCCTCGGCACGGGTCGGCGCCCAGGCGACCACCTTGGCGAGCATCGAGTCGTAGTGCACGCCCACCGTCGAACCGTCCGCGACCCCGGAGTCCAGCCGGAGCCCCCGAAGCGGCACGAACTCGGCCGACACACCGGGGACGGCGAAGCGGTGGAGGGTGCCGGTGGCCGGGCGGAAGCCCTGCGCGGCGTCCTCGGCGCAGAGGCGTACCTCGATGGCGTGGCCGGCGGCCGGCGGGGTGGTCGTGAACGGCAGCGGCTCGCCCTCGGCGACCAGCAGTTGCAGCCGGACCAGGTCCAGCCCGGTGACCGCCTCGGTGACCGGGTGCTCCACCTGGAGGCGGGTGTTCATCTCCAGGAAGAAGAACTCGCCGGTGGGTGCGAGCAGGAACTCGACGGTCCCGGCGCCCACGTAGTCGACCGCCCGGCCCGCGGCCACCGCTGCCCGGTGCAGCCGCTCCCGCACCTCCGGGTCGACGACCGCGGGAGCCTCCTCGACGATCTTCTGGTGCCGGCGCTGGATCGAGCAGTCCCGCTCGCCGAGGGCAACCGTCGTGCCGTGCGAGTCACCGAAGATCTGCACCTCGACGTGGCGGCCACCCTCGACGTACCGCTCGACGAAGACCGTGCCGTCGCCGAACGCGGCGGCCGCCTCGCGGCGCGCGCCGGCGACGGCCTCGGCCAGCCCGGCCGCGTCGCGGACGACGCGCATGCCGCGCCCGCCGCCACCCGCGGCCGCCTTCACGAGCACCGGAAAGTCCGTGATCTCACCGGGGTCGGTCCAGGACGGCAGCATCGGCACGCCGGCGTCGGCGAGCAGCGCCTTCGCCGCCATCTTGTCGCCCATGACGGCGATCGTCTTGGCCGACGGGCCGACCCACGTCAGCCCGGCGTCGGTGACCGCCGCGGCGAACTCGGCGTTCTCCGCCAGGAAACCGTAGCCCGGGTGGACGGCGTCCGCGCCGGACCGTCGGGCCGCGTCCAGGATCGCCCCGATCCGCAGGTACGTCTCGGCCGGCGCGTTCCCCGGCAGGCGGACGGCCAGGTCGGCCTCGGCGACGAACGGTGCGTCGGCGTCCGCGTCGGAGTGCACGGCCACCGTCGAGATCCCCAGCGACCGGCAGGTGGCGAAGATCCGGCGGGCGATCTCGCCCCGGTTGGCCACCAGCAGTTTCCCGATCATCGCCACTGCGCCTGCCCTTCGTTCGCGACCGCGGGACTCCGCTGCGCTGCGTTCCTCGCGCTCACGGCTACATCCGGAAGACGCCGAAGCCGTCGGCGCCCTTGACGGGTGCACTGTGGACCGCCGACAGGCAGAGGCCGAGGACGGTACGCGTGTCCCGGGGGTCGATGACCCCGTCGTCGTAGAGCCGGCCCGAGAGGAAGAGCGCCCCGGACTGGGACTCGATCTGCTGCTCCACCATGGCGCGCATCGCGGCGTCGGACTCCTCGTCGTACTCCCGGCCCTTCGCGGCGGCGGCCTGCCGGGCCACGATCGAGAGCACCCCGGCGAGCTGCGCCGGGCCCATCACCGCCGACCTGGCGTTCGGCCAGGTGAACAGGAACCTCGGCTCGTACGCCCGCCCGCACATGCCGTAGTTGCCCGCGCCGTACGAGGCGCCGAGGTTGACCGTCAGGTGCGGCACCGTCGAGTTCGACACCGCGTTGATCATCAGGGCGCCGTGCTTGATGATGCCGCGCTGCTCGTACTCGGTGCCGACCATGTAGCCGGTGGTGTTCTGGAGGAACAGCAGCGGGGTGTCGGTGGCGTTGGCGAGCTGGATGAACTGGGCCGCCTTCTGCGCCTCCTCGCTGAACAGGACGCCCCGCGCGTTCGCGAGCACCCCGACCGGGTATCCGTGCAGCTCGCCCCACCCGGTGACCAGCGCGCCACCATAGGCGGGCTTGAACTCGTCGAACTCGCTGCCGTCCAGGATCCGGGCCAGCACCTCGCGCGGATCGAACGGCACCTTCAGGTCGGCGCTCGCGATGCCGAGCAGCTCCTCCGGGTCGTAGCGCGGTGGCGCCGGGACGGCGGTGCGCGGGGGCGGGCCCTGCTTGCGCCAGTTCAACCGGCGTACGCACTGCCGCGCCAGCCGGATCCCGTCCCGTTCGTCCTCGGCGAGATGGTCGGCCAGCCCGGACCTCGTGGCGTGCATGGCGGCCCCGCCCAGCGACTCGTCGTCGGTGACCTCGCCGGTGGCCATCCGCACCAGCGGCGGCCCGGCGAGGTACACCTGCGACCGGTCCCGGATCATGATCACGTGGTCGGACATTCCCGGCACGTACGCGCCGCCCGCCGTGGCGTTGCCGAACACCACGCTGACCGTGGGGATCCTCGCCGCGGAGAGCCGGGTCAGGTCGCGGAACACCCGCCCGCCCGGGATGAAGATCTCCGCCTGGGTGGGCAGGTCCGCCCCGGCCGACTCGACCAGGTTGACCATGGGCAGGCGGTTCGCCAACGCGATCTCACCGGCCCGCCGCGTCTTCGCGAGCGACCACGGGTTCACGGCGCCGCCGCGCACCGTCGGGTCGTTCGCGACGATCAGGCACTCGACGCCCTCGACCACACCGATGCCGGTCACCACGCTCGCCCCGACCGGGAAGTCGGTGCCGTACGCCGCCACCGGCGACAGCTCCAGGAACGGGCTGTCCGGGTCGAGCAGCAGTTCGATCCGCTCGCGGGGAAGGAGCTTGCCGCGCGCGTGGTGCCGGGCCACGTACTTCTCGCCGCCCCCGGCCCGCGCCCGGTCCAGCGCGGCGTCCAGCTCCGCGAGCCGCTCCAGCAGCGACGCCCGGTTCTCGGCGAACCCCGGCGAGGACGGGTCGATCCCGCTCCGCAGCACCGTCACAGCGGTCCCTCCGTTCGTGACCGCCCGGCTCGCGGGCCCGGTTCGCTCCTCGCGCTCACAGCCCCATGCCCTTCGCGATGATGTCGTTCATGATCTCCGTGGTGCCGCCGCCGATGCCGAGGATGCGCGCGTCCCGGTAGTGCCGCTCCACCTCGGCGTCGCGCAGGTAGCCGAACCCGCCGTGCAACTGGAGCGCCCGGTCCACGACGTCGGCGCAGGCGGCCACCGCGACGTTCTTGGCCATCGCCACCTCGGTGACCACCGGCTGGCCCGCGGCGACCCGCTCGGCCACCTCGTGCACGTACGCGCGGGCCGCCTCGGCGCGGGTGTGCATCTCCGCGAGGCGGTGCCGGATGAGCTGCCGACCGGCCAGGGGCCGCCCGAACGTGCTGCGGTCCCGGCACCAGCGCACGGCCAGGTCGACGCAGCGCTGCGCGGTCGCGTACGCCTGCGTGGCCAGCGAGAGCCGTTCCGCGGAGAACTGCTGCATGATCGTCAGGAAGCCGGTGTCCTCGGGGCCGATCCGGTTCGCCACCGGCACCCGTACGTCCGAGAAGGACAGCTCGGCGGTGTCCGAGCAGTGCCAGCCCAGCTTCTCCAGCCGCCGGCCCACCGTGAAGCCGGGCGTGCCCTTCTCGATGACCAGCAGGATCAGCGAGCCGGAGCCGGGGAAGTCGGTGCAGGCGGCGGTGGTCACGAAGTCCGCCCGGATCCCGCTGGTGATGTACGTCTTCGACCCGTTCACCACGTAGTGGTCGCCGTCGCGGACCGCACAGGTGCGGATGCCGGCCACGTCGGAGCCACCGTCCGGCTCGGTGATCGCCAGCGCGCCGATCATCGTGCCGGCGAGTGTCGGCCGGACGTACCGGTCGACGAGGTCGGCGTTGCCGGCAGCGACCATGTGCGGCAGGGCGATCCCGTGCGTGAACAGCGCGGCGACCAGGCCGGACGAGCCGCCGGAACGGATGATCTCCTCGGTGACCACGATCGAGTCGAGCAGGTCACCGCCGCTGCCGCCGACCGCCTCCGAAAAGCCGACGCCGAGCAGGCCGACCTTCGCGGCGGTCTCGTGCAGCGACCGGGGCACCTCGCCGGCGCGCTCCCACCCGTCCAGGTAGGGCAGGACCTCCTTCGTCACGAACGCCCGGGTCAGCTCGCGGAGCTGCCGCCGCTCCGGGGTGTCCACGATGGTCACGACGGCACCTCCGGGATGAGATGGACGGGCAGGTCGACGACCCGGGAGCGGAGCAGCTCCCCGAGCGCCTTGGCCTGGGGGTCGAACCGGGTGGACGCGGCCACCCCGGGACCGAGCAGCCCGCGGATCACGAAGTTGAGGGCGCGCAGGTTCGGCAGCTCGTACCGCTCGACGGTCAGCGGGGCGGTCTCCGGCAGCAGGTCGGCCAGCCGTGCCACGGTCAGCCAGCCGCGCAGCCAGTCGTAGCCGGCGTCGTCGCGGGCCCAGACGCCGAGGTTCGCGTCGCCGCCCTTGTCGCCGGACCGGGCACCGGCGACCGTGCCGAGGGGAGCGCGCCGGGTGGCCGCCGCGGGGAGTACGGCGGGCGGCCCGTCCTGGTGGGCCGGCGGCTCCTGGACCTGTGTGACGTGCGGGGGCGGCACGGGCACGCGGACGCCGTCGGGCAGCACCGCGACGTGCGCCACGGCGTCCTGCGGCACGGCGTCCACGGTGAACACCCCGTACGGCGTCGCGTCCCCCGGCGGCGTGGTGAGCGTGCAGCCGGGGTAGGAGGCGAGCGCCAGCTCGACGGCGGCCGCCGAGAAGACCCGGCCGGCCCGCGCCCGGTCGCCGTCGCGCAGGTGCACGTGCAGCAGCGCGCTCGCCGTCTCGGTGTCCGACGAGTCCGGATGGTCGGTACGCGCGAGCACGAACTCCAGCCCCGCCGTACCGACGGCGTCCTCCACCTGGCGCCGGACCAGCGCCGCCTTGGCCGGGATGTCCAGCCCGCACAGGACGAACGTCATCGAGTTGCGGAAGCCGCCGAGGTTGGCGACACCGACCTTGAGGGTCTCGGGCGGGGGCGTCCCGCGTACGCCGGTCACGCGTACCCGGTCCGGCCCGTCGGCGTGCAGCGTCACCGTGTCGAGCCGGGTCACCACGTCCGGCCCCAGGTACGCCGGTCCGCCCACCTCGTACAGCAGTTGCGCGGTGACGGTCTCCACGGTCACCGCGCCTCCCGTCCCGAGGTGCTTGGTGATCACACAGGAGCCGTCCGCGTACACCTCCGCGATGGGGAAGCCGGGGCGGCGGCCGCCGTCGGGCAGCTCGGTGAAGAAGCTGAAGTTGCCGCCGGTGACCTGGGCGCCGCACTCGACGAGGTGCCCGGCCACGGTGGCGCCGGCGAGCGCGTCGAGGTCGTCGCGGCCCCACCCGTACCGCGCGATGGCGGGCCCGACGACGAGCGAGGCGTCGGTGACCCGTCCGGTGACCACCACGTCCGCCCCGCCGTCCAGGCAGGCGGCGATCCCGAACGCGCCGAGGTAGGCGTTCGCCGTGAGCGCGTCGGGCCGGGGCAGCGCGTCGCCTTCGACGTGACCGACGCGCACGGCGAGGCCGAGCCGGTCGGCCAGGGCGCGGATCGCGGCCGCGAGTCCAACGGGGTTCAGCCCACCGGCGTTGGTGACCAGCCTGACTCCGCGGTCGAGCGCGGTGCCGAGGCAGTCCTCGAGCTGGCGCAGGAACGTCTTCGCGTAGCCGAGCGCGGGATCACGCATCCGGTCCCGGCCGAGGATCAGCATGGTCAGTTCGGCCAGGTAGTCGCCGGTGAGCACGTCCAGCTCGCCGCCGTCGAGCATCTCCCGCCAGGCGGTGAACCGGTCGCCGTAGAAGCCGGAGGCGTTGCCGACGCGGATCACGCGGGAACTCCCGAGCTGTCCGGCGCGTCGGCGGGGCCGCCCGTTCGCGGCGGGCGGCCGGCGCCGGGTGGGCCGGCGAAGGCCTGTGCCACGTCCATCCACTCGTCGGCCACCGGCCCGGTGGCCGCCAGCGCCAGGTCGGCGCGGTGCCGGCGCTGGGTGACCAGCAGGCAGAAGTCCCGCGCCGGTCCGGTGACCCGGTCGACGGCGTCCGCCGGGCCCCAGCTCCAGGTGTCCCCGCCGGGCCCGGTCAGGTCCACCCGCACCGGCGCCGTCGGCACGGCACGGCCGTGGGCGGCGAAGCTGTGGCCGAGGGTACGCACACCGAGGTGGGCGACGTGCCGGAGCCGCTCGGTGTCGGGCCGGCGTACGCCGAGCGCGTCGGCCACGTCCTCGCCGTGCGCCCAGGTCTCCATGATCCGGGCGGTGGCCATCGAGGCGGGCGACATCCGGGTGCCGTACCAGGGCAGCTTCTCGCCGGGCGGTACGGCGGCGAGGGCCGCGGCGAGCGAGGCGCGCCCGGCGCGCCAGCGGTCGAGGAGCGCGGCCGGCGGGGCGAGGAACTCCTCGGCGCCGTGGTCGACCATGCGGGCCGGGTCGGGGGCGGAGGTGACCGTGGCGAAGAAGGCGTCGGCGTCGGTGGCGGCCAGCAGGGCCACGTGGTCGGTCCAGGCGAGGTGCGCGATCTGGTGGGCGATCGTCCAGCCCGGCGCCGGGGTGGGTCGGTCCCAGTCGGCCGGCGGCAGGGGGCGGACCAGCGCCTCCAGCGCTTCGGATTCGTCGGCCAGGTCGGCGAGCAGGTCCGTCAGGTCGACCATGGTGCCTCCGGTCTGGTCGTGCCCGGTGGGGCCGGTCAGGGCGTGAGGAGCGTGGAGAGCTGGCGCTTCCAGGTGTTCAGCAGGGCGGTACGGCGGGCCGAGTCGTCGGTGAGCAGGTTCGCCACCCCCAGGCCGCGGAGCAGGTCGAGCGTGGCCTGGACCGCCTCCCGGACGCCGGGGCGCCGCTCGTCCACGCCGAGCAGCGCCACGGTGAGCCGGTGCATCTCCCGGCCCACCCGGGCCTCCAGCGGCACGAGGGCCCGGCGCAGCTCCGGGTCGGTCCGGGCGGCGACCCAGAGTTCGAGCGCCGCGACGAAGAGCGGGCCGGTGAACGCCGCGGCCAGCAGGTCGACCACCCGGTCGAGCCGCTGCGGGCCCGCCGGCAGGGCCTCCGCCTCCGTGCGCAGCTCGGCCGCCCGGCGTTCGGCGAGGTGGTCGACGGCCGCGGTGACCAGGGCCGCCTTGGTCGGGTAGTGGTGCAGCTGAGCACCACGCGACACCCCGGCCCGGGCAGCGACGAGGGTGGTCGTGGTGCCGGCCCAGCCGTGCTCGACCAGGCACTCGACGGTCGCCTCCAACAGCCGTGCCTGGGTCGCCCGGCTGCGCTTTTGTCGAGGGACGCGGGTCGATGCGGCGGCCACGGGGACAGCGTGCCGGCCCCAAAACAAACAGTCAAGCCTGACTTTTTCTGGTGGTGCCCGCCCGGTCCTCCGCCACCAGGCCGGGCCGTGCTGCCCGCTGGGACCTCGGTGCCCGCCTGGGCCGTGGTGCGAGCCTGGGCCGTGGTGCGAGCCTGGGCCGTGGTGCCTGCCTCGCTGCCAGCGGGAGCCTCGGCTGTGGTGCCCGCCGGGGCCGTAGTGCCTACCTCAGCCTTGGTGCCTGAGTCGGCTGCAGCGCGAGCCTCGGGCGTGGTGCCTGCCTCGGCTGTAGTGCTTGCCTCGGCAGCAGTGCCTGCCGGATCGCTGTCGAGCTGCCCCATATCTGAGACACCCGATGGCGGCGTGCGGCAGTCGCGCCCCTACAACCGCACGGACTGTCGATCCCCGACCGCCATGCAGACCGTCGATCCCCGACCGCCATGCAGACTGTCGATCCCCGACCGCCATGCAGACTGTCGATTCCCGACCGCCATGCAGACCGTCGATCCCCAGCCGTCAATGCCGACCGCCGGTCGCCGGCTGGCCGACCGCCGGGTAGCGACTGCCGGGTGGCGACTGCCGGGTGGGGGATGACCGCCGGGTGGCGACGCCGGCTGGCCGACCGCCGGGTGGCGACTGCCGGCTGGCCGACCGCCGGGTGGCGACTGCCGGCTCGCCGACCGCCGGGTGGCGACTGCCGGCTGGCCGACCGCCTGGTGACCGACCGCCGAGTGGGGGTGACCGCCGGCTGGCCGACGGGGCAGCCGCGGGTAGGTCGACCGAACGCCTGCCCCATATCTGGGGCAGCTCGACAGGACACGCATATGCCCAGGCCGGCGCGCCCGGTTGGAGGCGATGGCGCTCCGGCCCATCTGCTCGACCGCTTCAAAGCTGATGTCGTGAGCGACTCAGCATCGTCGGAAGGCCGCCCTAGCGGGACCCGGCATAGCAGGGCGGGCCGGCGCCCTCGGCTGGGGCCTGGCCTGGTGGGGCCTGGTGCTCATGGAACTGGGCTGGCACTCGGCGCGTTTGCGGAGCCGGGAGCCGGGAGCCGGGAGCCGGGAGCCGGGAGCCGGGGGCCGGTTCAGCGACCGTCGCGGGGCGCGAACACGGCCAGCGCGTCCGCGTCGCTGTGTCGGGACCGCAGGTACTCGTCGGCGAACTCGGCGGCGCCGGGGAAGGTCGACTCGGCGGCGACCTGGGCGCACGCGGCGTCCACATCGAAGTCGGTGCGCCGCAGCTGCACGCCCGGCCCCAGCAGTGCCCAGTACGCCCCCGGCCCGCCGTACGGCATGCCCACGCTGCCGGCGTTGACCATCAGGCGCCGGTCGACCAGCCGCGTGAACGGCATGTGGGTGTGGCCGCAGACCACCGTGCGTACCTCTGCCGGGACGCCGGCGAGGACCTCCGCCCACCGGGCCATCCGGGTGTCGACCAGCACGACCTCCTCGTCGTCCCGGGGCGTGGCGTGACAGAAGAGCACCGGGCCGAGCCCGCGGATCTCCAGCGTCACCGTGAGCGGCAGCGCCGCCAGCCGTTCGACCTGGTCGGCGCGGAGCTGGCCGGCGGCCCAGGTCGAGACCTCGATGGGAAGGCTGCGCCCCGCCCGTGCCTCGACCAGCTCCCGGTCCGCGTTGCCGCCCACCCAGCAGACCCGGTCGCCGAGCCCGGCGAGCCGGTCGAGCACCTCGACCGGCTGCGGCCCGGCCGCGATGTCGCCGGTGAGCACGATCAGGTCCGCGGTGGCCACGTCCGGCTCGGCCAGCACGGCCTCCAGCGCGGGCAGCACCCCGTGGATGTCGGAGAGTACGGCGACACGGTTCAGCACGGGCCCCAGCCTGCCGGCCGGCCGCGCCGGCGGTCCAGGAATTCTGCCCCGGGCAGACGACCCGGAGGACGGCGACCAGCCCGCACCGGCCCCGGGCCGGCACCCGACAACCGCCCCGACCGGCACCCGAAACCGGCCCGGGCCGACGGTGCGGTCCGGGCCGGGTTGCTCGGCGAGGCGGGGGGCGGGGCCCCTACGCGTCAGACGCGGGCGCGGCGGGCGAGGCGCTCCGGGTCGAGGATGATGATGCTCTTGCCGTCCAGCCGCAGCCAGCCACGCGAGGCGAAGTCCGCCAGCGCCTTGTTGACCGTCTCCCGGGAGGCGCCGACGAGCTGGGCGATCTCCTCCTGGGTGAGGTCGTGGGTGACCCGCAGGACGCCGCCGTCGCGGGTGCCGAAGCGCCCGGCCATCTGGAGCAGGTTCTTCGCCACGCGGCCCGGGACGTCCGTGAAGATCAGGTCGGCCAGCGAGTCGTTGGTCCGGCGCAGCCGGCGGGCCAGCACCCGCAGCAACTGCTCGGCGATCTCCGGCCGGTTGTTCAGCCACGGCCGCAGCGCCTGCTTGCGCAGCCGGACCAGACGGGTGTCGGTCACCGCCGTGGCCGTCGCCGTCCGGGGGCCGGGGTCGAAGAGTGACAGCTCGCCGACCATGTCCGACGGGCCCATCACCGCGATCAGGTTCTGCCGGCCGTCCGCCGCCCGGCGGCCGACCTTGATCTTGCCGGACAGCAGGATGTAAAGACTGTCGCCGGGCTCGCCCTCGTTGAAGACGACCTCGCCCTTCCGGACCTCGAGCGTCTCCATCTCCTTGGCGAGCGCCTCGGCAGCCTCCGGGTCGACACCCTGGAAGATCCCGCTGCGGGCCAGTACCTCGTCCATCGCGCACCTCCGGTTGCGCGTTGCCGTCCCTCGGCCGGGTCCGCCGTCCGCTGGTCCCCTCGCGCGCCGCCAAGTCTAGGCGCACGTGAGCGGGAATCAGAGGTGCACCCCTGGAAACTTGATCGTTGGGCGTACCGCCCAGGTTCGGTGTGACCAGTAAAATCGCGCCTCCGCGGGCCGGTGACGGCACCCCGGCCGGCCGCACCGTAGGGTCACCCGCGTGCTGAGCGACCCGCTGCTGACCACCCGCCGGGAGGACGGTCTCGACGTCCCCGTCCTGGTGTGGCGGGCCACCGCCCCGCTGCGGGCCGTGAGCTCCGCGCCGTTCGGCGGCGGCATCGGCGTACGCCACTGGGTCGTCAACGCGACAGTGCCCATGTCGTACGACCGGGACGACCCCGCCGACCACCTGGCCGCGCTCGCCCGCGGCCTCGACCTCGACGGGCCCGGCGTCGGCCTGCTGACCGGGGTCGACGTCGCCGAGGTGGTCGCCCGCGCGGACGCGGGGGTGCGGGCCTACGCGACCGTCGGGCTCGGCAACCCGGTACGAGCCGCCGAACCGGCTCCCGCGACGCTCGCCGAGCGGGTCGGCACGGTGAACATCGTGGTGTACGTGCCGGCGCGGCTCAGCGACGCGGCGCTGGTCAACGCGGTGGCCACCGCCACCGAGGCGAAGGCGCAGGCGATCACCGACCTGGGGCTGGCGGCCACGGGCACCCCGACCGACGCGGTGACCGTCTGCTGCCCGGTCGACGGCCCGGAGTCCGCCTACGGGGGCCCGCGCTCGACCTGGGGCGCGCCCCTGGCCCGGGCCGTGCACGCCGCCGTGCTGGCCGGCGGGGCCCGGCCCGTGGTGCCCTGGTCGGACCGGCTGAACGGCTGAACTTCCGGCCGATCGGCCCTGCTGTGCGGGAAACTGGCCCGGTAGGGTCGCCAGCGATGTACGCTGCCGCACCCACCTCGTCCCGTCGCCGCCTCGCCCTCGTGCTCGGCGCGCTGCTCGCCGTGCTCGTGGCCGGTTGCGCCGAGCCCGGCGCCGGGCCGGTCTGGCAGGCCGGAGCGGGTGGGGGCGCCACGGGCGCGCCGGTCACCGGCGGGCCGTCGGCGAGCGGTTCCCCGGAGGCGGACGACGAGGCCATCTCGCTCTCCGCGACCGGCGACATCATCATGGGCAACGCACCGAACCGGCTGCCCGCCAACGGGGGCAAGGGCTTCTTCGACTCGGTGAAGAAGGCGCTCGCGGCCGACCTGGTGATGGGCAACCTGGAGGAGCCCCTGACCGTGGACACCGGCACGGGCAAGTGCGGGGCCAACTCCACCCGCTGCTTCCAGTTCCGGGCCCCGCCCGAGTACGCGGCGCACCTGCGGGACGCCGGGTTCGACCTGCTCAACCAGGCGAACAACCACGGATACGACTATGGCCCCAAGGGCTACCAGAACACCCAGCGGGCCCTGGAGAAGTACGACCTGGCGCACACCGGCGCGCCGGACCAGATCACCGTGGTGGAGGTCAAGGGCGTCAAGGTGGCGGTGGCGGGCTTCTCGTCGTACGTCTGGTCCAACAGCCTCGTCGACATCGCGGCCGCGAAGGAGGTCGTCGCCAAGGCGGCCACCATGGCCGACCTGGTCGTGGTGCAGGTGCACATGGGCGCCGAGGGCGCCGACAAGACGCGGGTCCGGCCGGGCACCGAGATGTTCCTGGGCGAGAACCGGGGCGATCCGGTCCGGTTCTCGAAGGCCATGATCGACGCCGGGGCCGACCTCATCGTCGGGCACGGCCCGCACGTGCTGCGCGGGATGGAGTTCTACAAGGGCCGGCTCATCGCGTACAGCCTGGGGAACTTCGCCGGCGGCGGCAACTCGCTGAGCAACACCGGCCGGCTCGGCTGGGGCGGGGTGCTGAAGGTGTCGCTGCGCCCCGACGGCACCTTCGTGGGCGGCTCGTTCACCTCCACGTACATGAACGGGGCCGGCAAGCCGACCCTGGACCGGGGCGACCGGGGCCTGGGCCTGGTGCGGCAGCTCACCCGCAGCGACTTCCCGAAGACCGGGGCCCGGTTCGACGAGGACGGCCGGATCCGCCCGCCCGCCTGACACGGCGGACCCGATCGGGTGCCGGCGTCGCGGTCGCCCGGTGCGGGCAGGCGTGGGCCGCCGGAAGAGTCGGCGCCGCGACGTAGGCTGGCCGGCGTGACCAGTTCTC
This sequence comes from Micromonospora globbae, assembly GCF_003610785.1. Lineage (GTDB taxonomy): Bacteria > Actinomycetota > Actinomycetes > Mycobacteriales > Micromonosporaceae > Micromonospora > Micromonospora globbae. Next base: position 92,423 of record NZ_RAQQ01000013.1, read on the forward strand.
CCCCCGGCGCCACCGAGACCGACCTCGGGCGCAAGCGTCGCGCCCGGCGCATCGGCCGGGTGTTGACCGAGACCCACCCCGACGCGCACTGTGAGCTGAACCACTCCAACGCCCTGGAGTTGGCCGTCGCCACGATCCTGTCGGCCCAGTGCACCGACAAGAAGGTCAACGAGGTCACGCCGAAGCTGTTCGCGCGGTATCCGACCGCGGCCGACTACGCGGGGGTCGACCGCGGCGAGCTGGAGGAGATGATCCGGCCGACCGGCTTCTACCGGAACAAGACCGACTCGCTGATCAAGCTGGGGCAGGCACTCGTCGAGCGGTACGACGGGCAGGTGCCCGGCAAGCTGGCCGACCTGGTGACACTTCCCGGGATCGGCCGCAAGACCGCCAACGTCATCCTCGGCAACGCGTTCGACGTGCCCGGCATCACCGTCGACACCCACTTCCAGCGCCTCGTGCACCGCTGGCGGCTGACCACCGAGACCGACCCCGTCAAGATCGAGCACGCGATCGGCGCGCTGTACGAGAAGCGCGACTGGACGATGCTCTCGCACCGGGTGATCTTCCACGGCCGGCGGGTCTGCCACGCCCGCAAGCCGGCCTGCGGCGCGTGCACGCTGGCCAGGCTCTGCCCGTCCTACGGCACGGGCCCGACCGACCCGGCGCTCGCCGCCAAGCTGCTCAAGGGGCCTCGGGCCCGCGACCTGGCGGTGGCCGCCGGGATCGACCCCGCGCTGGTGCCCGCCCAGGCGGTCGCCGCGGAGGTGCCGTGAACCGTCGCGCCGCCCTCCTGTTCCTGCCGCTGCTGCTCGCCGCCGCGGCCGGCTGCACGACCACGGGTGCCGACGAGACCGCCGCGGGTGTCCCCGCCCCGACCCGGGCCGAGCGGCCGTCACCGTTCGCCGACTGCGCGACGCTGACCACCGCGCCCTCGGCCGCCGCCACGCCGGGCGGGTCCGCGGCGACCCCGAGCGGCGACCAGGGCGCCACGCCGGGGGACCGGCTGCCCGAGCTCTCCCTCACCTGCTTCACCGGCGGCGCGCCGGTCGCGTTGCGGGACGTACGCGGCCCGGCCGTCGTCAACGTCTGGGCGTCCTGGTGCCCGCCCTGCCGCAAGGAGCTGCCCGCCTTCCAGCGGCTCAGCCAGCGGGCCGGCGACCGGCTCCACGTGATCGGGGTGAACAGCCAGGACAGCCGCGGTGCGGCCCAGTCCATCGGTGAGGACCTCGGCGTCCGCTTCCCGGTCCTGTTCGACCAGGGCCAGGCGCTGCAACGGGCGCTGAACCGCAACGCCTTCCCGCTCACCCTCTTCGTCGACGGGCAGGGACGGGTCCGGCACATCGACGCCTCCGGCGCGCTGGACGACGCTCGGCTGCACGAGTTGGTCCGCGAGCACCTCGGGGTGGCGGTGCCGGCGTGACCGCAACGCCTCCCGAGTGGATGGGCCCGCTGCTCGCCCGGCTCGGCACCGCCCGGGCCGAGGACTTCACCCGGCTGGCCACGCCGGAGAGCGGCGGCCGGGAGAGCGCCGTCCTGGTGCTCCTCGGCGAGCAGCCCGGCACCGGCCCCGACGTGCTGATCCTGCAACGGGCGGCCACCCTGCGGCAGCACGCCGGCCAGCCGGCCTTCCCCGGCGGCGCGGCCGACCCGGAGGACGCGGACGCCCCGGCGACGGCCCTGCGCGAGGCGAACGAGGAGGTCGGCCTCGACCCGTCCAGCGTCACCGTCCTCGCCGAGCTGCCGAAGCTGTGGATCCCGGTCAGTGACTTCGTGGTGACGCCGGTGCTCGCGTGGTGGCACGCGCCCCACCCGGTACACCCCTGTGAGCCGGCCGAGGTGGCCCACGTGGCGCGGCTGCCCATCGCCGAGCTGGTCGACCCGGCCAACCGGGTGCGCGTACGCCACCCGAGCGGCTGGGTCGGCCCGGCCTTCTCCGTACGCGGCATGCTGGTCTGGGGCTTCACGGCCGGGGTGCTGGACGCCCTCCTCGAGATGGGGGGCTGGGCCCGCCCCTGGTCACCCGGTCGCCTGGTCGACCTGCCGCCGGTCGGCGCGACGCCGGCGCCCTCGGCGGGCACCGACGAGGTGGACGAGACGCGGGTGCACTAGCGCCGCCGCGCCGGCGCGTCCCGGCGTGATCGTCCGGCCCGCGTCACCGCCGTCGGCGCCCGGAGGTCATCCGAGCCGTGCGCCCGCTCGGTCACCTTCCGCAAGCGATGGTCATCCGACGGGCGCGGGGCCCGTAGGCTTGACCCGTGTCCGCCGTGGATCTCGTCCTGCTGCTGCTCATGCTCGTGTTCGCGATCAGCGGATACCGGCAGGGCTTCGTCATCGGGGCCCTGTCGTTCACCGGGTTCTTCCTCGGCGCGCTGATCGGTCTCCAGGCCGGGCCGATGCTGGCCCGCCAGTTCGTGGACAGCGGCACCCGGGTCCTCATCTCGCTGGTGGCCGTCTTCGGCCTGGCCGTGGCCGGGCAGGCGCTCGCCGGCTGGCTCGGGTCGAACCTGCGCGCCGCCATCACCGGCCAGGTCTTCCGCAAGATCGACGACGTGGGCGGGGCGTTCGTCTCGCTGTTCGCCGTGCTCCTCGTCGCCTGGCTGGTCGCCGTGCCGCTGGGCTCGTCGTCGCTGCCCTGGCTGGCCGCGTCGGTGCGCAACAGCGCCCTGCTCACCGTGGTCGACCGGGTGCTGCCCGACCAGGCACAGCGGCTCTCCACCGCGCTGCGGGACACCGTCGACACCAACGGCTTCCCGGACGTCTTCGGCGACCTCGCGCCCACCCGGGCCCGGCAGGTGTCCCCGCCCGACCCGGCGCTCGCCGGTTCACAGGTGGTGGCCAACGGGCAGCGGTCGGTGGTGAAGGTCCTCGGCTCCGCCCCGAGCTGCTCCCGCAGGATCGAGGGCTCCGGCTTCGTGTACGCCGACGACCGGGTGATGACCAACGCCCACGTGGTCGCCGGCACCCGCTCGGTGGCCGTCGAGCTGAACGGCGACCGGTACGACGGTGACGTCGTCGTCTACGACCCGGACCGCGACCTGGCCGTGCTCTACGTGCCCGGGCTGCCCGGGCCGTCCATGCGGTTCGCCGCGGGCAACGCGGGCACCGGCGCGGACGCCATCGTGCTGGGCTTCCCGCTCGACGGGCCGTACGACGCACAGTCCGCCCGGATCCGTGACGTCGACCGGATCACCGGGCCGGACATCTACTCCTCCGGCGACGTGACCCGGGAGATCTACACGATCCGGGCGTTGGTCCGCAGCGGCAACTCGGGTGGTCCGCTGGTCTCGGCCAACGGGCTCGTGCTCGGGGTGATCTTCGCGGCGGCGGCGGACGACCCGAACACGGGGTTCGCCGTGACCTCCGCGGAGGCGCGGCCGGTGGCCCTGGCCGGCGCCGAGCGTACCCAGGGGGTCGGCACCGGCGAGTGCACCTGACCGCGCCCGGCTCGGGTGACCGACGCCGCCGCCCACCGGCGTCGAGCGGTCCCCGGGCGCCGCGGCCCGCCGGCGTCGAGTCGGTCCTCCCGCCGTACGCCGGCTCACGGCCGTGTCGAGCGCGCGGCGGCACCGGGCGTGTGTCGCCAGACGGTGAAGGCGGCCGAGGTCGCCGCCACGACGGCCGCGCCGAGCAGCCAGCCACCCACCACGTCGCTGGTCCAGTGGACCCCCAGGGCGATCCGGCTCACGCCGGTGAGCACGGCGACCAGCAGGGCCACCAGCCAGAGCGTCACCCGCTGCGCCGGGCGTCGGGCGTACGGGAGGAACACCACGAGCAGCACCCCGGCGGCCAGCGCGGCGTTGAGCGCGTGCCCGGACGGGAAGGCGTACCCGGTGGCCCGCGCCACCGGGTCGAGCAGGTCCGGCCGGTCCCGGCCCACGAGCAGCTTCAGCAGCGGACCGAGCACCCCGCCGACCAGCATGGTCACCGCCACCCAGAGCGCCAGGCGGCGGGCGCCCCGGCGGACCAGCCAGACCGCCAGCAGCAGCGCGGCGGCGCGCAGCGGCATCGGCGCGAAGACGTCGGTCCAGATGCTCATCAGCCGGACCCATCCGGGGTGGGCCAGGGCGTAGGTGTGCAGCGCGTCGGTCACCGCCGTGTCCAGCCGGTGCAGCGGTGGCCAGTCGCCGAGTACGAGCGCGGCCAGCGCGGCGAACGGCACCAGCACGACGAACGCGGCCACCGTGGCGAGGGTCAGGCGCAGACCGAGCGAGTGCTCCGGGTCGAGTCGCCGGCGACCCCAGGACGGTGGGGGCCGGCGGGCCGTCATGTGCGGACCGCGCGTACTCATGGGATCCGTTCTACCCGGCGGGCCGCGTCGTCAGCCGCGGTCAGCGGCTCTGCTGGCGGAGCCGGCGGACCATGAGCGCCGCCCCGGTGACCAGCGCCACGAAGAGCGCGGCGCCCGTCCAGAGCCGTTCGGGTGCTGTGTCGTCCTGTGCGCCGGCCGGCCGGGCGTTCCACCGGGTCTGGTGCTGGGGCGCGGTGAAGCCGAGCGGGTCGCCGACGCCGGTCACCGGGTTGTCCTGGTCGAGGCCCGGCGCCGGCCCGAAGCCGACGACCCCGGGGGAGGTGTTGTCGTCGAGCGGGTTGCTGGTCACCGGCGGCACGTCGGCCGTGAGCGCGGCCACCGGGTCCACCAGCCCGTAGCCGAAGCGGTCGTCCCGGCCGGTCGGCCCGATGTCGCGGGCCGTGGAGATCAGCCGGTTCACCACCTCGCCGGCCGACATCTTCGGGTAACGGGAGCGGACCAGCGCGGCCGTGGCGGCCACCAGGGGCGCGGCGAAGCTCGTGCCCTGGACCCGCCAGTAGCCGTCCGGTCGGGCGCCCACGAGACCGGTGGCGGGCGCGGTGAGCACCGTGGCCCGACCGGTGATCGACCCGGACCAGAGGTTCTCGCTGTTGCGTTCCAGCCCGGCCACCGCGATGACGCCGGGCTCCCTCGCCGGGTACCACACCGCCGAGGTGGTCGAACTGGCGACGTTGCCGGTGCACGCGACGACGACGACGTCCCGGGCGAAGGCGTAGTCGAGGGCGGCGGCGAGCGCCGGGCTGTCGCCGCTGCCGCCGAGCGACAGGTTGATCACCCGCGCCCCGTTGTCCACCGCCCACCGCACGCCGCGGGCCACGATGAGCGCGTCGTCGTAGCGGTTCTCGTCGTCGAGGACGCGGACCGGCAGGATCCGGGCGTCCGGCGCGAGGCCGACCACCCCCTGCTTGTCGTCGTTGCGCCCCGCGATCAGCCCGGCCACCGTGGTGCCGTGGCCGACCGGATCGGCCTCCGGGCCGCCGCCGGGGGTGACCAGGTCGTAGCCGGGCAGCACCTGCCCGACCAGGTCCGGGTGGGTGCCGTCCACTCCGGAGTCGATGACGGCCACGGTGACGCCGCGGCCCGTCGAGAGCCGCCACGCCGCCTCGGCGTTGAGCTCCTCGAGCTGCCACTGCTCGTCGCGGGCCTGGTCGGGCCGGTCGGCGTCGTCGGCCGGTGCGAACGCGACCGGCGTGCCGGCGATCGGGCGGTCGGGGACGGGCGCGGCGTCGGCGGGCACCGCGGAGCCGGCGACCGCGACGACGGCCGCCGTGACGCCGAGCAGCGCCCGGCCGGCGATCCGTCGGGCCGCGGCCGGGCCGCTGTGCCGAACCCCAGTCACATCCTCAGCCATTCATCCCACCAGACCACGACGATCGGAGATTACCGGTTCCCGCCCCGATCCAGGGACGTTCCGGGGACTCACGGTGCCGGCAGATGGGCGAGCTGCACGAGGCGTACGCCCTCCCGGCGGGTCACGAGCCGGCCGCGGCCCGGTGGCAGCGGTCCGGGACGGACCGGCCCCACGAGCGCGCCCTCCTCCGGGTTGCCGGCCATCACGAGGCCCGACGTGGACAGTTCCCGCAGTCGCTGCGCGATCGGCTCGTACTGGGCCCGCCCGGCACCACCGGACCGGCGGGCGAGCACCAGGTGCAGGCCGACGTCGCGGGCCTGGGGCAGGTACTCCTCGAGGGCGCGCAGCGGGTTGGCCGGCCCGGTCGCCACCAGGTCGTAGTCGTCGACCAGCACGAACAGCTCCGGCCCCGACCACCAGGAACGGTCGCGCAACTGCTGCGGTGTGACCTCCGGGCCCGCGATCCGGCGGGCGAGGTAGCCGGCCGCCGACTCGATCAGGTCCGTCGTGTGCGCGGCGGCGGTGCCGTAGCCGATGAGGTGCGGCGTGGCGATGGCGCCGAGCAGGCTCCGCCGGTAGTCCACGAGGATCACCCGGGCCTGTTCCGGGGTGAACCGCGCGGTGATGGTGGCCGCCAGCGCGCGCAGGAACGAGGACTTGCCGCACTCGGCGTCGCCGAAGACGACGAAGTGCGGTTCGGTGGCGAAGTCGAGCACCACCGGCCGCAGGTCGGCCTCCGCGATCCCGACGGGCAGCCGCAGCCCGGTGCTCGCCGTGAGGTCCAGGTCCGCGTAGGGGAGCACCGGCGGGAGCAGCCGTACGCGGGGCGCCGGCGGGCCGCTCCACGCCCCGGCGATCCGTTTCACGAGGTCGACCGTGTCCGTGCCGGCGAGCCGGGGCAGGGCGGTGAGGAAGTGCAGGCTCTCGGCGGTGACGCCCCGGCCGGGGACCTTCTCCGGCACGTTCACGGCGGCGCGGCGGGCCACCAGTGAGTCATTAGGGTCGCCGAGGCGCAGTTCGAGGCGGGAGCCGAAGAGATCCCGGACGGCGGGGCGGAAGTCCAGCCAGCGCAGCGCGGTGGACACCACGTGCACGCCGTAGGAGAGCCCACGGGTCGCCAGGTCGGTGACGAGGGGCTCCAGGTCGTCGTACTCGGCGCGCAGCGTGCTCCACCCGTCCACCACGAGGAACACGTCGCCGAACGGGTCGGCGGCGGGCTGGCCGGTGCGGGCCGCGCGCCGCCGCCGGTACGCCGCCATCGACTCGACGCCCAGCTCCGCGAAACGCCGTTCCCGATCGGCGAGCAGGGTGGCGACCTCGCCGATCGTGCGCCGGACCGCCGTGGGATCGGACCGGCCGGTCACGCCGCCCACGTGCGGGAGGTCGCGCAGCGCGGCGAGCCCGCCGCCGCCGAAGTCGAGGCAGTACACCTGCACCTCGGCGGGGGTGTGGGTGAGCGCCAGCGCGCAGATCAGCGCGCGCAGCAGGGTGGACTTGCCGCTCTGCGGGCCGCCGACCACCGCGACGTGCCCGGCCGCGCCGTCCAGCGTGAGCCAGAGCAGGTCACGGCGCTGCTCGAACGGCTTGTCGACGATCGCGACCGGGACGCCGAGCGCGCCGTGCAACTCCGGGTTGCCGGCCGTGAGGCCGCGCGCCGGGTCGACCTCGACGGGGCCGAGCAGGTCGTCCAGCGCCGGTGGCTGGTCGAGCGGGGGCAGCCAGACCTGGTGCGCCGGCGGCCCCTGCCCGGCCAGCCGGTCCACCAGCAGGTCGAGCAGGCTCTCCCGGCCCTCCTCGGCGGGCGCCGGCTCCGGTGCGGCGGCCGGTTCGGGCGCCGGCACCAGGTGGGTGGTGAACGTCAGCAGGCGTGGTGGGCCGCCCGCGTCGGGGCCCGCCGCCGGGCCGCGCCGGGGCAGCGGCCCCGAGACGTACGCCGCCTTGAAGCGGACCAGCGGCTCGGTGCCGGAGCGCAGGTACCCGTGCCCGGGGGTGCGGGGCAGCTCGTGCGCGTCGGGAACACCGAGCACCGTCCGCGACTCCAGCGCCGAGAACGTGCGCAACCCGATCCGGTACGACAGGTGCGTGTCGAGGCCGCGCAGCCGCCCCTCCTCCAGCCGCTGCGAGGCGAGCAGCAGGTGCACGCCGAGCGACCGGCCCAGCCGGCCGATCTGCACGAACAGGTCGATGAAGTCGGGCTTGGCGGAGAGGAGTTCGGAGAACTCGTCGCAGATCAGCAGCAGTGACGGCAGCGGGGCGAGCGGGTTGCCGGCGGCGCGGGCGCGTTCGTAGTCCCGTACGCTCGCGAAGTTGCCGGCGCGGCGCAGCAGTTCCTGCCGGCGCACCAGCTCCCCGTTGATCGCGTCGACCATCCGGTCGACCAGCGGCAGCGCGTCCGCCAGGTTGGTGATGACCGCCGCCGTGTGCGGCAGGCGGTCGAACGAGGCGAAGGTCGCGCCGCCCTTGAAGTCGATCAGGACGAAGTTGAGCTGCTCCGAGCTGTGCGTGGCGGCCAGCCCCAGGACCAGGGTGCGCAGCAGCTCGGACTTGCCGGAGCCGGTCGCGCCGATCAGCAGTCCGTGCGGGCCCATGCCGTCCTGTGCGGACTCCTTCAGGTCCAGCTCGACGGCGCCGCCGTCCGCGCCGACCCCGATCGGCACCCGCAGCCGGTCCCGCGGCGAGCGGGGCGTCCACCCCTGCTCGACCGTGAAGGCCCGCGGGTCGTCGCCGAGGCCGAGCAGCTCGGGCAGGCCGGGCTCGGCGTGCGGGGGTGCGTCCGCACCGCGGGCGGCGCCGGCGAGGCGCAACGGCGCGAGCCGCCGGGCGACCGCCTCCGCGTCGGCCGGGTCGAGCCGGTCCGGCGTGCCGACCTCGGCGTGCCCGTCGGCCGAGTACGAGTGCAGCCGCCCGGCTCGCAGGTCGAGCAGGAGCGCGTGCCGGTCGAGCAGCCGGGGCGGCGGGGTGTCCAGGTCGAGCACCGCCACCGCGTCGATGCCCCCGTCGGCGGTCAGCTCGGTGGCCCCCGTGAGGTCGCCTCCGTCGAGCACCACCACGACGTGCGGCCCGTCGGTCGCCGGGCCGGCCGGGCTGAACCGGGACCGGTTGCCCAGCACGTCGTCGAGCAGCCGTTCCAGCTCGGCAGCGGAGCTGGTGACGAGCCGGACCGGGCCGAGCGCGTCGGTGCGGGTCGGGTGGTGGGCGTGCGGCAGCCACTTGACCCACTCCCAGGCCGCGCGCCGCTCCGGACCGGCGCAGACCGCGAGCAGCAGTTCGTCCGGGGCGTGGAAGACCGCCAGCTGGGTGAGGACCGCCCGGACCATCGCCCGTGCCGACGCGCCGCGCGCCGGGCCGCCGTCCTCGGCCGGGGCGGTCCCGCCGGCCGGGGACGCGCCGGTGGCGTCCCGGACGTAGACGCGCGCGAAGCTGCGCAGCGAGAGCGCCACCGGCAGGTCGGGCACCACGGACCAGGCGTCCAGGAACCGGCGGAGCGCGCCGGCCGTCATCGGCTCCAACTCCTCCAGCGGCCGGGTCACCGGTGGGACCAGCGGCGTGGCGAGGGTCTGCGGTCCCACACCGACCCGGACGACCGCGAAGTCGGGGTCACCGGGACGGCGCTCCCACACCCGGTGGCTCACGGCCGTCGACCAGAGCCGGCCCGGGTCGGGGTGCCGGTAGTACAGCCCGGCGCGCTGCCGCCCGGCGGTCTGCCGGACCCGGCGCCGCAGGGCCGTCAGGTGGCGCAGGTACTCCCGCCGGGCGGCCATCATCTCCGACTTCCGCGGGCTGCCGGCGGCGCTGCCCCACGATGTCACGAGCATCGCCAGCGAGGAGAGCCCGAACATCCCGCCCACCACGTACGCGTAGGCGCCGCCCCCGCGGCCGAACATCATCGCCATCGCGACGGTGCCGCCCAGCATGGGCAGCACCATGAGCAGCTGCTGCCACCGGCCGCCGGTGACCGTGGGGATCTCCGGCGGAGCCTCCACGGTCAGCTCGCCCACGGGGATCTCCGGCGCCGGCCGCCGCGGCGGGCGCGTGATGACGACGGTGCCCACGGACCCTCCCCAGAACGCTCGGTAACCCGAAGCTGGCTCATCGTAGGTAAAGTCCTGTCGTCCGCGCAGCCACCGATCCCGCTCGATATGGAGACGAACCGATGCCGACCGGGCTGGCCCGCGTCACGATCAGCACGCCGCAGCGCCGCCTCGACGTCGCCCTGCCGGAGCAGGTGCCGCTCGCCGACCTCCTGCCCGACGTGCTGCGCCACGCCGGCGAGGGCCTCGCCGACGACGGCGAACGCCACGGCGGGTGGGTGCTGCGGCGTACCGACGGGGCGGTCCTGTCGACGGCCCAGGCGCTGCTGCCGCAGGGCGTCCGCGACGGCGAGGTGCTGCACCTGGTGCCGGGAGACGCCCACTGGCCCGAGCCGGAGTACGACGACGTCGTCGAGGCGATCGCCGACGGCGCGCGGCGCCGGGGCGGCGCCTGGTCGCCGGCCGCCACCCGGGGCGCCGTCCTGGCCGGCGCGGCCGTGCCGCTGGCCGTGGGGCTGCTCGCCCTGCTCGGAGGTGGGCCGCAGCAGCGGGGGGCCTGGTGGGTCGCGGCCGTGGTGGCGCTGCTGCTCGTCCTCGCGGGCACCGTCGCCTCCCGCGCCCACGGCGACGGCGTGACGGCCGCGACGCTCGGCGGCTACGCCCTGCCGTACGCGGCGGCGGCCGGCGCGCTCGCGGTCGGCTCCGGCGACCCCGTCGGGCCGTTCGGGCCGCTGCGCTGGGTGGGTGCGCCCGAGGCGCTCGCCGGCGCCGTGGCCCTGCTCCTCGCGTCGGTGCTCGGCGTGCTCGGGGTGGCGAGTCGGCTGCGCGTCTTCGTGGCCGGCGCCACGGTGGGGCTGGTGGGTGCGCCGGCCGCGCTGGGCGGGCTGGCGCTCGGGCCGGCCGGTGCGGCGGCCGTGCTGCTCTGCGTGCTGGTCTTCGCCATCGGGGTGATCCCGCTGCTGGCGATCCGGCTCGGCAAGCTGCCGCTGCCGCCGATCAGCCTGCCGGCGCCGGCCGACGGCGGCGCGCCGGCCCGTGACCTGCCGGACCGGGGCCGCGTCCACGCGGCGGTGGCGCGGACCGAGGAGATGCTCACCGGCATGTTGCTCGGGCACGCCGTGCTGGCCGCCGCCGCGGCCGTGGTGCTGGGCGCGACCGGCGGGGTCGCGGGTGCGGCGCTGGTCGGGGTCACCGCGGGCGTGCTGCTGCTGCGCTCCCGGCTCTTCGTCGCGGTCCGGCACCGGGTGCCGCCGGTGGCCGCCGGTCTCACCGGGCTCGGGGTGCTCGGCGTCGTGCTCGCCGGCGCCGCGGGGACCGCCGGCCGGCTCGTGCTCGCCGCCGCCGCGGTGGCGTCCGCCCTGCTGGCCGTCACCGCCGGCACCGCGTACGCCCGTCGGCCGGTCTCCCCGTACGTCGGCCGCGTGGCCGACCTGGCCGACACGGCGCTCGTGGTGGCCGTGGTGCCGGTCGCCTGCGCGGTGCTCGACCTGTACGAAAGGGCCCGGGGGCTGCTCGCCTGAGCGCCCCCGGGCCCCCCGGGTCGTACGGTCAGTGAATGTCCTCGCCGCGCTCCTCGGCCTCCCGGGCGCGTTGGAAGGAGGCGCGGATCTCCGCCTCGGCCTCGGTCCGCCCCACCCAGGTGGCGCCCTCGACCGACTTGCCGGGCTCCAGGTCCTTGTACACCTCGAAGAAGTGCTGTATCTCCAGCCGGTCGAACTCGCCGAGGTGGTGGATGTCGCGCAGGTGCTCCTGGCGCGGGTCCTCGTAGGGGACGCAGAGCACCTTGTCGTCCCCGCCCTTCTCGTCCGTCATCCGGAACATGCCGATCGTGCGGCACCGGATGAGGCAGCCGGGGAACGTCGGCTCGGGCACGAGCACGAGCGCGTCCAGTGGGTCGCCGTCCTCGCCCAGGGTGCCCTCGATGAAGCCGTAGTCCGCCGGATACTGGGTGGACGTGAAGAGGGTGCGGTCCAGCCGGATGCGGCCGGTCTTGTGGTCGACCTCGTACTTGTTGCGGTGACCCTTCGGGATCTCAACCGTGACGTCGAAATCCATGTGCACGCTCCCTCGTTTGCCCACGCTGGCCAACGGAATCGCCGGCACCCCCCGGACAGGTGAAACCCACCCGCCGGCCTCGGCCGCCGCATAGTGTTCGGACCGAAGTAGTGTCACCCAAGCCAATTTCCGCACGGGGAGGAGGGGGCCGTGGGGAGGGAAGATTCACATTACCGCCCGGAGGAAGGGTCTGGACGTGGTACCGGACGATCTGGTTCGGGTGGTGCCACGGGTCGCGTTCCCGTACCCGGAGCGCAGACGCCCCGCAGCCCCGGTCCGGCTCCCGACCCTGCTCCGCCGGCCTGGCAGCCCCCCTCCGACCCGCGTCGCTTCCCCGCGCTGGGGCCCGACCGGCCGATGACCCCGCCGAGCTTCCCGCCGGCGCATCCCGACGGGCCGGCCCCGACGTCCGGCATCCCCACGAGCCCCGCCCCGGCCGGTCCCCGGCGGGAGCCCGCCGCCCGCGGGTACGCCCCGGCGGGCGCCGGCGCCCCGGCGACCGGGTCCGCGCCCGTCGGTCCGCCCGGGCCCCCTCCGTCCGGGCAGCCCGGTGGGCCGGTGGGCGGCCCGCCCGGCGCCGCCGCCCCGGCCGCACCGGCGCCGCGCCGCCGGAGGCTGCCGCTCGTGCTCGCCCTCGTGTTGCTGCTCGTGCTGACCGGGGCCGGGGTGGCCGTGGTGCGCCCGGGCCCGGTCGCCGGCTGGCTCGGCGAGAAGGCCGAGCCGGCGGGAACGGCCGCCGGCACGCCGGAGCCCTCGCCGTCGGCCGTGCTCGGCGAACCGGATCCGAACGCGCCCGTGCCCACCCCCGACGGGGTGCGCGCCGCGCTCGACCCGCTGGTGCGGGCGGCCGCCCTCGGCGACCGGGTGAACGTCTCCGTGGCGGACGTGGCCACCGGGCAGTCGCTCTTCGCCCGCGGCGCGGACGATCCGACGGTGCCCGCCTCGGTCACCAAGCTGGTCACCGGGGTCACCGTGCTGGCCGCGCGGGGGCCCGCGTACCGCATCCCCACCCGGGCGGTCGCCGGCCCCAACCCCGGCGAGGTGGTCGTCGTCGGTGGTGGCGACCCCACCCTCGCGGTCGACGGCAAGGGCTTCTACCCGGGGGCCGCCCGCCTCGACGACCTGGCCCGGCAGGTGAAGGAGGCCCTCGGCGGCACCGCGCCGACCAAGGTGATCGTCGACTCCTCGCTCTACTCCGGCCCGGTCTACGAGCCGGGCTGGGACGACGACATCCCGACCGGCGGGTACGGGGCCGCGATCACCGCACTGATGACCGACGGCGCGCGCCGGGACGTCCCGCAGGCGAAGAAGGACCACGAGAACGGCGACCACGGCGCCGAGCGCGTCGCCCAGCCCGACCTCGCGGCGGGCCGTGCCTTCGCCCGCCTGCTCGGCCTGCCGGCCAGCGCGGTCAGCCGGGGTACGGCGCCCACGGCGGCCGACGCCACGGCCGGCGCCCCCGGCAGCGAGCTGGGCAAGGTCGAGTCCCTCCCGCTCGTCCGGATGGTCGACATCATGATCACCGACAGTGACAACGTGATCGCCGAGGCGTTGGCCCGCCAGGTCGCGCTGGCCCGCGGCAAGCCGGCCTCGTTCAGCGGCGCGGCCGCCGCCATGGACGAGGTGGCGGGCGAGCTGGGCCTGCCGGCCGACGAGTTCGCGCTGGCCGACGGCAGCGGGCTGTCCCGCACCGACCGGATCAGCCCGTCCCTGCTCACCGACCTCATCGCGCTGGCCGGCGACGGCAGCCACCCCGAGCTGGCCGCGATCTTCGGCGGCCTGCCCGTCGGCGGCTGGTCCGGCACGCTGGGCGAGCGGTACGGGTCGGAGGGCACGAAGGCCGGCGCCGGGATGGTGCGGGCCAAGACCGGCACGCTGACCGGGGTGCACGCCATCGCCGGCCTGGTGACCACCGCGGACGGGCGTCTGCTCACCTTCGCCGTGCTCACCGACCGGGTGCCGGCCGACGGCCTGGACTCCGCCCGGGTGGCGCTCGACCGCATCGCGGCCACGCTCGCCGGCTGCGGCTGCCGCTGACCCCGGCCACCGCGGCGCCGGTGCGAGCCCGGGCCGGGGTGTCCCGGCGCGGGTACGGTGGGTGCATGGCGCAGTTCGTGGACTGGGATCTGGCCGCCGCCACCGCGGGGGCGCTGGGCAAGTCGGGCCCCCGGGTGTCGTACGCCGAGGCCACCGACGTGGTCGGCGACCTGCGACGGCTGACCGAGGAGGCGGCCGGGCACGTGGCCGACTACACGGGGCTGCGCCCGCAGGTGACCCCTCCGCCGGTGCGGGTGGTCGACCGGCGGGACTGGGCCGGCGCCAACATCGACGGCCTGCGCGAGGTCATCGGGCCGCTGGTCGGCCGGCTGGCCGGCGACAAACAGCCCGGCGTGGTCACCGAGGCGATCGGCTCCCGGCTCACCGGGGTGCAGGCGGGCACCGTGCTCGCGTACCTGTCCGGGCGGGTGCTCGGCCAGTACGAGGTCTTCTCCGGCGACCCCGGCCAGTTGCTGCTGGTGGCGCCGAACATCGTCGAGGTGGAACGGAAGCTCGGTGCGGACCCCCGCGACTTCCGGCTCTGGGTCTGCCTGCACGAGGTGACCCACCGCACCCAGTTCACGGCCGTGCCGTGGATGCGGGCACACTTCCTCGGCGAGGTGCAGGCGTTCGTCGACGCCTCCTCGGGCAGCGAGCACCTGGCCGAGCGGCTGCGACGCGGCGTGGCCACCCTCGCCGACGCGATCCGCGACCCGGAGAGCCGCACGAGCGTGCTGGATCTCGTGCAGACGCCGGCCCAACGGGCCGTGCTGGACCGGCTCACCGCGCTCATGACGCTGCTCGAAGGGCACGCCGAGTTCGTGATGGACGGGGTCGGCCCCCAGGTGATCCCGAGCGTCGACCGGATCCGGGCGGCGTTCAACCGGCGCCGGGAGGCCGGCAACCCGCTGGAGAAGGCGATCCGCCGGCTGCTCGGCATCGACGTCAAGATGCGCCAGTACGCCGAGGGCCGCAAGTTCGTGCACGGTGTGGTCGAGCGGGTCGGCATGGAGGGCTTCAACAAGATCTTCGGCTCGCCGCTGACCCTGCCCAGGCTGGAGGAGATCGGCGACCCGGACGCGTGGGTGGCCCGGGTGCACGGGCCGGCCGGCCCGCTGCCGGCGGCCGGCTGACCGTACGCCGGTGGCCGTCCTCGCCCCGCCGGTGGCCGCGATCCGGGTGGCGGTTCGCCGTGCGCTGGCCGGGCTGACTGCTGACGGTCCGGTGCTGGTCGCCTGCTCCGGTGGCGCCGACTCGCTCGCCCTGGCCGACGCCGCCGCGTTCGTGGTGCCCCGGCTCGGTCGGCGGGCCGGTCTCGTGACGGTCGATCACGGCCTTCAGGAGGGCTCCGCCGAGCGTGCCGCCGCGGTGGCGGCGTGGGCCGTCGCGCGGGGGCTCGCGCCGGTGGAGGCGGTCCGCGTCGACGTGGCCGGCCGGCCCGGCGGTCCGGAGGCGGCCGCCCGGGAGGCCCGCTACGAGGCGCTGGTGGCCACCGCCCGGCGGCACGGGGCGGCGGCGCTGCTCACCGGGCACACCCGCGACGACCAGGCCGAGACGGTGCTGCTCGCGCTGGCCCGGGGCGCCGGCCCACGCGGGCTGGCCGGGATGCCCGCCCGCCGGGACCTGGGCGGGGTGCCGTTGCTGCGGCCGCTGCTGGACGTGAGCCGGGAGCAGACCCGGGCCGCCTGCGCGGCCCTCGACCTCACCCCGTGGGTCGACCCGCACAACAGCGACCCCGCGTACGCCCGCGCCCGGGTGCGCGCCGAGGCGCTGCCGGCGCTGGTCCGCGCGCTCGGCCCCGGGGTGCTCGACGGGCTGGCGCGTACGGCCCGGCTGGTGGCCGCGGACAACGCGGCTCTCGACGAGCTTGCCGGCGCGGCGCTGGCCGCGGCCCGGCATCCCGACGGCGGGCTCGCCGTGCCCGAGCTGGCCGCCCTCGCCCCCGCCGTACGTGGCCGGGTGCTGCACGCCTGGGCGCGGGAGCTGGGTGCGCCGCCGAGCGCCCTGTCCCACCGGCACGTGGCCGCCCTCGACGCGCTCGTGACCGACTGGCGCGGCCAGGGCGCCGCGTACCTGCCCGGCGGGCTCCGGGTGCGCCGCCGGGCCGACCGCCTCCTGCCGCCGCCCGAGCCCTCGTGACCGGGGCACGGCGCCGCTCGGTGTGCGCGGCGCGCTCGGCTTGCGCCGCGTGCCCGGTGTGGTCCGCGCGTTCGGTGTGGTCCGCGCGCTGGCCACGGCGGGTCGGTCAGGCGACCTGGACCCGGTCCCGGAACGTCGTGCGGTAGCCCTGCGGGGTCGTGCCGACCCGGCGGGTGAAGTGGTGCCGGAGGGCCGCCGCGTCGCCGAACCCCGCCCGCTGGGCCACCTCCTCGACGCTGAGGTGGGTCTCCTCCAGGAGCCGGCGGGCCAGCAGCACCCGCTGGTTGGTCATCCAGTCGTGCGGCGTGGTGCCGGTCTCGGCGCGGAACCGGCGGGCGAACGTGCGGGGCGCCATCCCGGCGCGCGCGGCCAGCTCGTCCACGGTGACCGTCCGGCTCAGGTGCCCCATCAGCCACTCCAGCACCGGTTCGAGCGTGGGCGCCTCGGGCGCCTTCGGTATGGGTGCCTCCACGAACTGCGCCTGGCCGCCGTCCCGGTGCGGTGGCACGACCATCCGGCGGGCCAGGCGGGTGGCGGTGGCCGAGCCGTGCTCCTGGCGTACGAGGTGCAGGCAGGCGTCGATGCCGGCGGCGGTGCCCGCGCTGGTGAGCAGGGGACCGTCGGCCACGTAGAGCGAGTTGCAGCGGACCCGGGCGCGGGGGTGCAGCCGTTGGAGCTCGTCGACGAAGCGCCAGTGGGTGGTGCACTCGCGGTCGTCGAGCAGCCCGGCCGCGCCGAGCAGGAAGGCGCCCGAGCAGACGCTCAGGAGGCGGGCGCCGCGCGCGCCGGCCCGGCGCAGGGCGGCGAGCACCGGCTCGGGAGGGGTGACACGCCGGTCGTGGGCGGGGACGGCCACGAGGTCGGCGTCCTCGACCGGGCCGAGGTCGGCGTGGGGCACGAGGTCGAACCCGGATGAGGTGCGTACGGGGCGCCCGTCCGGGCTGCACACGTGGAAGCGGTAGCCGGGGAACCCGTCGGCCGTCCGGTCGGTGCCGAACACCTCGGCGAGCACGCCCAGCTCGAACGGGGCGACGTTGTCCAGGGCGATGACGGCGACCGATCGGAGCATGTGACGAGGGTAACGCAGTCGGTGGCAGGAAATCGACGGCCAGTGGCATTCCTGCCACTGTCCGGTCCGGGTGGCACGGCGCAGACTTGGAGTCAGACCCGGTGCGCACCGGCGGCGAAAACCCACGACACACACGCGAAAGCGAGCGCCGCCATGGAATTCCTGCTCATCCTCCTGTTCGTCGTCCTCCTCGCCGCCGCCTCCGCGGCCGGCCTGACCGCCGACAGCCGGGACTCGGCCGACTGGCAGCCGACCGACGGCGGCTGCCGACGCCCGTACGGCGCCCGGTGATGCCGTTGATCCGATTACGCCGAGAAAATCCGAGCGGGGCCGCGCCGAATGGGGCGGCCCCGCCGACGGCGGCCGGGCGGCGTACGGCAGGCTAGGAGCCATGGCAGACGGCTCCTGGTACGACGCCGACATCGACCACGTGATCATCTCCGAGGCGCAGATCCGCGAGAAGACCGCGGAGCTGGCCAAGCAGGTCGCGGCCGACTACGCCCACGTCGAGGACGGCCTCCTGCTGGTCTGCGTGCTCAAGGGCGCGGTGATGTTCATGGCCGACTTCGCCCGCGCGCTCGGCCGCCACGGTCCCCCCGCCGAGTTGGAGTTCATGGCCGTCTCCTCGTACGGCCAGGGCACCACCTCCTCCGGCGTGGTCCGCATCCTCAAGGACCTCGACCGGGACATCGCCGGCCGGCACGTGGTGGTCGTCGAGGACATCGTCGACTCCGGCCTCACCCTCTCCTGGCTGCTGCGCTACCTGGCGTCCCGCTCGGCGGCGAGCGTCGAGGTGGTCGCGCTGTTCCGCAAGCCCGACGCCGTCAAGGTCCCGGTCCCGGTGAAGTACGTCGGTTTCGACATCCCCACGGAGTTCGTGGTCGGCTACGGGCTCGACTTCGGCGAGCGGTACCGGGAGCTGCCGTACGTCGGCGTGCTCAAGCCCGAGGTCTACGCCCGTTCCTGAGCCCTCCTCGTATCGGCATTCGTCGAGCGGACGTTCAGCGGACTCTCAGTTGTTCGGACTACCGTGGACGTCGGTGGCGCGGAGGCACTTCCGCGCCCGGCCCCTCGATCACGTGACCGGGTGTTCGCGGGCGGCCGGGTTCGGACTCCCCGCCACGCCGGTCTCCGCCCGGTCCCGTCGTACGTGGCGGCGCGGGCTGGCGGGCCCCGGGGCACGACACGCGCCGTCGATGCGCGGCGTGCGCCGAGTGCGGGGCTCGCAAGCTCACTCCGCGCGCACACGGTGTACCGTCGAATGACCGCGGCGCGGCAGTTTGCCGCACCTCGGGGGTCGAGGCCGGCCCGCACGGCGGCTCCGGCCGCCGCCACCGGCGGCGACACCATCAGACGGTCAGGACGTCGATCAGGAGGATGCGGGCGCCTCGGCGCTCGACAACAGCATGGAACGTACGCGTTTCTTCCGCCGACCGGTGGTCTGGATCATCCTGGTCATCCTCGGCGCCGTTGTGCTCAGTCAGTTGTTCACCTCGGGTCCCAGTTTCCACCGGGTGGACACTTCCGTTGCGCTCGACCAGCTCCACACCGCCAAGATCGATAAGGCGGTCTTCCAGGACAAGGAGCAGACGCTCCAGCTGGAACTGGCGGAGAAGACCAAGTTCGGCGACACCACCACCGACCGGATCGAGGCCCAGTTCCCCTACGAGGTGGGCGGCCAGGTCTGGAACGAGGTCCTGGAGGCGAAGGCGGCCAACCGGATCACCGGCCCCGCCGACACGAAGGTGTCGTCGGACAGCATCTGGGTGAGCCTGCTGGTCAACCTGCTCCCCATCGTGCTGCTCGTGCTGCTGCTGCTGTTCTTCATGTCGCAGATGCAGGGCGGCGGCTCGCGGGTGCTCAACTTCGGCAAGTCCAAGGCGAAGATGATCACCAAGGACACGCCGAAGACGACGTTCGCGGACGTCGCGGGCGCCGACGAGGCGGTGGAGGAGCTCCACGAGATCAAGGACTTCCTTCAGAACCCGGCCAAGTACCAGGCGCTGGGCGCCAAGATCCCGAAGGGCGTCCTGCTCTTCGGCCCGCCCGGAACCGGTAAGACGCTGCTGGCCCGCGCGGTCGCCGGCGAGGCCGGGGTCCCCTTCTACTCCATCTCCGGCTCGGACTTCGTGGAGATGTTCGTCGGTGTCGGCGCGAGCCGGGTCCGTGACCTGTTCGAGCAGGCCAAGGCGAACGCCCCGGCGATCGTCTTCGTCGACGAGATCGACGCCGTCGGCCGGCACCGTGGCGCCGGCATGGGCGGCGGCCACGACGAGCGGGAGCAGACCCTCAACCAGCTGCTCGTCGAGATGGACGGCTTCGACACCAAGGGCGGGGTCATCCTGATCGCCGCCACGAACCGGCCGGACATCCTGGACCCGGCGCTGCTGCGCCCGGGCCGCTTCGACCGGCAGATCCCGGTGGACGCGCCGGACATGGAGGGCCGCAAGGCCATCCTGCGGGTGCACGCCAAGGGCAAGCCGTTCACGCCCGACGTCGACCTCGACTCGGTGGCGCGGCGGACCCCGGGCTTCAGCGGCGCCGACCTCGCCAACGTGATCAACGAGGCCGCGCTGCTCACCGCCCGTAAGGACCAGCGGGCGATCTCCAACGACTCCCTGGAGGAGTCGATCGACCGGGTGATCGCCGGTCCGCAGCGCCGGACCCGGGTGATGAGCGACCAGGAGAAGAAGATCACCGCGTACCACGAGGGTGGGCACGCGCTGGTCGCCTGGGCGCTGCCGCACGCCGCGCCGGTGCACAAGGTGACGATCCTGTCCCGCGGTCGGTCGCTGGGCCACACGCTGGTGCTGCCGACCGAGGACAAGTACACCCAGACGCGGGCCGAGATGATCGACACCCTGGCGTACGCGCTGGGCGGCCGGGCCGCGGAGGAGCTCGTCTTCCACGAGCCCACCACGGGCGCCGGCAACGACATCGAGAAGGCCACCCAGCTGGCCCGCGCGATGATCACCCAGTACGGCATGAGCTCCAAGCTCGGCGCGATCAAGTACGGCACCAGCGGGGACGAGCCGTTCCTCGGCCGCAACATGGGCCACGAGCGGGACTACTCCGACGCGGTCGCCGCCGAGATCGACGCCGAGATGCGGGCGCTGATCGAGCTGGCGCACGACGAGGCCTGGGAGATCCTGGTCGAGTACCGGGACGTCCTGGACAACATTGTGCTGGAGCTCATGGAGAAGGAGACCCTCTCCACGGCCGACATGGCGCGGATCTGCGCGCGGGTCGTCAAGCGCCCGCCGATGGCGCCGTACAACGGCTTCGGCAAGCGCCAGCCCTCCACCGAGCCGCCGGTGCTCACGCCGGCCGAGAAGGAGGCGCTGAAGGCGCAGGCCCAGGCCGACGGCGCGCAGGCGGGGGTGGGCGGCAGCTCGCCGAACAACTCGGACGGTACCCACTGAGCACGATGGATCCGGCGGCCAGCCCCGACAGGGGGCTGGCCGCCTCCGCGACCGAGCCCGACGGCGACGACGGGCTGGACTACATCGCGGCGCGCCTGATCAACGGCAAGCTCACCGGCGGCCCCGTCGAGGAGACCGTCGACCTGGCCCGGATCGAGAAGGCGGTCCGCGAGATCCTCATCGCGGTCGGGGAGAACCCGGACCGGGACGGGCTCCAGCAGACGCCGGCCCGCGTGGCCCGGGCGTACGCCGAGCTCTTCGCCGGCCTGCGGGTCGACCCGGCCCAGGTGCTCAGCACCACCTTCGAGGCCAACCACGAGGAACTCGTGCTCGTCCGGGACATCGACGTGATGAGCCTCTGCGAGCACCACCTGCTCCCGTTCCGGGGCAGCGCCCACATCGGCTACATCCCCGGGCCGGATGGGCGGATCACGGGCCTGTCGAAGCTGGCCCGGCTCGTCGAGGTGTACGCGCGCCGGCCCCAGGTGCAGGAGCGGCTCACCTCCCAGATCGCCGACCTGCTCATGGAGAAGCTCGCACCCCGCGGCGTGATCGTGGTGCTGGAGTGCGAGCACATGTGCATGGCCATGCGGGGCATCCAGAAGTCCGGCGCCCAGACGATCACCTCGGCCGTACGGGGGACGCTCCAGCGCGACCCGAAGTCGCGGGCCGAGGCGATGGCCCTCATCCTTCCCCGCTGACCACGCGTACCGCGGCCGGCCGACCTGGTGATCCCGGGCGGCCGGCCGTGTCGCTCGATCCCGGGCGGTCGGCCGCGCCGCTCGCGGCCCTGCTCAGCCGGCCAGCATGGCGAGCAGCAGCCCCGCGGTGACGAGCACCGCCGGCACGAGGCACACCAGCGCGCCGAAACGGGGTGTCCGGTCCACCCTCCCGCCCTGGGCCGGCGGGAACAGTCGGCCGACGCCGAGCCAGCCGGCCACGAACGCGACCGCCGGCATCGGCAGCCCGCAGATGAGCGCGGCCACGGTCGCGGGGCCGGCGCCGGTGGCGACGTACACGACGACCTGGATCAGCGGCACGAGCACGGCCAGCGGCCCGTACACCAGGAGGTTGCGCGGGCGGGCGGACCAGCTCGCCGGGCGCAACGGGTAACGGGCGACGAGGGCCGCGTCGGCGGAGTCCAGGCGGTCGCGGGCGCCGCGCAGCGCCGCGAGGACCGTGGCCAGCCCACCGGCCATCGCCCGGGCCTCCTCCGACAGCTCCGGCGGCGACGGCACCAGCGAGATCGGCGGTACGCCCCGCTCCCGCAGCCGCGTCTGCTGGGCGGCGAGCCGGGCGCGTACCTCGGTCAGCTCCTCCCGGGCCTCCTGGACGGACCGGGCCTGCTCACCGGCGGCAGCCGCCGCGGCCCGGCGTACCCCGTCGAGCTGCCGCGCGGCCGCGAGGTAGTCCTGCCAGGCGGCCACGGCCGCGTCGGCCGCCGCCGTGGGCGACGGCACCGCCTCGCGCTGCCCACCCGTCCGCTGCCGGCCCGGGCCGGCCGGACCCGGCGGCCTCCGGGTCGCCGTGCCCGGCTTCCGTCCCGTGCCTCCGGTCATCGCGGCTCCTCCTCGGCGAACGGCACCAGGACGACACCCCGCTCGTCGGGTCCGTCCCAGAGCACCACCCGTCCCGGGCGCGGCCGCCACTCCACCGGACGGTGGAAGACGGCGGCGAGCTGCGCGCCGGGCACGTCGACGGCGGCCACGGCGGCCAGCTTGTCGACGCCGTCCTCCGGCCCGAGGAGCGCGGCGAACGGCGGCACCACCCGCCACCAGCCGAGCAGGTGCCGACCCGCCGGCGGGCCCTCGCGCAGCAGCGTCCGCAGCTCTTCGACGGGAAGCTCCTCCGCGGCGACCCGGTCCAGCCCGAAGACCACCAGGTACGTGGGCTCGGCCGCGCACCCCGGCTCGGACGGCCCGTCCCCGCACGCGGGCCCGTCCGAGCCGCTGCGGGCCCCGGTCGCGCCCGCGACCGCCGCCGCGGCGGCGTCGTCCGTCAGCGTCCCGGTGGCTGCCGTCGTGGTGACCCCGGCCGTCGCGATGCCGGCGGCTCCCGTCGCGGCGGCCGGGTCCGTGTCGGCCGCGGCCGTGAGCAGGTCCCCGACGTCGACCACGGTGGCTGCCTGCCGCGCGGCCAGTTCGGCGGCCAGCGCCTCGGCCAGCGGCCGGGCTTCCTGGTCGGGGGCGGCGATCACGAAGCGCGCGGTGCCCGGCGGATGGTGGGCGGCGGTGCTGCGTGCGGCGGTCGCCAGCAACCGCGCCGCGCCGGGTCCGGGACCCAGGACGGCCAGGTTCCGCCCCGCCGCCGGGCCGAGCGGTACGGCCGCAGTGGTCCGGCCGACGTCCACCGCCCGCCCCAGCAGGGCCGCCGGCGCGTGCGCCCGCCCCGCGAGCGCGAGACGGTACCGGGGATCGTTGCGCAGCAGCGGCTGGGCATACCCGGCGAAGACCACCGGTGGGACGCTGCCCTCCGGCCGGGCCGCCCACAGCTCGTGGCGGAGGCGCTCCACCGTCTCCGGCTCGTCCTGCGGGTCCGGGTACCGCACCAGCCGCTCGTGCCCGCGTACCGCGCCGCGGGGGCCGCCGAGCCCACCGGCGGTGTTCACCACGGCACTGCCCACGGGCAGGCCGGCCGCCGAGTCGTTCGTCGGTTCCAGCACCGCACCACCGCCGGGCAGCGCCACGCGGACCGGGAACTGCCCGAGCAGCGAGTCCCGGTGGCCGGCCTCCGACCGGCCGGGCAGGCCGAGGTCACCGGCGCCCGCGAGCAGCAGGTGTACGCCGTACGCCCGGCCGGACCGCGCCAGCGCCTCGATGCGGGCCGCGGCGTCGGCGGCGAGCCGGTCCCGCTCGGCGAAGAGCAGCGGCAGGTTGTCGACCACGCACACGATGCGCGGCAGCGGCATGTGCTGCCGGAGCTCGGTGAAGCGCTGCCCGCCCGTCCGACGCCCGGCCTCCTCGCGGCGGCGGACCTCGGTTGCGAGCTGTTCGAGGAGGTCCCGCACGTACTCCCGGTCGGCGGTCATCGCGGCCGCCCGCACCTGCGGTACCCACGAGCGGTCCCGCTCGGTCTGGAGGAACTCCACGAAGGAGTCACCCTCGCCGAGGTCCGCGAGGTAGAGCGCCAGCTCGTCCGGGCCGTACCGGGCGGTCAGGCCCAGCAGCGCGGTGGTGAGGAACGCCGACCGCCCGCCCTCGGAGCGCCCGCTGACGAGCCAGTGCGGGGTCAACTCGGTGAACCCGAGCGGCACCGGCCGGCCGGCGGCGTCGCCCACGGTGGTGGTCAGGCCGTCCGTCGAGTCCCCCGACCAGAGCGCGTCGCCGGTGGGCGGCAGCAGGTCGGCCAGCGCCAGCCGGGAACCCGCCTCGACCTGCGCGGCCAGCCGCCGGCACACCGCGTCCACCAGGTCGGCCGGCGGGTCCGCCTCGACGAAGACCGGCGAGTTCAGCCCGCCCGCCGCGTCTGCGCCGGGACTGGTGAACGACGTGCCCGGCGGGTCGCCGAGCAGCGCGTACGCGTTGCGCAGGGCGAGCGTGGTGGCGCGGGGCAGCGGCGAGCGGTTCGCGTACGGGCCGGGGCCCGCCCAGCCCGCCACGACCAGGTGCAGCCCCGCCGACGGTCCCTGCTCGGCCAGCGCCTCGATCCGGGACAGGTCGGTCGGCCCGGTCGACTCGGGCAGGGCGGCGATCACGAGCAGCAGCGTGCGATCGTGCCGGCGCCGGCCGCTCGCGCCCGGTGCCACCCACTGCTCGGCCTCGGTCAGCACCGCCCGCAACCCGGGTACGTCCACGGCCGGCGGCGGGAGCAGGCCGGCGTCGGCCAGCGCGGCGAACGGCGCCAGCGTCCCACCCTCGGCGTCCACGGCCCGTACCAGCAGCGCGCCGGCCGGCGTGGCGGCGAGCGTACGGAGCAGGACGGTGCGGAGCAGCCCCGCCACCCGGGGGTCCCGCGCGTCGGTGTCGACGCTGAGGTGGCCGGAGCCCACCAGCGGCACCAGCGCGGGGAAGCGGGCGTCGTCCAGGGGCGCGGCGGTGCCGACCCGCACGAAGGGCGGCGCGCCCTCACCGGGAGGCGCGTCAGGGGCGAGCGTGTCCAGGGGAGCACCGGCCCAGCCCGGCGCCACGACGGCCGCCACCGTACGCAGACGGTCGGCGAGTTCGTACTGGCGGCGCTGGTCGGCGGGGGCCGGGCGGATCTCGTCGAGGATGCCCGCCGCGGCGGCCGCGGTGGCGGCGGCCCGACGGTGCAGTGCGGCGGCGCGGTTCGTCCGTGCCTTCGGACCGGCCACCGCGTCCACCCCCTCTAGCCGAGGTTGGCAACCTCCCCGAGCAGAGACGGTATCCCAGGTGAGGCCGGTACCCCGGGAGGTGCGGGGGTGTCGTTGGGGATCTCACTCGGGGTAGCGGACCGGCCCGATCCGCGGCATCTGGGGCATTGGGTACGCGGCCCCCGACCGATAGCCTCAGGAGGTGGAATCAGTGCAGCCCCCCGCCGGTTCCCAGGTCTCCCGCGTACCGG
The DNA here is from genome assembly GCF_003610785.1 of Micromonospora globbae. Taxonomy (GTDB): domain Bacteria; phylum Actinomycetota; class Actinomycetes; order Mycobacteriales; family Micromonosporaceae; genus Micromonospora; species Micromonospora globbae. The sequence goes on from NZ_RAQQ01000013.1 coordinate 117,360, forward strand.
CGCAGCGGCCCCCCTCCGAGCAGCTGCCACCCGCCCCCGCGGCCCCGGCGCCCGAGCGGCCACGCCGTCGCGTACGCACCGTCCTCACCGTGGTCGCCGGGGTCGTCGCACTGCTCTGCCTCGGCGGCGCCGTCACCGGCTACGTGCTGTACGACCGCGCCACCGCCCCCGACCGCAGCGCCCCCGACGTCGTCGTGGACAACTACCTCCGTGCGTTCCTCGTGGATCGAAACGACGTGCGCGCCGATCAGTTCGTCTGCGAGAGCAGCGGGCAGCTCGATCAACTCCGATCGTTGCGGGATGACCTTGCCGGGCGAGAGGAGCGATTCAAGGTTCCGATCACCGTGAGCTGGGGGCGTCTCGATGTGCAACGGCACGGGGATCGTGCGGACGTGCAGGTCAACCTGACCGTTTCCGCGAGCGTGGACGGCATCATTCAGAGCGACAGGCAATCCTGGACGTTCACCACAGACCTAGACGACGACTGGCGCGTGTGTGGGGCAGTGCGGTCGAGCTGATCTCACTCGATCCACAGGAGGTGGACCGGAACCTCCAGAGTGGAGGGAGCCTGTCCGCGCCACGCCCACCGGTACCAGTCGACCTCGGACGTGATCCGCACGCAGATGTCGCCGTCGGCGCCCGAGTAGGTTTCGGTGACGGCGCGCAGATCGCGGTGCTCGACGGAGTCGACCACGTGGACGACGCGCCGGCCGGCCACCGAGTCCGCGTCGACGACCGGAATGGGATCCCGGTGGCTCGGGCCGTCGAGCGACACGAGGCGGAGGCCGACCGCCGGCCGGGCCGGTTCGGCCGGGCGCGTACCGATGGTCTCGACCCACACCCGCTCCACCGGGATCAGGGGAGCGAAGACCTCCACCTGTTCGATCTCGGCCCGGTACCACTCGTGCTCCGGGATGACCGGGACGTACGTCCGGCTTCCCTGCACCACGCGGTCGTCCGCCCGCAGGTCGCCGCGCCACCCGAGGCCCGGCAACCCGACCTGCACCCGCCGGCCGCGCAGCGCGACCCGGCCGGTGGCCGGCACGATCTCGACGGGCCGCGGCGGCCGGGGTGCCCAGTCCGGACGGTCGGCGAACGGATCGGGCAGTCGTTCTGTCATGGCACCGAGGATGTCATTCCGCCTTGAGGGGGGCGCCCCGCGAACGCATGAACGGCACCGGGTCGATGGCGCTGCGGGCGCTGCGGTCGCCGTCCTCGTGCACCTCGAAGTGCAGGTGCGGGCCCGAGGAGTTGCCGCTGCTGCCGACCTCGCCGATGACCTCACCGGCGGCGACGGTCTGTCCGGGATGGACGCGGGGCCGCGTCACCATGTGGCAGTAGCGGGTGACGATGCCGCCGGAGCGCTCATCGGGGTGCAGGATGTCGACGAACCACCCGCAGCCGCCCTTGCCTGGGTAGCCGTCCACGTCGCAGCTCTCGCGCCCGCTGTTGTCGGGATCGCACCGCGCCACCAGCACCCGGCCGGACGCGGCGGCGTGGATGGGCGTGCCCTTCTTGGCGCCGATGTCGACTCCGTCGTGGCCCGGGCGCTGCGCGGTCCGGAATCCGGAGCCGACGGCGCCGGCGATCGGCGCGGTCCACCCGGATGCCGCGACCCTCTTGCCGGAGGCGGCGTCGCAGGTCTGCCGGTTGGCGACCATCGTCGTCCGCGCCGCGCCGCCGGCGAGGGCGTCGACGATCTGGGACGCCACGGTCTCGTGTTTCGCGTAGGCGTCGGGGAAGGCGCTCACCTGCACCTTCTGCGCGGCCACGCTGAGCGGCAGCTGTTCCCAGCCGGGGACGGTGAGCAGCTTCTCGTAGAACTTCCGGGCGGCGTACTCGGGGGTCATCCGCTGCTTCACGCTGCCCCAGGAGGCCCGCTGCTGGAACAGGCCGACCGAGTCGTGGTCGGCGCCGACGCCCTCGTTGGGCAGGTCCTGGGACTCCGCGACGGTCCGGTTCGCGAGGTTGCGCAGCCCGGACTCCTGCATGGCGGTCGCCACCGCGACGACCCAGCCCCGCGCGGGCACCTTCATCTCCTGACCGACGCCGATGATCTTCGCGGCGTTCCGGAGCTGGCTCTCCCCGTAGTCGGCCATCCGTGGCATGTCCCCGGTCACGTCGACGCGGAAGTCGCCGGTGCACTCGAGGCTCATGGGCGTCATCGATTCGGCGGAATCGCCCCCGAGCTCGGTGAGGAAGAACGCCGCCGTGCCCCCGGTGCAGCAGAGCAGCCCCAGCCCGACGGTGAGCGCGGCGGCCAACGCGCGGAGTGGCCTGCGTCGACGCCGGGGCACCCTCTCGCCGCTCATTCCTGCTCCCAGTCCACCGCGTCGACCAACCAGCGCCCGTCGGACGCCAGGAGTTCCAGCCGGAGCCGGCCCGTGTCGAGGGGAACCAGCGCCTCGACGAACGTCTCGGTCCGGGGTCGGAGGACCACCTCGTCCGTCATCTGCCGCGCCGGAACGTCGCCCGGCACCGCACCGGCCAGCTTCTCGGTGAGCGCGGACGTCGACAGCGGCCGCATGCCCTCGCGCCACCGTTCGGGGGTCATCCCCGGCTCACCGAGCCACGCCGCGACGAACCGTTCGGCGGTCTGTTCGGGCGTGCGCTCCCCGGGACGGGTTACGGGGGAGGGCGGCGCGTCGCGGCCCACCAGCCCGTCGTCGCCGGCGGTCGGCGGCACGGTGGTGATGGGTCCGTTCGGCCGGTTGCTCAGCCCGAGGGTGGGATCGCCCGGACCGGCGAGGAGCCGGGCCGCGCCGACGATCCCGAACACCACGACGGCGAGGGCGAGCGCGATCCCGAGGCGGGAGCGCAGCACCCGGCCGACCAGGAACTCGACGGCCCGCCGCACGGCGCTCACCGTGCCTCGGAGCGGACGCGCGGCGCGCGCCGGTCGGGTGGTGTCCGTTCCGTCGAGCCGGGACGGTAGACGACGAAGGACGGGCTCTCCTCGGGCACGTCCGGCTCCGTCCACGTGGCCGGCTGGCGGCGTTGCCGGGGTGCCGGCGGACGAGGGGTCGGCCCCTCGTCCGGCTCGGGCGCACCGTCGGCGCGCTCGCGACCGTCCGGACGCCGCCCACCGCCGCTGGGAGAGGTGTGCACCGGGTCCTCGTGCCGAGCCTCCGGCCGGAGTCTCGTCGGCTCCGCCACGACCGCCTTCCGCCGCCCCATGGTGGGCTCGGCCGTTCCGCCGGGCTCCGCCACGTCGAGCCGGGCCGCGGTCCGCATGTCCCGGAAGAACCGGCGGTGCCAGGACCCGGCGGAGCTGACCACCTCACTGCTGTCCTTGCCGCCGAGCTGGGTGATCCGGCGGTAGGGACGCAGCAGGAGCCAGCCGACCACACCGCAGAGCCACACGAGCACCACCTGGAGCCAGCCGGGCAGCGTGGGGGTCCTCATGATCAGATCGACCGCGAACAGGTAGACGGCGGCTCCGGTGCCGAAGATGGCGATGTTGAAGATCGCGGCGACCACGGCGTTCCCGAGCCGGCGCAGACCGGCGCTGGCCGGCCGGAACAGGGCGACCGTGCCGAGGATCGGCGCGGCGACCACCGCCCACCGGAAGATCAGGAAGCCGAGCAGCACGAGCAGCGACGCGGTGAGGTCGAACATCGCGAAGAGCAGCGAGGCCAGGACCGCGATGAAGCCGGCGCCCACGCGGTCCATGTCCCGCACTCCCTGGAGGTACTCGTACGCCTCCGGGTCCTCCTTCTCGATCTGCGCGGCAACGGTCATCCACTGCTGCTGCTTGGCCTGGATGGTGGCGGTCCGGGTCTCGGGATTGGCCCGGATCTTCTCCGCCTCCTCCCACGTGAGCGACTTCGCGTCGTAGAGCGCGGGGCCGTACTTCTTCGCGGTCTCGCTGTCCGCCGAGCCCAGCACGCCACGCAGCCAGTTGCGGTAGAGCATCGTCTCGGCGGCCGTGTCGCTCGCACGGACGGCGGGAGGGCGCTTGTCGACGCAGGCATCCGGGTTCGGCAGTGCGCACCTGTCTGGCGGCGTGGTGCGGGAAGAAGGGCCGATCGCGTCGTGCACCACGCCCAGGGTGGTGATCAGTGAGTTGTCGGCGAGGTTGGCGGACTTCACGGGCCAGGCGGCCAGCGCGGTCACGGCGACCATGACCAGCAGCGCCCAGCCCGCCGTGGTCATCGCGTTGCTCATGTCCGACTGGCGCGACCGCCAGAGCAGGTACAACCCGACGACGCAGAGCGTCACGATGCCGAAGACGCTGAACACCTTCTGGTAGATGGCCTTGGTCGCCTGCTCCACCAGTGGGTCGGCCCAACTCCACATGGTGCGGGGATCCCACGCGCGCTCCCGGAGGGCGTTCGAGGCGCCCACGATCGCCGTCGCGAGCATGAACTCGCCGTTGGCGACGGTGTTGCTGAACTTGTAGTCCGGGTGCAGGAGAGTGGACGCGCACCCGCCGTCGACGCGGTAGGTGGTGTAGCTGTAGCCGGCGTAGCCGTAGTCGCTGTAGTAGCCCTTCGGGCCGGGCTGCGTCGAGGACTCCGGCTGGGAGGCGAACCAGCCCGCGAGCCCGGAGTCGGGAGCGGTCGGCGTCGGCGGCTTCCAGCAGTTGGCCTGCGACTCGGCGACCTGCTGGAGGCGCTTCACGCAGGCGCGGAAGTCCGCCTGCCACTCCTGCGTCGAGCAGAGGTCGGCCGCCGCCTGGGCCGTGACCGGGGCGGCGTACGCGGGGCCGCCGCCGATCAGCGGAAAGGCGATCGTGGCCCCGGCCAGTACGCCGAGCGCGAGCAGGAACGCCGTGATCCGTGCCCGGGCCCTCGCCATGTCACGCCTCCAGATCCGGCAGGGGGACGCTCGGCAGCACACCGGCCGCCGCGGCGATGGCGGCGGGCGTGGTGTCGAGGTGGTCCAGCAGCCCGTCGACGTACGACACGTCCACCCGGACCTTCTGGACCCGCCCGTCGACGTCGCGCATGACGAACTCGCGGAAGCCGAGCCGGGTGGCCGATGTGGCGTCGGCGGTGGAGAGTGTGGCGAGGGTGGCCTCGTACCCGTCGTTGACCGGCACCCGCAGCAGCCGGAGCGCCTCGGAGGCGATCTCGTTGTCCTCGGCGATGCGGCCGACGAAGACGGTCGAGACGAGGTTCTGCACGTCGAGGCCGAGGATGTCGCGCGGGTTCTGGGAGGCGACGAGCGCCGCGAGGTTCCACTTGCGGGAGTCCCGGGCGAGGCGGACGAGGAAGGACCGGCCGGAGCGCCAGCCCTCCATGAAGTGCGCCTCGTCGAGGCCCACCAGCTTCCGGGAGGACATCGAGCCGCCGTAGCAGCGGCGTACCGCTAGCCGGTGCGCCGTGTGCAGCATCGGCAGGGCGAGCGCCTCCTCGGCCGACCAGTACTCGCGCTCGATCTTGAGATCGGGCAGGCGGAGGCCGGCCATGGTGATGACGGTGAGCGCCGCGTCCGGCCCGAGCATGCCCTCCGGCGGCCGGCCGAAGAAGAGCATCGCCAACGGCATCTCGGCGGTGTCGAGCAGGAGGTTCGCGAGTTCCCGGCCGGCGTCGTCGTCGAGCTGGCTGAGCGTGGTCACCACGTCGTCCAGGGTGGACGTCTCCTCGGCCGGCACCTGGCGTACGGCGTGCCGGAACAGCGTGGCGGTGGACGCCTCGCGGGCCACCTGCGGCGGCACGAGCATCATGCAGATGTCCTGCACCAGCATCCGGCGCTCGGCCCGCGCGTTGGAGATCGCGATCTCGAACTCCCGGTCACCGGTCGCGCCGGTGCCGAACTCGCTGCGTCGCGGCGTCGGGATGAGCGCGTACGGCGCCAGGGTGCCGTGTTCCGAACCGGTCAGGTTCAGCACCCGGGCGTAGGGCTTCAGCTCCGGCATGGCGCACAGGCGGGCCAGCGGGCCGGACGGGTCGAGCAGCGTCACCTGGACGCCCCGCCGGGCCGCCAGGTAGCCGAGCGCGCCGAGCAGGGTCGACTTGCCGCCGCCCGGCTCGGCCACGAAGACGGCGAGCCCGGACCGCTCGCGGACCTCCATGGGGTAGTGCAGGTCCAGGAAGACGGGCCGCCGGCAGGTGCCCGCCGTGCGGCCGATCAGGTCGCCGCGCCGGTCGCCGACCGTGGACGCCGCCTGCGGCAGCGCGGCGGCGAGGAGGGACACCGGCATGCGGCGGACGTATCCGGTGTTGGCGATGGGCTCACCGGGGATGAACTCGCGCGCCAGCCAGTCCTGGTTCTTCGGGTGTTGCAGCGAGATGCGCAGTTCCCGGGAGTAGAGCTGGATGAGCCGCCGGGCGCGCTCCAGGCACTCCTCCCGGGTCCGGCCCCCCACGGCGATCCGGTGCCAGCCGTGCGCCCGCGCCGAGTCGACCGGCAGCCCGGTCGTCATCTCGTCGCCGATCACGAGCGCCCGCTTGGCGAGCCGCTCCAGCTCCGGCGGGGCGTCGATGCCGTGCTCGGCGTAGTCGAGCTGCTGGGAGCGGATCATCCGGAGGCGGTGCTCGAGGTTCCGGAAGGAGTCGTTCGGGCCCAGGATGTCGACCCGGGTGGACAGCTCCATCGGCCAGGGCAGGCGCTCGTGGAAGTGCAGCCAGGGCTCGTGCCGTTCGGGGATCTCCAGCGGCTCCATCCGGCCCACGGCCAGCACCGCCACGTGCCGCTCCTCGCCGGTCATCCGGTTGACCAGCTTCACGGTGGAGCCGTACGGCGTCCGGTAGCGCTCGACCTGCTCGGTGAGGGCGAGCAGGTCGCCGCGTTCCCACCGGCCGTCGGTCACCGGGGAGAGCGCCCCGGGCGGTGACATGCAGAGCGCCACCGAGCGGTAGAGGAGCCACTCCAGCTCCTCCGCGGTCACCCGGCGACCGCGCATGCCGAACGCGCCGAGCACCTCGTCGAACTGCTCGACCGTCCGGCCCAACCGGCGGCGCTCGGCCTCGGCCACTCCGCGGCCGAACACGCGGAGCAGCCGCTCGCTCAGCGAGTCGCCGAGGGAGCGGCGGGCGAAGGTGACACCGAGGTACGTCTGCCCTTCGGCGTGGTTCACCGACATCAGGTGCCGTTGCGCGGCGACCAGGTGGTCGGCCCAGCTCGGTGTGCCGGGCACGTCGGGCAGCGGGGCGACGGTGTGCGCGTCGAGGGTGCGGGCCCACTCGTCGGCGGGGAACGGCCGGGTGGTGCGCCGCAGGTGCAGCCGGAAGCCGGCGAGGCCCGCGTACTGTTCGGCGATCGCCGACAGCAGGGCCTCGCGCTCGGCGTCCGGCCGGAACGCCCACCGCACCTCGGGCAGCCAGTACCAGGCGGTGACGGTGTTCGGGGTGAAGGTCAGGTGGCCGGCGATCTCGGTGATCGCCAGTTCGACGGACGGGTCGCGGTCGCCGAACTTGATCTTCGGTGGCTTCACCCGCACCGGCTTGACCGGCTTGTTCCGCCGCTCCACGGCGCGCTGCCGGGGTGGCACGACCTCCCGCCCGGGCGCCCGCGCCGGTTCGCGTTCCACCGGCCGCCGGAGTTCGGGCACCGGCTCGGCCTCGGTGACGGGCGGACCGGCCGGTGCCGGCGTGCTCCGCGACGGCGCGACCGGCTCGGGGTCGACCGGGGGCCGCCGCGCCGGCAGCCGGTCACCGGCCTGGTGGGGCACCCGCGACCGCACGGTGGGCTCGGCGTGCTCGGGAGCCGGGCCGAGCGCCGGCGGCGCCGCCGGGGGCCGCTCACGGCCGGCCGTGGGCAGGCGCGGGGCGGCCGGCCCGGCGGCGGATGGCGGGTCGACCGCGGCCGGCTGCTGCGGGATGGACGGGTGGTCGCGCTCGGCGTCGCGCGGTGGCGCGAGCGGACGGGCCGAGCCGGGGCGCGGGGATCCGAAGAGGTCGAGGAACGGCGAGTCGATGTCGTGGCTCTCCGTACCCGTCGAGGTCTGGTCCGGCAGGCGCGACGACGGTGCGCCCGGCGGGGTGCGTCGCACGACCGGCCGGGGCGCCTGGAAGACCCCCACCCCGCCGTGCCCGGGTGAGGTGGCGAGGGCCGGGTCGAGGGTCGCCTCGTCCAGCTCGTCGCCTTCTGCGTAGTCAAACGAACGCGCTCGGTGACCACCCGGCGCGGCCGGACGGCCGGCCGGGGAACCCGGCGTGGAAGAGCTACTCATGCGACCGCCTCACCCGCGTCGTGTGACCGCCCCGTCGGCGTACGCCCGGTCATGCCAGTTCCTCCCGGATCCTGATCCCGCTGCCGACCAGGCGGGGGTCGCGCTGCTCGGTGGCGGGCTCCCGGGTGCGTCGCCAGTCGGTCAGCGCGGTGCGGATGACCGCCCGCGCCGGCCGGTCCGGGTCGACGTGCCGGAAGACGAATGACGTGGTCACGATGGCGAGCGCGATCTCCCACGCGGGGAAGAGCTCGACCTGGAACGTGAACAGCCAGTGGATGAACATGTAGAGGGGGACGAGCAGCATGAAGAGCCCGTACTGGGCGTACGGGAGGTGGACGGGAAGGGTGTAGCCGGGCGGCCCGAGGTAGACCAGGCGTGCCCGGTAGATGTCGTCGTCGGTGCGCAGCCGCATGTCGTGCCCGCGCCCTATTCGAAGATCAGGTCGATCAGGTAGTCGCCGACGAAGAACAGTGTCGCCGCGCCGGCGATGAAGGCCAGCCCGACGATCGCGATGGCGGAGCTGGTCAACACCTTGGAGATCTCGCCGCGGCTGGCCCGGCCGATGAAGATGACGCCGAGGACGGCGAGCAGGATCGGCGCGATCTTGCTGGCGAAGAACGTGACGACACCCTCGGTGTCGATGCCCTTCGGCGCCGGCTCGGCGAGTGGAGTCGACGCCAGGGTCGAGAGCGCGTGGGCGACGCCGGACGACGCCGTCTCCATGAGCTCGATGGCGATCACTGAAACCTCCCCAAATCGCGGCCGGCGGCGCCGCGGCGGTGCAGTGGGTGAGCGTGGCGGGAAATGTGCGTGTTCGGGCGCAGCGTCTTGACCCTGCGTTCGTTACTCACCACGGAGGGTGGTGAGATTTGGGCGGATTGTTCCCGCTTCGGCCCTCCCTCCACACCTCGCCATCTCGATGCTGGGCAATTCCACAGCGTACGGGCCGCCCCGGAATGCGACAACCCGCGAAGAGACTGCCCGATCCGACCTGGACGACCGATCGTACACCTGTTCCAATCCGCATGTCAGGGGCGTTGTGGTCGGGCGCCACCCGGGACGCGGGAGGCCCCGACGAGGACCGGTACGGTCTAGTCGTGACCGATCTGGTACGGGCCCCGGCCCCGGTGGTGATGGGCGTCCTCAACGTCACGCCCGACTCCTTCTCCGACGGCGGACGGTACGCCGACCTCGACGCCGCCGTCGGACACGGCGTCCGTCTGCGCGACGACGGCGCGCAGCTCGTCGACGTGGGAGGCGAGTCCACCCGGCCGGGCGCGGACCGGGTGGACGCCGACACCGAGATCGGCCGGGTGCTCCCGGTCATCCGCGAGCTGGCCGCCGCGGGCGTGCCGGTCAGCATCGACACGACCCGGGCCCGGGTCGCCGAGGCGGCCCTGGCCGCCGGTGCGGCGGTGGTCAACGACGTCTCCGGCGGGCTGGCCGACCCGGACATGGCCCGGGTCGTGCGTGACGCCGGCTGCCCGTGGGTGCTCATGCACTGGCGCGGGCACTCGCGTGCCATGCGCGAGCTGGCCGTCTACGGCGATGTGGTCACCGACGTCCGGGCCGAACTGGCCCAGCGCGTCGACGACGCGCTCCGCGCGGGGGTGTCCGCCGACCGCATCGTCGTCGACCCGGGGCTCGGCTTCGCCAAGACCGCCGAGCACAACTGGCAGCTCAGCGCCCGCCTGCCCGAGTTGCTCGACCTCGGCTACCCGCTGCTGTTCGGCGCGAGCCGCAAGTCGTACCTGGGGCGGCTGCTCGCCGCGCCCGACGGGACACCGCGACCGACCGACGGGCGGGAGGCGGCCACCGTGGCCACCAGCGTGCTCGCCGTGGCCGCCGGCGCCTGGGGCGTACGCGTGCACGACGTCCGCGCCACGGTCGACGCGCTCGCCGTCTGGCGGGCCACGGGCAGCCCGCGCCTCGTCCCGGCGGCCACCGCCGGCACGGCCGTACGGAAGGGGGAGGCGTGACCGACCGGATCACCCTGACCGGCCTGCGGGTGCGGGGACGGCACGGGGTGTACGACTTCGAACGCGTGAACGGACAGGACTTCGTCGTGGACGTGGCGCTCGACCTGGACCTCGGCCCCGCCGCACGCTCGGACGACGTGGCCGACACCGTCCACTACGGCGAACTGGCCGAGCGCCTCGTCGCCGTGGTCGGCGGCGAGCCGGGCAACCTCATCGAGACGCTCGCCGACCGGCTGCTCGACGTCTGCCTCGCCGACCCCCGGGTGGTGAGCGCCACGGTCACCGTGCACAAGCCGGAGGCGCCGGTGCCGCACACCTTCACCGACGTGGCCGTCACCATGACCCGGACGCGTGCCCGGTGACCCGCGCCGTCCTCTCCCTCGGCAGCAACCTCGGCGACCGGTTGGCCCACCTGCGCTCCGCGGTCGCCGTGCTGGGCGACACCGTGCGGCTCGTGTCCGGTGTGTACGAGACGCCGCCGTGGGGCGACCCGGACCAGCCCGCGTACCTCAACGCCGTGGTGCTCGCCGAGGACCCCGCCGCGACGCCGTACGACTGGCTGGAGCGGGCGCGGGCCGCGGAGCGCGCGGCCGGCCGGACCCGCGACCCGGAGCGACGGTACGGGCCGCGCACCCTCGATGTGGACGTCATCGCGGTCTGGGGTGACGACGACCAGCCGGTGCGGAGCGACGACCCCGAGCTGACCCTCCCGCACCCCCGCGCCCACCTGCGGGCGTTCGTGCTGCGGCCGTGGATCGACATCCAGCCGTACGGCCGGCTGCCCGGCCACGGCTGGCTCACCGACCTGCTGGTCGCCGGCCCGGTGGCCGCCGACGCGCAGGAACTGCGCCCCCGTCCGGATCTGGAGATAGAGTCGACGGCATGACCCAGCGGAGCCGGCCGGCATGACGCAGGCGCAGTCCCCGCCCCCGGGCGGGACGGGCCCGGACCGCGCGCGGATGGGCCCGACCCGGATCTCCACCCTCGTGGTGGCCGGTCTGGCCGCCGCCGCGGCGGCCTGGTTGCTCATCAGCAGCTTCTACTACTCCGGCATCCCCCGGCTTCCCTGGCTGCCCGTGGTCACGCTGGCCGGGCTCGCCGTGCTCGAGGGGTACGCGGCGGTCAACACCCGCGGGCGCATCGAGCGCCGGCCAGGGCGTCCCGCCGTCAACCCGCTGATGGTCGCCCGGTTCGTGGTGCTCGCCAAGGCGTCCTCGCTGGCCGGCGCCATCTTCGCCGGGTTCTACGCGGGGTTGACCGCCTGGCTCTTCGTCGAGTCCACCCGCGCCGCCACCGAGGACCGGGTGCCCGCGGGCGCCGGCCTGCTCGCGTCGCTGGCGCTGGTCGCCGCCGCCCTGTGGCTCGAACGGTCCTGCCGGGTGCCGGAACGCCCGGAGGACGAGCGCGAGCCCGAGGACCGGGAGAGCCGCCCGGGCCAGCGCTGACCGCCTCCGGGAGGGGCACGGCGCTGGCCAGGGGGTTACGTGCGGCTCGCCACGCGAGTACCGTGCCTCCGACCGGAGAGCATCGGCCGCCGTCGGTCCGCCGAACGTCGGACCTGGACGGCGGGCCAGGGGAGGCGCCATGGGGTACGACGAACCGGGCCGGAACACGTCCGTCGAGCCCTCGTCCGGGGTACCCGCCGCCGTCCTCGAGAACGTCTTCGACGACCCGAACCACGGTGAGCCGGGCCGGGACCGCGTCGCCGTGCACATCGGCTGGGAGGTCGTGCTGCTGGTGGGCCTCGCCGTACTCGGCTGGCTGCTCTGGCGGGACGCGCCGGACGTCCTGCGCGGCGCCGGCCTGCGGTCGCTCCTGGTCGACGTCGTCGCGCTCGGTCTGCTCGTCCTCGCCGCCGGGCTGAGCCTGCGCACCGCCGCCGTGAACCTGGCGATCGGGCCGGTCGCCGTCGCGGCGGCGCTGCACTTCGCCGAGCAGGGTGACCGTGGCGTGGTGGCCGCCGTCGCCCCGGCGGCCCTGGTCGCCGCCGTGGCCGGGCTGCTGCTGGCGCTGGCCGTCGTGGTGCTGCACGTGCCCGGCTGGGCGGCCAGCCTGGCCGGGGCGGCCGGCGTCGTCGTGTACATCGAACGCCGCGCCGAACCGGTCCTCGTCCAGGGCGAGTACGACCCGCGCCGGCACGCGTACTACCTCTGCGCCGGATTCGCGGCGGTGGCCGTGCTCGGCGGCCTGTTCGGCGCCATCCGCGCCGTCCGGCGGCTCGTCGGCCGGTTCCGCCCGGTCGCCGACCCGGCCCGGCGGCGAGGCGCGGTGGCCGCGGTGGTCACCTCGGCCGCGCTCGTCGGCTCGACCGTGCTCGCCATGCTGGCCGGGGTGCTCATCGCGGCGAACGGCACCGGGCCGGTGGCCCCCACCGCCGGCCTCGACTGGACGGTGCTCGCCGTCGGCGTGGCGCTGCTCGCGGGCACCAGCGCGTACGGCCGCCGCGGCGGGATCTTCGGCACCCTGTTCGCGGTCGGCCTGACGTCGGCGTTCCTCGCGTACGCGCAGGCGCGGGACTGGACGGTGAGCCGCTGGGCGGTCGGCGCCGTGGCGCTCGGGGTAGGGCTGGTGGTCACCCGGCTGGTCGAGCGGTTCGGGCGCCCGGGATCCCCGGCGCCGGAGGCCCCGGAGCCGGCCGGCGACGGTCCGCTCAGCTCCGGCTGGGCGGTGCACGGGTCCGGACCGGTCGAGGACTGGCCGCCCACGCTGCCCACGCCCGCCACCGACTCCCCGATGGACCCGTGGCGGTCGTCCCGCTGGGAGACCGAGCCGCGCCGCTGGGACGACGGCCGGTGAGTCCGACGCCACGTCCGACGGGCCGGGAGTGATCTCGACGGTTAGGCTCGGCGGCATGACCGAGACACCTGCCACCCCCGCCGGCGGCCGATCGTTCGAGGAGCTGGACGCCCTCTCCACCGAGGAACTGCGGGAGCGGGCCTTCGCGCTGGCCCGGGAGCGGCGCGACGTGGGCTTCTTCTGGTCGGTGCTCCGGCACCTGCCGAACGCCGACGAGGCCACGGTGCTCGACGGCGCCCCGAACTCCGTCGGGCCGACCGTCGACGAGGCCGCCGCCCTGTGGCGGGAGCTGACCGGTCACGGCTACGAGGAGTCGGCGCCGCTGCTCCGGGCCGCCTTCATCGACTACCTCATGAAGCACTGACCGGGCCGGCACACGCACATCCGCCCGCCGCCACGGCGGGCCGGGAACGGACAGCATCATGGCGCCCACCAACACCACGGGTGCGCTCCGCCGGTACGGCACGGCCGCCGGCACGGGGGCGCTCGCCGCGTTCGTGCTCGTCGCCGTCGGCGGCTGCCCGGCGTACGTCGGCTGGGCCGGCACCCACACCGACCCGAACTCCGCCGGCGGCTGGTACCTGCGGGTGCTCGCCTGGCCGGCCTGGCGGTTCGACGCCGGCGACCAGGCCGGCGGGGTGCTCGCGGCCGACCTGCGGGCCATCCTGCTGGTGATCTTCGCGGCGGCCCTGCTCTACCTGCTGCCCGCCGGGCAGGCGGCCCGGGTGCCGGGAGGGCTCAGCCAGTTCTTCTCCGGCTGGGCGGCGTACGTGCTGGCCGGCGGCCTCGCGGGCCTGGTGGCCGTGGTGCTCGGGCCGGAGCCGTCGATGCTCGGCGCGTTGCAGACGGCCGGGGAGGGCGGCAGCTACGGCCTCCTCACCGGCTGGGTCGTCGGCACCGCCAGCCTCGGCGGCCGCGCCTGAGCCGCCACACCTGCGGCGCCGCGCCCGAACCGTCGCACCTGAGCCGCCGCACCGGCGGCCGCTCCTCCGCGACCGGAGATGCAGCCGCCCCCCCGCTCACATGAGTTCGAACAGGCGCTGCCGGTCGAGCGTCCCGACCGGCTGGCCGCCGTCGGTCACCACCACCCGCTGCGCGTCCGAGGTGAGCAGCGCGGCGAGCGCGTCGTACGCCGAGCCGCCCAGGGGCACGGCCGGGCCGGCCGGCGCGTCGTGCGCGGGCACCGGTTCGAGCATCTCCCGGCGCAGCGGCGTGACCACCAGCCGGCGGATGCCGCGGTCCGCGCCGACGAACTCGCGGACGAACGGGGTGGCCGGCGCGCCCAGCACGGCGGCCGGGGTGTCGTACTGCTCCAGGTGGCCGCCCTCGGAGAGCACCGCGATCCGGTCGCCGAGCCGCACCGCCTCGTCGAGGTCGTGGGTGACCAGCACGATCGTCTTGCGCACCTCGGCCTGCAACCGCAGGAACTCCTCCTGCAACCGGGTGCGGACGATCGGGTCGACGGCCGAGAACGGCTCGTCCATCAGCAGCACCACCGGGTCGGCGGCGAGCGCCCGGGCCACGCCGACCCGCTGCCGCTGCCCGCCGGACAGCTCGTGCGGGTAGCGGCTGGCGAACGTGCCCGGGTCGAGGCCGACGAGCTCCAGCAGCTCGTCCACCCGCCCGCGTACGCGGTCGCGGGACCAGCCGACCAGCCGGGGGACGGTCGCGACGTTGGCCCGGACGGTCTGGTGCGGGAAGAGGCCGACGTTCTGGATGACGTAGCCGATGCGCCGCCGCAGGCGTACCGGGTCGACGCGGGTCACGTCCTCGTCGCCGAGGAGGATCCGGCCCCCGGTGGGCTCGATCATCCGGTTGATCATCCGGAGCACCGTGGACTTGCCGCAGCCGGACGGGCCGATCAGCACGACCAGTTCGCCGGCCTTGACGTCGAGGCTCAGCTCGCGTACGGCCTCGGTCCCGTCCGGGTAGCGCTTGCGTACGCCCTCCAGCGCGATCGACGCCGCGCGCCGCTCACCGCCGGTCGCGCGCCCGCCGGTGCCGGGGGCCTCCGGGGTAACGTCCACGTATGTCCTTCCGCCTGAGCTACCGGGCCGACCCGGGCAATCCCTGGTTCTCCTGGCAGTACGTGCGGGACAACTCTGACACGCTCCTCGCCGCGCTGCGCGAGCACACCTGGCTGACCGCCCGCGCCGTGCTGATCGCCGCCCTCATCGCGGTGCCGCTGGCGGTGGCGGCGTACTGGTTCCGCCCGCTCGCCGGCCCGATCCTCGCGATCACGGGCGTGTTCTACACCATCCCGTCGCTGGCCCTCTTCGCGTTCATCGCACCCTACCTGGGCATCGGCGCGGTCACCGTGCTCAGCGTGGTGGTGCTCTACGCCCTGCTGGTGATCGTCCGCAACGCGATCGCCGGGTTGACCCAGGTGCCTCCCGAGGTCCGGGAGGCGGCGGAGGGCATGGGGTACGGCCGGTGGGCGCGGCTGTTCCGGATCGACCTCCCGCTCGCCCTGCCGGGCATCCTCACCGGTCTGCGGCTGGCCACCGTCTCTACCGTGGCGCTCGTCACGGTAGGTGTCGTCATCGGTCGCGGCGGGCTCGGCCAGTTGATCTTCGCGGGCTTCCAGAACAACTTCTACAAGGCGCAGATCATGACGGGGACGCTGCTCTGCGTCCTGCTGGCCCTCGTGCTGGACCTGGCCCTCGCGGGGGTCGGCCGGCTGCTCACCCCGTGGCTCGCCCGGAGGTCGTCGTGAGTGTGATCGGGCAGGCGATCGTCTGGCTCAACGACCCGCTGAACTGGACCAACCCGGGCGGCATCCTCGACCGGCTCGGCGAGCACCTCGTCCTCTCCGCCGCCGCCGTGGCGTTGGGCTGCCTGGTCGCCTGGCCGATCGGCCTCTGGCTCGGCCACACCGGGCGGGGCGGCGGGCTGGTGGTCATGGTGGCGAACGTCACGCTCGCCGTCCCGACGCTGGCGCTGCTGACCATCCTTCCGCTGACCTTCCTCGGCTTCGGCCGGCCCTCGGTGATCGTGGCGCTGGCCGTCTTCGCGGTGCCGCCGCTGCTCGCCAACGCGTACACGGGGGTGCGTCAGGCCGACCCCGAGGCCCGGGACGCCGCGCGGGGGATGGGGCTGTCCGGCTGGCAGGTGCTGCGCCGGGTGGAACTGCCGCTGGCCGTGCCGTACCTGGCGGCCGGGTTCCGTACGGCCGCCGTGCAGGTGGTGGCGACCGCGGCGCTGGCCTCGTTCGTCAACGGCGGCGGGCTGGGCCAGATCATCCGGGCCGGGTTCGGGCTGGACATCGCGGCCGGTGGCGGGCAGATCCTCGCCGGTGGCGTGCTCGTGGCCGGGCTCGCCGTGCTGGTCGAGATCGTGCTGGCGCTGGTCGAACGGCTCGTCACGCCGCGCCCGCTGCGTGCCGCCCGCCGGGGTGCGAACCGCCGGGCCGCCGACGCGGTGACCGGGGGCTGAGGGCCCAGGTGCGCCGGTCGGGCCGCGCCCACCGGAAGTGACGTACGCCATGACGATCCGGTGACGAAGCTCCCCAGCGGTTGTCGTACCCCTCTGGAGGATGTTGGGTGGGAAATCGCGGGCGGCCGATCACAGGATCGCCCGTCGGACACGCGGCCGGCCCGGAACGGGTCGCGCCGGGACACGGAAGGCGGGCACGATGCACGCACGTACACGGCTGGCCGTCGGCGCGGCGGCGGCCCTCACCGCCGCCGGGCTGCTGACCGGCTGCGGCGACGCCGGCTCCTCGGGCACCGAGGCACCGCAGCAGGCGGCGAGCGGGGCGGGCTGCGCGCCCGTCGCCGGTGACCAACTGGTGGTCCTCGAGGACGACAAGAAGCTCCAGAACAGCGACAACATCATCCCGGCGGTCAACGTCGACGCGGCGCAGCCACAGGTGATCACCGCGCTCGACAAGGTCTCCGCGGCGCTGGACACGCCCAAGCTCATCCAGCTCAACAAGGCGGTCGACGTCGACCGCAAGACGCCGAAGGCGGCCGCCGAGGAGTTCGCCTCGGCCGCCGGCCTCACGTCTGGGATCGCGAAGGGCCCCGGCGGCGAGATCGTGGTCGGCGCGGGCAACTTCAGCGAGAGCGAGACGCTCGCCGAGCTCTACCGGATCGCGCTCACCGCCGCCGGCTACCAGGTGCGGGTGCAGCAGATCGGCAACCGGGAGCTCTACGAGCCGGCCCTGGAGAAGGGCGAGATCCAGGTCGTCCCGGAGTACGCGGCGACGATGGCGGAGTTCCTCAACACCAAGGTCAACGGCCAGAGTGCGGCACCGGTCTCCTCGCCCGACCTGGAGAAGACCGTGGCGGCGCTGAAGGCGACCGGCGACAAGGTGGGCATCACGTTCGGCACGCCCTCGGCCGCGCAGGACCAGAACGCGTTCGCGGTCACCACGGCGTTCGCCGACAAGTACGGCGTCCGCACCCTGTCGGATCTGGCCGCCAAGTGCTCGGGTCAGGCGACGGTGCTGGCCGGGCCGCCGGAGTGCCCGCAGCGTCCGAAGTGCCAGGCCGGCCTCGTCGAGGTCTACCGCTTCACGGCCGGCTCGTTCAGCTCGCTGGACGCGGGCGGCCCGCAGACCAAGAACGCGCTGAAGACCGGGAGCGCCAGCGTGGGGCTGGTCCTCTCCTCCGACGGCGCGCTGGCCGCCAGCTGAGCCCTCACCGGCGGGCCCCGACCTGCGCCGCACGGTCGGGGCCCGCCGGTGACACGGTGTGGTGACCGGCAGGTGGCATGCGGGCCACAGCCGGATGTCGGGGCAGCCCACCCTCACTGGGCCCGTTCCCACGCGGCGCAACTCTCGGTAGGCTGCACAGCCATGCCCGCCCCCGAAACCCGACCCAGTCGCACGGTGCTGACGGTGCTCTTCTGGATCGGCGTCGGGCTGGCGCCGGTGGCGGCGTTGATCCTGCTCGTGGCGGACGGCAACGGTCCGCTGCGCTTCGCCGCGGTGCTCGCCATCCTGGCCGTGGTGCTGATCGGTCTGTCGATCGCGCTACGGGCCGACGGCGAGGGCGGCCAGGCCCGCGTCGAGGAAGTGCTCGACGAGATGGAGCAACTCCGCCGGGAGTTGCGCGGCGAGATCGTGGCCGCCGCCCAGCGGGGCAACCAGGCGCTCGACCAGGCCCAGCGGGCCCAGGAGGCGGTGGCCGCGATCCGCCGGCGGCTCGACGCCACCGGTGCCGCCCTCGTGGGGGCGGCCGAGGAGCCGGCCGGAGCCGGTCGGGCCCGGGTGCCCGCCGCCGAGGTGGACGAGGACGTCCCGCCGGGGCGGGGCCGGGCGGCGGCCCGGGAGGACGACGCACCGCGCTGGGGGCGCGACGACCGGGACGACGAACCGGTGCCGGGTCGTGGCCCGGCCCACGGAGACCGCCCCGCCGCCGGCCGGCACGGCGCGGAGCGTCCGGCTGCCGGGACGTACGGGGACCGCGCGGGCTCGGGTGTGTACGGCGGTGACCGCCCGGCCGGCGGAACGTACGGCGACCGTGCGGGATCCGGTGTGTACGGCGGTGACCGCCCGGCCGGCGGAACGTACGGCGACCGTGCGGGATCCGGTGTCTACGGCGGTGACCGCCCGCCTGCGGCGCAGCCCGGCGTCTACGGCGCGCGCCCCGGCGACCACGACCGGGAGCCGGCGCCCCGACCGATCGGACTGGTCCGGCACACCGAGACCGTGCACGTCACCACCCGGCACACCATCGTGGACGGTGCGCCGGCCGAGCCGACCGGCGGCCGCTACGGCGGGTACGCCGGCGGTTGGTCGCCACCCGCCGAGGAGCGGCCCTGGGCCGGAGCCGACGACCGGTGGGCCGGCCCCGAGGAGCGCCCCTGGCCGGGGCACGCCGGCCCCGACGAGCGGCCCTGGCCGGGGCACGCCGGCCCCGAGGAGCGTCCCCGGCACGGCGACTACCGCCCGTGGGCCGGGTCCGACGCCCCGCGTGACGAACCCGGCTGGGACGCCCCGCGCGACGAGCGGCCCTGGACGGGCCGGCGCGACGAACCGGCCTGGTCCTCTCCGGACGACCAGCGCGGCTGGCCGGACCACGGTGGCGGGCCGGGTGACCGGGGCTGGGCCGACCCGGCGGAGCCGGCCCGGAGCGGACCGGCCGCCCGGCCGGACGACACCGGCGAGTACTGGACGCAGATGCGCGCCGGTGACCGCTGGGCCGCCGTCCGCGACGACGACCGGGGCCGGGAGGTGCGGATGGGCGAGCGGCGCGCCGAGGTGCACGCGGACGCCACCGGCGCCGAGTACCGGGTGGCCGACCGCTGGGCCTCCGTGCGGCACGACGAGCCGCCCCGGGAGGACTCCCGCTGGGGCGAGCCGCCCCGGGACGAGCCCCGCTGGGGCGTGGGGCGCCCGGCGTACGGGCGTGGCGACGAGGGACGGCGGGACGGCTGGGCGGAGCCCGAGGACCGGCCGGCCCTGCCCTCCGGCGGCGTCCCGGTGCCGGACGAGTGGCGCCCGCCACGGCAGCGCGACCACCGGTCGGCCGACGCCGAGCCGGAGTGGGTGGGCCGGCGCCCGCGGGCCGACGAGGAACGCCACGGGTACCCGCCGCAGGAGGCACCCCGCTCCGGCGGGGCGCGCTGGCGCTGACCGGGGACATCGGACCGGGGAGCCCGCCGTGGAGGCCGCCCGTCGGGGTGACCGGACCTACTTGTCGATGTCGCCGACCACGAAGAACATCGAGCCGAGGATCGCGATCAGGTCCGGCACGAGGCACCCCGGCAGCAGCGTGGCCAGCGCCTGCACGTTGGCGTACGACGCCGTGCGCAGCTTGAGCCGCCACGGCGTCTTCTCGCCGCGCGAGACCAGGTAGTAGCCGTTGATGCCGAGCGGGTTCTCGGTCCACGCGTAGGTGTGCCCCTCGGGGGCCTTGACCACCTTCGGCAGCCGGGTGTTCACCGGCCCGGTCAACCGGTCGACCCGCTCCAGGCACCGCTCGGCGAGGTCGAGCGAGACGTACACCTGGTCGAGCAGCACCTCGAACCGTGCGTGGCAGTCCCCGGCCGTGCGGGTCACCACCGGCACGTCGAGTTCGTCGTAGGCCAGGTAGGGCTCGTCGCGGCGCAGGTCCAAGTCGAGCCCGGAGGCGCGGGCGACCGGGCCGGACGCCCCGAACGCGGCGGCGTCGGCCGCGGAGAGCACCCCGACGCCGACGGTGCGGGCCAGGAAGATGTCGTTGCGCCGGATCAGGTTGTCCAGGTCGGGCAACCGCCGGCGCACCTCGCCGATGGCGGCGCGCGCCCGGCCGGTCCACCCGTACGGCACCTCCTCCTTCAGCCCGCCGACCCGGTTGAACATGTAGTGGATCCGGCCGCCGGAGACCTCCTCCATGACCGCCTGGAGGGTCTCCCGCTCCCGGAACGCGTAGAACATCGGCGTGATGGCGCCGATCTCCAGCGGGTAGGAGCCGAGGAACATCAGGTGGTTGAGCACCCGGTTCAGCTCCGCGAGGGCCATCCGCAGCCAGATCGCCCGCTCCGGCACCTCGAGGCCCATGAGCCGCTCGACGGCGAGCACCACACCCAGCTCGTTCGAGAACGCCGACAGCCAGTCGTGCCGGTTGGCCAGCACGATGATCTGCCGGTAGTCGCGCACCTCGAACAGCTTCTCGGCGCCCCGGTGCATGTAGCCGATGATCGGTTCGGCCGACACCACCCGCTCGCCGTCGAGCACCAGCTTGAGCCGGAGCACGCCGTGCGTGGAGGGGTGCTGGGGGCCGATGTTGAGCACCATGTCCGTGCCGAGCTGCTCACCGCCGGTGCCCGCCACCAGGCCGGCCCCGGTGCCGACGGTCAGCTCGCGGAGATCCCGGGCGTCGGTGGTCATGCCCGTCATCGTGCCACGAGCGCATCGACCGCGACGCCGACCGGTTGCCGCAGCCACCAGTGCCCGCCGAGGCCGGCCGGGTCGGTCAGCTCGGCCACCAGGGACGCCGCGGCGAGCGCCCGGACGTACCCGGCGGGGTCGCTCGCGGCCAGGCTCAGCGGCGGTCGGCCGCCGTCGGCCCCGAGCGCCCGCATCGCCTCCCGCTGCGACCCCAGGGCGTACGCACACCCGGCGACCCGCACACCGGCGGAGGCGACCGAGTCCACGGCGACGTGGGCGGTCACGTCGCACGAGCCGTCCGGCACCGGCGGCACCTGCCGTCCACCCCGGTACCCGGTCAACGTCCCGTCCACGGGCCGCCCGTCCCGCAGGTGCCCGTAGTCCACGGCCAACGCCAGTCCCCGGTCGAGCCTGCCGACCGCGTCGGCCCACGCCTCGTCGCGGCTCCTGCCGATCTCCGCCCGTACACCCGTCACGGTGGGGGTTTGGCTCGCACCGCCGGTCCCGGCTGTGGGCTCGACTGCCAGGTGTCCGCCGGGTACGGGCCACCAGGTTTCGAGCCAGGCGGCGTCCTCGGGTCCGACCGGGTCACCGACGCTCTCCTCGCCCGTGGTCGGGTCGACCAGCAGGTAACGCCAGCCGTCGCTGGCGGATACCGCGATGTCGAGGGGCACGTTGTCCAGCCACTCGGTGGCCAGGAGAACCCCGGTGATCCCGGAGGGGATCTCGTGCACCCAGGCGATCCGCTGGGGCAGGTCCGCCGGTCTGGGGGCGAGTTCGACGGCTGTGAACCGTACGCGCTCGGCCAGCGGGACCGCGACGGCGGGCGACCGGCCGGCGGACCCGGACGCGGGTGCGGCGGGCGACGGGCGGCCGGCGGCCGTGGACGTCAGGGTTTCCGGGGAGCCCGCCCGCGGAGGGATCAAGCCTGACCGCCCGGAGCGGGTGGGCTCCCCGGAAACCCCGAGGGTCTCCATCAACGCGCGCAGAAGCTCCCCGCGCCCGGCGCCCACGTCGACCACGTCGAGGCGGGACGGACGGCCGAGGGCGGCGTCCACGTGTTCGACCACGTGGAGGAGGGCACGGGCGAACGCCGGGGACGCGTGCACCGAGGTGCGGAAGTGCCCCGCCGGGCCCGCCCCGGCGACGAAGAAGCCGCCCGGGCCGTAGAGCGCCCGGTCCATGGCGTCCCGCCAGCGCATCGGCATCAGTTCATCTCCGGTTCAGGGTCCGTCACCGTGCCGACCCTACGGTCAGCCGGTATGAGACGACTCCTCATCCCCGCCGCGGTGGTCGTACCGCTGCTGCTGGCCGGCGTCCCCGCGGGCGCCGCACCGACCCGCCCGGGCGGCGACGTGCCGCGTCCGGTCCGTGCGGCGGTCGAGACCCCCTCCCTCTTCGACGACGCGGCCGGCGGCGACGCGGACGCCGACGACCCGGCGATCTGGATCCACCCGACCGACCGGGCGGGCAGCCTGGTCATCGCCACCGCGAAGAACGGCGGCCTGCGCGTGTACGACCTCGCCGCGCGGGAGCGGCAGTCGATCGGCACGCCGGCGGCGCCGGGGCCGGACGACGAGGCGGGCCGGTTCAACAACGTGGACCTGGTCTCCGGCTTCGGGCTGGGCGGTCGCCGGGTGGACCTGGCGGTGGTCACCGACCGGGGCCGCGACCAATTGCGCTTCTACCGGATCGATCCGGCGTCCCGGCGGCTGACCGACGTCACCGCCCCGGACGTGCCGTTCGCGTTCAGCCGGGACCAGGCCGAGGTGAACGAGCAGCGGACGGCGTACGGCCTCGGCACCTACACGGCGCCCGACGGCGCGGTGTACGCCGTGGTGAGCCGGCGCAGCACCCCGGAGGTGGGCGTGTTCCGGCTCGTCGAGCGCGCCGGCCGGGTCACCTACCGGCGGGTCGACCGGCTGGTCCTGCCGTCGACGTTCACCCTGCCGGACGGCAGCCGCTGGTCGCCGTGCACGGACCCGGGTGACGGGCCGCAGGTGGAGGGGACGGTCGTCGACCCGGACACCGGCGTGGTGCACCTGGCGCAGGAGAAGGTCGGCCTGTGGCGGATCCGGCTGGTCGACGGGCGTTTCCGCGGTGCCCCGCAGCCGGTCGAGCGGGTCCGTGAGTACGGCGTCCCGGCGGCGTACGACGCCGACGAGGAGGACTGCGTGACCGACTACGCGGCCGACCCGGGCTTCGGCGGCCGGATCGCCCAGGACGTGGAGGGGCTGACCATCTACCGCACCGGCCGTTCCACCGGCACGCTGGTCGTCTCCAGCCAGGGCGACGACACCTTCTACACGTACGACCGGCGCACGGACCGGCCCACCGGTCGGTTCGCCGTCGTCGACGGGCGGGTCGACGGGTCGCAGGAGTGCGACGGCGCTGCCGTGGTCTCCACCCCGCTGCCCGGCTACCCGGGCGGCCTGCTGGTGGTGCACGACGGCCGGAACACGCCGGAGACGCCCGGCGAGGACGGCGAGGCCCGCCCCGACACGAACTTCAAGTTCCTCGACGCCGGCTTCCTGGCCTCGCACCGCTGACCCCGAGGGGCTTCCTCCGGCACGTTCCCCGACGTGTCGGAGGGGCCCCTTCCCGGACGCGGCGGGCCGGGTGAAGGTTTTCACAACCGGGGTTTCGATCCGGTTGCCCGGGCGCATACTTGCCATCGACCGGTACCCCTTCTCGAGGACTGGATCGTCACGATGAGCGCACCGCTGCGCCCGCGCCCGGCCGCCCCGCCGCGGGCCGCCACCGTCGGCTCCGCCCGCCCGGGCGCCCCGGCCACCGCAGCCCCCCGTTCCCTGACAGTCGGTGTCGTCGGCGCCGGCCGCGTCGGCACCGTGTTGGGCGCCGCCCTCACCGCCGCGGGTCACCGGGTGGTGGCCGCCGCCGGTGGGTCCGGTGCGAGCCGCGCCCGCCTGGCCCTGCTGCTGCCCGGCGTGCCGTCCCGCGCCGCGGCCGACGTGGCCCGGACGGCCACCGACCTGCTGCTGATCGCCGTACCGGACGACGCGCTCGCCGGTGTCGTGGCCGCCCTCGCCGACGGCGGCGCGCTCCACACCGGGCAGGTCGTCGCGCACACCTCCGGAGCACACGGGCTGGCCGTGCTCGACCCGGCCGCCGCGGTCGGCGCCCGCCCGCTGGCGCTGCACCCGGCCATGACGTTCACCGGTACGCCGGACGACCTCGGCCGGCTCGCCGGCATCTCGTACGGGGTGACGGCCCCCGCGGACCTGCGACCGCTGGCCGCCCGGCTCGTGGCCGACCTGGGTGGCGTGCCGGAGTGGATCGGTGAGGCGGACCGCGCCCTGTACCACGCGGCGCTGGCGCACGGCGCCAACCACCTGGTGACCCTCGTCAACGAGGCGGCCGACCGGCTCCGCGACGCGGGGGTGACCCAGCCCGAGAAGGTGCTCGCCCCGCTGCTGCGGGCCGCGCTGGAGAACGCCCTGCGGCTGGGCGACGACGCCCTGACCGGTCCGGTCTCGCGCGGCGACGCCGGCACCGTCGAGCGGCACCTCGCCCGGCTCGCCGCCACGGCTCCCGAGTCGCTCGCCCCCTACCTGGCGCTGGCCCGGCGTACCGCCGACCGGGCCATCGCGGCGGGCCGGCTGCGCCCGGCCGACGCCGCGTCGCTGCTCGGGGTGCTCGCCGACACGCAGCGGGAGGTGGCCGCGTGACGGGAATGCCGGCGGGCGCGGTGGTGCTGACGAGGGTCCGGGAGGTGGCCGCGGTATGGAGCTGGTGAGGACGCGCGAGGAGCTGACCACGGCCCGGGCCGGGCTGACCGGCACGGTCGGCGTGGTGATGACCATGGGGGCGCTGCACGCCGGGCACGAGGCGCTGCTGCGGGCGGCCCGTGAGCAGGCCGACCACGTGCTCGTGACGATCTTCGTGAACCCGTTGCAGTTCGGTCCGACGGAGGACTTCGACCGCTATCCCCGTACGCTCGACGCCGACCTGGAGGTCTGCCGGCGGGCCGGCGCCGACGTGGTCTTCGCGCCGGAGCGGGACGAGATGTACCCGGACGGCGAGCCCCGGGTGCGGGTCGACCCTGGCCGCCTGGGTGGCGAGCTGGAGGGGCAGAGCCGTCCCGGCTTCTTCCACGGTGTGCTCACGGTGGTGCTCAAGCTGTTCCAGCTCACGCGCCCCGACCTGGCGTTCTTCGGCGAGAAGGACTACCAGCAGCTGACGCTGGTCCGGCGGATGGCCCGCGACCTGGACGTCCCGGTGCGGGTGGTCGGCGTGCCGACCGTACGGGAGCCGGACGGGCTGGCGCTGTCCAGCCGGAACCGGTACCTCTCGCCGGAGGAGCGGGCCGCGGCGCTGAGCCTCTCGGCCGCGCTGCGCGCCGGTGCCGAGGCCGCCGAGCAGGGGCGGGACGCGGGCGCCGTGCTGGCCGCCGCGCACGGGGCCTTCGGCGCCGGTACGCCGGGCGCGCGGCTGGACTACCTGGTGCTGACCGATCCGGACCTCGAACCAGGGCCGGTCAGCGGGCCTGCCCGGCTGCTCGTCGCCGCCTGGGTGGGCACCACCCGCCTGATCGACAACATGCCGATCCGCCTGGCCCCCCGTTCCTGACCCCCGCTTCCGTGCGAAAGGCCATCCCGATGCTGCGAACCATTCTCAAGTCGAAGATCCACCGCGCCACGGTGACCCAGGCCGACCTGCACTACGTCGGCTCGGTCACGGTGGACGAGGATCTTCTCGACGCCGCGGACCTGCTTCCGGGCGAGCAGGTGGCGATCGTGGACGTCACCAACGGGGCCCGGCTGGAGACGTACGTGATCCCGGGCCAGCGGGGCAGCGGCGTGATCGGCATCAACGGCGCGGCCGCGCACCTGGTGCACCCCGGCGACCTGGTCATCCTCATCGCGTACGGGCAGATGGACGACGCCGAGGCGCGCGCCTACCGGCCGCGGGTGGTGCACGTCGACGCCGACAACCGGATCGTGGACCTGACGGCGGACGCCGCCACGGCGGTCCCCGGCACGGCCGGCGATCCGGTCCCCAACCCGTACGCCGCCGTCTGACCCTCCGCGATCTTGCACTTCCGGCCCCTGTTTCGTGGCTTTTGCGCCGTTTGTCGGGGCGGAAACTGCAAGATCGCGGGGTGAGGGGCGGGTGCGCGCGGTCTGTCACCCAGTGCGTATTCATGGTTACCCTTGTCACACCGCCGGGAGGCGGGCGGTGCCTGGGGGAGGCCGCGATGCGCCGTTCGATGACCGTCCTGCTCGCGGTCGCCGCCACGGCGGCCCTGTCGACCGGTTGCGGGTCGGGCGACGGCGACGGCGACCTCACCGACGACTGGCCCGCGCTGCCGGCCGCGGCGGCGTTCACCCCGGCGGCGGGAGTGTGCCAGGCGGGCGACGCCACCGACGTGGTGACGCTGGCGGCGTACCAGCCGATCGACTGCGCCGAGCCGCACCGGGTGGAGACGGTCCACGTCGGCGCGTTCCCGTCGCGGCCCGCGCCGCCGGCCAACGACTCCGCCGACCTGCGCGGCGCGTTCGCCGACTGCGACGCCCGGGCCAGCGGGTACGTGGGTGACGACTGGCGCGCCGGCCGCCTGCGGCTCTCCGTGGCGGTGCCGTCCGCAATGGGCTGGTCGTCGGGATCCCGCTGGTACCGCTGCGACCTGGCCGAGGTGAACAGCGTCGAGGCGGCGGCCGTGGTGGTCACCCGGACGGGCAGCCTGCGGGACGCGCTGAAGGGGCCGTCACCGCTGCGGCTGGGATGCCAGCAGACCCGGGGCGGTCGGGGCGGGGGTGTGCAGACGCTGGTGCCCGTGGACTGCGCGACCCGGCACGACGCCGAGTTCGTCGGGGTGTGGCGGGCGCCCGAGGGTGCCTACCCGACCCGGCAGGCCGACTGGGTGCCCCTCTACACGGGCTGCCGGTCGGTCCTCAGCCGCTACGTGGGCGTGCCGGACGACGACGAGCTGCGCTTCCGCAGCGGTGTGGTGGTCCGTCCGCCCGGTGCCGGCCGCTGGCGGGCCGGCGACCGGGGGGTGCGCTGCTACCTCTGGCTCAGCCACCGGACGGTGACGGGCTCGCTCAAGGGGGCCGGCCCGGCCGGGCTACCGGTCCGCACCAGGTGAGGGCGACGAGACGCCCAGGCGGGCCTGGCGGGCCGACCGACGGTACGAGGTAGTCGAAACCACTCGTCCCGCCCCCGCCGCCTCTCGTGAGCGCCGTTCGGGGTTGACTGTGTCCATGCAGCTTCCGACCGTCGACCTGCCGGCCCTGCCCAGCCTGCTGGCCGCACCCGCACCCGGCTGGGTGGAGACGACCGACGTGATCGTGGTGGGCTCGGGGGTGGCCGGGCTCACCGCGGCGCTGCACCTGCGCGAGGCGGGCCTGCACGTCACCGTCGTCACCAAGGTCAACATCGACGACGGGTCGACCCGGTGGGCGCAGGGCGGCATCGCGGCGGTGCTCGACCCGGCGGACACCCCGGCGGCGCACGCCTTCGACACCGAGGTCGCCGGTGTGGGGCTGTGCGACCCGGCGGCGGTCCGGGCCCTGGTCGAGGAGGGGCCGACCCGGCTGCGCGAACTCATGCGGATCGGCGCCGAGTTCGACCGGAACCCCGACGGCTCGCTGATGCTCACCCGCGAGGGCGGCCACCGGGCCGACCGCATCGTGCACGCCGGGGGTGACGCCACCGGTGCCGAGGTGCAGCGGGCGCTGCACGCCGCCGTCCGCCGCGACCCGTGGATCCGGCTGGTCGAGCACGCGCTCGTGCTGGATCTGCTGCGCGCCCCCGGCGACGGTCCGGGCGGGCTCGGGCCGGCCTGCGGGATCACCCTGCACGTGCTCGGCGAGGGCAGCGAGGACGGGGTGGGAGCCATCCTGGCCCGGGCCGTGGTGCTGGCCACCGGCGGGATGGGCCAGGTCTTCGCGGCCACCACGAACCCGGCCGTCTCCACCGGGGACGGGGTCGCCCTGGCGATGCGGGCCGGAGCGTCCGTCACCGACGTCGAGTTCGTCCAGTTCCACCCGACCGCGCTGATCGTGCCCGAGCAGGCCCGGGTGCCCGGCGCCGGGCACGCCCAGCAGCCGCTCGTCTCCGAGGCGCTGCGCGGCGAGGGCGCCCACCTGGTGGACGGCGACGGCAAGCGGTTCATGGTCGGCCAGCACGAACTCGCCGAACTGGCCCCGCGCGACGTGGTGGCCAAGGGCATCCACCGCGTACTGCTCGCCACCGGCGCCGACCACGTCTTCCTCGACGCCCGGCACCTGGGCGGGGACTTCCTGGCCCGGCGCTTCCCGACCATCGTGGCGTCCTGCCTGGCCATCGGCGTGGACCCGGCGACCGACCTGATCCCGGTCGCCCCGGCGGCGCACTACGCCTCGGGCGGCGTCCGCACCGACCTGCGGGGCCGCACCTCGATCCCCGGCCTGTACGCGTGCGGCGAGGTCGCCTGCACGGGCGTGCACGGCGCGAACCGGCTGGCCAGCAACTCGCTGCTGGAGGGGTTGGTGTTCTCGCGCCGGATCGCCGAGGACATCGCCGCTGGTCTGCCCGAGCAGGCCCGCCCGGCGGAGACCGGCGCGTGGGTCGGCGGCGGGGGTTGGGTGGTGCCCGCGGAGGGGACGCCCACGCTGCAGCGGGCCATGACCCGGGGCGCCGGGGTGCTCCGCTCGGCGGAGACGCTCGCCGGGACGGCCGGCGTCCTCACCGACCTCGGCGCCGGCCGGGGCCGGCCGCGGACGGCCGACTGGGAGGCCACGAACCTGATCACCGTGGCGTCGGCGCTGGTCGCCGCCGCGTACGCCCGGCAGGAGACCCGTGGGTGCCACTGGCGGGAGGACTACCCGGCGGCCGACGACCGGTGGCTGGGCCACCTCGTCGAGGCGGTCGGGGCGCAGGGCCGCGTGACGCAGCAGTGGGAGGAGACACGATGAGGGAGTCGACGGAGCAGGCGCTGCGGGCCGGTGGCCTGGATCCGGGTGAGGTGCGCCGGGTGATCGTCTCGGCGCTCACCGAGGACCTGGGCCCGGACTTCCTCGACGTCACGAGCGTCGCCACGATCCCCGAGGGGCAGACCGACACCGGGGACCTGGTGGCCCGCGCCGACGGCGTGGTGGCCGGGCTGCCCGTGGCCGCCGCGGTCTTCGAGCTGGTCGGCGAGGTGACGGGCGTCGGCCGTACGGTCGAGGTGTCGCCGGTGGCCCACGACGGCCAGCGGGTGGCCCGCGGTGACGTGCTGGCGACGGTGACCGGGCCGACGCGGCTGCTGCTCACCGCCGAGCGGACGGCGCTCAACCTGCTCAGCCGGATGTCCGGGGTGGCGACGCACACCCGGGCCTGGGCCGACGCCCTGACCGGCACGAAGGCGAGGGTGCTGGACACCCGGAAGACCACCCCCGGCCTGCGGGCCCTGGAGAAGTACGCGGTGCGGGCCGGCGGCGGCACCAACAAGCGGCTCGGCCTCTACGACGTCGCCATGATCAAGGACAACCACAAGCTGGCGGCCGGCGGCATCGCGGCGGCCTACCGGCGGGTCCGGGAGGCGTTCCCCGACGTGGCGGTGCAGGTGGAGGTCGACACCCTGGCCGAGGCGGTGGAGGCCGTCGAGGCGGGGGCCGACTTCCTGCTGCTGGACAACATGACGCCCGACCAGCTCCGCGAGGTGGTCGCGGCGGTGGGTGACCGGGCCGAGCTGGAGGCCACCGGCGGGCTGACCCTGGGCGTGGCGGCCGAGTACGGCGCCACCGGCGTCGACTTCCTGTCGGTGGGGGCGCTGACCCACTCCTCGCCGATCCTCGACATCGCGCTGGACCTGCGTACGGCGTGACGGGTGGCCGGCGACGCGCCGGTCCTCAGACCGTGGTGAGCGACGTGCTCGTCAGGTTGAAGATCACCCGGTTCTCGGTGTCCTGCCGGCCGTCGAACCCGTACTTGGCGCGGAACAGTTCGAGCACCCGGTGGTAGACCGGGGGAGCCAGCTCGTCCGCCTCGCCGATGGCGAAGACCTCGCCGGCGGCCTCCGGCCGGTCCAGGACGACGCTCAGGCCGCCCAGCCCGTGCCGGGCCACGTTGCGGACCAGGTCGGCCCCCGCGATGTACCACTCGCCGTCGGAGCGTACGTAGAGCGCCTCGCAGGTCTCCAGGTCCCGGCCGCCCTGGCGCAGGCAGAGCCGCAGGGTGAGGCACGCCGCCAGGTCCCGCACCGGCGCGGTCTCCCACAGCTCGTCGAAGCGGTCGTCGACGAACTCGCCGAGCGGGGTCGAGACGTACGCCTCGATCTGCTGGGTGTCGAAGGTGCTGCCCCGGACGGGGAAGAACGAGATGAACGCCTTGCCGTCCCAGCGGTACATCTGCACCGAGGGGGCGGCCGTGTAGATGCGCACCTGGAGCCGGGCCCGGGCGGACTCCGGCAGTTCCTCGTGCAGCCGGGCCAGGTGCCAGAGATTGCCGAGGATCGCCACCGTGGCGTCCCGGCGGCGCAGCTCCTCACCGCGCAGGCGGACGGCGGGGGAGTCCGGGTCCAGCAGCAGCACCCGTACGGTCGCGCCGTTGGTCAACGCGGACCGCAGCGCGGCGACGAACCGGCGCGCGTACGGGCCTTCCAGCATGCTGGTCCACGTCTCCAGGATCGCGACCAGCTCGCGGGCGCCGGCCACCCGTTCGATGAGTGCGTCCCGGTCGAGCCGGGGGTGCTCGATGATGCTCGCCGTCTGGAGTTCGCGGAACAGCGGGTTGAGCACGACGTACGTCAGCAGGGTCATGATCAGCGCGGCGCCGACGTTGAGGTACAGCTCCCCGGCGAAGCTGTCCGCCGCCCGTCGGGACTCCTGCCACGAGCGGATGGTCATCCAGACGGCCCCACCCGCCAGGACGGCCAGCACGAGCACGTGTCGCCGACGCCGGCGCAGGGTGTTGCGTCCCCGCGCCCACCACATCCCCGACATGTCCGCTCCCCGTCCGGCGCGTCGTGGATCGACCCATGCTCATGCCGCGATGTGACAAGGATACGGGTGTACGGCCGGTCCGCGTCCGCCCCGGCGCTCGTTGTCTAGGCTGCGTGCGTGCTGCTCTGCATCGACATCGGAAACACCAACACCGTGCTGGCGACCTTCGACGGCGACAAGCTGGTGCATTCCTGGCGGATCAAGACCGACGCGCGGTCCACCGCGGACGAGCTGGGCCTGAAGTTCCGCGGCCTGCTCGCCGGGGACGCCGTCGAGATCACCGGAGTGGCGGCCTGTTCCACCGTGCCGGCGGCGCTGCGCTCACTGCGCACCATGCTCGCCCGCTACTACGGCGAGCTGCCCAGCGTGATCGTCGAACCGGGGGTCCGGACGGGCGTGCAGCTGGCCATCGACAACCCCAAGGAGGTGGGCGCGGACCGGGTGGTCAACACGCTGGCCGCGTACACGCTCTACGGCGGCCCGTCGATCGTGGTCGACTTCGGCACCACCACCAACTTCGACGTGATCAGCGGCCGGGGCGAGTTCCTCGGCGGCGCCTTCGCGCCGGGCATCGAGATCTCCTTCGACGCGCTGGCCGCCCGCGCGGCCCAGCTGCGCAAGGTCGAGGCCGCGCGGCCGCGCTCGGTGATCGGCAAGAACACCGTGGAGTGCCTCCAGTCCGGCCTGTACTTCGGCTTCGCGGGCCAGGTGGACCGGATCGTCGAGCGGATGTCCGAGGAACTCGGCGAGGTGAAGGCGGTCATCGCGACCGGCGGCCTCGCCTCGCTCGTGATAAACGAGTGCCGGACGATCACCCACCACGAGCCGATGATCACCCTGATCGGCCTGCGGATGGTGTACGAGCGCAACGTGTGAGCCGGGGCCGCTCCCGGCGGCTCAGCGGCGCCGGGCGCGGAGGACCACCGTCCGGTACGGCAGGTCGACGGTCTCCCGGCCGGCGAGGTCGGGATGGGTGGCCAGCAGCTCCCGCAGGCCCCGCTCGACCCGTCGCTGGTCCTCCGGCGAGGCGGTGAGCCAGTACGACCGGGTCCGGATCAGCCCGACGACCTCGTCGGGCGTGAGCGTGGTGGCGTGGTGGAACTCGCCCACCTCGACGGCCGTGAACGCCGGGCCGAAGTCCGCGTACCTCTCGACCACGTTTCCGGAGTTGTCGCCCAGGTGGGCGATCCGGCCCAGCTCGGCCACCCACGCGACCCGTTCGTCACGGGTGTTCCAGACCGGGGCGAACACCCCACCGGGGCGGAGCAGCCGGGCCACCTCGGCGTGGGCGCGGTCCCGGTCGAACCAGTGGTACGCCTGACCGGCGAGCACGGCGTCCGCCGCCCCGTCCGGCAGCGGCACGGCCTCGGCGCTGCCGGCGAGCGCCGTCGTACCCGGTGTGGCCGCCGCGAGCCGCGCCCGCATGCCCGGATCGGGCTCGACCGGCACCACCTCGTGCCCCAGCGCGAGCAGGCCGCGGGTCAGGATCCCCGTGCCGGCGCCCAGGTCGACGATCCGGGCGGGAGGCGCGCCGACGCCGTCGAGGGCCCAGCGGAGGGCGGCCTCGGGATACCGAGGGCGAAACCGGTCGTATTCGGCCGCGGCGGCGCCGAACGACAGCGCCTGGATGTGATCAGCCATGGCGCGGAGGTTATCCCGTAACGGTCACCTGGGGCCTTGAGTACGCTCGGGCGTGACCCCCCGTATCTCTGCGACGAGGAAGCATGCCGTGACCGAGCAGAACGCCCTGCCAGTGGACCCCGCCGACGACCTTCCGGAGCAGATGAAGGTCCGCCGGGAGAAGCGGGACCGGATGCTCGCGGACGGCGTCGAGCCCTACCCGGTGGGCTACCCCCGGACGGCCACGCTCGCCGAGGTACGGGCGCGCTACGGCGACCTGCCCACCGACACGGCCACCGGCGACCGGGTGTCGGTCACCGGGCGGGTGATCTTCGTACGCAACACCGGCAAGCTCTGCTTCGCGACCCTGCGCGACGGCGACGGCATCGAGTTGCAGGCCATGCTCTCGCTGGACCGGGTCGGCGCGGAGCGCCTGGAGGACTGGAAGCGCCTCGTCGACCTCGGCGACCACGTCGGCGTCACGGGCGAGGTGATCACCAGCCGGCGGGGCGAGCTGTCGGTGCTGGTCGAGGAGTGGGCGATCACCGCGAAGGCGCTGCGTCCGCTGCCGGTGGCGCACAAGCCCCTGTCCGAGGAGGCGCGCGTCCGGCAGCGCTACGTGGACCTGATCGTCCGCCCGCAGGCGCGGCAGATGGTCCGGACGCGGGCGGCGACCGTGCGCAGTCTGCGTGATTCGTTGCACGATCGGGGCTTCATCGAGGTCGAGACCCCGATGCTCCAGTTGCTGCACGGCGGTGCGGCGGCGCGCCCATTCGTGACCCACAGCAATGCGCTGAACACCGATCTGTATCTCCGAATCGCGCCGGAACTGTTTCTGAAGCGTGCCGTGGTCGGCGGTGTCGATCGCGTCTTCGAGATCAACCGCAACTTCCGGAATGAGGGCGTCGACTCTTCGCACTCGCCGGAGTTCGCGATGCTGGAGGCGTACCAGGCGTACGGCGACTACGACACGATGGCCGAGCTGACCCGTAGTCTCGTACAACAGGCGGCCGTCGCGGTGAGCGGCTCGACCGTGGTGACCCACGCCGACGGGCGGGAGTTCGACCTCGGCGGCGAGTGGCGGTCGGTCACGTTGTTCGGGGTGCTTTCCGAGGCCCTGGGTGAGGAGGTGACGGTCGCCACGGAACGGGTCCGGCTCGTGGAGTACGCCGACAAGGTCGGGCTGGACGTGGACCCGAAGTGGGGTCCGGGCAAGCTCGCCGAGGAACTGTTCGAGGAACTGGTGGTCCCCGGCCTGCAGGCGCCGACCTTCGTCCGGGACTACCCGATCGAGACCAGCCCGCTCACCAGGGGCCACCGCAGCGAGCCGGGGCTGGCCGAGAAGTGGGACCTCTACGTCCTCGGCTTCGAGCTGGCCACCGCGTACTCCGAGCTGGTCGACCCGGTGGTGCAGCGGGAGCGGCTGGTGGCCCAGGCGCAGCTGGCGGCGCGCGGCGACGACGAGGCGATGCGGCTCGACGAGGACTTTCTCCGCGCCATGGAGTACGGAATGCCTCCCGCCGGCGGTATGGGAATGGGAATCGACCGGCTGTTGATGGCGCTGACGGGACTGGGAATTCGGGAAACGATCCTGTTCCCGTTGGTCCGGCCGGAGTAGTCGCCGAGCGCCGTCCGGTCGTTATACCCCATCCTATTGACGCGCCGCGCGTCGCACGGGTTATTGTGCTTGCCAGTTGCAGGAGCACCCTGCTCGAAAGGAATGTGGGACGTGGCCAAGCAGATCATTCACAAGCTGGTCGATGACCTGGACGGCGGGGACGCGGACGAGACGGTCAAGTTCGCGCTGGACGGCGTTCAGTACGAGATCGACCTGTCGAGTGCGAACGCCGAGAAATTGCGTGAGGTATTCGCGCCCTACGTGGCGGCGGGCACCAAGGTCGGCCGGGGCGGCGTGGTCGTCGGTGGCCGGGCGGCACGCGGCCGGGGTGGCGCGACCGCCGACCGGGAACAGAACCGGGCGATCCGGGAGTGGGCCAAGAAGGCGGGGAAGGACATCTCCGACCGGGGCCGCATCCCCCAGGAGATCGTCGACGAGTACCACGCCCGGCGCTGACCGGCACGATCGTCACGGCGCCCCGACGCCGGCCCGACCTCCGGGCCGGCGTCGCCGCGTTTCCGGGGCGGAATCCGTCGCCGGGGCCGGGAAGATGCGACGCCTCCCCGACGTTGTCCACAGGCGGTGGAGATTCCATCCACAGCCTGTGGAT
This sequence comes from Micromonospora globbae, assembly GCF_003610785.1. GTDB lineage: Bacteria > Actinomycetota > Actinomycetes > Mycobacteriales > Micromonosporaceae > Micromonospora > Micromonospora globbae. The sequence continues at coordinate 151,850 of NZ_RAQQ01000013.1, forward strand.
GACTCCCGGCGGCCCACCGACGGGTCGCGGCGACGCGGATCCGGCCCGCGCCTGTGGCGGAGCACCCCGTCGAACGGGCGGGGAGAATTTCGCTCTGCGCGTAGCGCCGGGGCTACCGGAACACCTCCTGAGCGCGCACGGTTGTGCAAAACGACGCGTACGCGGCTCCTGCCGGAGACACACGACCTCAGCTGAGTCGGTCCGCGGCGATAGAGTAATGAGGCACGGACGCCCGTCCCGGACGTCCGCGCACCGGCCCCGCCAAGATCTTTGACCATCAAGGCGCACGGCACGTGAGGAGCACGAGGGCATGTTCGAGCGGTTCACCGACCGAGCGCGACGGGTTGTCGTCCTGGCCCAGGAAGAGGCCCGGATGCTCAACCACAACTACATCGGTACGGAACACATCCTGCTGGGCCTGATCCACGAGGGCGAGGGCGTCGCGGCCAAGGCTCTGGAGAGCCTCGGTATCTCGCTGGAGGGCGTCCGGCAGCAGGTCGAGGAGATCATCGGCCAGGGCCAGCAGGCGCCGAGCGGGCACATCCCGTTCACGCCGCGGGCCAAGAAGGTGCTGGAGCTGTCGCTGCGCGAGGCGCTGCAGCTCGGCCACAACTACATCGGCACGGAGCACATCCTGCTCGGTCTGATCCGCGAGGGTGAGGGCGTCGCCGCCCAGGTGCTGGTCAAGCTCGGTGCGGACCTCAACCGGGTCCGCCAGCAGGTGATCCAGCTGCTCTCGGGCTACCAGGGCAAGGAGCCGGCCGCGGCGGGCGCCGCGTCGGGCGAGGCCGCGCCGTCGACCAGCCTCGTGCTGGACCAGTTCGGCCGTAACCTGACCCAGGCCGCCCGCGAGGGCAAGCTCGACCCCGTCATCGGGCGCGAGAAGGAAATCGAGCGGGTCATGCAGGTGCTCTCCCGCCGTACCAAGAACAACCCGGTCCTGATCGGTGAGCCCGGCGTCGGCAAGACGGCCGTGGTGGAGGGGCTGTCCCAGAAGATCATCAAGGGCGAGGTGCCCGAGACGCTGAAGGACAAGCAGCTCTACACGCTCGACCTCGGTGCGCTGGTGGCCGGTTCCCGCTACCGCGGTGACTTCGAGGAGCGCCTCAAGAAGGTGCTCAAGGAGATCCGCACGCGGGGCGACATCATCCTGTTCATCGACGAGATCCACACCCTGGTGGGCGCGGGTGCCGCCGAGGGCGCGATCGACGCGGCGAGCATCCTGAAGCCGATGCTGGCCCGTGGCGAGCTGCAGACCATCGGCGCGACCACCCTCGACGAGTACCGCAAGCACCTGGAGAAGGACGCCGCTCTCGAGCGCCGCTTCCAGCCGATCCAGGTGGGTGAGCCCTCGCTGGCCCACACCATCGAGATCCTCAAGGGCCTGCGGGACCGCTACGAGGCGCACCACCGGGTGAGCATCACCGACGCCGCCCTGGTGGCCGCCGCCACCCTGGCCGACCGGTACATCTCCGACCGCTTCCTGCCGGACAAGGCGATCGACCTGATCGACGAGGCCGGTGCCCGGATGCGGATCCGCCGGATGACCGCGCCGCCAGACCTGCGCGACTTCGACGAGCGGATCGCCCAGGTCCGCCGCGACAAGGAGTCCGCGATCGACGCGCAGGACTTCGAGCGCGCCGCTCAGCTTCGGGACAAGGAGAAGCAGCTCCTCGGCCAGAAGGCGCAGCGGGAGAAGGAGTGGAAGGCCGGTGACCTGGACGTCGTCAGCGAGGTCGACGACGAGCAGATCGCCGAGGTGCTCGGCAACTGGACGGGCATCCCGGTCTACAAGCTGACCGAGGAGGAGACCTCGCGCCTGCTGCGCATGGAGGACGAGCTGCACAAGCGCGTCATCGGCCAGGAGGACGCGGTCAAGGCGGTGTCCAAGGCGATCCGGCGTACCCGGGCCGGCCTCAAGGACCCGAAGCGTCCGTCGGGCTCGTTCATCTTCGCCGGTCCGTCCGGTGTCGGTAAGACCGAGCTCTCCAAGGCGCTGGCCGAGTTCCTGTTCGGCAGCGAGGACGCCCTCATCCAGCTGGACATGTCCGAGTTCCACGACCGGTACACGGTCTCCCGGCTGGTGGGTGCCCCTCCCGGCTACGTCGGCTACGACGAGGGCGGGCAGCTGACCGAGAAGGTGCGGCGTCGGCCGTTCTCGGTGGTCCTCTTCGACGAGATCGAGAAGGCCCACCCGGACGTGTTCAACACGCTGCTCCAGATCCTGGAGGACGGTCGGCTCACCGACGGTCAGGGCCGGATCGTGGACTTCAAGAACACGGTCATCATCCTGACCACCAACCTCGGCACGCGTGACGTAGCCAAGGCGGTGTCGCTGGGCTTCCAGGCGTCGGAGGACTCCGAGTCCAACTACGACCGGATGAAGCAGAAGGTCAACGACGAGCTGAAGCAGCACTTCCGGCCCGAGTTCCTGAACCGGATCGACGACACGATCGTCTTCCACCAGCTGCGTCAGCAGGAGATCCTGTCGATCGTCGACATCATGGTCGCCCGCATCGAGACCCAGCTGCGGAACAAGGACATGGGCCTGGAGCTGACCGAGAACGCCAAGAAGTACCTGGCGACCAAGGGCTTCGACCCGGTTCTCGGCGCGCGTCCGCTGCGTCGCACGATCCAGCGCGACATCGAGGACAACCTGTCCGAGCGGATCCTCTTCAACGAGCTGACCCCGGGTCAGATCGTGGTGGTGGACTGCGAGGGCGACCCGAACAACATCGACAAGTCCAAGCTCGTCTTCCGGGGCGCGGACAAGCCGGTCACCGTGCCGGACGCCGTCCCCGCCGACCTCGGCGGCACGGCCGCCGCGGGCGCGGACGACGCGGCGTAACGTCGAAGAACTGCGACAGGGGGCGGGGCCCCGGTGGTGCGAGCCGCCGGGGCCCCGCCCCTTTGTGGGTGCGCCGAGGCGCACCCGGTGGTGGGCTGCGGGCGGCCGCGAGAACCGCATCCCCTCAGTCCGCGGACGGGGGCGGGGGCGCGGGTCAGCCGGGGAGGGCCGGGAGGGGGACGGCGGGTCGGGACGGGCCGTCGCCGACGAGGCGGTACGAGTCGGCGTCCACCGGCTCCACGAGGCCGTCCTGAACGAGGCCGGCCAGTGCACGGGTTCGCTGGGTGCCGTCGGCCCACACCTGGTCGAGCCGCTGCCGGGGCACCGGCCCGGTCGCCTCGCGCAGCACACCGAGCAGCAGTCCGCGTACCTGCCGGTCGGTGCCCGCGTACCGCTGGGGGCGGCGGGTCGGCCCGGCCGGGGCCTCCTGGCCGGACGCCCGCCAGGCGCAGATCGCCTCCACGGGGCATCGGTGGCAGAGCGGCGACCGGGCGGTGCAGACGACCGCGCCGAGTTCCATGAAGGCAGCGCTGGCGAGGGCGGCCGCGGCCGGATCCTCCGGCAGCAGCGCCTCGGTCGCGACCAGGTCCGCCGGGCGGGTCGCCGGTCCCGCGTCCGGCTGGCCCGCCACGGCGCGGCAGACCACCCGGCGCACGTTGGTGTCGACCACGGGGTGGCGCTGCCCGTACGCGAACGCGGCGACCGCCCGGGCCGTGTACGTGCCGACGCCGGGCAGCGCCAGCAGCTGCTCCAGCCGGTCCGGCACCTCGCCGCCGTGCCGCTCGACGATGGCGACCGCGCATTCCCACAGCCGTACGGCCCGGCGGGGGTAGCCGAGCCGCCCCCACATCCGGATCGCCTCGGCCGGGCTCGCCTCGGCCAGCGCCGCCGGGACAGGCCACCGGGCCAGCCACGCCTCGTACGCGGGGAGCACCCGCGCCACCGGTGTCTGCTGGAGCATCACCTCGCTGACGAGGACGGCCCACGGGCTCACGCCCGGCGCGCGCCACGGCAGGTCCCGGGCGTTCTCGGTGTACCAGCGGCTGACCAGGGCGGCGAACGTGGGATCAGTCATGGTGCCGCCGATGATGTCACGCGCCGCGATCCCGCAGCGTGGGCGGCCTGGCGGGGCGACGCGGCCGCCGGCGACGGATCGGGCAGAATGCCCGGATGAACGAGCTCGCGATCACCGTCATCGGCCGGGACCGGCCGGGCATCGTCGCCGATGTCGCCGAGGTGCTCTCCCGGCTGGGGGCGAACCTCACCGACAGCACGATGACCCGGCTCGGTGGACACTTCGCCATGACCCTGATCTGCGTGGGCCCGGCGGCCGCCGAGGTCGAGGCCGCGCTGGCGCCGCTCGCCGCGGAGGGCCGGCTGCTGGCGACCGTACGCGCGGTCACCCCCGACGGTGAGACGGCGTTGCGCGGCGAGCCGTACGTCATGGCGGTGCACGGCGCGGACCGGATGGGGATCGTCGCGGCGATGACCCGGGTGCTCGCCGACTTCGGGGGCAACGTCACCGACCTGAGCACCCGGCTCACCGGCGCGCTCTACGTGGTGGTGGCCGAGGTCGACCTGCCGCCCGGTGTCGCCGGTGAGCTGGCGGGGCGGCTGGAACGGGTCGCCGCCGAGCTGGGTGTCGAGGTGACCCTCCGACCGGCGGATCCGGACCTGCTGTGAGCGGCGAGGTACAGGGGCCGGAGGCCGGCCGCGCCGACGGGGAGTACGCGGGCCTCGGCGACTGGACGCCGGAGGCGCTGGGCGTGGCCGGCGCGGTCCGTCCCGTGGTGGCGGCGCCGCACCCGGTGCTGAGCCGGGCCGGCGAGACGGTCGATCCGACGTCGGCGGAGACGGTGCGGCTGGCCGCGGACCTCATCGCCACCATGCGGGTCTCGCCCGGCTGCGTCGGCCTGGCCGCCCCGCAGGTCGGCGTGAGCGCCCGGGTGTTCGCCGTGGACGTGACCGGGCACCCGAAGGCGGTGACCGTGCACGGCACGTTCGTGCTCTGCAACGCCACGGTCGTCGAGGCGACCCGCTGGAAGGCCGGTCGCGAGGGGTGCATGTCGGTGCCCGACCTGACGGGGGACGTCAAGCGGGCCAGCCGGCTGGTGGTCGAGGGCGAGCTGCCGGGCACGGGCGCCCCCGTACGGCTGGTCACGGACGGCTTCGAGGCCCGCGCCCTCCAGCACGAGATCGACCACTGCGCGGGGCTGCTCTTCCTCGACCGGGTGGCGGGGGCGCACGCCGTCTACCAGCGCAAGGTCTACCTGTGAGCGCACCGCGGCACCCGCGCCGGGCCCGGCCGCAGCCGTGGGCACGGCGCACCGGCCCGGTGGCCGCAGCCTCCACAGTGGACGTGTGGTCGCGCGCGTCGACGAACCTCCCGGCGCGTCGCGCCGCACTGCCGGGGCCGCTCGCCGCTACGGTGGGGGCATCATGCGTCTGACGGTCGGCCCCCTGCCACCCGCCGTTTACTGGCGGCGTCGCGCCGTCGTACTCGGAGCGGGGCTTCTCTTCCTGATTGTCCTGCTCTACTCGTGCACCGGGTCGGACGACCCCGGTGACCGGAGGCCGCAGGCCGGGTCGACTCCGACCGGCTCCGTGAGCCCCAGCCCGAGCCCGTCGTTGCTCACTCCGAAGACCGGTTCGCCGCCCCCGGAGGCGGCCGAGAGCCCCACCGCCGGTGACTCGCCGGCCGATCCGCCCGCGTCACAGGGCGAGGGTCCGCCGGTGGCTCCCGCCGCCGATACCGCCGACGACGGCAGCTGCACGGACGCGGAGATCAGCCTGACGGCGGTGGCGCTGCCCGCCACGGTGCGCAGCGGTGCACCGGTCGACCTGCAACTGAGGATCAAGAACAAGTCCGACCGGACGTGCAGCCGGGACGTCGGCGCCGACCTCCAGGAGCTGTTCATCAAGTCCGGCGCGGAGAAGATCTGGTCCTCCGACACCTGCGGCACCGCCAAGGGCCGGAACGTCCAGTCCTTCCCGCCGAACATCGAGCAGATGTACCAGGTGACCTGGAACGGGCAGGACGCCAGCCGGTGCGCCGACGGGGTGGCCGCCGGGAAGCCGGTTCCGCCCGGCACCTACCAGGTGTTCGCGCGGGTGGGCACGAAGCTCAGCGAGCCCGTGAAGCTCACCATCACGGGCTGAGCCCAGCCGGCGCCGGCCGCGCGCGGGTGAGGGACCGCGGTCAGACGTACCGTTCGAGGATGGACGCCTCGGCGAGCCGGGACAGGCCCTCGCGCACGCTGCGTGCCCGAGCGTCGCCGACCCCCTCGACGGCCTGGAGATCCTCCACCGTGGCGCCCAGCAGCCGCTGGAGGCTGCCGAAGTGCACGACGAGGCGGTCGACCACCGCGGCCGGCAGCCGCGGCACCTTGGCGAGCAGCCGGAAGCCGCGCGGGCTCACGGCCGCGTCGAGCGCGTCGGAGGCGGCCGGGTAGCCGATGGCCTTCGCCACCGACACCAGGTCGATCAGCTCGGTGGCCCCGAGCAGGTCCAGCTCGACCAGCGCCTCGTCGAGGGTGCGCGACTTGCGGCCCGAGGGCAGGTAGTCCCGGATCACCAGGGTCCGGTCGGCGTCCACGCCCGCCATCAGCTCGTCGAGCTGGAGCGCCAGCAGCCGCCCGTCGGTGCCCAGCTCCACCACGTAGCCGGCGATCTCGTCGGCGATGCGGCGGACCATCTCCAGCCGCTGCACCACGGCCACCGCGTCGCGCACGGTGACCAGATCCTCGATCTCCAGCGCGGAGAGCGTGCCGGAGACCTCGTCGAGCCGCAGCTTGTAGCGCTCGAGGGTGGCCAGGGCCTGGTTGGCCCGGGAGAGGATGGCCGCCGAGTCGTCCAGCACGTGCCGCTGGCCGTTGACGTAGAGGCTGATGATCCGCATCGACTGGCTCACCGAGATCACCGGGTAACCGGTCTGGCGGGCCACCCGCTCGGCGGTGCGGTGCCGGGTGCCCGACTCCTCGGTGGGGATGGACGGGTCGGGCATCAGGTGCACCGCCGCCCGGACGATGCGGGTGCCGTCGCTGGAGAGCACCACGGCGCCGTCCATCTTGCACAGCTCACGGATGCGGGTGGCGGAGAACTCCACGTCGAGCGGGAAACCGCCCGTGCAGAGCCCTTCGACGACCTTGTCGTAGCCGAGGACGATCAGCGCGCCGGTGCGGCCGCGCAGGATCCGTTCGAGGCCGTCCCGCAGGGCGGTGCCGGGCGCCATGAGCGCCAGGTTGGCGCGCAGCGGGTCACCGGCGGCGCCTCCGGCCACGTTCACGCTGATCGGACGGGCGGGCGAGCCCACGGCGCCGGTGCGGGCGTGGGGCGTCGCGCCGGCAGGCTTGGTGGTATCGCGGTCGATCGGCACGGGCACAGTCTACGGACTGCCGTGCGGTGGGTGCTGTCGTGGTTACTGTGATGTGTCACGATGCCTTCCGTCCGGCCCGTGGAGGCGTGTCCGGTATCGGCCCGACGGTCCGGTCGGCCGACCACGACGGGTCACTCCGCCGACGCGCGCGCGGCACATTGCAGGGCCGTCCGGACGTCGGTGACCTCCCTCACCCGCATCTGCTCGGGGACGACCCCGGTCGACTCCGGCCCGCATCCCGGGGGGACGAGGGCGATCCGGAAGCCCAGCCGGGCGGCCTCCGCGAGCCGGCGCGGCACGGCGCCGACCCGGCGGACCTCGCCGGTGAGCCCGACCTCCCCGATCGCCACCAGGTGCGGTGCGATGGCCAGGTTGAGTCCCCCGGAGGCGACGGCGAGCGCGACCGCCAGGTCGGCGGCCGGCTCCACCACCCGGATGCCACCCACGGTCGCCGCGAAGACCTCCCGGTCGTGCAGGGTGAGCCGCTCCGTCCGGCGCTGGAGCACGGCCAGCACCATCGCGAGCCGCGCCGAGTCGAGCCCCGACACCGTACGCCGTGGCGAGCCGGCCACGGTCGCGCCGATCAGCGCCTGCACCTCGGTGACGAGCGCGCGCCGCCCCTCCATGGCGACGGTGACGCAGGTGCCGGGAATCGGTTCGGAGTAGCGGGTCAGGAAGAGCCCCGACGGGTCGGCCAGGCTGGTGATGCCGCCCTCGTGCATCTCGAAGCAGCCCACCTCGTCGGCCGCGCCGAACCGGTTCTTGACGCCGCGCACCATGCGCAGCGAGGAGTGCTTGTCGCCCTCGAAGTGCAGCACCACGTCGACGAGGTGCTCGAGCACCCGGGGACCGGCCACCTGCCCGTCCTTGGTGACGTGACCCACCAGCACGGTGGCGATGTTCCGTTCCTTGGCCACAGACACCAGGGCGGCGGTGACCGCCCGCACCTGGGTCACCCCACCGGGGACGCCCTCGGTGCCGGGGGTGGAGATGGTCTGCACCGAGTCCAGCACCAGCAGCCCCGGCTTGACCGCGTCGAGGTGGCCGAGCACCGCCGACAGGTCGCTCTCGGCGGCCAGGTAGAGCTGGTCGTGCAGGGCGCCCATCCGCTCGGCGCGCAGGCGCACCTGGCTGACCGACTCCTCGCCGCTGACCACCAGCGACGGGCTGCCGCCGCCGGCGGCCCACTGCTGGGCCACGTCGAGCAGCAGGGTGGACTTGCCGACGCCTGGTTCGCCGGCCAGCAGCACCACGGCGCCGGGCACCAGGCCGCCGCCGAGCACGCGGTCGAGCTCGCTCACCCCCGTCGGCCGGGCCCGGGCGGGCGCGGCGCTGATGGTGGCGATGGGCCGGGCCGGCTCGGCCGGCATGCGGGAGCTGACCACCCGGCCGGAGACCGTGGGCCCGGTGATCGTCGACTCGACCACGGAGCCCCACTCGCCGCACTCCGGGCAGCGGCCCACCCACTTGGGCGGCTGGTGGCCGCAGGCGTCGCACTCGTAGGCCGGTCGGGGATCACGGCCGGTGGCGCGGCCCCGCCCGCCGGTCGCCGCGCCGCCGCGGGCTGACGTGGCTCGGGAGGTCGTCGATCGGGAGGTCGTCACACCAGCACGCTAGCTCGGGGGTACGACCGGACGCGGCGCCCCCGCCGGAGCACGACCGGGCCGTACGACGAAACACCGCCGGCGTGGTGCACGCCGGCGGTGTCCGCGGTAGGTCGGGGAGGCTCAGCCGCCGTGCCCGGCGCCGCCCTCGTCGCCACCCTCGTAGCCGCCCTCACGCTCGACGATCGGCGAGGGCGGGGCGGGCGGGGTGAACGGGACGGCGATCGGGGCGGGACCCGTGATGGTGTTGCCGTTGCCGAAGTCGAACGTGACGAAGACGTTCTGGCCGGAGCGGAGGGCCTCGTTGAGGCCGACCAGCTGGAGCATGCGGCCGGACTGCTGGTTCAGCTGCACGTAGCTCAGCGGGGCGATCTCGATCCGGGCGGGCTCCCCGGCCGGAGCCGACGGGCTGGCGGTGTCCGACGGGGTGGCCGAGGCGGAGCCGCCGGGCGAGGCCGACTCCGTGGGGGTCGCCGACGGCGAACCGGAGGGGGACTCGGACGGCGACGGCGACGGGCTGGCCGACGCGCCCACGCTGGTGACCACGACGTCCCGGGCGTCCTGGCTCGTGACGGTGACCGTGACCGGGTTCTTCGAGTCGTTGTAGATCACCGCGTTGAGCAGGGCGTCCTCGCCGGCCTTGTAGCCCTCCACGCCGGGGAACTCCACCAGCAGGCCGCGCACCGCCAGTTCGCCGTTCTCGGTCGAGATGTTGACGCCCTGGACCGACGGCACCTTGTTGGCCGTCTCCGAGATTTGTCCTGCGCCGCACCCGGACAGCAGCAGGCTGGTCGCCGCCGCCACCCCGGACAGCAGCAGGGCCGCCCGCCGGGAACCCCTGATCGAGCGCGTCACGTCGGTCCTCCTCGTCACGATCACACCCGGTGCGTACGCCGGGCACGGTGGCCATGCCCGCGCAGACCGCGCTCCAGGGTAGTTGGGCCTGATCGAGGGCCGCACTCCGACCCGGGGATGCCACCTCGCGGGGTGACGATCAGGCCACCCGACCGCTGGTGACCAGCAGCACCACGTCGATGAGCGCCACGAGCATCACGGCGCGGAAGGCGGCCACCGGACGGCGTCCGGCGCGGGCGGCGCCACGCCCGCCGTACCAGCTCAGCGGCGGCACCACGACGGCGGCCACGACCGCGGCGAGCCCGACCCCGGACGGCGGGCCGGGCGGCCCGAACACCAGGACGCCGGTCGCCGCGAGCAGCAGCACGGCGGCGGCGGCCCGGCTGCCGGCGGCGCCGAACCGGTGCGGAAGGCCCCGGACCCCGGTCCGGGCGTCGTCGACGAGGTCCGGCAGGACGTTGGCGAAGTGCGCGCCGGCGCCGAGGCAGGCGGCGGCGACCACCAGCCAGGCCGGCGGCGCCGGCGCGCCGGGCAGGGCCAGCACCACGAAGGCGGGCAGCGTCCCGAAGGAGACCGCGTAGGGCAGCACGGACACCGGCGTGGACTTGAGGGGCCAGTCGTAGAGGAGGGCGGAGACGAGCCCGAGGGTGACCCAGAACGCCGCGGCGGGGGTCGTGGTCAGCCCCAGCGCCGGGGTGGCGAGCGCGGCCACCGCGGCGCCCACGGCCACGGTGCGGCGGCGGACCGCGCCGGCCGGGACCGGCTTGTCGGTACGCCCCACGGCGGCGTCCCGGTCGGCGTCGATGGCGTCGTTCGCCCAGCCCACGGCGAGCTGGCTGGCCAGCACGGTGAGGACGACGGCGGCCACCCCGGCCGGGCGGTGCCCCACGCCGACGGCCAGCAGGCCGGCCACGACGGTCACCGCCGCCGCCGGTTCCGGATGGCTCGCCCTGACCAGCCCTAACACCGAAGTCGACATAAGGGAAGTCTGGTTGTTACCCGGGAGTCGTGCCACGCTCGGTTCCATGCGAGACGTCGCTGCGGCGCCCACCCGGTCGCGGGTGCTGCCGCGCAACGATCCGCGCCAGTACGACGACCTCGCCGGCGAGTGGTGGCGGCCGGACGGCGCCTTCGCGATGCTGCACTGGCTCGCCGAGGCGCGGGCGGCTCTCGTGCCGCCCGCCGAGCGCCCCGGTGCGCTGCTCGTGGACCTCGGATGCGGTGCCGGGCTGCTCGCGCCGCACCTGGCCGGGAAGGGCTACCGGCACGTGGGTGTCGACCTGACCCGCTCGGCGCTGGCCCAGGCCGCCGCGCACGGGGTCACCCCCGTGAACGGGGACGTCACCGCCGTGCCGCTGGCCGACGGCTGCGCGGACGTGGTGGCCGCCGGTGAGGTGCTGGAGCACGTGCCGGACTGGCGGCGGGCGCTGGCCGAGGCGTGCCGGCTGCTGCGGCCCGGTGGCCTGCTGGTGCTGGACACCCTGAACGACACTGTGCTGAGCCGCGTCGTGGCGGTCCACGTCGGCGAGCGGCTGCCGACCGTGCCGCGCGGGATCCACGATCCACGGTTGTTCGTGGACGCCCGGGCGCTGGTGGCCGAGGCCGCCCGGCACGGCGTCGCGCTGCGGCTGCGCGGCGTCCGGCCGGAGGTGCGCGGGCTGCTCGGGTGGCTGTTCCGGCGCGTACGGGGTGCCTCCGGCACCGCGCCGGCGGGCCGCGCCCCGCGGATCGTGCCGACGCGCTCGACCGCGGTGCTGTACCAGGGCTGGGGGGTCCGGAAAGGATAGTTCGGGCCCGGCGGGGTAAGGACGCCGAGGAGGGGGCGCAAGTGACCGTGCACGCGTTGGAGGCGGCCCGCAGGTTGGCGCCGCGATTCGCCGCCCGGGCGGCCGAGCACGACCGGGACGGCTCCTTCCCGGCCGAGGACTTCGAGGACCTGCGGGAGGCCGGGCTCTTCGGGCTGATGGTGCCCCGCGACCTCGGCGGGTTCGGCGCCACGTTCGCCGAGTACGCGGCGGTCGCCACGGAGCTGGCCAAGGGGAACGGCGCGACCGCGCTGGTGTTCAACATGCACGCCTCGGTCACCGGTGCCCTGGGCGCGGTCACCGAGGAGCTGGCCGAGGCGCTCGGCGTACCGGACGAGGCCCTCGCGGCCCGCGACCGGCTGCTCCGGGCGGCGGCCGACGGCGCCTGGTACGCGGTGGCGATGAGCGAACGCGGCGCCGGCGCCCGGCTGTCCCAGCTCAGCACCGTCTACGAGCCGGTCGAGGGTGGCTGGCACATCAAGGGCAGCAAGACGTTCTGCTCGGGCGCCGGGCACCCGGACGGCTACCTGGTCGCCGCCCGCAGCGCCGCCGACCAGTCGGTGGTGTCCCAGTTCCTCGTGCCGGCCGGCGAGGGCATCACCGTCGAGCCGACCTGGGACTCGCTGGGCATGCGCGCCACGGCCTCGCACGACCTGCACCTGGACGTGACCGTGCCGGCCGACCGGCTGCTCGGCGGGGTGGAGGGTCTCGCGCTGGTGGTCGCGCAGCTCATGCCGCACTGGCTCGTGGCCAGCTACGCGGCCGTCTACGTGGGGGTGGCCCGGGCGGCGGTCGAGGCGGCGGCCGAGCACCTGAACGCCCGCAACCTCGCCGGTCTGCCGGCGGTCCGGGCGCGGCTGGGTCGGGCCGACGCCGCCGTGGCGGCCGCCGAGCTGGTGGTGGCCGAGGCCGCGCGGCGGGTGGACGAGGCGCCGGGCGACGCCGAGACCAACCGCTGGGTGTGGCGGGCCAAGCTGCTCGCCGGCACGACCGCGGCCGACGTGGCCGCGTCGATGCTGGAGGCCGCCGGCACGTCGGCGACGCGCCGCGGCCATCCCCTGGAGCGGCTCTACCGGGACGCCCGCTGCGGGTCACTGCATCCGGCCACCTCGGACGTCTGCGCCGACTGGCTCGGCATCGCCGCGTTGGGCGGTGACCCGGACCGCGACGGCTCGGCGCCTCGTTGGTGAGCGTGGGGCCGCCCGGGGCCGTCCCGGTCGAGGGGCGGTTCTGGGGAGGGCGGCGTCGGACGAGAGGTGGGGATCGTGTCGGTACCAGTGATCGCGGGCCTCGGGACGGCACAGCCGCCGTCGGCCCGGCAGGACGAGCTGTGGGAGGGCTTCTTCTCCCGGCACTTCTCGGGCGCCACCCGGTCGTTGGCGCAGCGGATCTTCGCGAACTCGGGGGTCAGCACCCGCCAGGCCGCGGTGAACCCGCTGCTGGAGGACGTCTCCGACTGGCCGACCGAGCGGCGGATGCGCCGCTACCTGGTCGAGGCGCTGCCGCTGGGCAAGGAGGCGGTGGGCCGGGCACTGACGGCGGCCGGCCTCGACGCCGTCGACATCGGGCTGTTCATCGTCTGCTCGTGCACCGGGTACGCCACCCCCGGGCTGGACATCCTGCTCGCCCGTGACCTCGGCATGGCGCCCACCACGCAGCGGATGTTCGTGGGCCACATGGGCTGCTACGCGGCGCTGCCCGGGCTCGGCGCGGCGAGCGACTTCGTGACCGCGCGGGGCCGTCCGGCGCTGCTGCTCTGCGCAGAGCTGACGAGCCTGCACATCCAGCCCTCCACGGCGCGGGTGGACACCCAGCAGATCGTCTCGCACGCGCTCTTCTCGGACGCGGCGGTCGCCGCCGTGGTGCTTCCCGGCGGCCCGGGGTACGCGCTGCGGGAGGTCACGTCGGTCACCGACACCTCCACGGCCGACCACATGACGTGGGACGTCACCGACGCCGGTTTCCGGATGGGACTGTCGCCCAAGGTGCCGCAGGTGCTGTCCACACACGTCCGCGGCCTGGTCGACGACCTGCTGGCCCGGCACGGCACCGCGGTCGCCGAGCTGGACGGCTGGGCGGTGCACCCCGGCGGGCCGCGCATCCTCAACGTGGTGGAGCGTGAGCTGGGTCTTCCCCCGGACGCGCTCGCGTCGTCCCGGGCGACGCTGGACGAGCACGGCAACTGCTCCTCGCCGACGGTGCTGCTGATCCTGGACCGGCTGCGCCGCGCCGCCACGCCGCCGGAGCGGATCCTCATGCTCGCGTTCGGCCCGGGCCTCACCCTCTACGCCGTACTGCTCGATCGACAGGGCTGAGCGGTCACGCCTAGGCTCGGCGCATGGGCATCGAGGCGGATGACCGGTTGCGCCGCGGGGTGCTGGCCGGCGCGACCGTGCTCGTGCTGGTGGCCGGGGGCTGGTGGTGGCGGGCGAACGCCCCGGACGGCACCCGGGCCGGCTCGCCGCGCGACGTGGCTGCCGCCCGGGTCGGCGGGACCGATCCGGTGCGACTCGGCCCGGCCGACGGGCGGGCGGGAGCGGTCGTCCGGGTGGACCCGGCCACGGGGGCCGCTGTCCTCGTGACCGAGGACGACGCCGCCCTCCCGGTCGACCCCGGTCCCCGCCGCCGTGCCGAACCCGGGACCATCACGCAGGGCCTCGTCCTGCCGCGGGATCCGGACGCGCTCTGGCACGACGCCGTGACGCTCACCCGTCAGCGGACCGTCTCGCAGCAGGTCGGCGGCGAGGACACGCCGCCCGCCGCGTACCTGCTCCAGTACCGGTGCACGGGGCCGGGGACGTTGCGGGTCTCGATCACGGGCGGCCGGGTGGTCAACCGCGCCCCGGCGGTCTGCGACGGCGCGATCCGCGCGCTCGTGGTCGTCGGGACGGGCGGGCCGCTGCGCGTCTGGCTCGCGAGCGCCGGCACCGAGTGGGTCCGGGTCGCCGTACAGCTGGTGCCGGCGGGCTGACCGGCCGCGTCGCTTCCCGCCGCCGGCCCGGACGTCGCGGCCGGCGGTCGGGCGGCGAGGCGGGCCAGGTCGCGGCGGCGGTCAGGCGGCGAGGCGAGCCAGGTCGGCCCGGTACGTCTCGGCCGGGCCGAGGTCGGGCAGCACCCGGACCACCACGCCGGCCCGGTCCACGAGCACGGCCACCGCCTGGTCCGGGTGCGGTGGCAGGTGCAGGAACGAGCGCAGTCCACCGGCGGGATCGGCGAGCGTACGCACACCCGGCCCGCGGGTCGGCGCGGTCGGCACGCTCCGCTCGCCGGTGACGGTCACCACGTTCACCTCGGGCGGCGCGGCCGCGGCGGCCTGCGTGACCTCGGCGACGCAGGCACAGGCGTCCACCAGGATGATCATGGCGGGGGCCAGGCCGCGCAGCGGCACCGGGGACTGCCCGGCGTCGACCAGGTCGAGGGCGGGCAGCGGCCGGCCGGTCAGCGCGGCGGGTGGCGGTTCCGGGGCCGGCGTGGACCGGTCCGCGGAGCGCGGCGGGCGCGGCCAGGTGACGGCGGCCAGGCCGGCGAGCGTCGTGACGATGGCCACCAGCAGGACGAGCAGGGGCAGCTTGAGGGCCGACAGGCGGGCCCGCGCCGCGCGGCGTGCGGCCTCGCGCAACTCGCGGCGCACCTGCGCGGCCTCCTGCGCGAGCGCCGAGGCGTCGTCGGGGATCACCACCCGACCCCACTCCGGCGGGAGGTCGGGCAGCCCCTCGGACGGCCCGTGCCCGTCTGCGTCCGGCATGCTCATCGGACCCCCTGGAACCGTCTTCGAGAGCCGACAGCGGCTCGCCTACCAGCCTCGCGCACCGGGGGCGGCTCCCGCTAGACGTGGGCGCGGCAGCCCTCGTCGGGATACCATGTAACGAGCGCATAGCCCTTGATCTCGGCGTTCCGTTCACTCCTACCGGGGTGTCATCCGGAGGTTACGGAGCGTGTTCGAACCATCGGTTTGACGGCCTGTCAAGTCGAAGAAATACCTCTCACAGGGCCCCTGAGCTGCGCCAACGGTCAGGACAGCGGTGAGACATCGGTGCCTGAGCGTGTTACCCTAGACACAGCGAAAGGGGTTTCGAACCTATGGTTTTCAGTGTCGGCGAGACCGTTGTTTACCCCCACCACGGGGCCGCACTCATCGAGGCAATCGAGACTCGGGTCATCAAGGGCGAGGAGAAGCAGTACCTCGTCCTGAGGGTCGCGCAGGGTGACCTCACGGTCCGGGTGCCCGCCGAGAACGCCGAGATCGTGGGTGTGCGCGAGGTGGTCGGCGAAGAGGGCCTGGGCAAGGTCTTCGACGTGCTCCGTGCCCCGCACACCGAGGAGCCGACCAACTGGTCGCGGCGTTACAAGGCGAATCTGGAGAAGCTGGCCTCCGGTAACCCGCTGAAGGTCGCCGAGGTCGTCCGCGACCTGTGGCGTCGGGAGCGGGAGCGGGGTCTGTCCGCGGGCGAGAAGCGCATGCTCGCCAAGGCCCGCGACATTCTCGTCGGCGAGGTCGCGCTGGCGGAGAAGAGCACCAAGGACGAGGCGGAGACGCTGCTCGACAAGGTGCTGACCGAGGCCTAGTCCGCACAGCATCGACGTACCCAGTTCGTAGCGAAGAAACCACCGAGGACCGCGACGTGACCGCGCAGCTCAATCCGCGCGGTGACGTCGCGGTCCTCGTCCCTGCGGCGGGTGCCGGCGTACGGCTCGGCCCGGGCCGACCCAAGGCGCTGCGCCTGCTCGCGGGGGAACCCCTGCTGGTGCACGCGGTGCGCCGGCTCGCCGCGGCCCCGAGCGTGCGCACGATCGTGGTGGCCGCTCCCGTGGCCGAGCTCGACGCGGTCCGCGACCTGCTCGCCCCGGTGGCCCCCGTGACGGTGGTGCCCGGAGGCGCCGAGCGTCAGGCGTCGGTGGCGGCGGCGCTCGCCGCGGTGCCGCCCGGCCCCGAGATCGTCCTCGTGCACGACGCCGCGCGGGCACTGACCCCGCCCGAGCTGGTGGAGGCCGTCGCGGCGGCGGTCCGCGCGGGCCGGCCGGCCGTGATCCCGGTGCTTCCGGTGGTCGACACGATCAAGGAGGTCGGCGCCGAGGAGACGGTGCTCGGCACGGTCGACCGTTCCGTGCTGCGGATCGTGCAGACGCCGCAGGGCTTCCGCCGCTCGGTGCTCGCCGCCGCGCACGCCGCGGCCGGTGACGCGCTCACCGACGACGCCGGCCTGGTGGAGAAGCAGGGCGTCCCGGTGTCCTGCGTACCGGGCTCCGAGTACGCACTCAAGATCACTCGCCCGTTCGACCTGGCGCTCGCCGAGCATCTGCTGGCCGCCGGCGGTTGACGCGTACCCTCTGCTCATGATCGTTCCCCGCGTCGCCATCGGCACCGACGTGCACGCGTTCGCCGCCGGCCGGCCCTGCTGGGTGGCCGGCCTGCTCTGGCCCGACCAGGACGGCCTCGCCGGGCACTCCGACGCCGACGTGGTGGCCCACGCCGCCTGCAACGCGCTGCTCTCCGCGGCCGGCCTCGGTGACCTGGGCGCGAACTTCGGCGTCGACCAGCCGGAGTGGGCCGGCGCCTCCGGGGTGGCGCTGCTCACCGAGACGGCCCGCCGGGTTCGCGCCGCCGGGTTCACGATCGGCAACGTGTCGGTCCAGGTGGTCGGCAACCGGCCCAAGATCGGGCCGCGCCGGGCGGAAGCCGAGCGCGTCCTCTCCACCGCGATCGACGCGCCGGTCACCGTGTCCGCGGCCACCACCGACGGGCTCGGCTTCACCGGGCGCGGCGAGGGGCTCGCCGGCATCGCCGTGGCCCTGGTGTACGAGGCACCGGCCGCCTAGGCTCGCCGGGATGTCCAGCGACGCCACCCCCGAGCAGTCCTCCGCCGACGGCTACGTCCAGCGGGCGAAGCTGCTGGCCGAACTCGGCCGCTACGACGAGGCCGCCGCCGAGGTGTCGTACGCCGTGGCGCTGGAACCGGCCAACGCGGGGGCGCTGACCCTGCTCTCCCGCCTGCACCTGGCCGCCGGGCGGCCGGCCGAGGCGCTCACCGCCGCCGACGCGGCGATCGCCGCCGCTCCGGGCATCGTGGCGCCGCTGCTGGCCCGGGGCATGGCCCTCGCCGACCTGGAGCGGTACGCCGAGGCCGCCCGCACCGCCGACGAGATCCTGGCGGTCGGCCCCGACGACGCGTACGCCCAGCGGAGCGCCGCGGCGATCCTGGCCGGCTCGCGCAACGGCCAGACGGCGCTCAACGCGGCGTGGCGCGGGGTGCAACTGGCGCCCGAGGAGCCCGAGGCGCACCTGGTGCTCGGGCTGGTGGCCGCGAACATGCAGATGTTCGACCTGGCCGAGCGGGCCTACCGCGAGGCGCTGCGGCTGGACCCGCAGCTCGCCGAGGCGCGGCACGACATCGGTGTCATCCGGTTGGAGCAGCGGCGGTGGAGCGAGGCGCTGGAGCACCTCGCCGAAGCCGCCGCCGTCGGTCCGGGACGGATCGACTCGCGCCGGACGATCTCGGCCGGCCTGCGGCAGCTGGTGCTCTTCGGCGCGGGGTGGTCGATGATCACCGCTGTGCTGATCGCCTGCGTCGCCCCCGCCAGCGCCGGGCTCTCCCGGGGCGCCGCCGTGGTCGCCGCTCTCGGCGGCGCGCTGGTGCTGTGGCGGTTCGGCGCACGGATGCCGGGCCTGGCGAGGACGGTCCTGCCGGCCCTGCTGCGGTCCGACCGCGCCCTGGCCCTGGCCGTGTACGCGGCGGCCGCCGCACCGGTGCTGATCCTGCTCTACGCCCTCGTCGGCACCGCGTGGCCGCTGGTGCTCGCCATCGCGGTGGCCGCCATGGCCGAGATGACCGCACTGTTCCGCACGACGGCGTGAGGCGGGCACCTCAGCAGCGCGGCCCGGGGGCCCCGCCGGAGCCCGACCCGCTCGGGGTGGGGCGGGCCCCGGCGAGCCCCAGGGCGATCAGGCCCGGCGTGCCCAGGTCCAGGCGTACCCCGGGTCCTCGCAGGCGGCCGCCGCGTCGCACAGGTCGAGCGGGCGGAACGTGTCGACCATGACGGCCAGCTCGTCGAAGAAGTCGACCCCGATGGCGCGTTCGGCGGCGCCCGGCTGCGGGCCGTGGGTGAACCCGGACGGGTGCAGCGAGATCGAGCCCTGCTCGATGCCGGAGCCGCGCCGCGCCTCGTAGTTGCCGCCGGTGTAGAAGAGCATCTCGTCGGAGTCGACGTTGTGGTGGTTGTACGGCACCGGGATGGCGTCCGGGTGGTAGTCGACCTTGCGCGGCACGAACGAGCAGATCACGAAGTTCGGGCCCTGGAAGGTCTGGTGCACCGGCGGCGGCTGGTGGATCCGGCCGGTGATCGGCTCGAAGTCGTGGATGGAGAACGCCCACGGGTAGAGGTGCCCGTCCCAGCCCACCACGTCGAACGGGTGGTGGGCGTACGTGAAGCGGGTCCAACCGCGACGGTGCCGCACGAGCACGTCGACGTCCTCGCCGTCGATGAGCAGCGGCGTGTCCGGCCCGCGCAGGTCGCGTTCGCAGTACGGCGAGTGCTCCAGGAACTGGCCGCGTACGGACAGGTAGCGCTTGGGCGGGCCGATGTGGCCGGCCGCCTCGATGGCGAGCAGCCGGACGGGCTCGTCGCCGGTCGGCACGAGGCGGTGGATGGTCGAGGTGGGGATGATGACGTAGTCGCCGGCGACCGCGTCGAGCGCCCCGAACGTCGACTCGACCCGCATGCTGCCGGACTCGACGTAGAGGCAGTGGTCGCCGGTGGCGTCGCGGAAGAGCGGGGACGGGCGGTCGGCGAGCACGTACGCGATCCGCACGTCGTCGTTGGCGAGCAGGTACTGCCGGCCGAGCACCGGATCGGCCCCGGCGCCGTCGAGCTTGTGCGTGCGCAGGTGCCGCGGCTTGAGCGGCAGGTTCGGCACCCGCGTGACGGCGGGCGGCGTGAACTCCTCGGCCGCCACGATCGCCGTGGGGGCGTGGCGGTGGTAGAGCAGGGACGAGTCGGAGGAGAAGCCCTCCTGGCCCATGAGCTCCTCGGCGTAGAGGCTGCCGTCGGGCTGACGGAACTGGGTGTGGCGTTTGCGCGGCACTTCGCCGACGCTGCGGTAGTACGGCATCTCGCCTCCCGATAGGTCCCGGTCACCGGCCGCTGGCGTCCGATAATCGGACGCTGTTGTCCGCTCCACGTAGCGTCCCGTAGATTCTTGTTCCGTGTCAACGCAGGTGCCCGCGCTCCTCGACGGCCTGGTGGACGACGCCGCCGTCTTCCCGCCCGGCAGCGCCGCCCTCCCGGACGCGGTCGTCGCGCACCGCGGTCACCGCCGTGCGTGGTACGCCGACCTCGTCGGGCCGCTCCTGGTCCCGGCCTCGGCCGTCGTGGCGGGCCGTCTCAACGGCCTCGTCGACCCCGCCGAGGGCTTCGTGGTCGGCGTCATCGGCGACACCGGGGTGGAGGGACTGCCGTCCGCGCTGTCGGTCCTGGCATCCCGCGGCGTGACGGCCCGGCAGGTCGAGGTGGCCGTCGCGAAGCGGGGTGAGGACCCCCTGCCCGGGATCGCCGGCCTGCTGGAGTCGACCCTGGCCGGCGTCGACGCCGTCTACGCCGAGGTCCCGCTGACGTTCGGGCTCATGGGCGCGCTGGACCGGCTCGCCGCGGCCCGGGCCGACGGGGCGCCGGTCGCCGCGAAGTTCCGCACCGGCGGGCTGGCCGCCGAGCTGTTCCCGACGCCGGCCGAGCTGGCCGCCGTGATCTGCGCCTGCCGGGACCGCGACCTGCCCTTCAAGCTGACCGCCGGGCTGCACCACGCGGTCCGACACCTCGACCCGGAGACCGGGTTCACCCACCACGGCTTCGTGAACGTGCTGGCCGCCACGCTCGCCGCGGCGGCGGGCGCGGGACGGGAGGGCGTCACCGAACTGCTCACGGCCGCCGACCCACGGCCGCTCCTGAGCTGGGTCGAGGGCCGGCTGGAGACGCCCCGCCCGCTGTGGGTGGGCTACGGCTCGTGCAGCATCGGGGAACCACTGACCGACCTGGTCCGCCTCGGCCTGCTGACCGGGCCGACACGCGACGACCCGGCCGCCGCACGCGGCGGGACCGGCGTGGATCCGGTCGCCGTACGCGGCGGGACCGGCGTCGAGCGGCACGAGGGCGGGAACCGGACCGACGACTCCGACGGGGGCGAGGGCGTATGACCTGGGTGACGGGTGCCGACGGATCGGCGTACGGGGTGACGAACCTGCCGTACGGGGTGTTCGTGCACGGCGAGCGGGAGCCGCGCATCGGCGTACGCGTCGGTGACTTCGTGCTCGACCTGGCCGGCGCCGAGGCCGCCGGTCTGGTGCTGGCCGCCGGGGCGCTGGGCCGGCCCACCCTCAACGCGTTCATGGCGCTCGGGCGTCCGCAGTGGACGGCCGTGCGGCAGCGCCTCACCGAGCTGCTCACCGACCCGGCGCACCGGGCCGCCGTGGAACCGCTGCTGGTGCCGCTCGGCGAGGTCCGGCTGCTGCTGCCGTTCGAGGTGGCCGACTACGTCGACTTCTACTCGTCCGAGCACCACGCGGCCAACGTCGGGCAGATCTTCCGACCGGGGCAGCCGCCGCTGCTGCCCAACTGGCGGCACCTGCCGATCGGCTACCACGGCCGAGCCGGCACGGTGGTCGTCTCCGGCACCCCGGTGACCCGCCCCTGCGGGCAGCGGCCGGGCCCCGAGGGCCCCACGTACGGCCCGTCGGCCCGGCTGGACATCGAGGCCGAGGTCGGCTTCGTGGTGGGCGTACCCAGCCCGCTGGGCTCCCGGGTCTCCGTCGACGACTTCGCCGACCACGTCTTCGGCGTGGTGCTGGTCAACGACTGGTCGGCCCGCGACATCCAGGCCTGGGAGTACCAGCCGCTCGGGCCGTTCCTCGGCAAGTCGTTCGCCACCTCGGTCTCGGCGTGGGTGACCCCGCTGGACGCCCTCGCCGACGCGTTCCGGCCGGGCCCCGAGCAGGACCCGCCGGTCGCCGACTACCTGCGCGACGTGCCGCACCTCGGGCTGGACCTGCGGCTCCAGGTCGAGTGGAACGGCGAGCGGGTCAGCGAGCCGCCGTTCGCCACCATGTACTGGACGCCGGCCCAGCAGCTCGCCCACCTGACCGTCAACGGAGCCTCGCTGCGGACCGGGGACCTCTACGCCTCCGGCACCGTCTCGGGGCCGGAGCGCGGGCAGGTCGGCTCGTTCCTGGAACTCACCTGGGGCGGGGCCGAGCCGGTGAAGCTCGACGGCGGTACGCGCACCTTCCTGGAGGACGGCGACACGGTCACCATCACGGCGACCGCTCCCGGCCCCGACGGCACCACCGTCGCCCTCGGCGAGGTCACCGGCACCATTCTGCCCGCCCGCTGACCAGCGCCGATGCCCGGCGGCCGGTGCGTCACCGGCCGCCGACGATCGTGATCAGCCGATCGCACCATCTGTGCGATCGCCCCCGTACCCTCCCGCGTTGATCGCTCCGGATTCCGACGCCCCGTCGCGCCGGACGGGCCCGTGACCGGTCCCGGCCGGTCCCGGCGGGGCGTCCCAACGCACAGGGAGGTAGTCAATGCACGATCTTGCCGGCGCCGTCTGGCGTACCAGCAGCCGTTCCAACGACCAGGGCCTCTGCGTCGAGGTGGCCGACAACCTGGTCGACGTCATCGGCGTCGTCGCGGTCCGCGACTCGAAGGACCCGGCGGGCCCCACGCTCGCCGTCAGCCCGCCGGGGTGGACGGCCTTCGTCGACGCGATCCGCGCGGGCCAGTTCGACCGCTGACCGCCGGACCAACCCCGGCACAGACGCACCGATCGGGGTCTCCGGTGGAAATTCCGCCCGGAGACCCCCGCTCCGTGTTCACGCCGCGTACCGTCGAGGCCACGGGAGGTGGCATGTCGACGGTGGCGGTTTCCGGTTTCATCGAGGCGTCCGCCGTGGACGTCTGGCGGCTCCTGACCGATCCCCTCAGCCGGGCGGGGCGGGCCCTGGCCGGCCCGCTCGAACTGCTCACCTCCGGCCCCTTCGGCCCGGGCACCGCCTGGAGCGAGCCCCGCAGGCGGCCGGACGGCGCCGTCCTCGTGGAGGAGTTCTGGGTGGTGGAGGCGATACCACCGCGCCGCCTCGTGCTCTGCTCGCCCGGCGACGCCGTCGACCACCGGATCACCTGGACGCTGCGTGGCGCGCCGCGCCGGCACCCGGGCGGCACGGCCGTCACCGTCAGCCTGGAGGCGCTGCCGTCCTCCGCGTCCGGCCGGGTGGTCGCGCTGCTCCTCGGCGGTCTGGCCGCCCGCGCCGTGGAGCGTGCCCTCCGGGGCGACCTCGCGGACCTCGCCGCCGCCGTCGAGGGCCCGACGGCCCGGGCGGCCTGAGCACCCGCCACCTGACACCCGCCGAGCGCCGCTGGGTAGGGTGCCGGGCGGAGGTGCGCATGGGGTTCCGTAACGGCCGGCGGCGGGTCGTGCTGGTCGTCGCGGTCCTGCTCGCCGTCGCCACGGTGGCGACGATCGTCTACCGCGTGCTCGCCCCCGCCGAGGTCAGCACTGTCGCGCGTGCCGCGTACCCGACCCCCGCCGATCCACCCGCCGGCGTGATCGGGCGGCTGCCCGTGGCCCCGCTCGTCGTGGACGACCGGCTGCGGGTGTACGCGGGCCACCGCCAGGTGTACGCGGACCGACCGGTCGACGGGCGGTACCGCACCACGCCGTTCTGGTCGTACCGCCGCTGGCCGGCCGAACTGGTCGGCGTGGTGGCGAGCGGTACGACCGTGGTGAGCCGCTGGTCGGACGGCCGGCTCGTGGCGCTGGACGCGCGGGACGGGCGGGTGGCCTGGCGCGCCGACGGACCGGAGCCGGCGCGGAAGCCGGACGCCCGGCGCACCGGAGCGGCGATCGTGTGGGATCCGCCGGGGCTCTACCTCGCCCGCACCGGCGACGGCCGGGACGTGCTGGTGGCGACCGGCGCCGGCGAGGCGCGGGGCGTCGACCTGGCCGGCGGGCGCGAACTCTGGCGCGTCCCGCTGGGCGGCGACTGCCGCGTCGACGTCGGCACCACCTCGACGGGGCGGCTGGTGGGCGTGGACCGCTGCGCCGGCCCGGCGGCGGTCGAGTTCCGGGACGTGGCGACGGGCACGGTGACCGACCGCTGGCGGCCACCCGGCACCGGTGACGACGTGGTGGTCACCCCGGTGGGCTGCCGGAGCGGGCGGTCGGAGTGCCCCGCCCTGCGTACGGCGGGGCCCGGTGACGCGGCGGGCCGGGGCTGGCTGGTCGGCCCCGGGGCGCCGGTGGCCGCGCCGGCGCTCGACCGGCTCGACACCCAGCTCGCCGGTGAGCAGGCGGTCGGGGTCGTCGGGGGCGTGCTCGTCGGGCGCTCCGCACGCACCGGCGCCGAGTCGTGGCGCCGCCCGGACCTCGGGCCGGGACGGGTGATCGCCGTCCAGCCCGACCGCGTGCACCTGCTGACCGACGCCAACGAGCTGGTCACGCTCGATCCCGTGACCGGCGCGGAGCGGTCCCGCTTCCCGCTGACCGTCGGCAGGGACGGCACGGGCTACGCGCCGGGGGCGGTGTACGCGTCGGGTGGCTACGTGGCCGTCGAACGGTTGCGCCGGCCGGTCGACCCGGACGCGGACGACCAGGGCTACTTCCTGTCCGCCGAGCCCGTGGTCCTCGCGGCGACCTGAGTCGCGTCCGACCCGAGCCGTCGACGCGCCTCGCAGCAGCCTCGACAAATCGGACATAAGTTACTTATAGTCACTCCTGTGCGACTTGTGGCAGCCCTCGTGGGCGTGATCGTCATCCTGATGAGCCCCGCTCCGGCCGACGCGGCGCCGGCGCACCGGACCTTCCAGGTGGCCCGGACGCCCGGCGTCGACATCACCGTGCCGGCCGCGGTGAACCTGGCGGCCGGCGGTACGTTCGCCCGCTGAGCGACCGGCCCGGAGGTCTGGCTGCCAGGCTGCCTGGCACAGCGCCCGGGTCCGGCGTCCCGCGCCGGCCACCTGATCGTCCGGTCCGGTCCGCTCACGACGGGGAAGGCGGACCGGACCGGACACTCCGTCAGGCCAGCGCCGCCTCGGCGGCGGCCAGGAAGGCGTCGTTCTCGGCCGGGGTGCCGATGGTGACGCGTACGCCGTCACCGGCGAACGGCCGGACGATGACGCCGCGCGACTCGCACGCCTTGCCGAACTCCACCGCCCGGTCGCCCAGCGGCAGCCAGACGAAGTTCGCCTGGCTCGCGGGGACGTCCGGGACGAACTTGCGCAGCGCCTCGGTGACCCGGTCCCGCTCGGCGACGACGAGGGCGCACCGCCGCTCCACCTCGTCGGCCTGTGCGAGCGCGGCGAGCGCGGCGGCCTGGGCCACCATGCTTGTGGAGAACGGGGTGACCACCTTGCGGACCGCGGCCGCCACCTCGGGCTGGGCGACCAGGAAGCCGACGCGGAGCCCGGCGAGGCCCCACGCCTTCGACAGGGTGCGGAGCACCGCCACGTTCGGCCGGTCGAGGTAGGTCAGCCCGTCGGGCACCTCCGGATCGGTGACGAACTCCCGGTACGCCTCGTCGATCACCACCAGCACGTCGTCGGGCATGGCGTCCAGGAACCGGTCCAGCTCGGCCCGGCGTACGGCCGTGCCCGTCGGGTTGTTGGGGTTGCAGACCAGCACCAGCCGGGTCCGTTCGGTCACCGCCGCCGCCATGGCCGTGAGGTCGTGCCCGTGGCCGGGGTCGTTCGGCACCCGCACGCTGGTCGCGCCGCTGGTCGCCGCGATGATCGGGTACGCCTCGAACGAGCGCCACGAGTAGACGACCTCGTCGCCGGGTAGCGAGGTGGCCCGGACCAGGTGCTCGGCGAGCGCCACTGAGCCGCAGCCGGTGGCGATGCGGTCGGCGTCCACCCCGTACCGCTGCGCCAGCGCGTCGCGGAGCGCGACGACGCCCATGTCCGGGTAGCGGTGCACCCCGGCGGCGGCCTCGGCGACCGCCTCCACGACGCCGGGCAGCGGCCCGTACGGCACCTCGTTGCTGGCCAGCTTGATCGCCTCGGGGAGCCCGAGTTCCCGGGCCAGGTCGGCGGGGCTGCGGCCGGGCACGTAGCTGGGCAGGGCGTCCAGGTCGGCGCGGGTGAGCCGCACCGCCGGGTCGGGTCGTCCGGTGTCGGTCATGGGGTGTCTCCCGGGGGTTCGGAACGGGTGGCGGTGGGGGTGTGGCGGGGCACCTGCACGACGACGGTCTGGGCACGCTTGTCGTGCAGCGCCTGGCGCAGCGGGTGGTCGAAGAGGGGGGAGATCGCGTCGATGAGCTGGAGCAGCAGGCCCAGGCCGCAGCAGTACCAGAGCAGGGTCGGCAGGCCGAGCGTGTTCCACCGGCGCAGCGCCCGGCCGAACCCGAGGGGCTGGTCCGCGGTCAACGGCACGGCCCTGATCCCCATCACCCGCTTGCCGAACGTCTGGCCGCTCGACGCCATGGTCGGCACCTCGTAGGCGAGCCAGAGCGCGGTGGCGATCAGCAGGATGGCCACCTGGAGGCCGCCGGCCTGTTCACCGATCTGCGGCAACCCCTCGGTCGAGGAGTTGCCGGCCATCGCCCGCCGGAACACCTCCCGCCAGTACGGGGCCATCTCCTGCACGAGCCGCCAGACGAACCAGCCGTTCACCACGACGTTCAGCGCGAGGACGATGCCGAAGTCGATGAGCCGGGCGATGAGCCGGGCACCGAGGCCCGCCAGCGGGAGGCCGTGCGGTCGGGGCTCGGGCATGCGCGCCGCCCAGCCCGGGGGCGTCCAGCCGGGAGGCAGGCCCGGGTGGCCGTACCCCGGCGGGGGTTGCCAGCCGGGCGGCGGCCCGGCGGCCGGTGGCGCGGAGCCGGGCACGGCGGGCGGGGCCGACGCGGGAGCGCCGGGCGGCGCCGGTGCCGGCGGAGCCCCGGGCGAGGTGACGGGCTGCGGCACAGGGGCGGGCGGGGGCGCCTCCACCGGTGGCGGACCCTCCGGTGGGGTGGCGTCCACGGGGATGGGCGCACCGATCCAGCCCTCGCCGTCCCAGTACCGCCGGGTCTCGGGATCGGCGGGGTCGACGTACCAGCCGGGTTGCACGCTCACGCAGACACCTTAACGACGACCGTTTCCGCGAACCCGTGGTGAGGCGGGGCCGGCGGGGAAGCGAAGCCGCCGGCGGTGGGCGGGGGCCCACCGGCCGGCGGCGTCGGGTACGAGGGTGAGATCACGCTCGCAAGTGTTACAGGTTGCCGCGCTTCTCCTGCTCACGTTCGATCGCCTCGAACAGGGCCTTGAAGTTGCCCTTGCCGAAGCCGAGCGAGCCGTGCCGCTCGATCAGCTCGAAGAAGACCGTCGGGCGGTCCTGCACCGGCTTGGTGAAGATCTGGAGCAGGTAGCCGTCCTCGTCGCGGTCGACGAGGATCTTGCGGGCCTTCAGCTCCTCGATCGGCACCCGCACCTCACCGATGCGGGCGCGCAGCTCCGGGTCGTCGTAGTACGAGTCCGGGGTGTCGAGGAACTCGACGCCGGCCGCCCGCATCGCGTCGACGCTGGCCAGGATGTCGTTGGTGGCCACCGCGATGTGCTGGGCACCCGGGCCCTGGTAGAACTCCAGGTACTCGTCGATCTGCGACTTCTTGCGGGCGATCGCCGGCTCGTTGAGCGGGAACTTCACGCGTCGGGTGCCGTTGGCGACCACCTTGCTCATGAGGGCCGAGTAGTCGGTGGCGATGTCGTCGCCGATGAACTCCGCCATGTTGGTGAAGCCCATGACGCGCTTGTAGAACTCGACCCACTCGTCCATCCGGCCGAGCTCGACGTTGCCGACGATGTGGTCGATGGCCTGGAAGAAGCGCTTCGGCTGGATGCCGGCGTCGATCATCGGCTGCCGGTCCACGATCGGCTCGCGGGCCACGAACCCGGGCAGGAACGGCCCGGTGTAGCGCGACCGGTCGACGAGGGTGTGCCGGGTCTCGCCGTACGTGGCGATGGCCGCCATCCGGACGGTGCCGTGCTCGTCGCTGACGTCGTGCGGCTCGACCAGGCCCGTGGCGCCCTGGCCGGTGGCGTGCGCGTACGCGGCGTCCACGTCCGGCACCTCCAGCGCGATGTCGCTGACACCGTCGCTGTGCTTCGTGACGTGCTCGGCGCCCTCGGCGCCGGGACGGACCACGCCGGTGAGCAGGAACCGGGCCGAGCCGCTGGTCAGCACGTACTGGGCGTGGTCCCGGTAGCCCTGCTCCGGCCCCCGGTAGGCCACGCAGGTCATGCCGAAAGCGGTGGAGTAGTAGTGGGCGGCCTGCTTCGCGTTGCCCACCAGGAAGTGCACGTGGTCGAGGCCCTTGACCGGGAACGGGTCGCGGGTGATGTCGTGGTCGACGGCACCGACGAGCCGGTCGACGTCGACGTCCTCGGTCGACTGGGGTCGGTCGATCGCCTGGGTCATGGTGGCCTCCCTTGCGTACCGGCCGGCCTCGTGGGCCGCCGTGGGGATGGGTATGTGGCGAGGATCGCTGTGCCGGGGTGAGCTGGGCAACTGTCGCCGTAAACGGTGGTCAGGTTGCGCATTCGGTACCGTCGTATCCCGTGAACGGTGTGCAGGGTGTACAGCTCGACGACCTCGACGCGCGATTGATCGAACTGTTCGCGGAGGAACCCCGGATCGGCGTGCTGGAGTGCTCGCGCCGGCTCGGCGTGGCCCGGGGCACCGTCCAGGCGCGGCTGGACAAGCTGGTCGGCCGGGGCGTCATCACCGGGTTCGGTCCGGAGATCGCGCCGGCCGCGATCGGCTTCGGGGTGACCAGCTTCGTCACCCTGGAGATCAGCCAGAGGCACGGGCACGACCCGGTCACCGCCCACCTCGCGGGCATCCCCGAGGTGCTGGAGGCGCACACCATCACCGGCTCCGGCGACCTGCTCTGCCGGATCGTGGCCCGGTCGAACGCCGACCTCCAGCGGGTGATCGACCAGATCGTCTCCTCCGAGGGGATCACCCGGGCCTCGACGATCATCGCGCTGGCCGAGCAGATCCCGTACCGCACGCTGCCGCTGGTGCGCTCGGCCGCCCGCCGGCAGGCGGGGACCCGTCCTGACGCCTGAGGTCGAGCAGGGGCCCCAGATAACACCTTCCGCGCCAGAAAGCGCGGCGACACGGCGGCACGGGCGTACGGGACGGCCGTGATCGTGGCTACGGTGTCCGGTGTGGCGAAGGGGAGCGGCCTCGGCGTGCGCGGCGTTCTGCTGCTCGCGCTGATCGCGGTCGTCGTCCTCGCCGCGACCGGGGTGTGGAACCCGTTCCCACGGATGTGGGACTGGGTCGACCGGAGCGAGTCGCTCGCCCAGCCGCAGGTGGCCTGGCAGGAGCGGGTCGACGGCACCCCGAAGAGCGTCACCATCGCCGGCGACACCGTCGTGGTCGAGCAGCGTACCCGGGTCGAGGCGCGCGCCCTGGCGACCGGCGGCCAGCTCTGGGAGCGCAAGGCCGACTGGGCGGCGGTCGCCGGCGGCGACCGCGACGCGGTGGTCGTCGTGGGCAAGCTGCTGGTCAAGGGGTACGAGGTGCTCGACCCCACGACCGGGGTGACCCGGCGGCGCGACGACGACGCGGTGGCCGTCTGGACGTACCGCAACCTGCTGCTGGACGCGCGCTGCGCGCAGCCGACCGACTGCACGCTGAGCGCGTGGGATCCGCGCGGCACCACGCCACTGTGGACGGCGTTCCTGCCCGGGGTGGGCAGCGGGCTGTTCGCCGACAACCCCGGCCTGCGCGGCACGCGGCGGCTGACCGCGAAGCGGATCGACGAGGCGGCGGCCGGCCCGGAGCCCGCGCCGCCGCTGCTCGGGTTCCCGGTCGACGGCCAGGTGCACGTGGTGGACACGGCGAACGGCTCGGTGCTGAGGAACGTCCAACCGGGCCGCGAGGAGCGCCTCTCGGTGGTGGGCGGCCGGTTGCTGCGCATCACCGCCCGCTCCCAGGACGGCAGCTGCCTCTTCGCGATCTCCGGCGTCGACCCCGCGACCGGGCAGGAGGTCTGGCGCCGGGCGGGGATCAACCTGCGCACCGCCGACAACGCCGGCTGCGCGCAGCGGGAGGACCCGCAGGGCGCCCGGAACGTGCTCGTCGGGGTGGGGCCGGACGGCCGGGAGGCGGTCCTCGACGGGTACAACGGACGGCTGCTCTGGGTCGGCGCCGACGGTGAGCGACTGCTGGCCGTGGACGACCGGTACGCGGTGGCCCGCGCCGCCGACCAACGGTCGGTCGTGGCGCGCGGGCTGGCCGGCGAGCAGGTGCTCTGGACCCGTCCGGCCGGCGGCAAGGCGGGCGCGGCGCTCACCCCGTACGCGGCGGTCGTCGTTGACGAGAAGCCGTCCCGGCTCATCGCGCTCGACCCGCGTACCGGTCGGGAGCTGGCCGTCCTGCGGACCTCGGCGAACGCGCTCGCGGTCGGTCCCGGCGGCATGGTGATCGGTGAGGGGCGGGAGATCGCGTACGTCCGCTTCGGCGCTGCGGCGAACGGCGGCACCGCCCCCGCGCCCGGCGGGACCGCCCCGGCGAACGGTGGCACCGCCCCGGGCGGCAGCGCACCGACGCCCGGCGTGGACGACACCTGCGGCCCCAAGCGCGAGCTGTGCCCGGAACGGGCGGGTGGCTGACGGCGCCCACGCCGGACCGTGCCGACGGCGGCGGTGAGAGCGGCGTCCCAGCGGGCACCCGGCGGGTGGGAATGATCGACGGGTCTGCCCTAGGCTTTCCGCTCATGAGCAGTGCCGCCGCCTTCTCGTACGCCCCCCTGCTGCCGACCGGCCCCGACCAGACGGAGTACCGCCTGATCACCGACGAGGGCGTCGACGTCGTGCACGGCCCGGGGGGTCGCCGGTTCCTCACCGTGGAGCCGGCCGCGCTCACCGCGCTGACCGCCGAGGCGATGCACGACATCGCCCACTTCCTGCGCCCCGCCCACCTGGCCCAGCTGCGGTCGATCATCGACGATCCCGCCGCCTCCCCGAACGACCGGTTCGTGGCGCTCGACCTGCTCCGCAACGCCAACATCGCGGCCGGGGGCGTCCTTCCGATGTGTCAGGACACCGGCACGGCCATCGTGATGGGCAAGCGGGGCCGGCACGTGCTGACCGACGGCACCGACGCCGAGGCCATCTCGCGCGGCGTCTGGCAGGCGTACACGCGGCTCAACCTGCGCTACTCCCAGCTCGCGCCGCTGACCATGTGGGAGGAGCGCAACACCGGCACCAACCTGCCCGCGCAGGTGGAGATCTACGCCGAGGACCCGGACGGGCACCCGGACGCGTACAAGTTCCTGTTCATGGCCAAGGGCGGGGGCTCGGCGAACAAGTCGTTCCTCTACCAGGAGACCAAGGCACTGCTGAACCCGACGCGGATGATGCGGTTCCTGGAGGAGAAGCTGCGGCTCATCGGCACCTCGGCCTGCCCGCCGTACCACCTGGCCATCGTCATCGGCGGCACCTCGGCCGAGTACGCGCTGAAGACCGCCAAGTACGCGAGCGCCAAGTACCTGGACAACCTGCCCACCTCCGGCTCCATGGCCGGCCACGGCTTCCGGGACGTGGAGCTGGAGGCCGAGGTGCTGGAGCTGACCCGCAACTTCGGCATCGGCGCGCAGTTCGGTGGCCGCTACTTCTGCCACGACGTGCGGGTCGTCCGGCTGCCGCGGCACGGCGCGTCGTGCCCCGTGGCGATCGCCGTCTCCTGCTCGGCCGACCGGCAGGCGGTCGCCAAGATCACCCCGTCGGGGGTGTGGCTGGAGCGCCTGGAGACCGACCCGGCGCGCTACCTGCCGGACGTCACCGAGGCGCAGCTCGACAGCTCCGAGGTGGTGCGCGTCGACCTCAACCGGCCGATGGACGAGATCCGCGCCGAACTCGGCAAGTACCCGGTGAAGACCCGGCTGTCGTTGAGCGGCCCGCTGGTGGTGGCCCGGGACATCGCCCACGCCAAGATCGCCGAGCGGTTGGACGCGGGCGAGCCGATGCCGCAGTACCTGCGCGACCACGCCGTCTACTACGCCGGGCCGGCGAAGACCCCCGAGGGCTACGCCTCCGGCTCGTTCGGCCCGACCACCGCCGGTCGGATGGACGCGTACGTGGAGAAGTTCCAGGCGGCCGGCGGCTCGTACGTGATGCTGGCCAAGGGCAACCGGTCGGCGCAGGTGACCCGCGCCTGCCAGCAGTACGGCGGCTTCTACCTGGGTTCCATCGGCGGCCCGGCGGCCCGGCTGGCGCAGGACTGCATCAAGCACGTCGAGGTGCTCGAGTACCCCGAGCTGGGCATGGAGGCGGTCTGGAAGATCGAGGTGGAGGACTTCCCCGCCTTCATCGTCGTGGACGACAAGGGCAACGATTTCTTCGCCGAGGTCACCAAGCCCGTGCTGACCATCGGTAGCCGCTGACACGTACGGATGTGACAGGGGCGTCGGGCGGCTCGCCCGGCGCCCTTCGGCGTTGACCGGTCGACGTCGGTGCGCCCGCCCCTGGGGGGTTGGACGGGCGCACCGCCCCCGTCGGATGCCGTCGCCGGCAACCCGTCCTAAGGGTGAAGCCGGTTTCTGCCGATCCGCTCTCACATCGCTATCACCGGGCGATGGCATCCCGTCACGACCGGGCTACGCTACGGACCGTCACGGCATCACCTAGGGAGCGGCATTGCGGTTCAGGATCCTGGGACCCCTGCGGATCGGTGACGGCGACGTCACCGTCACCGCGGGCCGGGACCGGGTCGTGCTCTCCATGCTGCTGCTGCGGCCCAACGGGATCGTGCCGGTGGAGGAACTGGTCGACGCGATCTGGGAGGAGCGGCCGCCGGCCACCGCCCGCGCCCAGGTGCAGACGTGCGTGTCGCGTCTCCGGCGCCGGCTGGACCAGCTCGGCGTCCCGCCCGCGACGATCGTCAGCGATCCGGTCGGCTACGGCATCCGGGTCGGGCCGGGCGAGCTGGACGCCCAGGTGTTCGCGCGGTACGTCGACACCGCCCGCGCCGCCGTCGCCGCCGGGCAGCTCGCCGAGGCCCAGCGGCAGTTCCGCGCCGCCATCGCCCTCTGGCGGGGACCGGCGCTGAGCGGGACCGCGAGCCGCAGCGTACGGCGGGGGGCGCAGGCCCTCGACGAGAAGGGCTTCACGGCGCTCGAGGAGTGCGTGGACGTCGAGCTGCGGCTCGGGCAGGCGGCCGAGATCCTGGCCGTGCTCACCGAGGCACTGTCCCGGAACCCGCTGCGGGAGCGGCTGCGCGGGCAGGTGATGCTCGCCCTCTCGGCGGTCGGCCGGCAGGCGGACGCGCTCGCCGTGTACCGCGAGGGGCGGCGGCTCTACGCCGAGGAGCTGGGCATCGAGCCGGGCGCGACGTTGCAGGAGATCCACCAGCGGGTGCTCGCCGGCGACCTCGCGCTCGCCGGCCCGGAGAGCCGCTCGACTGCGCCGGTCCGTTGCCTGCCGCGCGCCATCAGCGACTTCACCGGCCGGCAGGAGACCCTGGCGCGGCTGGTCAAGGAGATCGAGGAGGGACGCACCCGGGTCCAGCTGATCGACGGGATGCCCGGCAGCGGCAAGACCACCCTGGCCGTCCACCTCGCCACGGCGTTGAGCGACCGGTATCCGGACGCGCAGCTCTTCATCGACCTGCACGGGCACAGCGAGCGGGGGCCGCTGTCCCCGGCGGCGGCGCTCGCCGCGCTGCTGCGCCAGCTCGGGGTGCCCGGGGACCGCATCCCCGCGGAGGCCGACGAACGGGTCGCGCTCTGGCGCAGCGAGCTCGCGCATCGGCGCGCCGTCGTGGTCCTGGACAACGCGGCGTCCGCCGCCCAGGTGGTGCCGCTGCTGCCCAGCGGGCCGGGTTGTCTCACCCTCGTCACGAGCCGGCGCCGGCTGACCGGCCTCGACGAGGGGCGGCCGTCGTCACTCGACCTCCTCGACCCCGACGAGGGGGTGGACCTGCTGGCGCGGGTCGTCGGCCCCGAACGGGTGGCCGCCGAGCCGCAGGCCGCCGCCGAGGTGGTCCGCCGCTGCGGCCGGCTGCCCCTGGCCATCCGGCTCGCCGGGGCGCGGCTCGCGCACCGTCCCCGGTGGCGCATCGCCGACCTCGCCGCCCGGCTCGCCGACGGTCGGGACGTGCTCACCGAGCTGGTGGCCGGCGACCGCTCCGTCGGCCAGGCCTTCGCCCTGTCGTACGCGCAGGTGAGTCCCGCCGCGCAGCGGATGTTCCGGCTGCTCGGGCTGTACCCGGGAGCGGAGTTCGACGCCCTGGCCGCCGCCGCGCTGGCCGACGTGCCGTTGCCCGCCGCGGAACACCTCGTCGACGAACTGGTCGACGCGCACCTCGTCAACGAGCCGGACCCGGGGCGGTTCCGCTTCCACGACCTCGTGCGTGAGTACGCCCGGCTCCTGGTGGCGAGCCGTGACAGCGACGACGGGCGGCGGGTGGCACTCGACGCGCTGCTGGACCACTACGTGGACACCGCCTGGGCGGTCTCCGCGCTCGGCGAGCCGGCCGCGAGCAGGGTGGGCGTCGAGTTTCCCGAGCCACGCCGGCCGGACCTGGTCGAGGCGGGTCTGGCGGCGGGTGAGGGCTGGTTCGAAACCAATCGCTCATCCCTCGTCGCCGCCGTCCACCTGGCCGAGCAGGCCGGGCTGCCGCGGCAGTGCTGGCAGTTGGCTCGGGCGACCTGGCACTTCTGGTTCGCCGGGGGGCATCTGGACGAGCTGATCGAGACGCACAGCGCCGGCCTCCGCGCCGCCGAGCGGCTGGGCGACCTGGCGGCGAGCGCCACGATGCGCAACTACCTCTCGTCCGCGTACTACCGGCTGGGCCGCTTCCCCGAGACGATCGACCTGATGGAGACGGCGCTGCGGGACCGCCAGCGGCTCGGCGACGACCAGGGGGCCGCCACCATCCACCGGAACCTCGCGGCGGCGCACGCCACGGACCGCCGCTTCGGCCCGGCGATGCGGCACTTCGACGCGGCCACACCCCTGCTGTGGGAGACGGGCCAGCTCGGCGGGCTCGTGGCGACGCTGAACAACAAGGCCGTGGCCCTGCTCGCCTGGGGACGGTACGAGGAGGCGCAGCGCGTCACCCGTCTGCAGCTGGCGTTGGCCCGGGAGGTCGGGGAGCTGCGCCTCATTCCCCACGCCATCGGTCACCTCGGGGCCGTCCGGGCGCGGCTCGGCGACCACGAGGGCGCCCTCCGTCGCCTGCATCTCGCGCTCCGGCTCAAGCGGCGGTCCGGCAACCGGCTCGGTGAGGCCGAGGTGCTCAACGACATCGGTGCCGTCGAGCGCGCCCTCGGCCAGCCGGAGAGCGCCGCGGCACGCCACCGGGAGGCGTTCGTGCTCGTCACCGAGATGGGTGACCCCATCGCGGCGCTCGCGTGCCGGAACCTGCTGGGGCTCGCCCTGTTGGCGCAGGGCGACGTGGCCAGCGCGCTGGACCTGCACCGGCGCGTGCTGGTGGACGCCACCCGGCTCAACTCCCGGTACGAGCGGGCCCGAGCCCTGGACGGGATAGCCCGCTGCCTGCGGGACTCCGACCCGGCGGGCGCGCGCAGCCACTGGACCCGCGCGCTCGCCCTGTTCCGCGAGGTGGAGGCGCCGGAGCGGCACGAGGTGGAGCGGTTCCTGGCCGAGCGGGACTGAGCGACCCCGTCGCCGCGCGCTCCCGTCGCCGCCGCGGGCATCCCGCCCACCGCGGGCGGTGGACCGGCACACGTGAGCGCGATCATCTGCACGCCGCCGTCGCGCGCGGCAGGATGGTACGCGTGACGACTCCAGAGGCGACGGGTTACCGGATCGAACGCGACTCGATGGGCGAGGTGGAGGTGCCCGCCGAGGCGCTGTGGCGGGCGCAGACGCAGCGCGCCGTGCAGAACTTCCCGATCTCCGGCCGGGGCATCGAACCGGCGCAGATCAAGGCGCTCGCGCAGATCAAGGGCGCTGCCGCGCAGGTCAACGGCGAGCTGGGCGTGATCGGGGCGGACGTGGCCGAGGCGATCGTCACGGCCGCCGCGCACGTGGCCGACGGCGGCTACGACGACCAGTTCCCAGTCGACGTGTTCCAGACCGGCTCGGGCACCTCGTCCAACATGAACGCCAACGAGGTGATCGCGACGCTGGCCAGCCGCGAGCTGGGACGCAACGTGCACCCGAACGACGACGTGAACGCGTCGCAGTCCAGCAACGACGTCTTCCCGTCCTCGATCCACCTGGCCGCCACCCAGTTCGTGGTGGAGGACCTGATCCCCTCGCTGCGTCACCTGGCCGGGGCGCTGGAGGGGAAGGCGGCCGAGTTCGAGACCGTCGTGAAGGCGGGGCGTACGCACCTCATGGATGCCACCCCGGTCACGCTCGGCCAGGAGTTCGGCGGGTACGCGGCCCAGGTGCGCTACGGCGTCGAGCGGCTGGAGGCGGTGCTGCCGCGGCTGGCCGAGCTGCCGCTGGGTGGCACGGCCGTGGGCACCGGCATCAATACGCCGCTCGGCTTCGCGGCGCGGGTCATCGAGAAGCTGCGCGCGTCGACCGGGCTGCCGCTGACGGAGGCGCGCAACCACTTCGAGGCGCAGGGCGCCCGGGACGCGCTCGTGGAGACCTCCGGCCAGCTCCGTACGATCGCCGTGGGCCTCTACAAGATCGCCAACGACATCCGCTGGATGGGTTCGGGGCCCCGGGCCGGCCTGCGCGAGCTGCGCATCCCCGACCTCCAGCCCGGCTCGTCGATCATGCCGGGCAAGGTGAACCCGGTGGTCTGCGAGGCGGTCCGCCAGGTCTGCGCCCAGGTGATCGGCAACGACGCCGCCGTCGGCTTCGCGGGTTCCCAGGGCGACTTCGAGCTGAACGTCATGCTGCCGGTGATGGCCCGCAACCTGCTGGAGTCCATCAAGCTGCTGGCCGCGTCGAGCCGCCTGCTCGCGGACCGCTGCGTGGTCGGGCTGGTCGCGGACGCCGAGGTCTGCCTGGCGTACGCCGAGGGTTCCCCCTCGATCGTCACCCCGCTCAACCGCTACCTGGGCTACGACGAGGCGGCCTCGATCGCGAAGGAGGCGCTGGCGAAGCAGGTGTCGATCCGCGAGGTGGTCATCTCCCGGGGGCACGTGGACTCGGGCAAGCTCTCCGAGACGCAGCTCGAGGAGGCGCTCGACCTGCTCCGGATGACGCACCCCTGACGCCCCGTCCCCGTGCCGCCGGCGTCGCGCGTCCCGCCGGTCGCCGTGGCGGCGGCACGGGGTGGTCGTCCGGCCCGTCGCGACGGACGGTCAGCCCCTGGCGGCGGCCTTGCGCGCCCGGTACGCGCTGACGGCGGCGCGGTTGCCGCAGCCCGCCTCGCAGAACCGGCGGGACCGGTTGCGCGAGAGATCCACCAGGACGTTGTCGCAGTCCGGGTGGGCGCAGACGCGGAGGCGGCTGAGCTCGCCACTGCGGACCAGGTCCGCGATCGCCATGGCCGCTTCGACGGCCATCCGGGTCGCCAGCGGCGCGTCCCGGGGGACGGCGTGGAAGTGGTACGGCTCGTCGTCGTGCTCGATCAGCTGCGGCAGGGCGGCGTGCTCGCGGAGCAGCCCGTTCACGATGGCGACCACCTCGTGCACGTCGGCGTCCCAGATCCGGCGCAGCCGGGGACGCAGGTCGTGGACCGACGCCAGTTCCGCCTCGGTGTGCTCGTGCCGGCCGCTGTAGGCGTGCGCGGCGTAGAACTCGTCGAGGGCCGCGACGTCGGGCAGCCCTTCGCCGTCGCCCCCGCCGGTGTTGACCAGAGCGGCGGCGGCGATCAGGGAGCATTCGGTGTCATGGGCGAAAAGCAACTTGACTCCTGTCGGGATGGCCGCCTAGCGTCATCGGTATAGCCCTAGTTTGCCCATTACTCGCCGGAGTGCCAAGGAGCGCCCGATGCAGCAGTCACCCGCCACCGGGCTCGGCCTCGGCCTCGCCCTGCTCTCCGCGGTCACGTTCGCCACGTCCGGCACCTTCGCCCGGTCGCTGATCGAGGACGGATGGTCCGCGCCGTCCGCCGTCATCGCCCGGGTCGGGATCGCGGCGCTGGTCCTCGCGGCACCGGCGCTGCTGTCCCTGCGCGGCCGGTGGCACGTGCTGCGGCGCAACATCGGTGTGCTGGGCGTCTTCGGGCTGCTCGGGGTGGCGCTCGCCCAGGTCTGCTTCTTCAACGCCGTCCGCTACCTCCCCGTCGGTGTCGCCCTGCTGCTGGAGTACCTCGGCATCATCCTCGTCGTCGGCTGGACGTGGCTGGTCCACGGGCAGCGGCCCCGCCGGCTGACCGTGGCGGGCGCCGCCGCGGCCCTGGCCGGCCTCGTGTTCGTCCTCGACCTCACCGGCGCCGGGCGACTCGACCCCCTCGGCGTGCTCTGGGGGCTCGGCGCGGCCGTCGGCCTGGCCGGCTACTACGTGCTCGCCGGCCGGGTCGACCCCGAGCTGCCCTCGGTGGTGCTCGCCAGCGGCGGGATGGGCGTCGGCGCCGTCGCGCTGGGCGGGCTCGGGCTGGTCGGGGCGCTGCCGCTGAACGCCACGTTCGGCGAGGTCACCTTCGCCGGGCAGCAGACGAGCTGGCTCGTGCCGATCGCCGGGCTCTCGCTGGTCGCCGCCGTGGTCGCGTACCTCACCGGCATCGCCGGGGCGCGGATCCTCGGGCCCCGTCTGTCCTCCTTCGTGGGGCTCACCGAGGTCATGTTCGCCGTCCTGATCGCCTGGCTGGTCCTCGGCGAGCTGCCGACGGTGGTGCAGCTGGTCGGCGGGGTGCTCATCGTGGCCGGCGTCGCCCTCGTCCGCATCGACGAGCTGCGCGAGCCCCCCGCGACGACCGCCGTGCCGGAGCCGGTGCTCGCCGCCGAGCGCTGAGGCGACCAACTCGCGAGCGTGGCGGTGCCCGAGCGCCGCCGATCGGCGCGGCGCCGGGGCCGCCTCGCGCGACGTCCCCGGCGACGAGCTGATCCGGGGTCATCGCCGCCAGCCGCGCGCTCGCAGGGCGGCGCGGACCTCCCGGACGACACCGGGGAAGTCCTCGGCCATCCGCCGATCCGTCACGTGCAGGACGAGCCAGCCGGCCGCGACGAACCGGTCGAGGCGCGGCCGGGAGAGCGGATCAGGGCGCGGCACGTGGGGCCGGCCGGGGCCGGGGCGCGGGCGGTGGGGTAGGTCGCGCCGCCACGGGCCGTCGTACTCGACCGCCACCCGGTACCCCGGCCACGCGATGCCGGGCTGGAACGGGCCGGTCGGCAGGCGTACCGGAAACCGAGCCACCGGGCGGGGAAGCCCGGCGAGCACCAGCCGCATCCGCAGGTGCGACTCGGGCGGCGACTGGGCGGCGGCGTCCGCCAGGCCGAAGAGCCAGCCCGCCCGCCGGCCGCCCGGCCGGGCGAGGTTCGCGGCGGCCAGGTCCGCGAGCGCGGCGCGGCTGGTGAGACCCTTCGCGAGGAGCGCGTCGACGATGCCGACCGCGCGGACCGGATCGAGCCAGACCGCGCACTCCCAGGCCGCCGCGGTGGGATCGGACCGGCGGACCCGACCCAGCGTGGCGCCGGTCGGGACGTGGGCGCCCGGCGGGGCGCCGGTCGGGTCGGTGCCGGGAGTGGCGGGGCCAGCGGAGTGCACCCGGATGCCGCGGGGCGAGTCGATCCGGATGGCCCGGGGCACCAGGACGTGCACGTCGTCGGAGAAGGCCGCGGCGTGCGCGACGCCGTGCAGGTACGCCGCCGACGGGCCGGCGAGCACCGCCTCGGCCGGCAGTTTCAGAAGGGCCGCCCGGCAGACGAGCCCGTGGTCACGGGGAAGGCGGGCGTCGGCGTACACGTCGTGCATGACGCGGACCCACGAGCGCCCGCGGAGCTGGTGGTGGGTGAGCAGCCCCTGCCGGACGGCGTCCGAGCCGCGGAAGACCTGCCCGGCGAGCGCGTCCGGCCGGTGGGGACGAGGAGGCATACCGCCACCCTCGTGGCGCTGGTCGGGCACTGGGCACCCCTGTGGACGACCGCCCGCCACGGCGACGGCGGCTCCTGTGCACAACCACCCGCCGGGGTGCCGGATGTGGTATCGCGCGGCCAGCGGAAGCCGGTCAGCGGAGGGCGGTGGCGATCGCCGTCGCCGCGGCGCGCACCTGGGCGCCCACCGAGTCCACGTCCAGCGGCGCCAGCGCCACCACACCGACGCTCGCCTCCAGCCCGGGCACCCCGAGCACCGGTGCGGCCACCCCGTACGCCCCGGCCTGCAGTTCCCCGCTGCTGCTCACCGGATCGGCGGAGCCGGACCGACCTGCCAGGATCGCCCGGCCGGCGGCGCCCCGGTCCAGCGGGTGCCGTGCCCCCGTCCGGTACGCCACGTGGAACGACGTCCAGCTCGGCTCCACCACGGCCAGGGCCACCCCCTCACCGCCCTCGACGACGGTGAGGTGCGCGGTGGCGCCGGCCTGCTCGGCGAGGCGACGCAGCGCGGGCAGCGCCCCCTCGGCCAGCAGCGGCTGCGCCCGGCGGGCGAGGTGCAGCACGCCCGCCCCCAACCGGAGCCGCCCGGCCTCGTCGCGGCGGAGCATGCCGTGCGCGGTGAGCGGCCCGGCCAGCCGGTACACCGCCGCCCGCCCGATGCCGAGCCGGTTGGCGGCCTCGGTGACGGTCAGCCCGCCCGACGCCTCGGCCACCAGGTGCAGCAGACGCAGCCCGCGCTCCAGGGTCTGCGCCGTCTCGCCGGCCCGTCCGCCCGCGCCGCCCTGGTCCTCACAGGCCCGGGCGGCAGACCCGTCGCCGACAGCCCGCGCCGTGGCCCCGTCGGCAGCGCCGTCGACCGCCGCCGGTCCGCCCGGAGCACGGCCCGCGGCCCGGGCCGCCGGCCCGCCGGGAGCCCCGCCCGCGGCCCGCGCCGTCGGGCCGCCTCCGGGCCGTGCCGCCGTGTCCATGACTGGGAGCGTACGACGAGCCACCGGCCGATCCGGAAATGCGCGGACGGCTACCCTTGTACGGTGACGCTGCGCCTGTACGACACCGCCACCCGATCGGTCCGGGACTTCGTCCCCCGGGAAGCCGGCACGGTGAGCGTCTACCTGTGTGGCCTCACCCTCCAGGCCCCGCCGCACATCGGCCACCTTCGCTCCGGGGTGAACTACGACATCCTGCGCCGCTGGCTGGTGGCCAAGGGCTACGAGGTCACGTTCGTCCGCAACCTGACGGACATCGACGACAAGATCCTCGTGAAGGCACAGGAGCAGGGGCGACCCTTCTGGTCGATCGCGTACGCCAACGAGCTGATCCTGGCCGACGCGTACCGGCAGCTCAACGTGCTGCCGCCCACGTACGAGCCGCGGGCCACCGGGCACATCCCCGAGATGCAGGAGCTGATCGGCAAGCTGATCGCCGACGGGCACGCGTACCCGGCCCTCGACGGCTCCGGCGACGTCTACTTCGACGTCACGTCGTGGCCCGAGTACGGGTCGCTCTCCAACCAGTCGCCGGAGGACATGCAGTCCGCCGGCGACGCACCCGACCGGGGCAAGCGCGACCCGCGTGACTTCGCCCTGTGGAAGGGCGCCAAACCGGACGAGCCGGAGAACGCGTACTGGCCGTCGCCGTGGGGTCGGGGCCGCCCCGGCTGGCACATCGAGTGCTCGGCCATGTGCTGGCGCTACCTCGGGCCGGAGTTCGACATCCACGGCGGTGGGCTGGACCTCACCTTCCCGCACCACGAGAACGAGCTCGCCCAGTCCCGGGCCGCCGGCCTGCCGTTCGCCCGCTACTGGGTGCACCACGGCCTGCTCAGCATCGGCGGGGCCAAGATGGGCAAGTCGCTCGGCAACACCCTCGACCTCGCGTACGTGGACTCGCTCGGCGTACGCCCGGTGGAGCTGCGCTACTACTACGCGGCCGCGCACTACCGCTCCCGCATCGACTACTCGGAGGACGCGCTCCGCGAGGCGGCCACCGCGTACCGGCGGATCGAGGGGTTCGTGCAGCGGGCCGCGGAGCGGGTCGGCGCGGGGCAGCTGGGCGAACTGCCGGCCGGGTTCGTCGACGCGATGGACGACGACCTGAACACCTCCGCCGCCCTGGCCGTCCTGCACGAGGTGGTCCGGGACGGCAACACCGCCCTGACCGGCGGGGACGACGTGACGCTCCGCACCACGCTGGCCGCCACCCGCGCCATGCTGGATATCCTCGGCC
Organism: Micromonospora globbae; assembly: GCF_003610785.1. Lineage (GTDB taxonomy): Bacteria > Actinomycetota > Actinomycetes > Mycobacteriales > Micromonosporaceae > Micromonospora > Micromonospora globbae. Next base: position 193,507 of record NZ_RAQQ01000013.1, read on the forward strand.
TCGACCCCCTCGACCCGGCGTGGACCGGCGGCGGCCGGGCGGACGACCTGCGCGGCGTCGTGGACTCCCTCATCGCACTGGCCCTGGAACAGCGCGCGCAGGCCCGGGCCCGCAAGGACTGGGCCGCCGCGGACGCCGTACGCGACCAGCTCAAGCTGGCCGGCGTGGTGGTCGAGGACACCCCCCAGGGCCCCCGTTGGACTATTGGAGAGAAGAGCTGATGGCCGGCAACTCCCAGCGCCGTGGTCGGCGGGTGACGCCCAAGGCGGGCGCCCCCAAGGGCTCCGGCGGCAAGAACCGGGACGCCCTCGCCGGCCGGGGGCGCACCCTGCCGGCCGACGAGCGGCCGTGGCACAAGGCGTACTCGGGCACCGAGAAGCTGCCCAAGCGCACCGCCTGGAAGCAGGAGAAGGAGCGCCGGGCCGCCGCCGAGCAGGGGCGGGCCCCCAAGATCGGCCAGCCGGGCACGAAGGACACCACCTGGGGCAAGGGCAAGGGCGCCGCCAAGCCCGCGCCGCGGGGTGGCAAGCCGGCCGGTCGCGGCGGCCCGCGGGTCGCGCCCGGACGCAAGTTCACCCCGCCCCGCGAGGCGCCCGAGCTGCTGGTCGGCCGGAACCCGGTGGTGGAGTCGCTGCGCGCCGGCGTGCCCGCGACCGCGCTCTACACGGCGCAGGGCATCGACATCGACGACCGGGTCAACGAGATCGTCCGGACGGCCGCCGACCGGGGCATCGCGATCCTCGAGGTGAGCCGGGCCGAGCTGGACCGGATGACCGGCGGGGTGCTGCACCAGGGCGTCGGTCTCCAGGTGCCGCCGTTCGCGTACCAGCCGTTCGAGGACATGATCGCCGCCGCCGTGGAGCACCCGGCCCCGCTGCTGGTGGCGCTCGACGGGGTCACCGACCCGCGCAACCTGGGCGCCGTGCTCCGCTCGGCCGCCGCGTTCGGCGCGCAGGGTGTCTTCGTACCCGAGCGGCGGGCCGCCGGGATCACGGCGACCGCCTGGCGGACCAGCGCCGGCGCGGCCGCGCGCGTCCCCGTGGCCCAGGTGACCAACCTGACCCGGTCGCTGAAGGCCGCCCAGGACGCCGGTTTCATGGTGGTCGGGCTGGACGCCGACGGCGAGACCGACCTCTACGACCTGGAGGCCGCGGTCGGCCCGCTGGTCGTGGTGGTCGGCTCGGAGGGGCGGGGGCTGTCCCGGCTCGTGGGGGAGACCTGCGACCTCACCGTACGTATCCCGATGGTCTCCGAGGTGGAGTCGCTGAACGCGAGCGTGGCCGCCGCGGTCACCCTCGCCGAGGTGGCCCGCCGCCGCGCGATGGGCGACTGAGACCGACGCAGGCAAACGGAAAGGGGCGGTCCGCCGTGGCGGGCCGCCCCTTTCGTCGTACGTCAGATCCGCTTGCCGGTCGCGGCGTGGAACACGTGGGTGCGGTCGGCGCGCGGCTTGACGAACACGGTGTCACCCATGTTCGGCATGGTCCGGCGGTCGGTGCGGACGACGAAGCGCTCGGAGGCGCCACCCAGCGCGGCGTGGCCGTAGACGTTGGCGTCGGAGCCGAGGTCCTCGACCAGCTCCACCACGATCGGCAGGCCACCCTCGGTCGGGCTGACCAGGTCGCAGTCCTCCGGGCGGAAGCCGACGGTCACCTTGCCGTCGCCGCCGTCGGCCTTGGCGGCCTCCGCCTGCTCGCGGGTCAGCGGCACGAACATCTCGGCGAACTCGGCGCCCTGCTCGGTCAGCGGCACCGTCTTGATGTTCATGGCGGGGGAGCCCATGAAGCCGGCGACGAAGACGTTGGCCGGGGTGTCGTAGAGCGCCCGGGGGGTGTCGACCTGCTGGAGCTCACCGTCGAGCAGCACGGCGACCCGGTGGCCCATGGTCATGGCCTCGACCTGGTCGTGCGTGACGTAGACGGTGGTGACACCAAGCTTGGCCTGCAGCGACGCGATCTGCGTACGGGTCTGCACGCGGAGCTTGGCGTCGAGGTTCGACAGCGGCTCGTCCATGAGGAAGACCTGCGGCTCGCGGACGATCGCGCGGCCCATGGCCACCCGCTGGCGCTGACCACCGGAGAGGGCCTTCGGCTTGCGGTTGAGGAACTCCTCCAGCTGGAGCAGCCCGGCCGCCTCCTTCACCCGTCGGTCGATCTCCGACTTCGGGGTCTTGCGGAGCTTCAGCGCGAACGCCATGTTCTCGTACACCGTCATGTGCGGGTAGAGGGCGTAGTTCTGGAAGACCATCGCGATGTCGCGGGACTTCGGGGGAAGGTGGGTGACGTCGCGCTGGTCGATGTAGATGGAACCCTCGTCGACGTCCTCGAGGCCGGCGAGCATCCGCAGGCTCGTGGACTTACCGCAACCGGAGGGGCCGACCAGGACGAGGAACTCGCCGTCGCCGATCTCGAGGTCGAGCTTGTTGACGGCGGGACGCTCGGTGCCCGGGTAGATCCGGGACGCCTTGGCGTAGGTGACCGTGGCCATGGTGGTGCGCTTCCTTTCACCGGCAGGAACGTGCCGGACGATCCGAGTGAAGGAGCGACCGGCGCACGTCGCGCCGGCCAACGGGCGGCGACCGGTCGCGGGGCGGCCGGGGGTGTCGTCCGTGTCACTGCACGGTAAACGCCTTTCCTGACGCTGCCAAGGTGGGGGCGATCTTTACTACTCCGGGCCGGTACGCATTCCGGTCAAGCGGGCACGGGCAGACATCAATCGGCGCGGCTGCCGGCCGCCCGGCGCTCGACAGCCGTCGGGATGTTGACGTTTCCCGTGCTCGGGAGGCCTGCCGAGCGGGAAAACGGGACGTCAGTCGCTATGCTGGCGACGACACCAGCGCCCCTGTAGCTCAGCTGGCCAGAGCACTCGCCTTGTAAGCGAGATGTCGCCGGTTCGATCCCGGCCGGGGGCTCCAGATCCACCAGGGAAGTTCCGGTGGGCGTCGCCGTGAGTGAGTCGGTTGACAGCAACGCTGACAGCAACCGCGCTCACGACAGCCGCCCGTCGAGCTTGCCGAGCGCATCGCGCATGGCGTCAAGGTTGGCGTGAGCGTAGACCTTGAGCGTGATCTTCACGTCGGCGTGCCGGGCGATAGCCTGGACAACGTGCGGCGGGACGCCCAGCTCCATCAGCAGCGATACAACCGTGTGCCGCAGGTCGTGCAGCCGGACACCGGGCAGGCCGGCAGCCTCCCGGAGCCGGGCGAACGAGCGGCTGAGGTTGGTCGGCTCCAGCGGTGTGCCCCGTTCGGAGGGGAAGACCAAGCCGTGGTCCTGCCAGACCTCGGCCAGCGCCGCCCGCTCGGCTTGCTGGCGCTCCTGGTGCTCAAGCAAGGTGAGCCAGGTGACCTCAGGCAGCGGCAACACCGACTCGGAGTCCTCGGTCTTGGCGTCCAGGACGTGGAGCTGTCCGGCGACCCGCTGCACAGTCTGCTGAACCCGTAAGGTGCCTTCGTCCAGGTCAACATCTGACCAGCGGAGTCCCACCAGTTCGCCGCGTCGAAGGCCCATCGTGGCGGCCACGACGTAGAGGGCGTGCAGCCGGTGTCCCTCCGCAGCCGCGAGGAGCTTGCGCACCTGGTCGACGGATAGCCCCTTGCCGACCTTGTAACGGGGCGACGGGACCCGGACGAGTTTGGCGACGTTGCGGGAAACCAGCTCCTCCCGCATGGCGTGTTGAAGCGCGTTGCGCAGCACCGCGTGCACAAACTGGATCTGCCTCGCGCTCGGGTAGCGCTCGCAGCATCGGCCGAAGGAACAGCACCGACGGTCGACCGGCCGGATCTGGTCGAGACCGTTGGTGCAGCAGAGGCACTTCCGACGAAAGCCGTCCATGAACGCCTTGACGTGCTGGACCTGCAAACCATCGAGGCGCTTGGTGCCGAGCGCCGGGATCAGGTGCAGCCGGACGGCGCTTTCGTAGCCGCGTGCGGTGGTGGGCTTGAGGTCAGTGACGTAGGCCGACAGCCAGTAGGGCAGGTAGTCGGCTAGCTTCCAGGCACGGTCGGGCACGGGTATGCCGCGCTGGGATTTGGACTTCAGTTCGACGAGCTTGGCGTGGGCTTCTTCCCAGGTCGCGCCGTAGACGAACTTGCGTTTGCGTGTGCCGTCGGTGGTGAGGACGTATGCCTGTCCGACCCAGCGGCCGTCGCTGGAGCGCTGGTAGATGGAGCCTTCGCCGTTGGGGTTGCGGCGGGCGGCGGGTTGGCGGGGCTTGGGTTGCTTGGGCATCAGGCGGCTTCTTCCGTGAGCGTGGCGATGGCCTCGTCGATGGCCGAGGCGGGGATGAGGCGGCGGCTGCCGACCTTGAAGGAGCGCAGCCGGCCGGAGCGGATCAGGTCGTAGACGAGCGAGCGGCCGATGCCGAGCGCTCGGGCGGCTTCCTCGACGCGCAGCACGCGAGGGGTGATCGGAGAGGTGGTGTCCAAACGGTTGGCCTTCCTCGTGCGGCGGGACAGGGATCAAGCGGCAGCCGGCGTAGTGCCGGCCGGGGTGGCGAGTTCGTGGGCGAGTTCTTCGCGGCCGATCGTGTGTCGTTCGCGGGCGAGGGCGGCGGCGGTGTTGGCGAGCAGGGCGTCACCTGAGGTGTGCCAGCCGACTCCGGCGAACGTGAGAGTGCCGACGATCAGGGTGGTGTCGTCGTCGAGGTGGTCGACGGCGCGAAGCTCGCTGCTGTTGTGCTCGTCGCCCTGGTCCTGGTGGTGCTCGTGCCGGCGGTAAGCGACGCGAGTGTCGCGCAGCAGTTGGAAGGTGATCGAGTAGCGGCGGCCTTTGGTGAGGAAGTGGCCGCCGTAGCCGAGCATGTGCGCCCACCTGCGTAGCCGGGCGTACGGGCTGGCGTTGGTCGGGTTCGCCGGTTGGGCGTCAAGGGCGGCTTGACGGACGGCGGTGCAGGTGGGGCAGGCCGGGTAGCGGGTGTGGGTGCCGCAGTCGGGGCACTGCCAGGGTTGGACGAAGCCGGGTGTGGGCCGGTGGTCGCGGGGCCGCTGGGACAGCGGGACGGGGGTGCTGGTGGGTCGGCCGATGCGCCAGCAGGCGTCGATGAGGCGGGCGGTGTGGTCGCCGTCAGGGTCGGCGTAGTCCCCGACCGTCTCGGCAGTCAGGCGGGTGGAGGTGTGCCCGGTGGCCTCGGTGCTCTTGGTGGCGTACTTGGCAAGGTAGCCGGCGACCATGCCATCGGTGACCTCACCGTGCCCACCGGTCGTGATGGGCCGCAGGTCGACGCCCTTGTCCGGGTCGCCCCAGGCGATCGGCCAACCTTCCGGACGGTCGGGGTGTGGCGGGGTGCGGAAGGCGATCTGGGCGGCGGCGTGCCGCAGCGCGTCGACGAGGTCGTCGACGGTGAACCCGACCGGCGGGGGTACCACGGCGTCCGGGTCCTGGCCGTCGACGCCGTCGAGGCGGGCGATGGCGTGGAAGTGGACCGCTCCCCGGGCTTGGAGTTCGGCGACCTTGCCGGGCGAGAGCCGCACCGGGGCGACCTTGCGCGTCTTGCCGGAGGCGGTGACGACCTCGACGCGGGGGATGCCGCGGCGGCGGGCGAGTTTGGCCAGCCAGCGTTCCGCGGCTTGCTTGGTGCGGTGCCACAGCTCCCCGGAGAACAGGTTCCACACGACCTGGTGGTCGTGGTCGTAGCAGTCCAGGCACAACGGCCGACCGAGCACCGGGTCTCCCGGCTCATGCCTGGCCCAGCACACGGCCGGGTGGCCGTGGGGACAGAGGCCGGCGGCCGGGTCGGTGGCGCGGCGGGGGTGACACGGTTCGGGGCGGCAGTCGCAGCGCTTCCGGTTGGTGCAGGTGTGCCGCTTCACGACCCGGTTGTGGACCGGCCCGAACGACGGCGCGGTGAAGGTGGCGAACACCGCCGGATGCTGCGCGACCGACTCGGGAACGCCTTTGCCGCCAACCAGGCCGGCGCGCAGGAGCTGGTAGGCGTCCTGCTGGTAGGTACGGGCGCACGACGGGCAGACCCTCGACCGGCGGTTGCCGCACGCCTTGTAAATCGCGGCGTCGGGCAAGGCGTCGGTGTGCTGCTGATCCAGCACTCGACCGGTGGCCGGCTCGACTGTGTAGAGGCTGCCGGACAGCCGGATGGGTCGGGTGCAGCCGGCGGCGGCGCGGACGTGGTCGAGCCAGCCGAAGTAGTCGGGCCGGGTGGCGCGCAGGAGAGCGGACCCGGCGGCGGTGTAGTCGTAAACCGGTGCGGTGGTGTCGGCGTTCGAGCCCACACCCCGGGCCGAGGTCCGGGGTGTGAGGTCCAGCGTCGACGCCATCAAGCCGCCACCCCAGCAGTGGTGTGGGGGCGGGCGGTGATGGTGTTCTCGCGCACGATGACCCGGCAGGCGCCGCACTGGCGCTTGGCCGGCTCATGCCGGTGACAGGGAATCTCGGTGACGGTGGTGCCGCAACGGATGGTGACCGGTGTCCGGCACGGGCCGCCGGGGATGACGTCGAGGACGGTCCGGCGGGTGTCGTAGGGGTGCGGGTCCGGCTGCGCCGGGCAGGTGTGGGTGACGTGCTCGACGTCGACGAGGTAGATGGTCACCGGCCGCTCCCGTTGTGGTGGTGGCCGTTGAGGGTCGGGGTGGTGATGGAGGCCAGGAGGTGACCGGCGGTGTCGGTGGCGACGTCGAGCCGGTCGGCCAGCTCGGCCGGGGTGATCGGTTGGCCGGTGGTTTGTTCGTGCTGCACGGCCGCGAACCGGGCCATCGGCAGCAGGTGCAGCGGGACCGGGGCCGGCTCAGGTGCGGGCGCGATCGCGGGAACCGGGTCCGGTGCCGGCGGGTTGTCGACGACCGGCGTGGGGGCCGGGGCGTCGGCCGACGCGGTGTCACCCGTCGCGGTGTCACCGCTGGTGGTGTCGGTGTTTTTGGCCGCGAGGTCGCGGGCGGCGGTCAGGAGGGCGGCGGCTTCGGCTTCGATGGCGGCGAAGTCGGGTCGGATGCGTCCGGCGACGAGTTCGACGCCGATGACGAGGACGACGACCAGGGCGAAGACCAGGCGCAGTCCGAGGCCGCCGGGGGAGGCGAAGTTGATGGTGGCCGACAGCAGGCCGCAGGCGGCGAACACGACCAGTGCGCCCCGCTTGGCGTCGCGGGCGATGCCCGCGGTGCGGACGACGGTGAGCATGGACACCATGGCGGCGTCGAAGATCAGCGGCACCAGGTAGGCGAAGTAGCCGGCCTTCTGCGTCCACAGGTAGTGGGCTTGGTGCAGGTAGCTGGTCGCCAGCGCGCCGAGCAGGACGAACCGGTTGTATCGCTTGATCGAGGCGATGGCCTTGAGCATGTTCGGGACCGCGTTGCGGGCGTACTCGGTGGCGAACTCCTGGGTGAACGCGCTCGGGTCAGTGCTCGACATGGGGAGTCACCTCCGGGGTGGTGTCGGTGGGGATGAGGTCGACGACGCCGGAGCAGTGGGCGCACATGATCGGGGCCAGCCCTTGGTTGGCGAGTTGTTGGCGGAAGCAGGGCAGGCAGGTGAAGTCGGCCGGGAACAGGCCCTCGCCCTCACATAGGAGGCAGCGGCCGAGGCAGACGGGGCAGGGCTTGTAGACGGGTCCGAGGACGTCGTGGACACCGGCGGGGGTGCTGCCCTCGATGCACCACAGGCACGGGTCGGTCAGGTGGAAGGTCACGACGGGCTCCCTTCGTGGCAGTCGAAGCAGCAGCCGTAGCGGCGGGGGATGTAGTAGGACTTGGTGTCGCCGCAGACGCGGCAGGTGCGCCGAGCCCGCAGGGCTTTGGCGATCGCGGCCCGCTGGGCGGGGGTGGCGGTGCGTTTGGGTGCGGCGAGGTCGAGGCGGTAGAGGTAGGCGACCCGCTTGCCGCGTCGCCAGAGGATCTGGGCGACCGGGTCGTGTCCGCCGGGGCGTAGGCCGGCGGCGCGCAGTTGCCGGCGGGTGGCCAGCCCGTCAGGGGCCAGCCGGTAGGGGTAGGTGGCGAACTCGGTCGGGTCGTAGACGGTGGTCATTGCTGGCCTCCCCAGCGCTGCTGGGCGGCCTGCTTCGAGATGCCGAGCCGGGCGCCGATTTCGGCCCACGAGTAGCCGAAGCCGCGAAGGCCGATCACGGCCTGGCCGATGGCGTCGTCAATTGCCGCCGACAGGGCGGTGAGGTCGCGAAGGGCTTCCACGTCACCGGCGGCGACGCGGCGGCCGTGGGCGCGAATGATGCGGCGGGCGAACGCGGCGAACTCGTCGTTCTCGACGACATCCCGCCGCTTGCGACGGGGGGTGTGCGTCAAGGACGCCTTGACGGTGAACATCACTGCTCGCCTCCCTGGGTGTGGAGGCGGTCCCACTCCTTCGCCGCCCCTTCGAGGGCAGCGATGACCTTGTCTGCGGTGCAGAGGGGGTCGTCGTTCCAGGAGTAGGGGGAGGTGTGGTCGTCGATGCAGAGGCCGTCGTCGTCGAACAGGTGGATGGGGTAGTGGTCGTCGAGGTAGTCGACGAGGACCGCGATGGCGTCGAGGTAGGTGTGGCGGTCGTCGGTGTCGAGGTCGGCGAAGTGCTCCACCTTGTGGCCGGCGCAGGCGATGCCGATCGCGCCGACCACGCAGGCCGGCGGGGTGGGGTTGTCGGCGGGAGCGTCGCTGGCGTAGTAGGTGCCCTGGGTCCAGCCGTGTCGGCGTAGGTAGAGGGCGGCCATCCGCAGCAGGTCAGCGGGTGTGACCTGGACGTCGGTGGGCGGGTTGTGGGTAGCCTTCATGGCAGCCACGTCCTTTCAAGAGGGCTTGGTGGGAGGTCGGCAGGACCAGCTCTGCTGCCAGGCGAGGTACTGGTCCTGTCGGCCGTTTCAGTGGTTGCGTAGCCGCAGGTAGCGGCGGTGACGGGTGTCGTCTCCGCCCATCGGGGTGGGTGCGGAGACGAAGGCGAGTCGGCCGGTGGCGCTGGCGGCCTGGACCATGGCGGCGATGTCCTCGGGACGGCCGATGATCCACAGTTCGGTGTATTGGGCGGCGCGTTGGTTGTTGGCGCGGGCGTAGGCGCGTTCGCGGGTGGTCACAGGTCCACCTCCCTGCCGGGGTTGGTGTAGAAGACGGCGTCGTCGGGGATCGGGCCGGAGAAGCCCTGGTCGATGTGCCCGTCGCGGTGGCCGCAGACGGTGCAGCGCAGGTACTGCCACAGGTGGCCGGTGACCTTGTCGATTTCGGCGTCAACGACCTGCATGTAGCCGGCGCAGTCGTGCAACGGGGTGGTCATGCCACGGCCTCCCATTCACTCGGGTTGCTGATGGTTGGGGTGGTGGGTCGGCGGATCCAGGCGGCGTAGTCGGCGATCCCGGCGATCTGCGGGTCGGTGAGGTAGGCGACCTTGATGCGGCGGGGGATGCTGCCTTCGGCGATGAGGTAGGCCGCGCCCTGGTTGGTGGGGGCGATGTCGGTGGCGGTGTAGCCCTGCTCGGCCCAGCCGTGGCCGAGGACGATGTTCGAGCTGTTGGGAGTGGTGCAGCGGAACGCGGCCCGGTAGCCGAACAGGTCCCGCAGCGAGGTCGGGATGATGTCGAAACTGGGCCGCTGCGTGGCGGCCACGACGGGGATACCGGCAGCCCGGCCCCGAGCGACCAGGTCCCGCAGGAGGGCGACAAACTCTTCCTGCTCCTGCTTGCTGCCGACCGTGGCGGAGTAGAAGGCGATCTCGTCGACGAGCACGGTGATGACCGAGAGGCGGTCGGCGGGGGTGAGTTTGCGGCGCCCGTGGGCGCGTAGCCAGGCGTAGCGGTTGTTCATCACGACCTGCAGCCGGCGCAGCACGGCCAGGGCGTCGGTGATGTTGGGGCCGATGAAGGCGTCGGCGCAGTCTTCCCACTGGCCGAGTTCGACGAGCTTGCCGTCCAGCAGGACCAAGCGGCTGTCGACGGAGAGGGCGGCGTGGGCGGCGATCGTGTTCAGCAGGCCGGACTTGCCGCCGCCGGGTTCGCCTCCGGCGAGGAGGTTGCGGTAGGCGAGGGTGATGTAGACGGGCTGGCCGAACTCGTCGATCCCGATGAAGATCGGGTCGAACATCGACAGGCCAGGACCCACCGGCACCCCATCCGTGGGGGCGGCTGTCGTGGTGGTCATCGAGGTGCCCTCCTTCGGGCGTTTGGTGGGCGCGGAGAGCCACACGAACGAGCCGCAATGGCTCCCCGCGTCCATGGGTGGGTAGGGGTCAGATCACGCCGTCGTCGTGCTGCTCGTCGTGCCTGTCGGCGTCGAGCTCGGCGTCACGGCGGTAGTCCCACGACCGGCCGTCCCGGCCGCAGTCGTAGCAGTGGAAGTAGAAGCCGTCGGTGGCCTCGTCGTACTCGATCTGCGTCATGGCTCAGATCCAGTCCGACACGTCGTCCTCGGCCGTCGAGGACGAAGCCGCGGGCTTGCTGCCGTTGGCGGTCGTGGCCGGCTTCTTCGCCGGCTTGCCCTGGGTGGGCAGGGTGATGGTGGGTGCGTCGACGTCGGGCAGGTCCAGTGCCGTGGGCACGGCCGGTGACGGCCGATCCGTGGCGGCTGGGGTGTCGCTGGTGATGACGTCGACCAGGGGCGAGGCGACGTTGGCGGTGAGTACCTCGCGGCGTTTGATGTCGAACCGCACGTAGGCGGCGGTGCGCTCGGAGGCGCGTTCGACGAGCACGGTGGAGGCGTGGCAGGCCACGGCGATCTTGTCGAGCCGGGCTTCCAGGTCCTTGGCCGACAGACCAGGCCGCAGGTAGACCCACACCCGCTCACCCACAGGGGTGGGCTTGGCCCAGAGGATGAGTGGCAGGCTGCCGGACTGGTTGGCGATGATGAACTGCGCGAAGCACACGCGCAGTCGGTGCCGCACGAACAGGCACATGCCCCAGGCGAGGATGAACCGGCGGGACGCCGGGATAGCGGCCGGGACGCCGACGACCAGGGCGACCACCACGGCCGTCACCGGACCGGTGGTGCGGTTCGCGAGCTGCGTCCACCCGATACCGAGCAGGACGGTGGTGGCGATTTCGGGGAGCCACCACCACAGCAGCCGCAGCACCGGCCAGATCCGCACGAGCACCCACACGATGCCGCCGGTCGGGACGCCGATCAGCCCGCCGAGGATGAGGGCGAGGATCGGGTGCATGTAGGAGGCGGCCACCACGGCCGCGAGCAGGCCGACGATGACCGCCGTCAGGATGAACGCCAGGCGAGCATTCCTGGCGGAGGAACGGTGGACCCTGGCCTCGATGACCGTCACCGTTCCGGTGGACTTCCCGCCGAAGGGGCGGCGGGGGCTAGACTTGGACACGACGAGTCCTCCCAGGTAATGGGTGGGATGAGTTGGAGGGCACGGGGTCGGCAGGTTTGGACGCCAGTACCGACCCCGCGCCAGCTCTTGCGGGATGTGACCACCGATCGTGGTCACCAGGCCGAGGACGTTGGACGCCAGAGCCGCCCTCGGACTGCCTCTTTCAGTTGGATCGGTCAGCGGACCATCGGCCGCTGGCGGGTGCCACGGACACCAGTGGCAGAGATTCAGCCTGGTGCGCGAAGGGCCTACTTGGCCGCCGAGGTGCCAGACTTCGGCTTCAGCGACACGGCACGGAACGCCACGCCGTTACGCCCGTTGGTCGCCCACGGAATGGCCTCCAACTGCTCGACCTCGATGAGCTGCCCCACCATCACATTCGGCTTCTCACCCGCCGTCGTGATCGTGATGACCTCACCGCCCGTCTCGTCGAGAACGAAGACCTGGGTCGACCACATGAGCCGGCCCGTTCCCTTCTCCGACCGCTGATTGCCGTTCTGGTCGTTCTTCGGCTCCGGGTCCTTCGACACCGTCACCTGCTTCGCCTTGGTGTCCACGTACAGCTTCACCAGATACCTCCTGTGTCTCGGGTCGGATTGAGCAAGTCCCCTTTGGACTTGTGCTCGCGACCTCTGCCAAGAAGGCTCCCGCAGGAGGCGGGACAAGCCACCCGACACCGTGGACAACTAGGGACGTCTTCGTTACCATGAATGCGTCCTAGTCGTCCCCTTGGAGGCTGCGATGCCTAACGACCGACTGCGGGATGCCATCCTCCGCAACGGCAGGGAGTGTCAAGTTAACGGCTGATCTTGGTTGTTGAGGTCAGTGGTTGGCCGGGGTGAGCCGGCCCTCGAAGGCGATCTGGAAGGCGTTCAGCGGTGCTTTCCAGCGCATGGTCCAGCGGCGGCGGC
>NZ_RAQQ01000014.1 GCF_003610785.1 Micromonospora globbae
GCGAATCATCGGCGCAGCGCGGAGGTGCCTCATGCCGGCGCCGAGCGGAGCGAGGTGGCGGCATGAGCGAGCGTCAGCGAGCGAATCATCGGCGCAGCGCGGAGGTGCCTCATGCCGGCGCCGAGCGGAGCGAGGTGGCGGCATGAGCGAGCGTCAGCGAGCGAATCATCGGCGCAGCGCGGAGGTGCCTCATGCCGGCGCCGAGCGAAGCGAGGTGGCGGCATGAGTGACCTGGTCGCGCGGTTCCGGAAGCTGTGGGACGAGATCGCGCCGATCGGGCGGGACGCGGGCAGCGGCGGCTACCTGCGGTACGCGCTCACCGAGCCGGAGCTGCGGCTGCGTGCCTGGTTCCGCGACCAGGCGGCGGCCCGCGACCTGCCGGTGACCGAGGACGGCAACGGCAACCTGTTCGCCTGGTGGGGCGACCCGGAGGCCGGTGACGCGGTGCTGACCGGCAGCCACTTCGACTCCGTGCCGCACGGCGGGGCGTACGACGGCCCGCTCGGCATCGTGAGCGCGTTCCTCGCCGTCGACGCGCTGCGGGAGGCGGGCGTCGCGCCCGCCCGCCCGCTGGCCGTCGGGGCGTTCGTGGAGGAGGAGGGCGCCCGGTTCGGCGTACCGTGCCTCGGGTCGCGGCTGCTCACCGGGGCGCTGCCGGCGGAGCGGGCCGCGCTGCTGCGCGACGCCGACGGGGTGAGCTTCGCCGAGGCGTTGGGCCACCCGCCGGCCGGCGCCCGCCCGGAGCTGCTCGGCCGGTTCCGGTCCTTCGTCGAGCTGCACGTCGAGCAGGGCCGCGCGCTGGCCGACACCGCCGCGCCCGTCGCCGTGGCCAGCGCCATCTGGCCGCACGGCCGCTGGCGCTTCGACTTCACCGGCGAGGGCAACCACGCGGGCACCACCCGGATGGGCGACCGCCGCGACCCGATGCTGACGTACGCGTTCACGGTGCTGGCCGCGAACAAGGAGGCGCGGTTGCGCGGCGCCCACGCCACGGTCGGCCGGGTGTCGGTGGCGCCGAACGCCACGAACGCGATCCCGTCGCGGGTGACCGGCTGGCTGGACGCGCGGGCGGCCGAGCCGGAGACGCTCAGCGGGCTGGTCGAGGCCGTGCGCGACAAGGCGGTCGAGCGGGCCCGGCGCGACGGCACCGAGGTCACGCTGACCGAGGAGTCGGCGACCCCGCTCGTCGCCTTCGACGGCGGCCTGGCCGACCGGCTGGCCCGGCTGCTGGCCGCGCCGGTGCTGCCCACCGGCGCCGGCCACGACGCCGGCGTGCTCGCCGGGCACCTGCCGACGGCCATGCTCTTCGTCCGGAACCCCACCGGCATTTCCCACTCCCCCGCCGAGTCGGCCACCGACGCCGACTGCGCCGCCGGGGTGGCCGCCCTGGCCCGGGTGCTGGAGGAGCTGACATGCCGCTGACCCGCTGGCTGGCCGAGTACGCCTGGCTCCCCGACCACGCCGAACCGACCGCCGACGTGCTCATCGAGGCGGAGGACGGGCGCTTCACCGCCGTGACGCCGCTGACCGGCGGCGACGCGCCGACCACCGGGGTCGAGGTGCTCACCGACGCGGTACGGCTGCCCGGGCTCACGCTGCCCGGGCTGGCCAACGCGCACTCGCACGCCTTCCACCGGGCGCTGCGCGGGCGTACGCACGGCGGGCGGGGCGACTTCTGGACCTGGCGCGACCAGATGTACGACGTGGCCGGCCGGCTCGACCCGGACTCGTACCTCGCGCTGGCCCGGGCCACCTACGCCGAGATGGCGCTCGCGGGGATCACCTGCGTGGGCGAGTTCCACTACCTGCACCACGGCCCGGGCGGCACCCCGTACGACGACCCGAACGCCATGAGCGCCGCCCTCGTCGAGGCCGCCGCGCAGGCCGGCGTCCGGCTCACGCTGCTGGACGCCTGCTACCTGACCGCCTCCGTGGACGGCCGGCCGCTGGCCGGGCCGCAGCGGCGCTTCGGCGACGGGGACGCGGTGCGCTGGGGCGAGCGGGTGAGCGCCTTCACGCCGGCCGGCGGGCACGCCCGGGTCGGCGCCGCCGTGCACTCGGTCCGGGCCGTACCGGCCGAGCAACTGAGCACCGTGGCCCGTTGGGCGCGGGACCGGGACGCGCCGCTGCACGTGCACCTCTCCGAGCAGCCGGCCGAGAACGACGCCTGCCGCGCGGTGCACGGCTGCACCCCGACCCGGCTGCTCGCCGACCGGCAGGTCCTCGGCCCGGCCACCACCGCCGTGCACGCCACCCACCCCACGAGCGCCGACGTAGGGCTGCTCGGGGAGTCCCGCACGGGCGTCTGCCTCTGCCCCACGACCGAACGGGACCTGGCGGACGGTATCGGACCGGCCCGCCGGATGGCCGACACGGGAAGCCCGCTCAGCCTGGGCAGCGACAGCCACGCCGTCATCGACCTGTTCGAGGAGGCGCGGGCCGTGGAGCTGGACGAGCGGCTGCGTACCCGCCGGCGCGGGCACTTCTCCCCCGTCGAGCTGCTGACCGCGGCCACGGCCGGCGGCCACGCCGCGCTGGGCTGGACCGACGCCGGGCGGCTGGCGGTGGGCGACCGGGCCGACCTCGTCACCGTACGCCTGGACAGCGCCCGCACCGCCGGCGTGCCGCCGGTCGGCGCGCTGTTCGCGGCCACCGCGGCCGACGTCACCCACGTGGTCGTCGACGGCCGGACCGTCGTCGCCGAGGGGCGGCACCGGGTGGTCGATGTACCGGCCGAACTGGGCGCGGCGATCGCGGCGGTGACACCGTGAGCGCAAGGAGCGAGCCGGGCCGGCGAGCCCCGCGGTCGCGAACGAAGGGGGCACCGTGAACGGGAGCCTGCTGGTCGACAACATCGGCGAGCTGGTCACCAACTCACCCGGCGGCGGGGGCGGGCCGCTGGGCATCCGGCGCGACGCCGCGCTGCTGGTCGAGGACGGGCTGGTCGCCTGGGTCGGCCCGGCCCGGTACGCCCCGGCCGCCGACCGTCGGGTCGACGCCGCGGGAGCCGCCGTGCTGCCCGGGTTCGTGGACAGCCACGCCCACCTGGTCTTCGCCGGGGACCGCGCGGCCGAGTTCGCGGCCCGGATGGCCGGCGAACCGTACACCGGGGGCGGCATCCGCACCACGGTCGGCGCCACCCGCGCGGCCAGCGACGACGAGCTGCGCGCCACCGTGCGCCGCCTGCGCGCCGAGGCGCTGCGGCAGGGCACCACGACCATCGAGATCAAGAGCGGGTACGGGCTCACGGTGGCCGACGAGGCCCGCTCGCTGCGGATCGCCGCCGAGTTCACCGAGGACACCACGTTCCTCGGCGCGCACGTCGTCCCCGCCGAGTACGCCGACCGTCCCGACGACTACGTGGGGATGGTGTGCGGGCCCATGCTCGCGGCGGCAGCCCCGTACGCCCGCTGGATCGACGTGTTCTGCGAGCGGGGCGCCTTCGACGTGGACCACGCCCGCGCGATCCTCGCCTGCGGCCAGGCGGTCGGGCTCGGCGTGCGGGTGCACGCCAACCAGCTCGGCCCGGGACCGGGCGTGCGGCTCGGCGTGGAACTCGGCGCGGCCAGCGTGGACCACTGCACGCACCTCTCCGACGCCGACGTCGAGGCGCTCGCGTCCACCGGCACGGACGACGGCGGGACCTCGACCGTGGCCACCCTGCTGCCCGGGGCGGAGTTCTCTACCCGCTCGCCCTACCCGGACGCGCGCCGGCTGCTCGACGCGGGCGTCACGGTGGCCCTGGCCACCGACTGCAACCCCGGGTCGTCGTACACCTCGTCGATGCCCTTCTGCATCGCGCTCGCCGTCCGCGAGATGCGGATGACCCCGGCGGAGGCGGTCTGGGCCGCGACCGCCGGCGGCGCGCGGGCCCTGCGCCGCGACGACATCGGGGTGCTGCGCCCCGGCGCCCGCGCCGACCTGGTCGTCCTCGACGCCCCGTCCCACCTGCACCTGGCCTACCGGCCGGGTGTGCCCCTGATCCGCCGGGTCCTGCACAACGGAGTACCGCAGTGAGTGAGCAACGCGAACGAACCATCAGCCGGAACGAGGCCCTGGCATGAGCGTGACCGTCCATCCCACCGGGATCACCCCCGCCGACGTGCTCGCCGTGGCCCGCGGCACCGCCAAGGTCGTGCTCGACCCGGCCGCCACGGACGCGATGGCGACCAGCCGCGCGATCGTGGACGGCATCGAGGCGGCCGGCCGGCCCGTCTACGGCGTCTCCACCGGCTTCGGGGCGCTCGCCAACACGTTCGTCGCCCCGGAGCGCCGGGCCGAGCTGCAGCACGCGCTGATCCGCTCGCACGCCGCCGGCGTGGGCGCGCCCATGCCGCGCGAGGTGGTCCGGGCCATGATGCTGCTGCGGATCCGCTCGCTGGCGATGGGCCGCTCCGGCGTCCGGCCGCTGGTCGCCGAGGCCCTGGTCGACCTGCTGAACCACGACGTCACCCCGTGGGTGCCGGAGCACGGTTCGCTCGGCGCCTCCGGGGACCTCGCGCCGCTGGCGCACTGCGCCCTGGTCCTGCTCGGCGAGGGCTGGGTGCTCGGCCCCGCCGGGGAACGGGTCGACGCGGCCGACGCGCTGCGCCGCGCCGGTCTCGCGCCGATCGAGCTGGCCGCCAAGGAGGGGCTGGCGCTGATCAACGGCACCGACGGCATGCTCGGCATGCTCCTGCTCGCGCTGCACGACGCCGCCCACCTGTTCACCATGGCCGACGTGACCGCCGCGCTGGCCATCGAGGCGATGCTCGGGTCCGAGCGGCCGTTCCTGCCCGAGCTGCACGCCATCCGCCCGCACCCCGGCCAGGCGGCCTCGGCCGCGAACATCCACCGGCTGCTGCAGGACTCGGCGGTGATGGACTCGCACCGCGACGACCTGGCGCACGCCGTGCAGGACGCGTACTCGATGCGCTGCGCGCCGCAGGTGGCCGGGGCGGCCCGGGACACGCTGGAGTTCGCCCGGACGGTGGCCGACCGCGAGCTGCTGTCGGTGGTGGACAACCCCGTGGTGCTGCCCGACGGCCGGGTCGAGTCGACCGGGAACTTCCACGGCGCCCCGCTCGGCTTCGCCGCGGACTTCCTGGCCATTGCCGCCTCGGAGGTGGGGGCGATCGCCGAGCGGCGGGTCGACCGGCTGCTGGACGTCACCCGGTCCCGGGACCTGCCGGCGTTCCTCACCCCCGACGCCGGTGTCAACTCCGGCCTGATGATCGCCCAGTACACGGCCGCCGGCATCGTCGCGGAGAACCGTCGCCTCGCCTCGCCCGCCTCCGTGGACTCGCTGCCCACGAGCGGCATGCAGGAGGACCACGTCTCGATGGGCTGGGCGGCCACCAAGAAGCTGCGGACGGTGCTCGACAACCTGACCAGCGTGCTGGCGGTCGAGCTGCTGGCCGCGGTGCGCGGACTCCAGCTTCGGGCCCCGTTGACCCCGTCGCCGGCCGGCCGGGCCGCCGTCGCGGCGCTCGGCGGGATCGCCGGCGAGCCGGGCCCGGACGTGTTCCTCGCCCCGCTCATGGAGACCGCCCGGGAGGTGCTGCGCGGTCCCGCGCTGCGCGCGGCGATCGAACGCGAGGTCGGCCCGCTGGCCTGACCGACGGCGCGGGGGCGCGCCGCCACCGCGACCGGTGGCGGCGCGTCCGGTCAGCCCGCGTCGGCCGGGAGCACCTTCGCGACGAGCTTCGCCAGCTCGCGCAGCGCCTTGCCGCGGTGGCTGATCGCGTCCTTCTCCTCCGGCGTCAGCTCCGCGTTGGTCTTGGTCTGCCCGTCACCCACGAAGATCGGGTCGTAGCCGAAGCCACCGTCGCCGCGCGGCGCGCGCAGCAGCCGGCCGGACTGCCGGCCGTCGACCAGGTGCTCCTTGCCGCCCGGCAGCACGAGGGCGACGGTGCAGACGAACGAGGCGCCCCGGTGCTCGTCGGGCACGTCGGCGAGCTGGTCGAGCAGCAGTTGGAGGTTCGCCTGGTCGTCACCGTGCCGGCCGGACCACCGGGCGCTGAACACGCCGGGCATCCCGCCCATCGCGTCGACGGCCAGGCCGGAGTCGTCCGCGATGGTGGGCAGGCCGGTCCGGCGGAACCCCTCCCGCGCCTTGATGAGCGCGTTCTCGCCGAACGTCAGGCCGGTCTCCGGCAGCTCCGGGTACTCCTCGACGTCGTCGAGGCCGAGCAGGGCGATCCGGTGCGCGCCGAGCGCCCCGTCCAGGATCCGCTGGAGCTCCACCAGCTTCTTGCGGTTCCGGGTGGCGAGCAGGACCTTGTTCATAGCGTTCCGCCTTCGTTCACGACCGCGGGGCTCGCACGCTCACGAGAGAGCCTTCCGCTGGATGTCGGCCAGTTCCGCGCAGCCCGCGACGCCCAGGTCGAGCAGGGCGTCGAGCTGACTCCGGGGAAACACGCCGGCCTCCCCGGTGCCCTGCACCTCGACGAAGTCGCCGGTGCCGGTGCAGACCACGTTCATGTCGACCTCGGCGGCCACGTCCTCCTCGTAGCAGAGGTCGAGGCGGGCCTCCCCGGCGACGACGCCCACGCTGACCGCGGCCACCGACCGGTGCATCACCGTCTCGGGCCGGCCGACCAGCGCCTTGCGCTCGGCCAGCCAGGTCACCGCGTCGTAGAGGGCCACGTACGCGCCCGTGATCGCCGCCGTACGGGTGCCGCCGTCGGCCTGGAGCACGTCGCAGTCGAGCACGATCGAGTTCTCGCCGAGCGCCTTGAGGTCGACGCAGGCGCGCAGGCTGCGGCCGATCAGCCGGGAGATCTCGTGCGTACGCCCGCCGATCCTCCCCTTCACGCTCTCCCGGTCGGAGCGCGTGTTGGTGGCGCGGGGCAGCATGGCGTACTCGGCCGTGACCCAGCCGAGGCCGGAGCCCTTGCGCCAGCGGGGCACCCCCTCGGTCACGCTCGCCGTGCAGAGCACCCGGGTCGCGCCGAACCCGACGAGCACCGAGCCCTCCGGATGGGTGCTCCAGCCCCGGGTCAGCGTCACCGGTCGGAGTTGGTCGGGCCGTCGCCCGTCGGGTCGCGCCATGCCTGCACCCTATGCGGTGCGGTGATCGCGCCGTGCGGGTGTCCCGGCCCACACCCCGCCGGGCCGTCGACCACGGCCGCCGGACCGGGTCAGAGGACGGCGAGCGTGCCCGCCGGTTTGGCGTCGTGCACCCGCAGGAACCCGGTCACCGCGGCGGGCCAGCCGAACTCCTCGGCACGGGCGCGGGCCACGCGGCGGCGGGCCGCCTCGGGCCGGGCGAGCAGCCGGGTCACCGCGGCCGCGATGCCGGCCGGTGAGCCGTACGCCGCCATGCCGGCCGGGCCGACCACCTCGGGCAGGGCGCTCGCCGCGTTGACAACGACCGGCGTGCCGCTGGCCAGCGCCTCCAGCCCGGCCAGGCCGAACGTCTCCACGGGGCCGGGTGCGAGCACCACGTCGGCGGTCGCGAGCAGGGCGGCCACCGCGAGCCGGTCGGGCAGGAAGCCGGTGAAGTGGACGGGCAGCCCCGCGGCGCGGCGGCGCAGCGCGTCCCGTACGGGGCCGTCACCGGCCATCACGAGCACCGCGGGCACGCCCGCCCGGCGCAGCGTGGCGAGCGCGTCGACGGCCAGGTCGGGACGCTTCTCCGGGGACAACCGGGCACAGTGCACGAGCAGCACCTCGCCGGGGTCGGCGTACCGGTCGCGCAGGTCGGGGTCGGCCCGCTCGGGCCGGAACGTGTCGAGGTCCACCCCGAGCGGCACGAGGTCGAGGTTCGCCACGCCGATCCGGGTGAACTCCTCCGCGGCCCAGCGGGTCGTGCAGACCACCCGGTCGTACGCCCCGGCGGTGCGCCGGTTGAGCCCGTCGGCCAGCGGGCGGCCCCACCGGTCCGGCACGCCCCACTGTCCCAGCAGGCCGGTCAGCGACTCGTGCGACACCATCACCGCGGGCACCCCGTGGGCCCGCGCCCAGCGGCCGGTCCAGCGCAGCGTGAAGCGGTCGGAGACCTCCAGCCGGTCCGGCGCGAGACCGGCGAGCAGCCGGGTGAGCCGGTGGCGCCCGACGAGCAGCCGGTACCCGCCGCTTCCCGGCAGTTCCGGGCCGGGCAGGGTGATCAGTCGTCCCCACGGGTGCCGCTCGTCGGCGTGGCGCGGACCGGGCACGATGAGCACCGCCTCGTGCCCGGCCGCCCGGTAGCCCTCCCCGAGGTGGCGCAGCGCGGTCCGCAGCCCACCGGAGCGGGTGGTCACGAAGTTGGCCAGCCGGACGATCCGCAGGCCGCCACCGGGTGCGGGGGCGGTCACGAGGCGGCCGACAGGTCCGCGACGGCGGAGGCCCCGGCGACGACCGCCTCGTAGTGCCCGATCAGCTCGTCGCCCACCACCGCCCAGCTGCGCCGGCGCACCGCAGCCCGGGCGGCCCGCCCGTACGCCGCCCGCCGCGACTCGTCAGCGCCCAGCGCGGCCACCGCGGCGGCCAGCGCCTCCCCGTCCCCCGGCGGCACCAGCACGCCGGTCACCCCGGTCTCGACGAGGTCCACCGGGCCGCCGGCCGCCGGCGCCACCACCGGCACACCGCTGGCCAGCGCCTCCTGCACGGTCTGCCCGAACGTCTCGTGCGGGCCGGTGTGCACGAACACGTCGAGGCTCGCGTAGAGGCGGGCCAGGTCCTCGCCGTGCTGCACGCCGAGGAAGGTGACCTCCGGCAGGGCCCGGGCCAACTGCCGCCGGACCGGGCCGTCGCCGGCGACGACCACCCGGACACCGGGCAACCGCGCGACGGACGCCAGCAGGTCGACCCGCTTCTCCGGGGCGAGCCGGCCGACGTAGCCGACGAGCAGTTCGCCGTTCGGCGCGAGCCGGGCCCGCAGGTCGTCGCAGCGTCTGGCCGGCTGGAACCGTTCCGCGTCCACGCCGCGGCGCCACAGCCAGATCCGCTGCACCCCGTTGGCGATCAGGTCGGCGGCGGCCCGGGTGGACGGGGCGAGGGTGCGCCCCACCGAGTTGTGGATCTCGCGCAGCCGCCGCCACGCGGCCGCCTCTCCCCAACTCAGCCGGTACGCGCGCGCGTACGACGCCACGTCGGTCTGGTAGACGGCCACGGACGGCAGGCGGTGCCGCGCCGCGAGCGTGGCCGCGCGGGCGCCCAGGACGAAGGGGCTTGCCAGGTGGACGACGTCCGGCCGGTGCCCGAGCAGCACCCCGGCCAGGCGGGGACCGGTGGGCACGCCCAGCCGGAAGCCCTGGTAGCCGGGCATCGGCACGCTGGGGATCCGGACGACCGGATAGGGGTACGCGCCGGCGTCGTGCCGCTCGGCGCCCGGCGGGGCGGGCGCGACGACCAGCGGCTCGTGGCCGCGGGCGACCAGGTGTTCGGCGGCCCGGACGACGGAGTGCGCGACGCCGTTCACGTCCGGCGGGAACGACTCGGTCACGATGGCGATCCGCATGCCCACACCGTGCGGGTGTCACGGGTGCGCCAGGCGACCGGGCGCTGACGGGCCGGCGAACAGTGCGGCAAGAGCCGGTCGTCGGCGTCAGACCTCGTAGCTGGCGCCGGCCCGCACGACCTCGAGCGGCCCGGCGTACGCGGAGGCGGCGGACTCGACGGTGTGCGCCTCGCTGCCCCAGGCGGCCACCAGGTGGGTGAGCAGCAGCCGCCGTACGCCCGCCTTGGTGGCCGCCTCGCCGGCCTCCCGGCCGGTCAGGTGCAGGTCCGGCGGGTTCTCCACACCGTCGAGGTAGCTCGCCTCGCAGAGGAAGACGTCCGCGTCCTGGGCGAGCCGCAGCAGCGCGTCGCAGGGGGCCGTGTCGGCGGAGTAGCAGAGCACCCGCCCGTCGTGCTCCAGCCGCACCCCGTACGTCTCGACGGGGTGGTTGACCCGGTCGACGGTCACGGTCAGCGGCCCGATCGGGAACGTGCCGGGCTGCAGGCCGTAGAACTGGTAGACGTCGTCCATCGTGCCGTCGCCGTACGCGGCCATGAGCCGGTCCGGGGCGCCGGAGGGGGCGTAGACCGGCAGGACCGGGTACGGGCCGTCCGGTGAGTACCGGCGGACCACCACGTACGACACGGCGTCGAGGATGTGGTCGCAGTGCAGGTGGGTCAGGAGGATGGCGTCCAGGGAGTGCAGGCCCGCGTAGCGTTGGAGGCTGGACAGCGATCCCGAGCCGAAGTCGAGCAGCAGGCGGAATCCGTCGGCCTCGACCAGGTAGGCGGAGCAGGGGGACTCTGGTCCGGGGAAACTTCCCGCGCAGCCCAGGATGGTCAGTCGCATCGAGTCGTCTCGCCGTCACGCCGCGTAGTCGCCGCGCCGGTCGCCGCTCGGCTCATGATCTCGACCGACGTGTACGCCACGCTGGGGAGCCTACGCCGGCACGCATGGGCGCAAACATCATCCGCTGGAAGTTGTCACCAAGGTGACACCCGCGCCGGACGGCCCGCCGGACCACGGCCGGACGCCACCCCGATTCGTCGCGCAGCGTGAGCGCCGGAGCCCGCGTGGCGGGGCCGCCGGCGCTCCCGTGCGAGCGCCGGACGGCCCGGTGGCGGCGTGCCGCGCTCAGGCCCAGAGCTGTCCCTCCAGGGCCTCCTCGGCGTCGGCCAGCGTGCCGCCGTACGCCCCGGTGGACAGGTACTTCCACCCGCCGTCGGCCACCACGAACGCCACGTCGGCGCGGCGCCCCGCCCGCGCCGCCTCGTGCGCCACCGCGAGCGCGGCGTGCAGGATCGCGCCGGTCGAGAAACCGGCGAAGATCCCCTCCACCTCGACCAGTTGCCGCGTCCGCAGCACCGCGTCCCGGGTGCCCACCGAGAACCGCCGGGACAGCACCGTGGCGTCGTACAGCTCCGGGACGTACCCCTCGTCGATGTTGCGCAGCCCGTAGACCAGCTCGCCGTAGCGCGGCTCGGCGGCGACGATCTGGATCCCCTCGACCTTCTCCCGCAGGTACCGCCCCGTGCCCATGAGCGTGCCCGTGGTGCCCAGACCGGCCACGAAGTGGGTGATCGTCGGCAGGTCGTGCAGCAGCTCCGGACCCGTCGTCTCGTAGTGGGCCCGGGCGTTCGCCTCGTTGCCGTACTGGTAGAGCATCACCCAGTCGGGGTGGTCGGCCGCGATCTGCTTGGCCGTGGCGACCGCCTGGTTCGATCCCCCGGCCGCCGGCGAGAAGATGATCTCCGCGCCGTACATCCGGAGGAGCTGGACGCGCTCGGTCGACACGTTCTCCGGCATCACGCAGACCAGCCGGTAGCCGCGCAGCTTCGCCACCATGGCCAGGGAGATGCCGGTGTTGCCGCTCGTCGGCTCGAGGATCGTGTCACCCGGACGCAGCCGCCCGGCCTCCTCGGCCGCCCGGACCATGAACAGTGCCGCCCGGTCCTTGATGCTGCCGGTCGGGTTCCGGTCCTCCAGCTTGGCCCAGAGGCGCACCGGCGGCGCACCGGCGGGGACCGTCGGCGACAGCCGGGGCAGGCCGACCAGAGGGGTGCCGCCGCACGCGTCGAGCAGGCTGTCGTACCGCGCCATGGCGGCCGCCTCAGCGCGCGGCGGAGACGCGGCGGCCGGCCTCGCCGTCCGCCACGGTCGCGACGGCCGCCAGCTTGTGCTGCGCGATCGCGGCCGCGGCGGCGAAGCCGAACGCGCCCCCGGCGACGGCCGGCAGGATCGTCACGCTGTCACCGTCGTTGAGCTTGGCGTCCAGCGCCCCGAGGAAGCGGACGTCCTCGTCGTTGACGTAGACGTTGACGAAGCGGTGCAGGGCGCCGGCGTCGGTGACGAGGCGGGCCCGCAGGCCGCTGTGCCGGGAGTCCAGGTCGGTGAGCAGGTCGCCCAGCGTGTCGCCGGTGCCCTCGACGACCTTCGCGCCGCCGGTGTAGCTGCGCAGGATGGTGGGGATGCGAACCTCGATGGCCATGGTGTCGTGCTCCTTCTCGGGTGTGCCTCGGTGACGGGACGTGGACGGGTGTTGCGCCGCGGGGTTCAGCGGCCGGAACACTCGTAGTCGACCGTCGCCGGGCTCTGCCCGAACATGTAGGACTGCACGGCGTGCGGGTCCACCGCGGCGTCCACGATCCGGACCGGCTCCTCGGTCACCACGCCGTCGACGATGCGGAAGGAGCGGATCTCCTCCCGGTCGGGGTCGCGGGTGGAGACGAGCAGGTAGTGCGCGCCCGGTTCACCGGCGAAGGAGACGTCCGTACGCGACGGGTACGCCTCGGTCGCGGTGTGCGAGTGGTAGATGACGACGGGCTCCTCGTCCCGCTCGTCCATCTCACGCCACACCCGCAGCTGCTCCATCGAGTCGAACTCGTAGAACGTCATGGAGCGGGCGGCATTGTCCATCGGAATGTGCCGGGTCGGGGTGTCGCTGCCCACGGGACCGGCGACGACGCCGCACGCCTCATCCGGGTGGTCCCGGCGCGCGTGGGCCACGATCGCCTCGACGATCGACCGGTCGATGCTCAGCACGCGCTCCAGCCTAACGCCTGGCGGGGCGGCCCGGCGAAGTGGCGGCGGTCACGCCTCGTCGATCAGGGCGTTGAGCAGGGACTCCTGGAGATACCCGAGATACGCGTAGACCGACAGTTGGAACACCCGGCTGGAGGTCGGGTCCTCCGCGACGGCCTCGTCCAGTTCCTCCCCGAGGTCCGTGCCGTCCTTGATCTCCAGCCGGACCCCCATCGCGAGCCGGGCGTCGTTCAACGCGCGCAGCCACGCCTCGGCCGCCTCCGCGTCCAGCCGCACCTCACCGCCGGTCTCGCCGGGCAGCGCCGCGAGGATGGCGCCCGCCTGGTCGATCTTCGCGGTCTTGAGGTCGCCCTCGGTGTAACGGCGGAACTCGGCGGTGCTCCTCGGGTCGTCCGGATAGACCTCCGGGAAGAGCCGGCCCACCACCGGGTCGGAGTGGTCGAAGCCGTCGGTGAGCAGACCCACCACCTCGGAGGCGACCTTGCGGAGCACCCGCACCTCGTCGACGGCGAACGTGGCGACGTAGCGGTCGCCCTGGCGGCGGAACATGCTCACGGCGCCATCCCCGTTCCCGACCGCGGGGCTCGCGGGACCGACTCACTGATCGCGCTCACGACCGGTCCACCGTCGCCCACAGCCCGTACGCGTGCAGCTGCGACGCGTCGTGCTCCATGCGTTCGCGCGCGCCGCTGGAGACGACGGCGCGCCCCTTGTGGTGCACGTCCAGCATCAGCTTCTCGGCCTTCTCCCGGCTGTAGCCGAAGAGCTTCTGGAAGACCCAGGTCACGTACGTCATGAGGTTGACCGGGTCATCCCACACGATCGTCACCCACGGCCGGTCCGAGGCCGGCACCTCTTCGGTGTCCGGCGTCTCGACCGGTGCAACCTGCGGAGCCGCCATGCCCCCCATCGTGCCACCGGTTTCCGGGAACCGAGGAACCGGAACGCCGGAACGGCCCGGATCGCCGTGCCGGGGCGGCCCGGACCCGCCGGCACCGGGCCCGAGGGGTGGGCGGGCCGGGCCGGCGGGCCGGACGACGACAGCGCCGTCAGGCGAGCAGGATGCCGTGGTCGACCGCATCGGAGAGCACCGCACCCAGGGAGAGACGGACGACCTCGAATCGCCGGGAGATCTCCCGGGACAGCTCCAGCTCGACCTCCCGCAGCGCGCGCTGGGCCCACGCCCGCGCGTCGTTCGGGTTGTCGTTGCCGGGGCTGCGCCAGTGCTGCCAGCAGCCGCCGGAGAGGGCGACGGCGACCGGCGGAAGGAGTTCGACCCGGGCGGCGCGGGGATATCCGGCCAGCGCGTCGATCGCGCCGTCACCGGTCAGCCCGGCCACGCCCGCCGTGCTCGTGACCAGCAGCACGCGGTCGAGTTCCCGGGCGGTGCGGTCCTCCGTCATCCCCCAGCGCATGGCCTGCGTCACCCGGCGGTGCACGCCCTCGGGCAGCGGCGCGCCGAAGACGCGGGCGACGGCGTCGTCCACGATCCCCCGCACGGCCCGGTCGCACTGGGCGGTGGCGAGCAGCGACAGGGCCTCCATCTCGCGGTCGAGCAGCTGCGGCAGCCCCGCGCAGCCGACCCCGAAGACGATCTCCTGGACGACGCGCAGGTGGATGTTGGCGAGCTCGAGTGCGAGGTGCTGGCGGATCCGCTGGGCGCACGTGCGGCTCTGCCGGTCGAGGCGTTCCGACCAGTCACCCGGGTCTGCCGCCACGGGCACGCGGGCGTGCTCACCGGGCAGGACCGGCGGGTCGGAGCCGGCACGACGCAGCCCCTCGTCGGCCGCCCAGCCGACGAGGGCGCGCCGCACGTCGGCCGCGACGTCGCCGTCGTGCAGTGCGAACCACCGCGCTCCGGCGAGGCCGGGAACGGCGGAGAGGAGCGCGGCGCGGTGGGCCTCCACCGCCACCGCCACCGGGTCGACCGTGGGGCCGGGCGAGGGGGACCCGGCCCCGGACGGCGGGACGGACGCCCCCGCGTCCTCCGTCGGCGCCGTGCTGTCGGACCCGGCCCAACCGGCCGAGCCAGGGGTGACCGCGAAGAAGACCGCCACGTCGGTACGCGCGACCTCCGCGAGCAGGTTGAGTTCCGCGGCGGTGAACGCCTGGTCGGCGGCGATCACGAAGAGCATCGCCCCGGCACGCCCGGCCGCGTCGAGCAGCACCCGCACGCCCGCGGGGCCCAGGGCTCCGGTGTCGGCCGTGTCGACCAGGGTGAAGTGGCGCAGCAGCGGGTCGGGCAGGTGCAGCTCGACCCGGCGGGGCGGGCGGGCGAGCGCGGGCCCGGCCGCCGTCCGGTCCGCACCGTAGGCGTGCGGCTGCCGGTAGCCCGGCACGTACGCCGCCCGGGTGGACGTGGCGGCGTGCCGCATCACCAGCCAGCTGCCGTCGGGCACCGCGAGCAGGGCGGGGTCGACGTCGAGCAGGGTGGCGAGCACGGCGCGCCGGCCGGCGCCGTCCGGGCCGACGGCGACCACGCCGAGCGGCTCGTCCGGGCCGGGCGTGCCCACCCCGACCCGCGTTGGCAGGGGTGTGCACCGGGGCATGTCGCCCGGCCCGGGCAGGTCGCCGGGCACGCCGACCGAGGAGAGAGGACCCGGCTTCATCTGGGCGACCTCCCGTGGCAGGCGGACCGGCAGCGGCCGGCCGCGTGGAAACTCCGGAGAACCAACCCGGATGCCGGAAGACTACGAGCGACCCGAGGCCCGCACCGAACAGTTCGGATACTCACCAGTAATTGCGGCACTACTCAACTTCGGTGCGTGACGCTCTGCCTCCGGACAGATTTCGATGGATATGCTGCCGAGGTGAGTCCGTGGAGTTTCGTGGGGCGCAGGGACGAACTCGACCGTCTGCTGTCGGCGGTGACCGGCACGGAGGGGCGCGGCCTGTTCTTCAGCGGCAGCGCCGGCATCGGGAAGAGCCGTCTGCTCCGCGAGGGTGTCGCGGCGCTGCCCACCGACCGCTACGCGATCTGGTCGATCGCCGCGAGCGCCACCACGGCGTCGCTCCCCTTCGGCGGGCTCGTGCAGGTGCTCCCCGCCGAACAGCCGCAGGGGCTGTCGCCGGCCGGCATCCTGCGCTGGGCGCTCGACGTGCTCCAACAGCAGGCGGCCGGGCGTCGCATCGTGCTGGCCATCGACGACGCCCACCTGCTCGACCAGCCGTCGGCGGCGCTCGTGCACCTCGTGGCGCGCGCCGACAACGCCACGGTGATCGGAACCCTGCGCGACGGCGAGGAGATCCCCCTGCCGATCCGGGCACTGTGGACCGACGACCTGGTGGACAAGGCCGAACTCAGCCCCATGGCCCCGGCCGAGACCGCCGGGCTGCTCGCCGAGATCCTCGGCGGCCCGGTCGACGCCGGCACCGCCGACCGGCTGGGTCGGCTCTCCGCCGGCAACCCCCTGCTCCTGCGCGAACTCATCCACGCCGCCTCCGGCAGCGAGGAGCTGACCCGCACGTACGGGATCTGGAAGTGGACGGGCCGGCTGGAGCTGGCGCCCAACCTGACCGACCTGATCGACACCCGCATCGGCCAGCTCACCCCGGGCGTGCGCGCCGTGGTGGAGCTGGTCGCGTTCGGCGAGCCGCTCGGCCTGCACCTGCTCAACCAGGCCGCCGATCCCCGCGACGTCGAGGTCGCCGAGGAGCGCGGGCTCATCGCGGTGATCCAGCACGACCGGCGCACGAACGTCCGGCTCGCGCACCCGCTCTACGGCGAGGTCATGCGCCGGCGCTGCCCGGTCAGCCGCACCCGGCGCCTGCAGGCCCACCTGGCCGAACTCCTGGAGCGGGTGGGCAAGCGGCGCCGCGACGACCTGCTCCGGGTGGCGGTGTGGCGGCTCGACTCGGGCACCGCGCAGGACGCGGGGCTGCTGCTCGAGGCGGCCGGGCAGGCGTTCAGCCGGTACGACGTACCGCTGGCGACCCGGCTCGCCCGCGCGGCCCTCGGCGCCGGCGGCGGCTTCGACGCCGCGGAACTGCTCGCCACCATCCTGATGTTCGCCGACCGGCCGGAGGAGGCGATCGAGGTGCTCGAATCCGTGGCCCCCGACGCCTCCGACGGCCAGCGGTTCAGCCGGTGGCTCACGGTGCGGGGGATGGTCAGCTACTGGGGCCTGAGCCGCGAGTCCACGGTGGAGGAGATCGCCGAGCGGGCCGCCACCCTCACCGACTCCGCCGACCAGGCCCGGGTCCGGGCGTTCGAGGCCATCATGCGGCTTCACCGGCTCGACACCGCCACCGCGCTGCAGCTCAGCCGGACCGTGCTGGACCGCCCCGCCGCGAGCGTCGCCGCGCGCGAACTGGCCCGGTGCACCATCGGCTACCTCCAGGCCGCGCAGGGGCAGTTGCGCCGCAGCGGCACGGCCATCGCCCAGGTGCACTCCGAGGCGGCCCGCTGGCGGGCGGACATGCCGTACCTCCAGCTGGCTCTGGAACTGGCCCGGGGCACCCGCCTCACGCTCGCGGGCGACCTGGCCGGGATCGACGCCATCGCGGCCGACGAGTTCGCCGACCTCGCCGGCGCCGGGGACTTCCGGCTCGGCACCGGCTACCTGGCCATCCTCCAGGCGTACGCCGCGCGGCTGCGCGGCCAGAGCGACGTCGCCCTGCGCACCAGCCTCGGCGCCTGCGCCGTGCTGGCCACCAGCCGCGTGTACGCCGGCCTGGCGCAGGCCGAACGGGTCCAGGCGGCCGCCCTGCGCGGCGACGCGGCCCAGGCCGCCGAGGCGATGGCGGAGGCCGACCGCACCCAGGCGCCCGGGATGGCGGTGCTGTACCCGTGGCTGGAGCAGGCGCGGGGCGCGGCGCTCGCCGCGGCCGGCGACCTGCCCGGCGCCGTGAAGCAGCTCACCGACCTGGTCGACCGGCTGCGCGCCGACGGGTTCGCCGGCCACGAGGTGCACGTGCTGCACGACCTGGTACGCCTCGACCAGGCGGGCGCCCGCGTCGGCCCGACCTGCTCGGACGGGAGCCGTCGCACGGTCGCCCAGCGCCTCACCGAACTCTCCGAACGTGTCGACGGGGAGCTGCCGCCGCGGCTGGCCCGGCACGCCCGCGCCGCGGTCGCCGGCTCGGCGACCGAACTGCTCGCGGTGGCCGACGACTTCGCGGCGCTGGAGCTGAACGTGTTCGCCGCGGAGGCGACCGCCGCGGCGCTGCACCGGCTGCGCCGGGAGCGGCCCGCCGCGGCGGGCGAGGCCCGGGAACGCCTCGCCGCCCTGCTGAGCCGCTGCGACGTGATCTGCACCCCGGCGCTGCGCGCGGGCACGCCCGCGCTGACCGACCGGGAGTGGGAGGTGGCGCGACTCGCCGCGCAGGGTGCCACCAGCAAGGCGATCGCGGAGAAGCTGTTCCTCTCCGCCCGGACGGTGGAGAACCACCTCCAGCGCGTCTACGTGAAGCTCGGCGTGACGGGCCGGGCCGAGCTGCGGGCGGCGCTCCGGGCGATCCCGGGGCACGAGGGCGGCGACGCGCGCTGAACTCTAGGCTGGGGCCGTGAGCACCCTTCGCCCCGCACTGCTGACCGACCACTACGAGCTGACCATGGTGAGCGCGGCGCTGCGCGACGGCACCGCCGACCGCCGCTGTGTCTTCGAGGTGTTCAGCCGGCGGCTGCCGGCCGGGCGCCGCTACGGAGTGGTCGCCGGCACCGGCCGGTTGGTCGAGCTGATCCGCGAGTTCCGCTTCGACGAGGCCGAGGTGGACTTCCTGCGACGCACCGGCGTGGTCGACGAGCAGGCCGCCGCCTGGCTGCGGGACTACCGCTTCACCGGCGACATCGAGGGGTACGCCGAGGGCGAGCTCTTCTTCCCCAACTCCCCGATCCTGACCGTGTCGGGCGGGTTCGCCGAGTGCGTGGTGCTGGAGACGCTGGTGCTCTCGGTGCTCAACCACGACAGCGCGGTCGCGGCCGCCGCCGCCCGGATGGTGACCGCGGCCCGCGGCCGTACGCTCATCGAGATGGGTTCCCGGCGCGCGCACGAGGGCGCCGCGGTGGCCGCCGCCCGCGCCGCGTACCTCGCCGGGTTCGGCTTCACCTCGAACCTGGAGGCGGGCCGGCGCTACGGCATCCCCACGGCCGGCACGGCGGCGCACGCGTTCACCCTGCTGCACGACGACGAGCGGGCCGCGTTCGCCTCGCAGGTCGACACGCTGGGCAAGGACACCACGCTGCTCGTCGACACCTACGACATCAGCCAGGGCATCCGCAACGCGATCGCGGTGGCGGGCACCGACCTGCGGGCGATCCGGATCGACTCCGGCGACCTCGCGGTGATCGCCCAGCAGTCCCGGGAGCTGCTCGACTCGCTCGGCGCCACCGAGACGAAGATCATCGTCTCGGGCGACCTCGACGAGTACGCCATCGCCGCGCTCGCCGCCGAGCCGGTCGACATGTACGGTGCGGGCACCGCCGTGGTCACCGGCTCCGGGGCGCCCACCGCCGGCCTCGTCTACAAGCTCGTCGAGGTCGAGGGCCGGCCCGTGGTGAAGCGCTCGGAGCACAAGGCCACGATCGGCGGCCGGAAGGTGGCGGTGCGCCGGCACAAGCCGACGGGCACCGCCACGGAGGAGGTCGTCGTCCCGCTGGGCGTGCCCGACCGGCAGCCCAACGACCGGCTGCTCCAGCACACCTACATGAGCGGCGGCGAACCGGTGGAACTGCCCTCGCTCGTGGAGTCGCGGGAGCACCTGCGCGAGTGCCTGATCTCCATCCCGTGGGAGGGGTTGAAGCTCTCGGCGGGTGATCCGGCCATCCCGGTCACGGTGGTGCCGGCAGAGTGAGAGGCGGCCCGGGCGGCCGGGCCCGAGACGTCAGGAGGGAGCACCGGTGGGCAGCGCGTTGATCATCGTGGACGTGCAGAACGACTTCTGCGAGGGCGGTTCGCTCGCCGTGGGCGGCGGAGCGGACGTGGCGGCCGGCGTCACCCGGCTGCTGGCGGCCGAGCCGGACCGCTGGGACCACGTGGTGGCGACGAAGGACTACCACGTCGACCCGGGGGCGCACTTCGGCGACCCGCCGGACTTCGTGGACTCGTGGCCCCGGCACTGCGTCGTGGGCACCCCGGGCTCGGAGTTCCACCCGGCCCTGGCGACCGAGCGGATCGAGGAGATCTTCCACAAGGGCGAGCACGCGGCGGCGTACTCCGGCTTCGAGGGGCACGCCGCCGACGGCGAGTGCCTGGCCGACTGGCTGCGCCGCCACGACGTGGACCGGGTGGAACTCGTCGGTATCGCGACCGACCACTGCGTCCGCGCCACGGCGCTGGACGCCGCGCGGGAGGGCTTCGCCACCACCGTGCTGCTGGACCTCACGGCGGCCGTCGCGCCGGCGACCACCGACGTGGCGCTGCGGTCCATGGAGGGCGCGGGCGTGACGCTGCGCGGGGCGCCTGTGATCAGGACCGCATGATCCGATAATTGGTTGGCGGTCGCCCCACCGGCGGCGAGGATGGCGCCGGAGGTACGGACCGTCGTGAATCTGAAGCCTTACCGGGAGGCGCTCGCCCTGCCCGGACTCCGGTCGCTGCTGGTCGTGGCGGTGCTCGCCCGCATCCCGCTCACGGCGACCGGGGTGACGCTGACCTTCTACGTGGTCCAGGACCTCGGCCGCGGCTACGGCGCCGCGGGCCTCGTCGGCGCGGCCGTGACGGTCGGCGCGGCGATCGGCGGCCCGCTGCTCGGCCGGCTCATCGACCGGCGCGGCCTGCGGCCGGTGCTCGTCATGACCGGGATCGTCGAGGCGGTCTTCTGGTCGACCGCGCCCTCGCTCTCCTACGAGCTGCTGCTCCCGGCCGCCTTCGTCGCGGGCTCGCTCGCCCTGCCGATCTTCTCCGTGGTGCGGCAGTCCATCGCCGCGCTGGCGCCCACGGACCGACGCCGTCCCGCGTACGCGCTGGACTCGATGTCGGTCGAGCTGTCGTTCATGGTCGGCCCGTCGCTGGCGGTGGCCCTGGCCACGGCGATCTCGGCGCGGCACACCCTCTACCTGGTCGGCGCCGGCATCGTCGCCGCCGGGGTGGCGTTCTGGCTGCTCAACCCTCCGACGGCCGACAGCCGGGACGAGGCGGCGGCACCCGCGCGGCACGTGTCCCGGCGCGAGTGGGTGACCGGACGGCTGGTCGCCGTGCTGGCGGTCAGCCTCGCCGCCACCCTGGTCCTCGGCGGCACCGACGTGGCCGTGGTCGCCGTGCTCCGGGAGAGCGGCGAGGCCGGCTGGACGGGTGTGGTGCTCGCCATGTGGGCCGTGGCCTCGCTGGTGGGCGGCTTCGCGTACGGTGCCACGCACCGCCCCGTCCCGCCGCTGGCGCTGATGGCCGCGCTGGCCGTCTGCACGATCCCGGTCGGTCTCGGCGGGTCGCACTGGTGGCTGCTCTGCCTCGCGATGATCCCCGCCGGCGCGCTGTGCGCCCCCACCATCGCCGCGACGGCGGACGCGGTCAGCCGGCTCGCGCCCGCCCAGGTACGCGGTGAGGCGATGGGGCTGCACGGTTCGGCGGTCACCGTCGGCATCGCGGTCGGCGCCCCGCTCGCCGGCGCCGTCATCGACGCGTCGGCGCCCGCGTGGGGCTTCGCGGTCACCGGGGCGATCGGCGCGCTCGTGGCGCTCGCGGTGCTCCCGGTCGAGCTGCGCCGCCGCCGGGCGGCCGCCGACGCGCTCGCCGAGCCGGAACTCGCCACCGTCACCCACTGACCCGACCCGACCCGACCCGCTCCGCCCGCCCGGCCCGGCCCGGCCGGGCGGGGCGGGTTCGGCGTGATCCCCGGCGTCGCGGCACCCCCGCCGACGCCGAAGAGCGGACCACCATCGCACCCGCCGCTGCGGGCGGTGGAGATCACCGAGCCACGCCCGCGGCGCGCCACCGCCACGCCGAGCGTGTCCGTGCCCGCCGCGCCGATCGCCCCTCCCCGGTCCCCGGCCGTGCACGGCGAGCATCACGGGCACGGGCCGCCGACCTTCCTCCCGGCCCCGGCCGTGTACGGCGGGCGGTCACCGGCGGCCCGGCCCGCCGACATCGCTCCGGGCTTCCGACCGCGGCGCGCGTCACCCGTACGGCCTGGGCAACGGCGACGGGCGCCGCTCCCGGATGGTCCGGGGGCGACGCCCGTCGTGGGTGTCGTCGAGCCGAGCGGTCAGGCGCGGTCGATGTTGGTGGCGGTGTCCTCGGTGTAGCGGGCCCCGCCGTCGGACTCGCTGGTCAGCGGCTTGGCACCGCCCTCCGGCGGCCCGGCGAGGGTCTGGCCGGCGGCCAGCTCCGGGAACTTCATGTCGAACGCCGGCCGCTCGGAGCGGATCCGGGGCATCCGGTCGAAGTTGCGCAGCGGCGGCGGGCAGCTGGTGGCCCACTCGAGCGAGTTGCCGTGGCCCCACGGGTCGTTGACCTCGACCACCGGACCGGTCTTGTACGACTTCCAGCAGTTGTAGATGAACGGGAGCGTCGAGATACCGGTGATGAAGGCGCCGATCGTGGAGACCGTGTTCAGCGTGGTGAAGCCGTCGATCGCCTGGTAGTCGGCGTACCGCCGCGGCATGCCCTCGTTGCCCAGCCAGTGCTGCACCAGGAACGTGGTGTGGAAGCCGATCATGGTGAGCCAGAAGTGCACCTTGGCGAGCCGCTCGTCGAGCATCCGGCCGAACATCTTCGGGAACCAGAAGTAGATGCCGGCGAACACCGCGAACACGATGGTGCCGAAGAGCACGTAGTGGAAGTGCGCCACCACGAAGTACGAGTCCGAGACGTGGAAGTCCAGCGGCGGGCTGGCCAGCAGGACGCCGGTGAGGCCGCCGAAGAGGAACGTCACGAGGAAGCCGATGGACCACAGCATCGGCGACTCGAAGCTGACCTGGCCCCGCCACATCGTGCCGATCCAGTTGAAGAACTTCATACCGGTGGGCACGGCGATGAGGAAGCTCAGGAAGCTGAAGAACGGAAGCAGGACCTGGCCGGTGGCGAACATGTGGTGCGCCCACACGCTCATCGACAGCGCGGCGATGGCGAGGGTCGCGGCCACGAGACCCTTGTAGCCGAAGATCGGCTTGCGGGAGAAGACCGGGATGATCTCGCTGATGATGCCGAAGAACGGCAGCGCGACGATGTACACCTCGGGGTGGCCGAAGAACCAGAAAAGGTGCTGCCACAGCATCGGCCCGCCGGTCGCCGGGTCGTACACGTGGGCGCCGATCAGGCGGTCGGCGGCGAGCGCGAACAGCGCGGCGGCCAGCAGCGGAAAGACCAGGATCACCAGGAGGCTGGTGACCAGGATGTTCCAGGTGAAGATCGGCATCCGGAACATCGTCATGCCGGGGGCGCGCAGCGTCAGGATCGTGGTGATCATGTTGACCGCGCCGAGGATCGTGCCCAGACCGGAGATGGCGAGGCCCATGACCCACATGTTGGCGCCGACGCCCGGGGAGTGCTCGACGCTGCTCAGCGGCGTGTACGCGAACCAGCCGAAGTCGGCGGCGCCACCGGGGGTGATGAAGCCCGCGGTCGCCATCGTGCCGCCGAACAGGTACAGCCAGTAGGCGAAGCTGTTCAGCCGGGGGAACGACACGTCGGGCGCGCCGATCTGGATCGGCACGATGTAGTTGGCGAAGGCGAACACGATCGGCGTCGCGAAGAACAACAGCATGATCGTGCCGTGCATGGTGAAGAGCTGGTTGTACTGCTCCGGCGACAGGAACTGCAGCCCCGGCCGGGCCAGCTCGGCCCGCATGATCAGGGCCATCAGGCCACCGATCATGAAGAACGCGAACGCGGTGACCATGTACATGATCCCGATCTGCTTCGCGTCCGTGGTCCGCAGCAGCCGCGCGATGGCCGACCCCTTGACCGGTTCTCGGACCGGCCAGGGCCGGGTCACGACCGGCTTGGGTGCGACGGTGGTCACGAGTGGCCTCCGGTTCTCGGTTGTTTCGCTCGGCACGCGCTGAAACTGGCGAGCCGTCATCCGCAAGGAGGATAGTCCCCGGCAGGTGGGGGTGCCGCGTGGGGTGGCCAGCTACGATCATCGGCCGCGCCCGCCGGCGCTCACAGCGGACCGAGCAACAGCCGGTAGTGGTCCCCGAAGATCCGGTCGCCGCGTCCGCGCAGCAGCGGGTCGCGCAGCGCCGGCGGGACGTCCCGGGTCCGGTTGCGGTCGCGGGTCCGGTCCCGGACCCATCGCGTACGCGGACGGCGGCGGCTCTCGTACGCCACGAGGGCCGCCTCGACGCTGCCGGCGCCGGTGAGCGCCTCGGCGAGTACCACGGCGTCCTCCAGCGCCATGGCGGCGCCCTGGGAGAGCGTCGGGGCGGTGGCGTGCGCGGCGTCGCCGACGAGCAGCACCCGCCCCCGGTACCAGCGGCCCAGCTCCACCTCGTCGGTGATGCCGACGTTCACCCACTCGACGGCGTCCAGCAGCTCCGGCACCGGCCCTCCGTAGGAGCCGAAGACCTCGCGCAGGCGGGCCACCGGGTCGGCGGGCGCCTCCGTGCCGGCCTCGTCGGCGTAGCAGTGCAGCCGCCCGGCGCCGATCGGCACGACGAGGAACCCGGAGCGCTGGCCGAGCAGGGCGGTCCACTCGGTGACGGGCGGTCCGTCGCGGAGCACGGTGCGGTAGACGACCTGACCGGCCGGCCGGGGCGGGCCGCCGAGCGCGGCGAGCGTCCGCACCGACGAGCGGGGCCCGTCGGCGCCGATCACCAGGTCGTACTCGGCGGCGGTGCCGTCGACGAAGGTCACCCCGACGCTGGTGGGCAGGAGGTCGAGCGTGCGCACCTCGGCGCCGTGCCGGACGGCCCCGCCGGCACCGGTGAGCAGCACCCGGTGCAGCTCGGCGCGGGGCAGGGCCCGGCACTCCCCGACGCCGGCCCACAGCGCGTCGAGGTCGACCTCGCAGAGCGGCTCGCCGGCGGCGTCGAGGAAGCGCTGCCGGTGCACCACGTGCCCGAGGCGCCGGACCGGATCGTGCAGGTCCAGCCGGTGCAGCGCCCGGGCGGCGTTGCCGGGCAGGTAGAGGCCGGTCTCGTGGGACTCTCCCGGTGGCAGCTTCTCGGTGACGTCGGGGCGGAAGCCCGCCAGCCGCAGTGCCCGGGCCACGGCGAGGCCGGCGATGCCCGCGCCGACGATGAGGATGCGCAGGGGGGAGCCACGCATGGTGCGGTACGCCTCCGGGAGGGGTTTCGGCACGCGTCGGATACAGGACACTACTCGGTGCAATCAGCGCACACCAGGCCCGATCGGCCCACGGGAACGCTCCCGGGGGCTTTCCCGCCCCGGTCGGGCGGCGACGACGCCCCGTCGCCCGGGCCGCCCGGCGCCCTCGCTCGGGTGGATCCGGTCTGCCACCTGGGTCGCCCGGCGCTGACGCACGGGTACGGCCGAGCCGCCGGGCGGACGGGTGGGGAGCGCCGGCCGGTGACCGGCCCGGACGAGGCCACCAGGCGCAAAACCTGACTTTCCGCCCCTTTCCGTCGAGCGGTTGCGCCACTGTTTCACGGATGTAAATGTGTTCTCTGCGTGGGAGCGCTCCCGTACCTCGTCCGGCGCCCAGGGCAGGCGCCCACCCCCAAGGAGCAGCATGAGACGTCTACTTCGGGCCCTGGCGGCCACCGGCCTGCTGGTCAGCGGCTCCCTCGTCGCCGTGGCCCTGGGCGGGAACGCCTCCGCCGACACCCAGATCTGCGAGCAGTACGGCTCGACCGTCATCGGCAACCGCTACGTCGTGCAGAACAACCGCTGGGGCACGAGCGCCCAGCAGTGCATCAACGTCACCGACACCGGCTTCGAGATCACCACCCAGAACGGCAGCAACCCGACCAACGGCGCGCCGACCGCGTACCCCTCGGTCTACCTGGGCTGCCACTACACGAACTGCTCCCCCGGCACCAACCTGCCGATCCAGGTGAGCCAGATCAGCAGTGCCACGAGCAGCATCACCTACCGGTACGTGAGCGGCGCCATCTACAACGCGTCGTACGACATCTGGCTCGACCCGACGCCGAAGACCGACGGCGTGAACCAGATGGAGATCATGATCTGGCTCAACCGCCAGGGGCCGATCCAGCCGATCGGCTCCCCGGTCGGCACCGCCACCCTCGCGGGACGCACCTGGGAGGTCTGGCGGGGCAGCAACGGCTCCAACAACGTCATCTCGTACGTGGCGCCGTCCCCGATCACCAGCCTGAACTTCAGCGTGCTCGACTTCATCACCGACGTCCGCAACCGCGGGGCCATCACGAACTCGTGGTACCTGACCAGCATCCAGGCCGGTTTCGAGCCGTGGCAGGGCGGCGTCGGCCTCGCGGTGACCTCATTCTCGGCGGCCGTGAACGGGGGCGGCACCCCGCCGCCGACCACGCCGCCGCCGGGCACGGGCTGCGCCGTCACCTACACGCCGAACTCCTGGAACACCGGCTTCACCGCCGACGTGCGGATCACCAACACCGGGTCCGGCACGGTCAACGGCTGGACGCTGACCTACCAACTGCCCGCCGGGCAACAGGTCACGAACTCCTGGAACGCGACGGTGAGCCAGAGCGGCTCCACGGTGACCGCGCGGAACCTGAGTTGGAACGGCACGATCGCGCCGGGCGGCAGCGCCAGCTTCGGCTACCAGGGCACGCTGAGCGGGGCGTACGCCTCGCCGACGAGCTTCACGCTCAACGGGGTGCCCTGCGCCGCGGCCTGAGACCCGCGCGGGGGTGCGCCTTCCGGACGCACCCCCGCGCGGTCAGCGGACGCGACCCCCGTCCCGGTCGCGTCCGGACCCCGCGCGGAGGGTGCGGCACCAGGGCCGCACCCTCCGCGCCCGTCACCCCGTGCCGCCCGCACCGGGACGCGCCACGGCGGCTCGGGGCGCGCTCAGACCCGGGTCAGGCGGACCGCGTCGGCGATGACCAGGCCGCCGGCGGAACTCCACCGGCTCACCGCCACCCGGTTCGCGTCCCCGGCGGGCAGCGCGAACGTGCCGAGGGTGCGCCACTGCCCACCGGTGACCCGCTGGTCGACGTAGACCGTGCGGTTGCCGGTGGTCGTGGCGACGATGTAGGGGGTGGCGCTGTTGTAGCCGGCGTTGGCCGGCCACCAGGCGTCGACGCGGTAGTTGCCGGCGGCGGGCACGTCGAAGCGGTACCAGGCGGGGTCGCTGGCGGCGACCGGGTCGGCGTACCGGTAGTCGGCGCCGTAGCGCTGCCCGGAGTACGAGGAGACACCCCAGTTCCCGCTGGCGCTGAAGCGACCGGCGGTCGTGTTGTCCACGACGGACGACCAGGCGCCGCCCCCACCGGCCATCTTCGCCGCCACGTCGGCGCGCATGACGTCCAGGTCGATGAAGGAAGGGTCGATCTTGCCGGTGGTGCTGGTCTCCCGGTGCCCCCGCGCGTGGCTGGCGTCCCGGCCCAGCCGGGTGAGCACGGCCGCGGTGGCGGCGATCGAGGCGTCGTACTGCGCCGTCGTCATCTCCTGGGACACGCCGTTGTAGTCGATCTCCCAGCCGATCATCAGCGTGTTGCCGTCACCGGCCGGGATCGGTCCGCTGCCCCGGCTCACGCCGGCGTGGTTGCAGCGTCCGGCCGAGATGACGTGGAAGACACCGTGGTAGTCGACGAGGGCCTGGCAGAGCGGACCGGGCAGGTCCGAGCGGCCGTTGATGCAGATGTTCAGCGCCGGGTGCGGGTTCGTGGCGCTGGAGGTCGACGCCGTGTGGTGCCAGAGCACGCCGATCGGGTTGAAGTCGCCCGGACGCATCCGGTTGAGCCAGTCCCCCTCGACGACGACCTGGACGCCCGCGGACCGGAGCACGTCCACGAGCCAGGGAATGGTGGCCATCAGGCACCGCCGAGCAGGTCGGCCAGGCACTCGGCCTTCGGCGCGTCGTCCGCGGGGGCGGCGGCGGCCGGGGCGGGTCGGAGGGTGGCGCCGGTCACCGCGGCGGCCACCAGGGCCGGGACACCGAGCAGGCCCCGGCGGCGCAGACGGAGGGGTCGGGACGTGGCCATGGCGCTCCTTCAGCGAGGCGGAGGGGTCACGACGCATCGACGTACGTGATGGCGGCACGCTACATCCTCACGTACGTCTATGTCGATACCCTTCATCACCGCTCGCTCGGCTGAAGGAAATTGGCAGACGCCGGTCAGGTCGAGCCGAGCGCGTCGATGTCGCGCATCTCCTCGGCCGTGAGCGAGAAGCGGAACACGTCGGCGTTGGCCTGGATGCGCTCCGGGGTCACGCTCTTCGGGATCACCACGATCTCGTGGTCGATGTGCCAGCGGAGCACCACCTGGGCCGGGGACACGTCGTGCGCGGCGGCCACCCGGGCCAGCACGGGGTGGGACAGGTCGCTGGTCGAGAGCGGGCTGTAGCCCTCCAGCACCACGCCGCGGTCCCGGTGCTCGGCGTGCCGCTGCCGGTCGTACAGGAACGGACTCCACGGGATCTGGTTGACCGCCGGGTTCTCCTCGGTGGCCTGGATGAGCTCGTCGATCTGCGACGTGCTGTAGTTGCTCACCCCCACCGCCCGCGTCAGGTTCTCGTCCCGGGCCGCCAGGAACTCCCGCCACACCGGGATGCTGTCCTCCGCCGAGGTGGGCGGCCAGTGGATCAACCACAGGTCCACGTAGTCGGTGTCGAGCGCCCGCAGACTCGCCTCCAGCGTCGCGCGCTCCTGGCCCACCCGCTGCGGCGGCAGCTTCGTGGTGATGAAGACGTCCTCACGACGCAGTCCGCTCTCCTTGAGCGCCTGGCCGACCTCGTTCTCGTTGCCGTACATCGTGGCGGTGTCGATGTGCCGGTAGCCGGCGTCGAGCGCGGCCAGCACGGCGTCGTACCCCGCCTTGCCGGTCGCCCGCCACGTGCCGAAACCGAGCAGGGGCATCCGCACCTCGCCCGGGAGCAGGACGGTGGGCTGGTCCTCGTGGTCCATGACGACCGTTCTACCCGCCCGCACCCCCCGCATGCGGCGGAACCCGGCACTCCGCGCCGGCCAGCGCGACCGGCCCGGTTGCCGGAGAATGCGGGTGTGGCGGACCGGCTTGAGGAGTACCGACGCCGGCGGAACGCGGCCCGCACCCCCGAGCCCGTG
This sequence comes from Micromonospora globbae, assembly GCF_003610785.1. Taxonomy (GTDB): domain Bacteria; phylum Actinomycetota; class Actinomycetes; order Mycobacteriales; family Micromonosporaceae; genus Micromonospora; species Micromonospora globbae. The sequence goes on from NZ_RAQQ01000014.1 coordinate 28,517, forward strand.
CCGGAGAAGCCCGCGCGCCGGCGCGGCGGACGTGCCGCCGGACGGTTCGTCATCCAGCAGCACCACGCCCGCAGCCTGCACTGGGACCTGCGCCTGGAGCGCGACGGGGTGCTGGCCTCCTGGGCGGTGCCGCGCGGGCTGCCCCGGGACACGGGCCGCAACCATCTCGCCGTGCACACCGAGGACCACCCGATGGAGTACCTCGACTTCCACGGCGAGATCCCGGCCGGCGAGTACGGCGGCGGCACCATGACGATCCACGACCGGGGGACGTACCGCTGCGAGAAGTGGCGCGACGACGAGGTCATCGTGGTGCTCGACGGGGAGCGGACCTCCGGTCGCTACGTGCTGTTCGCCACCGGCGGCAAGGAGGGCCGGGACTGGATGGTCCGGCGGATGGACCCGCCGCCGGAGGGCTGGACGAGCATGCCGGACCTGGTCCGCCCCATGCGTCCGACGCCCGCCGCGCGTCTCCCCCGCGACCAGGCCGAGTGGGGTTACGAGCTGCGCTGGGACGGAACCCGCGCGGTGGCGTACGTCTCGGGCGGGCGGCTGCGGCTGCTCGCCGAGGACGACGAGGAGGTGACCGGGTCGTACGCCTGGCTGCGCGACCTGGCCGAGGCGATGGCGCCCACCGAGGCGGTGCTCGACGGCGTGCTGGTCCGCATCGACGGCGCCGGGCGGGTGCGCCCGGCCCCGGCCACCAGCGGAAGTCGCGTGCCGCAGGGCGCGCAGTACCTCATCTTCGACCTCCTCTGGCTGGAGGGCGTCACCTGTGTGGAGCTGCCGTACGCCCAGCGCCGGGAACTGCTCGACGGTCTGGCGCTGACCGGCCCGCGCTGGCAGACTCCGCCGTGGTTCCCCGGCACGGGCGCCGAGGCCCTGCGCACCGGCCGCGAGCAGGGGCTGCCGGGGGTGGTGGCGAAACGGCTCGACTCCCCCTACGAGCCGGGACGGCGCAGCCGGCGCTGGTTGAGCATCGACGCGACCTGACGGCGAGGAGCGACGTGTACCTGACCCACCTGGAATGCCCCCGCTGCGGCCAGGACCGTCCCGCGGACCGCCCCCAGAACCTCTGCGACTGCGGCTCGCCCCTGCTGGCCCGGTACGACCTCGCCGCCGTGGCCCGGGCGGTCACACCGGAGCGGTTCCCGCTGCGCCCGGCGGACCTCTGGCGCTACCGGGAGCTGCTGCCGGTGGCCGACCCCCGGCACGTCACCAGCCTCGGCGAGGGGTGGACGCCGCTGCTGCGGGCGCCCGCGTACGGCGCGGAGATCGGCATTCCCGACCTCATCGTGAAGGACGAGGGGCTCACCCCGACCGGCTCGTTCAAGGCCCGGGGCGCCGCGGTGGGGGTGAGCCGTGCCCGCGAGCTGGGCGTGGAGCGGATCGCCATGCCCACCAACGGCAACGCCGGCGCGGCCTGGGCGACGTACGCGGCGCGCGCCGGGCTCGGCGCCACCATCGTCATGCCGCTGGACGCCCCGGTCATCTGCCGCCGCGAGTGTGTGGCCGCGGGCGCCGACCTGCGCCTCGTCGACGGGCTCATCAGCGACGCCGGCCGGCGGGTGGCCGACCTGGTCGCCGCGTCCGGCGGCGCGGTCTTCGACGCCGGCACGCTGCGCGAGCCGTACCGGCTCGAGGGCAAGAAGACCATGGGGTACGAGATCGTCGAGCAGCTCGGGTGGCAGGTGCCCGACGTCATCATCTATCCGACCGGTGGCGGTGTCGGGCTCATCGGCATCCACAAGGCGCTGGAGGAGCTGCGCGAGCTGGGCTGGATCGAGGACCGGACGCCCCGGCTCGTGGCCGTGCAGTCCACCGGGTGCGCGCCGATCGTGCGGGCCTTCGCCGCCGGCGAGGAGCGCGCCCAGCCGTGGGAGGACGCGCGCACCGTGGCGTTCGGCATCACCGTGCCGGCCCCGCTCGGCGACGAACTGATCCTGGCCGCGCTGCGCTCCAGCGCCGGCACCGCCGTGGCCGTGTCCGACGAGGAGATCGTGGCCGACCTGCGGGACTTCGCGGCGCGGGAGGGGCTGCTGCTCTGCCCGGAGGGGGCGGCCTGCCTGACGGCCGCCCGGCACCTGCGGGCCGGCGGCTGGATCCGGGCCGGGGAGCGGGTGGTGGTGCTCAACACCGGCACGGGCCTGAAGTACCCGCAGACCGTGGACGTGTCCCGCGTGCCGGTGCTGCCCTGACGTCGACGGTCAGTACCAGTTGGGGTCGGTCAGCCGCCAGGCCGCGTTGATCAGCCCGATGTGCGACAGGGCCTGCGGGGTGTTGCCCAGTTGGGCGCCCGTGCCCAGGTCGACCTGCTCGCTGAACAAGCCGACGTCGTTGGCGTGGCCCGCGACCCGCTCGAACAGCTCCGCGGCCCGCCGCCGCTGGCCGGTCATCGCCAGGCACTCCACCAGCCAGAACGAGCAGAGCAGGAAGCCGGCCGGGTCGGTGTTCCAGCGCCGGACCAGGCCGTCCTCGGTGCCCAGTTCGCGCTCGACGACGGCGATGGTCGAACGCATCCGGGGGTCGGTGGCCGGCAGGAAGTGCGTGATCGGCAGGAACAGGGCCGAGGCGTCCAGCTCGGCGGAGCCGAACGCGCCGGTGAAGGCGCCGATCCGCTCGTTCCAGCCCTCGCGGAGCACGGTGTCGCGGATCTCGTCACGGATCACCGCCCAGCGCCGTGGGTCGGCCTGCGCACCCAGCCGGTCGGCCAGCAGCACGGCCCGGTCCATGGCCGTCCAGCAGAGCACCTTCGACGACAGGTAGTGCCGCTCGTCCTCCCGGGTCTCCCACATGCCCCGGTCGGGCAGGTGCCACGTGCAGGCCACCTGCTCGGTGAGGCCGAGCACCATCTCCCGCAGTTCCTCGTCGAAGGTGTCCCCGAGGTAGTCGCGCAGCCGCCAGACCGCGGCAAGGACCTCGCCCGGCACGTCGAGCTGTCGCTGCCGCCAGGCGTCGTTGCCGACGCGTACCGGCAGGCTCCCGCCGTAGCCGGGCATGTGCGGGCAGACGTGCTCGGTGAGGTCCCGCTCCCCCTCCAGGCCGAACACGACCGGCACCGGCTCGTCGCCGATGCGGCCGATGGAGCGGGTCACCCAGGCGAAGAGGCGGGACGCCTCGTGCGGGCACGCCGCCACCCAGAGCGCCCGCATGGTCATGGCGAAGTCGCGCAGCCAGGAGTACCGGTAGTCGTAGTTGCGGTCGCCCCCGAGCTTCTCGGGCAGCGAGGTGGTCAGCGCCGCCGCCACGGCGCCGCTGCGGGCGTACGTCAGGCCGGTGAGCACGGTCGCGCTGGGGCGGACCAGCTCCGGGTACCGCCCCGGGTACGTGTGCGTCTCCCGGTACGCCTCCCACGCCTGGATCGTCTCGGCCAGCGTGGTCAGCGGGTCCACCCGCACCGGCGGCTCGCCGTAGGTCCCCCCGTACGCCAGGTGGAAGCCGACGACCTGGCCGGCGGAGACCTCGAACTCCTGCCGCACGCTGTCCCGGCCGGCCCGCAGCGGCAGCCCCCGGGCGCCGAGCACCAGGGCCACCGGGCCGGCGGTGGCCAGCACGCTGCCGTCCGGCTGGTCGTACAGGTACGGGGTGAGCAGGCCGTGTTCGGGGCGGGGCACGAAGTCCAGCCCCATCCGGACCCGGCCGCTCAGCCCTTCGACGACCCGGATCAGCACGCCCGGGGAGTTCATGCCGAGCTCGTGCGCACGGGCGCCGACCTCCGCGGCCAGCGCGTCGGTGACCGCCACGCTCCCCTCGGGCGTGTGGTGCACGGTGCGCAGCACCAGGGTGTCCGGGTGGTACGCGCGTTCCACCCGGTGCCCGGCCCCGCCGGCGCCGACCGGGCCCAGCTGGAAGTGCCCGGCGTCGGGCCCGAGCAGCCGCGCGAACACGGCGGACCCGTCGAAGCGGTCCGGGCACCACCAGTCGACCGAGCCGTCCCGGCTCACCAACGCGCCCGAGCGGCAGTCGGAGAGGAATCCGTAGTCGGAGATCGCCGGCTGCTCCACCCACGCCGGGTACCCCGGTCGACCGGGATCCAACGGCCGGGGCGGTCCCCGTCAGGCAGGCGGCTCGTCCTCGCCGGCCTCCTCCGCGGCGTCCGCCTCCTCCTTCGTCCGGTGCACCGCCTGGTCGGCGTGCTCCGGCGGGCCGTAGACGGTGTAGAGCACCAGCGGGTTGGGGCCGGTGTTGACGAAGTTGTGCTTCGTGCCGGCGGGCACGACCACGAGGTCGCCCTGGACGACCTCCCGCTTCTCCCCCGCCACGCGGGCCTCGCCGGTGCCGCTCACGAAGGTCAGGATCTGGTCGATGTCCTCGTGCACCTCTTCGCCGATCTCACCGCCCGGCGGGATCGTCATGATCACCAACTGGGTGTGCCTGCCGGTCCACAGCACACGCCGGAAGTCCGGGCTCTTCTCGGCGACGGTCGCGATCGTGAAATGCTCCATGCCGCTGCCCATACCCGTTCGCGTGCCGCGCAACCCGGGACTCGCAGATGGTGGAATTCGCCACTTCATCGAGGTTTGGTTCCGGACGGAACGGGGATCGACCCTCCGACCGGCGCGGTTCGCCGGTCGAGCCAGGTCCCCGCTGTCGTACCGCCGAACGGCTGCGGTGGTGGGAGACGGCCAGAGCGCGGCGACGCTCCGACCACGGTCGGGCGGCGCCGTGCGCTCGTCTGCGCCGCGCCCGCTCAGGCCAGCACGGCGAGGTGGAACGGCCGGTCCGCGGCGGTGCCGTCGCTGGTGAAGGTCTCGACGAAGACCCCGTTCGGGATGCCGGTGCGGCCGGCCACCGAGATCACGCCGGCCGGCGCGACGCCGGTGCTGCCGGGGAGTCCGAGAGTGCCGACGTAACCGGCCGCCGACACGTCCTGGTCGAAGATCACCTGGTACATCCCGGTGGCGAGACGGTCGGCGGTGGCGACGCCGAGCCCCCGGACCAGCGTGCCGTTGGCGTTGACCACGGCGAAGAGCACCCGCGCGGTCGCCGGCAGGCCGACACCCGCGCAGGTGGTCACCTCGTCGTCGGCGCGGACGGCATCGCCCTCCTCCGGGGCAGGCTGGGCCGCCGACAGCCGCCGGGATCTCGAGCTGGGCATGGTGGGGTCCTCTCCCTGCTGACCGGCCCGGCCGGCCAGCGATGAGGCGGTCTGGGGCAACAGGGGATCAGCGGCGATCGCACCCTCTGTCATCGAACCTAGATCGGCGTTCGCGGGGTCAACCAGTCGGAGCCCTGTCCGATCATGGACATTCCTCGATACCGCGAGGTCAGTTCACCTATCCTGGCCCGCCGCAGCTCAGTCGTCCTCCACGGCGACCGGTTCCCCGCCGAGGCAGCGCAGTTTCAGCTCGTACCGTCCGGCGGCGCCCTCGAAGCGGACCTCGACGTCGTCGTCGGGGCCCCGGTCGGCGTCGCGCGCCCGGAAGCCCTGGGCCGGCGACCACGAGACCAGCCGGATCCCCTCGGGCGTGCACTCGGCGACCGCCGTTCCACCTGCCGTGGCGAAGCTGCGCCGCGCGCCGGCCGGCGGTGACGCGGCCGGCGGTGTCGCGGTGGCCGGTGCGGCCGTCGCCGCCGGCGCCCCGGTGGGCGAGGACGGTGGCGGGTCGGCGGCGAGGGCACGCGCGATCTCGTCCTCGCCGCGCACCCCGCCCGGCGTCCCGGTGATGCTCTCCCCCACCAGGCGGATCGCGCCGAGCCCGATGAGGGTGGCGACCGCGGCGGTCGCCAACCACCCGATCGACACGAGGAGCCAACGGCGGCGCATGTCGCGAGTGTGCCCGACCGGACGTTGGCGCGGGCACATCGGGACGCTAAGGGAGGGTTAACGGTCTGCCGCGACGGCCCGCGCAGCGGCTAGCCTGCGAAAGGTGGCCCGCCTGCTGCTCATCGAGGACGACCTCGCCATCCGGACCCCGCTGATCCGGGCGCTGCGGGAGCGCGGGCACGCGGTGGCCGCCGCCTCGACCGCCATGGCCGGCCTCCGCGACGCGCTCGACGACCGGCCCGACCTCGTCGTGCTCGACCTCGGGCTGCCCGATCTGGACGGTCGGGAGCTGCTGCGGATGCTGCGCGCCGTCAGCTCCGTGCCGGTCATCGTGGCCACCGCCCGGGACGACGAGGCGGAGATCGTGCGGGTGCTCGACGCGGGCGCCGACGACTACGTGGTCAAGCCGTTCACGGCGGCGCAGCTCGACGCCCGCGCCCGGGCGGTCCTGCGCCGCGCGCCGGGCGCCACCGGGGCGGCCGACCCGCCGCTCGTCGTGGGCGGCCTGCGCGTCGACCCCCGGTCCCGGCAGGTGACCCTGGACGGCACGCCGGTCGACCTCACGCCGCGCGAGTTCGACCTGCTGCACCACCTCGCGGCCCGTCCCGGCCAGGTGGTCACCAAGCGCGAGTTGCTCACCGAGGTCTGGCAGATCCCGTACGGCGGTGCCGACAAGACGGTCGACGTCCACCTGTCGTGGCTGCGGCGCAAGCTCGGCGAGAGCGCCCAGGAGCCGCGCTACCTGCACACCGTGCGCGGGGTCGGCGTCCGGCTGGAGCCGCCCCGGGCCGCCGGATGAGGGCTCGGCTGGCGCTGCTGGTCGCCGCCGTCAGCGTCCTCATCCTGCTCGCGTTCCTGGTGCCGCTGGCGCTGCTGGTGCGCACCGTCGCCGAGGACCGCGCGACGGTCCGGGCCACGGCCGACGCGCAGAGCCTCGTGCCGGTGGTCGGGACCGCCGACGAGGCGACCATCCGCCTCACCGTCGAACAGCTCGCCGCCGAGTCGGGCCGGCCGGTGAGCGTGTACCTGCCCGACGGGACGGTCCTCGGTACGCCCGTGCCCCGCACCCCGGCCGTCGCGCTCGCCGCCCGTGGCCAGAGCCTGACCGGCGAGTCGGCGTCCGGGCGGGAGGTGGTCATCGCCGTGCAGGGCCGACCGGACGGCACGGGCGTGATCCGCGTCGGCGTGCCGCGCGACCAGCTCACGGCGGGGGTCACCCGGGCGTGGCTCGTGCTGGCGCTGCTCGGGTTCCTGCTGGTGCTCATCGGCCTGGTGGTCGCCGACCGGCTGGCCCGCACCCTGGTCCGGCCGATCGGCGCGCTGTCGGCGGTCTCGCACCGGCTCGCCAACGCCGAGTTGGACGCCCGGGTCACCCCCTCCGGGCCGCCCGAGCTGCGGGAGGTGGCCCGCGCGCTGAACCACCTGGCCGGCCGCATCCAGGAGCTGCTGGTGCAGGAACGCGAACAGGTGGCCGACCTGTCGCACCGGCTGCGGACGCCGTTGACCGCGCTGCGCCTGGAGGCGGAGTCGCTGCGCGACCCGGAGGACGCGGCCCGGATCACCGGTGCCGTGGACGGCCTCGAACGGGCCGTCACCGGGCTGATCCGGCAGGCCCGGTGGCGGCAGACCCCCGCCGCCGGCCCGGCGGGCGCGGACGCGGCCGAGGTCGTCGGCGACCGGGTGGCCTTCTGGTCGGTGCTGGCCGAGGACACCGGGCGGTCCGTGACCCTCGACCTGGCGCCCGGCCCGATGCCGGTCGGCGTACCGGCCGACGAGCTGACGGCCGCCGTGGACGCGCTGCTCGGCAACGTCTTCGCGCACACGCCGGACGGCACCGCGTTCAGCGTGCGGCTCGCCCGCGAGGGCGGGCAGACGGTGCTGACCGTGGCCGACCGGGGCCCCGGCCTGCCGGCCGACGCGGTCCGCCGGGGCGCGAGCGCGGCCGGCTCGACGGGACTGGGCCTGGACATCGTCCGCCGCGCCGCGCAGGCCGCGGGCGGGCGGCTGGAGCTGCGTACGGCGCCGGGCGGCGGGGCGGAGGTGCGGGTCCTGCTCGGCCCGCCGCCGGCCCGGCCGGGCGCCACCGCGACGCTCCCGGCGCAGGCCCCGGACGCTTAACCCGGCCTTAGCCTTCGGGCAGCGCGGCCCTATCCGCCGTGGACCGATCCTCGATGGCAGGAACCGAGGAGAGGTGGACATCATGAGGCGTAGTTCGATGATCCTTGCGTCGGCCGGCGGCGTGGCCGTCCTGGCCGTGGCGGGGGTGGCGATGGGCGTCGCCGTGGCCGACGACGGACGGTCCCCCGGCGCCGCCCTCGTCGCGGCCACCACGGCGCCGACGCCGGGCGGCAGCACCACGGCGCCGACGCCCGACGACAGCACCACGGCCCCGGCGCCGGACGACAGCACCACCGCCGCGACGCCGGGCGGCTCCTCCTCCACCGGCGGTACGCCGTCGGGGAGCACCGGACCGGCCGGCGAGTCGCGGATCGACCCGCAGCGGGCCGGCGAGATCGCCCTCGCGAAGGCCGGTGGCGGACGCATCGTCGAGATCGAGGCCGAGCAGGAGCACGGCCGTCCGGTGTGGAGTGTCGAGATCGTGTCCGGGGACGTGGAACACGACATCGACGTCGACCGGGACAGCGGTGCCGTGCTCCGCGCGGAGCGGGAGGCCGCCGACGACGACGGTGACGACGACGGGCGCCACGACGGCTCGCACGACGATGACGATGACGATGACGACGACCGGCACGGCGACGACGACTGAGCGGCGTCCGCGGCCCACCGCCCGACCGGCGGTGGGCCTGCCGGCGTCCCTCGTCGGACCGCGTGGCCCTGTCACCGCGCGACCCGTCCGCCTACATTGAACTATGGAGCCCGCCCACGGGGGTCGGGCGGCGGAACCGGTCTACCGCCCCATCCTCGCCTGTCGGCGGGGCGAGCTGGAGGCGTTGGGTCATCTCGACGTCACCGTCGCCCCGCTGGTCGCGCCGATCCTCGACATCGACATCCTCGACGCGTCCGTACCGGACGCTCTCGCCCGGCTTCCCTCGGGACTCGTCCCCGCCGTCGACGTGAGCCGGCTGCCCGACGCCCGCGAGACCGAGCTGGTGCGCTGGGGCGTACCGCTGGTGCCGGTCGTGGGTCTCGGCGAGAGCGACCGACGGCTGGTCGCGCACGGGGCGGCGGCCCGGGCGTACGCGCGGCGGGCGGTGATCCGCCTGCGCACCCGGCGGGACCGCTCGGGCCCGGACGCGACGACCGCGGCCGTGGAGCGGATCTGGCGGTTCACCCGGACGGCGCCGGAGCAGTGCGACCTCCTCGTCGACGCGGGCGACGTGTGCTGCCCCGCCGACCTGCGGGAGGCCGAGTGGCGCATCCGGCGGCTGCTGGACTGGTCACGCCGGTACGCCTGGCGGTCGGTGACCGTGGCGTCGGGCGGCCTGCCGCCGACCCTGGCCCGGCTGCCCACCGACGAACCCGTCCGGCTGGAACGCTGGGACTGGCAGCTGTGGGAGCGCGTCGCCGACCGCGACGTGGGCTACGGGGACTACGGCGTCGGGTCGGCCCAGGGCGGTGCCGGGCAGCCGGGCGACCGGCTGCCCACGATGTGCTACACCACCGACGGCGCCTGGTGGGTGTACCGCTGGTCGCGGCGGGGTGGCCGGGGCGACGACCGGGTGGCGGACCTGTGCCGCACCCTCGTCTCCGCGCCGCACTGGCCCGTCGCCGGGGCGGCGTTCTCCTGGGGCGACCACGAGATCCTGCGCCGGGCACGCCGGGTCGCCGGCGCGGGCTCGGCCAGCGCCTGGACGGCGTGGAGCACGTCCCACCACCTGGCGCAGGTGCTGACGGACCTGCGGTACGCAGGCCCGGACGGCCGGCCGCAGTGGAACGGTGTGAACACGGCGGAACGCCGCCGGTCGTCCCGGCCGTCACGCGGCGGGGACGCCCGGCGGGCGGGTTAGGAGCCGGGGGGCGGCGCCCCGTGGGGCGCGCCCCGCCGGGTCACTGCTTCTCGGTGAAGCCGAACTGCACGATGCCCTGGTCGTCGACGGTCGCGTCGACCGAGGCGTCGCCGAGGATCTCCGCGGCGTCGGCGTCCAGGAAGATCCGCGCGCCCTGGTTGTCCACCACGTGGTCCCCCTGCGTCGGGCCCGCGACCAGCTCGACGGTGAGCGAGCCCGCGGAGGCGTCGGCGGCGATACGCACCCCGCCGTCCTCGCCGACGTCCTGCTGGTTGGCCAGGTCACGGATGACCAGGACGGCGTTGTCGGTCATGGTGAGCATGGTGGAACTCCTCGTGGCTTCTCTCGGATCGCGGTCGGAACGGCGCAGACCGGTGATCGGCCCGCGTCCGGGGTACACGTGGGAGGCGATCGGGCGACATCCGTTGTCGTCGCCGCGTCGGGGCAGGTGAAAGGGCCCCCTCACCGCCTACGGTGCCCCCCTCCGGGCGATCCGTCAAATAGAGCCCGATCAGTCGAGGACGGCGGCCCGCGTGAGCAGCGCGCGGATTTCCCGCACCGCCGCGCGTCCGGCCCGGTTGGCGCCGACGGTGCTCGCGGACGGCCCGTACCCGATCAGGTGAATCCGCTCGTCGGCGACCACCCGCGTACCGTCCATCACGATTCCGCCGCCCGGCCCGCGCAGCTTCAGCGGGGCGAGGTGGTCGAGCGCGGCCCGGAAGCCGGTGCACCAGAGGATCGTGTCGGCGGCGACGAAGCGGCCGTCGGCCCAGGCGACGCCGTCGGGCGTGATTCGGTCGAACATGGGTAACCGCTCGAGCACACCCTGCTCGCGGAGCCTTCGGACCTCCGGGGTGACCGGGAGTCCGGTCACCCCGACGACGCTGGCCGGCGGGCGACCGGCCCGCACCCGGGCCTCGACGAGGGCGACCGCGGCCCGGCCGTGCTCCGGGGTGAACTCGATCTCGCGGAAGTCGGGCGGGCGCCGGCTGACCCAGGTGGTGTCGGCGGCGACCGGGGAGATCTCGCCGAGCAGTTGGACGGCCGACGTGCCGGCCCCGACCACCACCACGCGCCGTCCGGCGAACTCGTCCGGCCCCCGGTAGTCGGCGGTGTGCAGTTGCCGGCCGCGGAACGAGGACCGGCCCGGGTAGTGGGGCCAGAACGGCCGGCTCCAGGTGCCGGTCGCGTTGATCAGGGCGCGCGCCGTCCACCGGCCGCGGTCGGTGCGGACGTCCAGCCGGCCGTCGGGCAGCGAACGGACCGCCTCGACACGGACCGGACGCTCCACGGCAAGCCCGAACTCCCGCTCGTACGCGGCGAAGTAGTCGCTGACCACCTCGGCCGCCGGCCGGTCCGGCGCGGCGGCGGGAAACGGCATGGCGGGCAGGTCGTGGAAGCCGTGGACCCGGTCCACGGTCAGCGTCGGCCACCGGTGCCGCCACGCGCCGCCGGGTCCGTCGTCGGCGTCCAGGATCACGAACCCGGTTCCGGGGGTGAAACCGGCCCTGCGCAGGTGGTAGCCGGCGGAGAGGCCGGCCTGACCGGCGCCGACCACCACCACGTCGACCGAGCGGGCGTCCATGCCAGGTGCAACAACCGGGCGGGCGCGCCTCTGCCCCCGGTGCGGCGTTCCGCCGCTCACAGTCCCCACGGACCGGCTCGCTCACGGTGCTCGGACTGCCCGGCGCCCGCGGACTCATGGCGGAAACCTTCGGCCAGAGACCTTTCCCGGCGATAATCTTCGTGACAGCATCGGCGCATGCATCGTCGTCTCTTCCCCCGGACGCTCGCGCTGGTCGCGATGGTCGCCGTCGCGGCCACCGCCGGCGCCCCCGGCGCGACCGCCGAGGCCCCACCACCCTCCGTCACCCGGCTGAACGCGACCCTCGACGCGATCCTCGCCGACGCCCGGCTGGACGGCGCGCAGGCGTCGGTGGTCGTCGCCGACGTGGCCACCGGCCAGACGCTCTACGACCGCAACGGCGACCGGCGGCTGGTGCCCGCCTCCAACACGAAGCTGCTCACCTCCACGGCCGCCATGGCGCTGCTCGGGCCGGACCACCGGTTCACGACCGACGTACGGACCAGCGGCAAGCGCCGGGCGGGCGTCGTCTCCGGCAACCTCTACCTGCGCGGCGGCGGCGACCCGACCATGCTGGCCGCCGACTACGACGCGCTCGCCGCACAGGTGGCCGCCTCCGGCGTACGGGTGGTGACCGGCAACCTGGTCGCGGACGACACCCGCTACGACAGCACCCGTCTCGGGCCGGACTGGACCTGGGACGACGAGCCCTGGTACTACGCCGCACAGGTCTCCGCCCTGACCGTCGCGCCGGACACCGACTACGACGCCGGCACGGTGATCGTCCACGCCGCGCCCGGCCGGGCCGGCGCCGCACCCGTGCTCACCACCACCCCGCCGACCAGCTACCTGCGCTTCGACAACCGGGCGACCACCGTCGCCGACGGGGAGACGTCGATCTCCTTCGAGCGCGAGCACGGCGGCAACACGGTCGTCGTGACCGGCCAGATCGCGGTGGGCGACGAGCCGGCCAGCGACTGGGTGACGGTCTGGGAGCCGACCGGCTACGCGGCCGACGTCTTCCGGGCCGCGCTGAAGCGGCACGGCGTACGGGTGCTCGGCGCGACGGTGCTCGGCCGACCCACCCCGTCCGGGGCGACCGCCGTGGCCCGCCACGACTCGATGCCGCTGGCCGAGCTGATGGTGCCGTTCCTCAAGCTCTCCAACAACGGCCACGCCGAGGTGCTCACCAAGGAGATCGGCGCGGTGGCCCGCGGGTCCGGCACCTGGTCGGCCGGGCTCTCGGCCATCGCCGGGTACGTCGCCGGCGCGGGCATGGACACCGGCACGCTGCGGCAGCGGGACGGCTCCGGCCTCTCCCGGCGCAACCTCATCCCCGCCGGCGAGTTCGTCGACCTGCTCACCGCCGTGCGTTCCGAGCCCTGGTTCGACGCGTGGTACGCGGCCCTGCCGATCGCCGGGCAGGCCGAGCGCTTCGTGGGCGGGACCCTGCGCAGCCGGATGCAGGGAACGCCGGCCGCGGGGAACGTGCACGCCAAGACCGGCAGCCTCACCGGGGTGTCGGGCCTCTCCGGCTACGTCACCGACGCCGACGGCCGGGTGCTGGCCTTCTCGATCCTGTTGAACAACTACCTGGCCTCCTCCGTGAAGGGGCTGGAGGACCAGATCGCCATCGCGCTCGCCACGCACAGCGAGGCGAGCGCGCGTACGGCGCGGGTGGCGCCGCCCGTGGCCCCCGCGGCACCAGCGGCGCCCGAGGGGCTGGAGTGCTCCTGGGTCAAGCCGATCGCCTGCTGACCGCCCCGGGGCTCCCGGCCGTCACGGCCGGGAGCCCGCCGGTCGGGCGCCGGGTCGCGGGGGCAGCGGTGCCGCCGGGTCGCCGCGCTCGATGAGAGCGGCGATGTCGGCGTCGGCCAACCCGCGCAGCGCCAGCACCCGGGCGCCCCAACGGTGCAGGCGGCAGGGGTGCGGGTTGGCGTCGTTGCGGCAGACGGTCCCGCCGGACCAGCTCCGGGGCGCGTGCACCACCACGGCCCGGACCGCGAACTGGGCGTCCTCGCCGGTGACGTACGGCGGCATCGGGATCTCCCGGAGCAGGTCGCCGGGCGCCTCGGCGGCACCGGTCGGCGCGTCGGGACGGACGCGGTGCACGGTACTGCTGCTCACTGCACAATCCTCCACACGGGACGGTCGGACCGGGACAGCAGAAAGCTACGTCGCCGCCGGTGCGGAGTGACGGACAAACTGTCCCGTCAGACACGTTCCAGCACGACCACCGGGATCTCCCGGTCGGTGCGGGCCTGGTAGTCGTCGTACGCCGGCCAGATCTTCGCCATCGTCTCCCACATCCGGGGCTTCTCCTCGGGCGTGGCGGTGCGGGCGCGGGCCGTGAACCGCTCCGCGCCGACCTGCACCTCGGCCCGGGGATCGGCCAGGAGGTTGAGGTACCAGGCCGGGTGCCGCGGCGCGCCGCCCTGCGAGGCGACGACCAGGTAGTCGTCGCCGTCGCGGCCGTAGATGAGGGCGGTACGGCGCAGGGCGCCGCTGCGGCGGCCCCGGGTGGTGAGCAGCAGCGTGAACACACCCGGCCGCCACTCGTGGCCCTCGGCCCCGTCCGTGGCGACGTACCGGTGGATGTGCTCGGCGACCCAGCTCGCGGGGCTGTCCAGCACCTGCTCCCCAGCGGTCATCGCGCGGCTCCCTTCCGATCCTCGACGGTCGATGTGCCCACGCTACCCCCGGCCACCGGTCCGGGGGCGCTGATCGCCGGGGGTGCCCGGCAGCGGCGTCACGGTCGCCGCCGCGGCCGGCGGGGTCACCGCAGGGCGACCGCCTGGAGGCCGACGTTGCCGCAGTCCGGAGTGAACACCTCCTCGGCCGTCCAGGTGACGAGCAGTCGCGCGCCCTTCGGAGCACGGAAGCGCAGCGTGAACTCGGCGCTCCGGCTCGTGTGCGGGTCCTCCATGCGGAGGGTCGTGGTCGGCCCGCCGACCGACAGGCGCGCCTCCAACCGGCCCCGGGCCATCCAGAGCCCGGCGTACAGCCGCACCGTCCGCAGCTCGCCGTCGGCCGAAACGGCCAGCGCGAAGCCGGTGCCGGCGCCGCAGGTGTAGACGCCGTTCGCGGTACGGTCGACCGCCCGCTCCGAGGTGCCGTCCCGCCAGCTGAACAGTTCCTGGTTGCCGTCCCAGCCCCGGCGGGCACCGCTGCCGCCCTGGTCGACGATCTCGCCGGAGCCACCGCGCTTGCGGTCCGTCGAGTCGCCCCCGTGCAGCCCCCAGTGCATCCAGTCCCGGGTGCCCACGGCGGTGAGGTCCACCTCGGCCGGGATGTCCGCCCGCGTGACGGTGAGCAGCGGGGGCTCCGCGGGCGTACGCGTGGTGACGGACGGGCTCGGCGACGGGGACGGCGGCCGTTGCCGGGGCCGGAGCCCCGGGCTCGCCGGGTCGGTGCCGGTCCGGTTCGCCTCGATCGCCGGGTAGCCGCTCGGCCGGCCCGCCCCGGCGGGCGCACCGCCGGGCGGCGGCGCGGCCTGGGGCTCCGGCCGGGTGGCGACGTACGACACCAGGGCGGTGAGGCAGGCGAGCAGGGCCACCCCCGCGACCACCCACCGGTGGCGGCGGACCGGGGCCAGCACGTCGGACGCGAGGGCGTGGCGACGGAACGCGCGTCGCGCCCCGGCCGGGTGCCCTTCGGCGGAGCGGTGCCGGCGTGGCCCGCCGGATCCCCGGCGCGCGGCCCGCCGGCCGGACGCACCCGTGCCCGCCCGGGGCAGGTCCTCCTCCGCCACCGACCCTCCGCTCCCCGCCGGCCTCTGGGCCGGCGCGACAGACCGCCCACGGCACGCCGGGCGGTGTGGCCGCGTCGCACACCGGGACGGTCCACCCACCCGGTCTGGTACGGCAAGGTAGCGGACATCGGTCGAAAGCGAAATCTGGCCTGGCCCAGCCCGCCCCCCGACCCCTCGCGTCGATCATGAAGTTACTGCCGACAAATCGGACGCAGACCGACGACAACTTCATGATCAACGCGGGAGCCCGCCGAGCCCGCGGAGCCCGCCGAGCCGGGGCGGGGCGGGGGCCGGGAGTGGGGGGCCGGGGGTGGGGGCCGGGCGGGTCAGCGCCGTTGGCGGCGGCGCAGGCCGCGACCCGGATGCCAGCTCTCGATCACGAGGTGGTCGGGCGGGTCGCCGACACGGGTCAGCACGACCTCGGTCAACTCGATGCGGAACCGGTGCGAGCCGTCCTCGCCCGGCGGCTCCTCGTGGGCGATCCCGCTGATCTTCGCGTCGCCGTCCCACGCGGACGGGTCGTCGGCCGGGGCGTCCTCGGTCGGGCAGTGCAGGGCCACCCGGGGGTCGCGACGCAGGTCCAGGGCCTTGACCGCGCCGGCCATGCTGCCCAGCCGCAGGTCCCCGTCGTCGAAGTCGAACTCGGTGCCGCTGATCCGCGGGGAGCCGTCCCGGCGAAGCGTCGCCATGGTCCCGTGCTTGCGCACCGCGAACCGGGCGCGCACCCGTTCGGCGAACTCTGGTTCCTCTGCCACAAGGTCTGACCACCATGCCATGCCGGCCACCCTGCCAGGAAAACCTGACAGCGGCGGTCGGGTTTTCAGCGGATCTCGAAGCCGAGCGCCTGGGCGATCACGACCGCCTGCTCCGCGTCGATCACCGCGCGGGCCCGCTCCACCACCGTGGGGTCGAGCGCCGTCAGGTCGCTGCCCCGCAGGTCCGCCTTCGAGAGCCGGGAGCTGTGCAGCTGCGCGGCGGACAGGTCGACACCGGTCACGGTGGCGCCGGTCAGGTCGGCGCCCGTGAGGTCGACCTCCCGCATCCGCACGTCGGTGATCCGCACGCCGCGCAGGTCGGCGCCGGGCAGGGCGACGAACGACCAGTCCCCACCGGCGACCGTCAACGGCCGCAGGTCGCACTGGGCGAAGGTGCTGCCGACCAGCTTGCAGCCGGTGAACTCGGCCTCGAAGAGGTTGCACCGCTGGAAGGTGCAGCGGGTGAAGGCCGAGTCGGTGTGCCGGGAGGCGTTGAACCGCACGTTGCCGAACGTGCACCCGTCGAAGATCGCACCCTGGCTCGTGGCCTCGGTGAGGTCGACGTGGAAGAACGAGCAGCGGACGAAGTGCCGGTCGCCCAGCTCCTCGCCGTACCAGTCCTCGTGGCGGAAGGTGGCGTCCTCGGTCGGCTCCGGCATCGGGCCAGGCTACAAGCGGGCACCGACAGGTGTGGGCGGCGCCTCTTCCCCGCCCCACGGGGCGGCTAGTACGTTCGGCGGCGTGAGTGTGGCGCGGAGCATCGACCCGGACCAGATCGGCTTCGACCCGGCGCGCCTGGCGCGGATCGACGAGCACTTCGGCAGGTACGTCGACGACGGCCGGCTCGCCGGCTGGCAGGCGGTCGTGACCCGGCGCGGGGAGGTGGTCCACTCCGCGACGTACGGGCTGCGGGACCGGGAGGCGGGGCTCCCCGTCGAGCCGGACACGCTGTGGCGGATCTACTCGATGACCAAGCCGGTCACCTCGGTGGCGGCCATGATGCTCTGGGAGGAGGGCCGCTTCGAGCTGACCGACGAGATCAGCCGGTGGCTGCCCGAGTTCGCCGACGTCCGCGTCTACGCCAAGGGCTCGACGCTCAAGCCGTACACGGTGCCGGCCGTCGAGCCGATCCGGGTGTGGCACCTGCTCACCCACACGGCCGGCCTCACGTACGGCTTCATGCAGACCTCGGTGGTCGACGGGCTCTACCGGGCCGCCGGGTACGACCTCTACCCGCCGGCGGACGTCGACCTGGCCGGCGCCTGCGCGGCCATCGCCCGGCTGCCGCTGCTCTTCCAGCCCGGCACGGCCTGGGGCTACTCCGTCGCCACCGACGTGCTGGGCCGACTCGTCGAGGTGGTCTCCGGCCAGAGCCTGGACGCCTTCCTCGCCGACCGGATCTTCCGGCCGCTCGGCATGACCGACACCCACTGGTACGTCGACAGCGAGGCGACGTCCCGCCTCGCGGCGCTGTACGCGCCCGACCCGCGAACGGGTCAGGCCATGCGGTACGACCAGCTCGGCGCCCTGGCGCACCAGAAGCCGACCTTCCTCTCCGGCGGTGGCGGCCTCATCTGCTCCGCCGCCGACTACCACCGGTTCACCCAGATGCTGCTGCGCGGCGGCGAGCTGGACGGCGTACGCCTGCTCGGCTCGCGCACGGTGCGCTTCATGACCCGCAACCACCTGCCCGGCGGCCAGGACCTGGGCGCCCTCTCCACCGGCGGGTTCGCCGAGAGCATCTTCGACGGGGTGGGCTTCGGGCTCGGCTTCGCGGTGGTCCAGGACCCGATCCCCAGCCGGGTGCCGAGCAGCGTCGGCGAGTACTACTGGGGCGGCGTGGCGAGCACGGCGTTCTGGATCGACCCGGTCGAGGAGATCACCGCCCTCTTCTTCACCCAGCTGATGCCCTCCAGCACCCATCCGATCCGGCCGCAGCTCCGCCAGCTCGTCTACTCGGCGCTGGTCGACTGAGGCCGTCGGCTTCTTCGGGTAACGCCCACCGGCCGGCCGGGCCGGTCAATAGCCTGATGCCATGAGCAGCATCGTGGTGTTCGGCGCGGGTGGCACCGCCGGCTCCCGGGTCACCGCGGAGGCGGTCGACCGGGGGCACCGGGTCATCGCGGCGGTCCGCCGGCCCGAGGCCACCTCCTACCTGCCCGACGGCGTGCGGGTGGTGACCGGCGACGCCACCAGCGACCGCAGCGTCCGGGAGCTGGCCCCGGAGGCGGACGTGCTGGTGGTGGCGATCGGCGGGGGCGAGCGGGGGCTCTGGCTCGACGCCGCGCGGACGCTGGTCACCACGCTGCGGGGGATGCCGGACGCGCCCCGGATCATCCACCTGGGCGGCGGGTCGACGCTGCTCACCCCGAAGGGGACGCGCTACCTGGACGAGCCGGACTTCCCCGAGGCGTACCGGGACTCGGCGCAGGGCCAGGCCGACGCCCTCGACTACTACCGCACCCAGGCGGACGGGGTGACCTGGACCTACGTCTCCCCGCCGCCGCTGGAGTTCCATCCGGGCGAGCGGACCGGGCACTACCGCACGGGCACGGACCAGCCGGTCACCGACGCGCAGGGCCGGTCGGTGCTCACGTACGAGGACCTGGCGGTGGCGATCGTCGACGAGATCGAGAACCCGCGGCACGAGAACACGCGCTTCACGGTGGCCTACTGAACGGGCCCGGAGGGCCGTGGCCTCAGTCGGCGAGGCGGGCGGGGAAGCCGCCGGTGGCGATGGGGCCCCAGCTGTCGATGGTCACGCGGATCAGCGACTTGCCCTGCCGCACCATGGCGGCGCGGTACTCGTCCCAGTCGGGGTGCTCACCGGAGATGCAGCGGAAGTACTCGACCAGCGGTTCGAGCGCGTCGGGCAGGTCCAGCACCTCGGCCGTGCCGTCGATCTGCACCCACGGCCCGTTCCACTCGTCGGAGAGCACGCAGGCGGAGACCCGCGGGTCGCGGCGCACGTTGGTTACCTTGGCCCGCTCGGGATAGGTCGAGATCACCAGCCGGCCGGCGGTGTCGACGCCGGCCGTGACGGGCGAGGACTGGGGCCGCCCGTCGGCCCGGGTGGTCATCAGCACGACGCGGTGCCGGGGCCGGAGGAACTCGATCAGGCCGTCACGGTCGACCCGGGTGTTCGTCGCGATGCTGCGTGCCACGGCTCGTTTCTACCAGGCACGGCGCGGGCCGGGCCGCCGGCCCTCGTCAGTGGGGCCGCGGGGCGGCCCGGTCGACCGCCTGCTGGGTCGGCACCCGGGGCCGTACGGCCGGCCGCCAGGCGCGGCCGTTGGCATAGATGACGCGGAAGCCCAGGTACGACGCGAGTGGCGCCCAGTGCGCGGATCCCATCCGCAGTTCCGCGGCGTTGTGCCGCTGCCCGTTGGCGAGCACGTCGAGCAGCACGGTTTCGAACGCCGCCGATTCCACCCAGTCCACGTCGCGGGTGAAACCGCAGATCAGAGCCGCTCCGGTGACGTCGAGGAATTCCCGCAGGACGGCGTCGGAGGCGCGCAGCACCGAGCAGCTGCCGAAGTAGAGGCGCCGCCCCTCGCACCGGCCGGCCATCAGTTCGGCGACGTCGGAGAGTTCGACGGAGTTCCAGTCGGTGAGGCAGAGCCGGCTCGGCTCACCGTGCATGGCGAAGAAGCCGACCCGGTGGTCGGCGTACTGCTTGAGCAGCCAGCGGTCGAGGAAGTAGAACAGCTCGTCCCGCGTGGCCGCGTCCTTGTGGATGAAGCGGATCTTGCCCAGCCGTTCGAGCAGTTCCAGCGTGGGCAGCACCGAACCGCGCTCGTTGAGGTCGCGGTGCCACTGACCCTCGACGCAGAAGACGCCTCCCCGCGCCACGTCCACCTCCCCCGCGTCCGACCCGCGCTGACGTTACCGGCTCCCCCGGCCCCGGGAACATCACCCTCGGTCGCACTGTTCGCGACGTTCGGTGCGTTTTCGCGCCACTCGTGGCACGGGATCCACGAGTGGCTGTTTCACGAATCAGCTCGATTCGCAGCTAATACTCAGCAATCGCAAATCACGAGGACGATTCTCGTTTATCGCCACCAAGCGGCCCGACAGGTGTCAGGGTGGAAATCGCGGGACGTCCTGGTCGATGTCCTGAAGGCCACCCCATTCACGCTCCTATCGGGAGGACTTCTGTGCGCGTAAACACCCTGAAGCGTGCTGCCGTCGCCGTTGCCCTGGCCCTGCCGGGCGCCGCGATCGCCGCGGTGGTCGCCGCGCCAGCGGCCCATGCCGACGGCTGCTACACGTGGACCCGCAACCTCTACCAGGGGCGGTCCGGTGCCGATGTCCGCGAGTTGCAGGTCCGTGTCGCCGGCTGGGCCGGCAACCGGGGCATCGTCGAGACCGACGGCATCTTCGGCCCGAAGACCGCCGCCGCCGTCCGCCGCTTCCAGCAGGCGTACGGGCTGAAGGTGGACGGCATCGCCGGCCCGGAGACGTACGCGAAGCTCTACGACCTCCAGGACAACGACTGCACGCCGCGGCACTTCAGCTACAGCGAACTGGACGACGGCTGCGGCCGGGGCGGGTGGAGCGGGGGCCCGCTCTCGGCCAGCCAGACCCGGCAGAACGCGCTGCACACCATGTGGAAGCTGGAGGCGCTGCGCCGCAAACTCGGCGACAAGCCGCTCTACGTCACCAGCGGCTTCCGCAGCCACACCTGCAACGACCAGGTGGGCGGGGCGTCGGACAGCCAGCACCTCTACGGCACCGCCGCCGACGTGGTGTCCCGCACGTCGTCACTCTGCGACGTGGCCCGCACCGCACGTGGCAACGGCTTCAGCGGGATCTTCGGCCCCGGCTACCCCGACCACGACGACCACGTGCACGTGGACTCACGCCGGGAGAACAACAGCGACGGCATCCCGAACGGGACGAGCTGGTCGGCGCCCGACTGCGGGGTGCGCTGACGCCGGCCCCTCACCGGTGCGACGCCGGCCCGGCGCGGGTGCCACCCGCGCCGGGCCGGCGTCCTGCCCCGGGCCGGCAGGGGGACCGCTCAGCTCGCCCGGGGCCAGCGCGGCGCGGTGGCGGGGGGAGCCACCGGCCGGCCGGAGCCGGCGGGCACCACCGGGCGTACGCCGGGCGGCACGACCCGGGGGGCCTGACTGCGGGCGGGCGGACCGCCGGCGCCGTCGACGGGACGGCGGGCCACGTAGGGCGCCGGCCGGTCGGCGCGCGCCGGGTAGGGCACCGGCCGGTCGGGACGCACCGGCCCGGTGGCGGTGAACGGGAACGGCACGTGCACGAACGGGTTGCCGTGCCGGATCAGCGCGTCGACCTGCCGGTCGTTGAGCCCGTGCGCCAGCAGGACCCGCCGGCCCCACCGGTGCAGTCGGCACGGGAACGCCGCCCCGTCGTTGCGGCACTTCGGGCCGGCCGGCCACTCCTCCGCGGCGTGCACCACCACCGCCCGTACCGCGAGCCGGACGTCCTCGGGGGTCAGCGACGCCGGCAGCGGCACCTCCCCCAGCACCTGGTCGATGGGATCCGTCGACTGCTCACCATCACGCACGGCAGGCCTCCCACGAGTTCGGCAGTGGTGCGGCGGGTCCGCCGCACCCGCATCCTCGGCCAGTGGTACGGCGGGCGCCGGCCGAAAGTTCAACGGCGGCGGGCGGCCGGGCGGGGGCGGCTCAGACCAGGCCGGCGTCGTGCACGAGCAGCGCCACCTGCACCCGGTTGTTGAGGTCGAGCCGGGTCAGCAGCCGCGAGACGTACGCCTTCACGGTGGCCACGCTCATGTGCAGCTCCGCGGCGATCTCGGCGTTGGTCCGGCCCTGGCCGAGCGCGACGGCGACCTCCCGCTCCCGCTCGCTGAGCCCGGCGAGCAGCCGCAGTGCCCGCTCGCGGCGCGGGTCCGGCCCGGCCGCGGCGGGCGCGGCACCGGTGACGTGCGCGATCAACGTACGCGTCACGGCGGGCGACAGCGTCGCCTCGCCGGCGGCGACCCGCCGCACCGCCCGGACGATCTCCGCGGGCGGCGTGTCCTTCAGCAGGAAGCCGGCGGCGCCCGCGCGCAGCGCGCGCAGCACCTGCTCGTCGGCGTGGAACGTGGTCAGCACGAGCACCTCCGGCGGATCGGGCAGCGCCCGCAGCGCCTCGGTCGCGGCCAGCCCGTCCGTCCGGGGCATCCGGATGTCCATGAGCACGACGTCCGGCCGGCCCGCCTCGACCGCGGCCGGCACCTCACCGCCGTCGGCGGCCTCCCCCACCACCCGCACGTCCGGCACACCGCCGAGGATCATCGACAACCCGGCCCGGACCAGCGGGTCGTCGTCGACGATCAGCACGCGCACCGGCTCGCCGCCGGGCACCCGGTCGTCGCCACCCGGCCCGCCGCGCACCGACCCGGCGCTCCCCCGGTCCGCGCCGGCCGGGTCCGGCGCCGTCACGCCGGCCACGGCAGCCACGCCGCCAGCCGGAAGTCGCCGCTGTCGTCCCGCCCGTACTCCAGCCGCCCGCCGGCCAGGGTCACCCGTTCGGTGATGCCGACCAGGCCGGTGCCGGTGCCGGGGATCTGCCCGTCGGCGGGCCCGCCGACGGGCCAGCGGTTGCGGATCTCGACGGTGAGTCCGGCGCCCGGCTCGCCGGCCACCCCGACGGTGACCGCCGCGCCCGGCGCGTGCTTGCGGGCGTTGGTCAGCCCCTCCTGCACGATCCGGTACGCGCTGCGCCCGATCGCCGCGGGCACCGCCTCCGGTGCGCCGACCAGGTCGGCGACGTTGACCCGGACACCCGCCGCCCGCGACTCCTCGATCAGCGAGGGCAGGTCGGCGAGGGTGGGCTGCGGGCGCTCCGGGTCCTCCTCGCCGCCGCCCTCCGCGCGCAGCACCCCGATCACCTCGCGCAGGTCCTGCAACGCCGAGTGGGCGCTGCCACGGATCACGGCCGCCGCCTTCGCCACCTCCTCCGGCGGCGCGTCGGGCCGGAACTCCAGCGCACCGGCGTGCAGGCTGAGCAGCGAGATCCGGTGCGCCAGCACGTCGTGCATCTCCCGCGCGATCCGGGTCCGCTCCAGCTGGCGGGCCTGCGCCACCCGCAACTGCTGCTCCGCCTCGGCCCGCTCGGCGCGCTCCCGCAGCGACACCACGAGCTGCCGGCGGGCACGGACGAACATCCCCCAGGCCAGCACCGTCACGCTGAGCACGACACCCCAGACGGTGGACACCCAGTACGGCATGTCCGGCTCGGGGCGCAGGTAGGAGAAGAGGAAGTTCGTGCACAACCCCGCCGCGGTGATCGCCAGCGCCACCGCCGTACGCCGGTGCACCACCACGGTGAAGTAGAGGATCAGCAGCGGAATCGCCCCGGCCATCGAGAACGCGGTCAACGGCAGGGTCGCCACTGCGAGCCCCAGCGGCCAGCGGCGCCGGAACCAGAGCAGCACGCAGCAGGCCAGGCCGATCAGCGCGTCCGCCGCGATCATCCAGTCGTGCGGCAGCCGGGGGGCGAGCTCCGGATCGGGCGTGGTCGCGTCCGCCGTCACGAACAGGACCCAGAGCAGGGAGATCAGGAAGGCGACGCCGTCGACGATCCAGTCGCGGGTGGTGCGCCGCGGGCCCACGTGGACCTGGTCGGTGGGCACGGCCAACGCCCCGGGCAGCAGCCAGGGATGGTCGGGCACGACGGCGCTGGTCACGCGCCCATGCTAGGCAGCGCCGGCGGCGGGCAACCAGCTACCAAAGTCGAGAGCCTCGCGTAGACCAAGGTCGGCGCGATCGCCGACCGCCGGCCGCTGCGGGTGTCCGGGCGGCGCGCGCAGGCTGAACGGCATGATCAGCGTGGAGCACCTCAGCAAGCGCTACGGCCGGCACGCCGCCGTCGACGACGTGTCGTTCCGCTGCGAACCGGGCACGGTGACCGGGTTCCTCGGGCCGAACGGCGCCGGCAAGTCCACCACCATGCGGATGATCTGCGGGCTGACCCCGCCGACCGCGGGCCGGGCCACGGTGGCCGGGCGGCGCTACCGCGACCTGCCCAACCCGGGACGCGAGGTCGGTGTGCTGCTGGACGCCTCCGCCCAGCACGCCGGGCGTACCGGCCGCGAGGCGCTGGCCGTCGCGGCGTCGACCATGGGGCTGGACCGGCGGGAGGTCGCCGCGAAGCTCGACCTCGTCGGGCTCGACGCGGCGGCGGCGAAGCGGCGGGTCCGGGCGTACTCGCTCGGCATGCGGCAACGGCTCGGCATCGCGCTGGCCCTGCTGGGCGACCCGCGCGTGCTGATCCTCGACGAGCCGGCGAACGGGCTCGACCCGGAGGGGATCTTCTGGATGCGCGGGTTGCTGCGCGACTTCGCCGACCGGGGCGGCACCGTGCTGCTCTCCTCCCACCTGCTGCGCGAGGTGGAGGCGGTCGCGGACCGGCTGGTGGTGATCGGGGGCGGCCGGATCGTGGCCCAGGGGGACAAGAGCGAGTTGCTCGCCGGCGGCGGCACCCTGGTGCGCGCCCGGGACACCGGGGCGCTGCGGCGCGCGCTCGACGCCGCCGGCCTGGCGGCCCGCGACAGCGCGGACGGGCTGCTCGTCCCCGCCGAGACCGAGGCCGTCGGGCAGGCCGCCGCGGACGCGGGCGTCGCGCTGGCCGAGCTGCGCCCGGCCGACGGCCGCCTGGAGCAGCTCTTCCTCACCCTCACCGCCGAGTCGACCAAGGAGACCGGGAAGTGACCACCACGACCGCACCCGCCGCGACCACCGTCGAGCCCGGTCGCCGCCCGGGCGTACGGCGGCCGTCCCTGCTCCGGCTCACCGGCGTGGAGCTGCGCAAGCTCACCGACACCCGCGCCGGACTCTGGCTGCTGGTCACGATCGGCCTGACGACCGCCGTCATCGTGACCCTCCAGCTCGTCTACGCCGACGCCGAGGACCAGACGTACGCCTCGTTCTTCGTGCCGTCACTGCTGCCGGTGGGGCTGCTCCTGCCGGTGCTGGGCATCCTGTCCATCACCGCCGAGTGGTCGCAGCGGACGGCGCTCGTCACGTACGCCCTGGTGCCGCGCCGGGAGCGGGTGATCGTCGCGAAGCTCGCCGCCGTCGTGCTGGCCGCGCTGGCGTCGGTGCTGACCAGCCTCGCGGTGGCCGCGATCGGCACGCTCGTCTCCGGCGCGACCGGCGGTGCGGGCCGGTGGGAGTTCGACGAGGCGCTGCTGCTGAACGCGATCGTCTTCCAGGTCGCCAACGTGCTGATGGGCGCCGGGTTCGGCCTGCTGCTGCTCAACACGCCGCTCGCCATCGTGGCCTACCTGCTGCTGCCCACCGTGTGGTCGATCGTCGGCGAGCTGGTCCCGGCGCTGCACCGCCCGGCCGGCTGGCTGGACACCGGACGCACGATGGAGCCGCTCTTCAGCACCTCGTTGGACGCCGACCAGTGGGCCCGGTTGGGGGTGTCACTGCTCGTGTGGCTCCTCGTGCCGATCGTCGTCGGTGTGATCCGTACGCTGCGGCGCGAGGTGGCCTGATATGACGGCCGACTCCCGCACCACCGTCCACGGCGGGGCGGCGGAACTCGTCCTCATGTGGGGCGGCTTCCCGCTGGTCGGCGCCGGAGCCGGCTGGCTGCTCGCCGCCGGGGCAGGCTGGGTCGCCGACCTGCCCTGGGCGCCGCTGCAGGGCCTGTTCGAGGCGCTGTCCCGGCTGCCGGAGCCGCACGTCACCGTCGGCGCGACGGCGGTGGGCGCGGTGGCCGGGCTGGTGCTGGCCGGGGTCGGCACGGCCGAACGGCTCACCGTCACCGTCGACCGCGAGCGGGCCGCCCTGCGGTGCGACGGGCGGCGGCAGGAGGTGCCCCGGCGGGACGTCCGGGTCGTCCTGCTCGACGGCCGGGACCTCGTGCTGCTCGACGCGGACGGCGGCGAACTGGCCCGGGAACGCTCCGACCTGGACGCCGACCGGCTGCGGTCGGCGTTCCGGGCGCACGGGTGGCCGTGGTCGGACGAGGACCCGTACCGCGGCGCGTTCCGGCTCTGGGTGCCCGACCTGCCCGGCCTGCCGGCGGGCGCCGACCCGCTGCTGCGGGCCCGGGCTCGGGCGGTCGAGCGGAACCGCCACGGGGACGCCCGGGAGCTGCGCCGCGAACTGGGCCGGCTCGGCGTGGTGGTCCGCGACGAGGGGCGCCGGCAGTACTGGCGGCTCACGGCGCGGGCCGTCCGCCCCGACGCGGACCAACCGCCGATGGTCGAGACCGATCCCCGCTGACGCCGCCGCCGGCCAGGGTCAGGGACAGCTCGGCTCGCCGCCGGTCGGGGGCCTGGCGGGCCGGCGGACGGCGGTTGACGAAACCCCGCGCATCCGGCGGAGGGCGGCCCTCAGCTTCCCGGCGCGACGGGCGGCGGCACCGGGCCGGGGCGGGCGGGAGGCTCGTCCCGCAGGGCCGGCGGGCGGGCCAGCAGCAGCGACATCCCGAGGCCGGCGAGCAGTCCGGCGAGGGAGTACAGGAGGTCGGAGTCGGCGGCGTTGATGGCGGGGTTGCCGGCCAGCGCCGTGAACGGCGCGCCGACGCGGAGGACCAGCGTGACGAGGCCGGCCACGAGCACCATCCCCATCGGACCGACGAGCCCCGCGATGGCGGCGAGCAGGTGGCGGCCCCAGTCCGGGCGGCCGTCCGGCCAGTCCCACGCCAGCAGACTCAGCCCGACGATGAGGACCGCACCGACGGCGACCTGCGGCAGCGTCCGTTGCACGGGTTCGACGGCACGCACCCATCCGACGCCCAGCACGCCGACGGCCGACAACCCGAGCGCCAGCCAGGATCGGACCCGCACCTGCGCGGGCGCCGCCGCCAACGCGGCCACGACGGCCGCCACGACCAGCAGAGCACCGGTGGCGAAGGCGGCCGGGTTCAGCTCCGGCTCCCGGTCGGTGGGCGACTCGATGGTCGCGACCACCGCCGCCAGCACGCCGGCCACGCAGGCGGCCGTCGCGAGCACCCGCCGCCGCGGCGCGGCGACGGGTGTGCCGCGGTGCCGGCGTACGAGCACGGTGGCGAGCGCGGCGAGCGCGACGCAGCCGGCCACGGCGAGGAGCACGGTGGCGGCGACATCCGTCGGGTCGGCCCGGTCGACCGCCAGGTCGGCGGCCACCCAGGCCGCACCGAGCAGCACGGCCGGACGGCTCCAGCGCCGGTCGCCCCGTCCCGCGACGACCAACCCGACCACGACCGCGACGATCGTGGCGAAGCGCAGGTCCCGCGCCCAGTAGGTGTTGTTCCCCGGCGAGATCTGCGACCACGGGGCGCCCGGCTCGGTGAGGGGTTGCAGGACGGTCATGTTGACCGCCCAGAGCACGGCGGCGACCGCCGCGATGAGCAGTCCGCCCGGGCGCGCGAGTCGCATCGGGACAGGGTATGCCGCTCGCCGGACGCGCGCTGCCCCCGTGCGTGCCGCCACACGGCGGGGCCCGGCGGGCCGTGGAGGGCGGCGCGAGCGCGGTCGGCGGCGTCAGGCGCCGTCGCCCGGCCGCACGGTCGCCCGGCCCGGCCCGCGCGGCTCGGGGCGGCCCACCGACGCCAGCAGCGCGTCGAGCGCGTCGGCACCGGCCCAGCCGTTGACCGCGACGCCGCCCGCGGCGTCGACGGTGACCTCGATCCGGTCGGGGGTGCGGGACACCGCGTCGAGCAGGTGTGGGAAACGGTCGTCGAGCAGGACGAACTCCTGGTTGGTCGAGCCCACCCAGGGACGCGCGGTGTCGATCAGGTCCCGCCGGAACGGGCCGGCGACGAGCAGGTCCGTCTGGTCGAGCAGGGCCGCCACGTCGTCCCGTCCGGCGTCGGCCGCACGCCGCAGTTGGGCGTGGGTGTAGCCGGAGAAGGTCATCACCGAGCGGCCCGCGGCGCGTACGGCGGCGGCGACGGCGGCCAGCGGGGCGGCCTGGTCGAACGGCTCCCCGCCCAGCAGGGTCAGTCCCTCGGTGCCGGCGTCGAGCACGCGGCGGGCCAGCTCCGCGGGGGCCACGCGCTCACCGCCCCGGAAACTCCACAGGTGCGGGTTGAAGCACCCGGGGCAGCGGATGTCGCAGCCCTGCACCCAGATCGCCGTCCGCTCGCCGGGGCCCTCCGCGCGGGTCGCCGCGAGGAACCGCGCCACCGCGACCGTGTCCGCCCGGCTGGGACGGGGCACGGGCTGGTCGTCCGGACCACCGGCGCGCGCGGTCCCTACCGCCCGGGCTTCGGCGCGCGCAGGCCCGCCGGTCCCGCCCGCGGCGCGCGCGGAGCCGTCAGACATCCAGGACGCGCCCGTGCGGGAGCTGTCCGGGGGCCGGTGGCGCGGGCGGTGCGCAGACCAGGACGTCGCGCAGGCGCGCGTACTCGTGCGGGGCGAGGTTGGCGGCGGCGGCGAACTCCGCGAGGCTGCCGAACCCGCCGCGCCGCTCCCGTTCGCCGACCACCTGCGCGGCGCGCGCCGCGTCGAAGCCGGGCAGCGACGCCAGCTCGTGCGGTCCCGCGGCGTTGACGTCCAGCGGGTTGGTGGGACGCTGCTGCGACGGCACGGGTGGCGGAGCGGCCGGCGGCACCGGCGCCGCGACGGGTCCGGCCGCGAAGTAGCCGCCGGGGTGCGCCGCGAGGGTCGGGTCCGCCGGCGGCGCGCCGTACGCGTACGTCGCGTCGGCCGGCGGCGGGTTCGTGGCCCCGGCCGGCGGATAGGCCGGCGACCCGACCGGCGGGTAGCCCGGCGACACGGGCGCGTACCCGCCGGAGGTCGGCGCGACCGCTGCCGGGCCGGCGGGGAACGCGGCCCCCGGCGGCGGCGCGAGCGTCCCGGGCGGGTACGGACCGCCCGGCCACGGCACGGCGGTCGGCTGCTGGTACCAGGGGCGGTGACCGGCCCGCCACCGCAGCCAGGACGAGTTGATCAGCGCGGCGTGCAGGATGCCGCCCGCCCAGACCGCCAGGAGCAGACCCACGGCCCAGTCGCTGACGGCGCTCTCCTGGTCGGACTCGCCGACCAGGATGAAGGAGCCCCATCCGAGCACCGTGTAGACGATGCCGGGAACCCACCAGGCCGCCCGCCGCGTGCGGATGCCGACGTAGAGGAAGCCGAAGCCGCCGAGGCAGCCGAAGCCGAGCAACGGCAGCAGCAGCCACCAACTGTGCAGGACCCGCCATCCCAGCGTCACGGACGGGCCCGGCACGGGCTGGTGCCAGCCGTGGTCAGGCGCGCTCGACATCGTGTTCCTCCCGGTGGACGGTCGCCGCGCCCCGGGCGTGGTCGGCGGTGTACGCGCTGCTCACCGTCTGGGCGGCCAGCAGATCCTCAAGCACGGTGACGTAGTCGAGGCACCGGTCGCCCAGCAGCCCCCGGGTCTCCGCGCTCACCACGCCCTCGCTGCTCACGGTGACGACGATGCGCGGCTGTCCGTCCATCACGACCGGCCCTCGACGGCGAACACCAGCCGTACGCTCGCGTCCTCGGTGACCTCCTCGGACTCCAGCCGCAGGCCGGCGGCGGGCGCCTGCGCGCGCAGCCGTTCGAGCACGGCGCGCTGGACCTGCCGCCCGTACGCGGCGTCGACCGCCCCCACGATCTCGACGGCACGCCGCTCGTCGACGTCACCGGTGAAGTGCGCCGACCAGATGCCGTCGTCGCCGCGCTGGAAGACCGCGCGTACGCCCGCCCAGTCCGCGGTGATCGCGTCCCGGTCGGCGGCGACCACCGCGGCGGTGTCGGCCAGCGCGGCGGTGAGCAGGGACTCGTCGCGCATCCGGGTCTGCACCTGGCACACCACGCGACCGTCCTCGTCCCGCCCGGCGGTGGCGCCGTGTGCGGCGGCCACGGCGGCCACCGCCAGCGGCAGGAGTATCAGCGAGACGCTCATCGGCCCCCTCCCCTTCCCGTGGATCCACACACTAGAACTCGACCGCCCGTCCGCCGTGTCCCCGCTGCGGCGGGGCACCCGGCCGGCCGTCACCGGCGCCGGGGCGTCCACCCAGGTCCCAGTCCTCGGCGGCGGTCGCGGCGACGGCGCGGGTGTCTGCCCAGGACCGGATGCCGTCGATCCGCTCGGCCTGCGTGACGCTGAGCGGCACCATGGCGGCCAGCGCGCGGACCAGGTCGTCGCGGCGCAGGGGACGCCGTTCGGCGTACGCGTCGAAGAGCGCGGCGACGACCGCCTGCTCGATCTCCGCCCCCGAGTAGCCCTCGCTGAACGCGGCGAGCTCGGTGAGGAGCGCGTCGTCGACGGCCAGGTCACCGGCGACGGCCGGGTTGCGCAGCCGACGGGTGAGGTGGACCCGCCAGATGGAGGCGCGCTCGACGCGGGTCGGCAGGTCGACGAAGAAGATCTCGTCGAAGCGCCCCTTGCGCAGCAGTTCGGGGGGAAGCCTCTCGAAGTCGTTGGCGGTCGCGATGACGAACACCGGGCGGGTCTTCTCCTGCATCCAGGTCAGGAACGAGCCGAAGACCCGGGCGGAGGTGCCGGAGTCGCCGCTGCGGTCGGCGAACCCCTTCTCGATCTCGTCGACCCAGAGCACGCAGGGCGCGGTCGCCTCGGCGGTCCGGATCGCGGTACGCATGTTCTGCTCGCTGGACCCGACCAGCCCGGCGAAGACGCGGCCGACGTCCAGCCGCAGCAGGGGCAGGCCCCAGGCCGCGGAGACGGCCTTCGCGGTCAGCGACTTGCCGCAGCCGGGCACGCCGGTGATGAGCACTCCGCGGGGTGCGGGCAGCCCGTACGCGGCGGCCTCGGCGAGCCACGAGCCGTCACGCTTGGCCAGCCACCGTTTGAGGTTCTCCAGCCCGCCGACGTCGGCGAGGTCGACGGCGGCGTCGACGAACTCCAGCAGCCCGGACTTGCGGACCGTCTGGCGTTTCTCCTCGTGCACCACCGAGAGGTCGTGCGCGTCGAGCACGCCGTCGTTGACCATCGCGCGGGCGAAGGCGTTCTCCGCCTCGTGCATGGTCAGCCCGAGCGCGGCCTTGGCGAACCGCTCGCGGCCGAGGTCGTCCAGGGCCATGCGGATCCGGCCGCTGCCGGAGTTGGCGGCGATGATGGCGTCCAGCACCTGCCGGATCTCCGCCTCGGTGGGCAGCGGGAAGTCGACGATCGTGACGTCCTTCTCCAGCTCGGGCGGGATCTGCAGTACCGGGGAGACCAGCAGCAGGGTCCGCGGCACCGGGCCGGCCTTGAACGCCGCCGCCAGGTCACGCAGGCGACGGACCACGCCGGCGTTGCCGGGCCGGTCAGCGCCGCCGTGCGCCGGGTGCAGGTCCTTGAAGACGAGCAGGCTCGGCTCGTCGATCCGCAGGGCGGCGTCGAGCGCGTCCGCCGGCTCGGTGGTGCCCTTGCGGGCGGTCCCGTCGGGCTGCACCAGCCCGGTCGTCACCGACCAGGTCCAGACGGCCCGGGGCGTACGGACCAGCGTCGCGTCGCGGGCCACGGCGGACACCTCGGCGATGACCCGCTGCTCCTCGAACGACTCGATGTAGAGCACCGGGAAGCGCGCCTTGAGCAGTTGGGCCAGCGCGTCCCGGAACGCCACCGCCACGTCGATCCCCTCCCCCCACAGGCGCTCGAGCTGGGCAGACTCTAACAGTCGCCATGATCGAACAAGGGGCCCGCGAACGGCCGGCGGGCCCGCACCGTTCGTCGGTGCGGGCCCGCCGGATCGGGTCGTGCTACCGGCCGTTGCCGGTGTTCCGGACGCCGAACGTGTAGTCCGCGTCGAGGAACGTGAGGTCGCCGGTCGGCAGGTTGGAGATCAGGACGGCGAAGTCGTCCTGGTTGCCGTTGGCGCACTTCGTGTTCAGACCGCTGGCCGTGAACTGGTCACCGGTGAACCGGTAGACCCAGTTGCCGGCGCCGTCGGTCGTCTCCCCCGCCGAGGTGGTGCCCGGCGTGAGGTCGCAGTGCGCGACGACCTGGACGGTCCAGTTGTTGTCCTGGGCGCCGGTGGTGGTGAACCAGTCGCCGGCCGGCGAGGACAGCGTGGCGTCCGCGCCGTTGACCCGCACGTCGTCGACGAACCACCCCGTGTCGAGGTACGCGGCGTCGGTCGAGTAGCGGAACCGGACGTCGGTGGCGCCGGCCGGCAGGTCGGCGGTGAGGTGCACGTAGACCGGGTCGTCCACGAAGTACTCGCCGCCGGAGGTGCCGGTCAGGCCGTTGCCCTCCTCGTTGTTGCCGTGCGGGTTGTCGTCGGTGGTGACGACCTGCCCGGCGTCGTCGCGCAGCGGGACGGTCACCCACTGGCCGCCCACCAGGGCCTCGACGAAGCCGTAGTCCCAGCCCTCCTCGATGAAGTTCCAGCTCCAGAAGTCCAGCGAGGTGACCCGGCCGGAGGTGTCGACGTCGAGGACGTTGTCCGACTGGCTCTCGTAGCCGGCGTACCAGTGGGTCGTGCCGGTGTGCGGGGCGATCACCGTCTCGTCGTCGCCGTCGAAGGCGAGGGCGACGGTCGGGCCGGGGTTGCGGAACCGCTCGACCGACATGCCGAACGGCACGGCGGTGGTGTCGGGCCGGTTCTTCAGCCGGGCCCACTTGGCCTCCGGCGTGGCGCCCTGGTAGCTGCCGCGACCGCCCCAGTACACGTCGTCGGCGATGTCGATGGTCCAGGACGTGTCGGCCGGGTCGCCGAAGTTGAACGCCTTGATGTCGTAGACCGGCGAGTCCTCGTCGTCCAGGTAGACGGCCACCGACCAGTCCCGGAACAGCTGCTCGGCGCTGCGCAGGTTCGCGCCGGTCGTCGAGTTGAACCGGTTGATGGCGTTCTGCACGCCGACCATGCCGTCGGCCTGCTCCTCGAAGATCATCTTGATGAGCAGGTCGCCGCCGGCGGCGTCGTACTGCTTGTCCGGCGTGAAGGTCCCGTCACCGTTGCCGCCGGCCTGCTCCCACAGGTACTGGAAGTAGGTGAACGCCGCACCGTAGTTGGCCAGCGTGCCGCCCCAGCGGGTCAGCGACGTCTCCTCGTAGAAGACCTGCTGGTTCGACAGGTGCGAGCCGCCCGCGTCGAGGCCGTTGAGGAAGATCGCGAAGTCCGCGAGACCCTCGTCGACCCAGGAGAGCTCGCCCGGGTCGCTGTAGTTGTGCAGCAGGTGCTCCAACTCGTGGGCGACGGTGCCCTCGTACAGCTCGGGGCGGTCGTTGGCCGGGTCGTCGTCGCGCCACGGGGCGTCGTTCGGACCCACCCGGTTCGCCCAGTCGAGGGCGTCGACGACGATGACGTTCATGCCGTTGCTCTCGATGAAGTCGGGCGCGAAGTACCCGGCCGTGTACGAGGTGACGGCGCAGTCGTAGTACGCCTCGTCCTGGATGTTGTAGAGGACCATCACGAGGGAGTCGCTGGCCGGCTCGTCCGGGTCGGCCGCGTCCATCAGGCCGAAGTGTTCCTCGTCCACGGCCACGATCTGGTTGGCGAGCTTGTCGCCGACGTAGTCGATCTGCGCCTGGGTGAGGGTGAACTGCGCCGCCGTGGCGGTGGCGCAGGGGGTGAACTCGTCGCCCGGGTTGTGGTCGAACTGCGGGTCGAGGCTGGCGACACCGGCGGGCACCGAGCCGTCCAGTGGCGTGCCGACCGGCACGTAGATGTAGACCGGGGTGCCGTCGGGGGTGGTGTTGGCGTACACCCGGGTGAAGTCCTGGTTGTACGTCCCACCCGCCGCGCTGTCGTTGATGGGCAGCGTGATGGTCGGCTCGCCGGGAAGGTTCTCGTGGTCGTTCGCCTGTGCCGGGGTCGAGACCGTGAAGGCGAGCGCCGTCACGCCCGCCGCCACGGCCGCGAACCGGCTCGGTCGTCTCATTCGCACGCGGCTGTGCCTCCTGCCGAGTGAGGCTGGGTTGCAACACCCAACCATTGATCCAACAACTTGGATGTAACGTTTCCGGCCCCGGTGACGCTGCACCGAAACCGCCCCTGAGCTGGGGTTTCGCTCCACAGCAGACCACTTCGGACGATGAGTTGCGAAGGACCGTCAGGTCACAGGTGCATCACGAAGAGATGGTGGTCGAGGCGCCGGACGGAGGAGGGCCGGGTCGGCGTACCGGTCACCTCCGGCCACGCCCGGCCGAACTTCCCGGCCCCGCCGGGAGGCTGCTCCCGTGCCTCCCGGGAAGCCCGGGCGACAGCCTTGCCGCAGATCGCTCGGAGGGAGACACGATGCGTACGGTGGTTCATCGCCTGGCACGGGTGCCGTTGGGAACGGTCGGCCTGGTGATCGTCGTGTGCGCGGCCATGGCGGCCGTGCACGTGCTGCTGGTCCGGCACGTCCACGAGACCGGCGGGGAGGAGTGGCCCCAGTGGGTGGCCCGGTTGACCATCGAGTCGTACTGGGGGCTGCTGCCGTTGGCGTTCCTGGCGCTGTGGGCGCGCGTGCGGGAACGGGCCGGGCTGCCCGGCCGGGTCGGTGCGGCGCTGATGGCGCTCGGCCCCGTCGCCGCGCTGCTCATCACGGTCGCCGCCATCGTCTGGGGCGGCATCCTGGGCCGCGGCGACCTTCCCGAGTCGGTGATGTCGTTGGAGCTGCTCTTCTACGGCATGATGCTCGGCGTGCTGGTGACCGGTGCGGCGTTCCTGCGTCTCGCCGGACACCGCCTGTGGGGCGTGATGCTGATCGCCGGCCTGCTCGCGGACTTCGTGATGCCGCTGGCGCTGTCCGCGGTGTACGTGGTCTTCGGTCTCGTGCTGGTGGCCGACGCCGTCCGCACGGCCCGCCGCGGAGGCACCACGCCGGCCGCCGAGCCCGCGCACTGAACGGAGGGCGCCGATGAGTGGGGCCACGGTGACGAGCGGCGTCGGGGGCGAGAGGGGGCACCCGCCGGCCGCCGCCGTCACCGTGGCCGCCGCCGCGGGCGCCGTCGTCCTCGGTGCGCTGCTGTGGGCGTCGGCCGGCCGGGGGATGAACTGGACCCTGGCCGGCAACATCTGCCACAGCCTGCTGCTGGCCACGTCGGGCTGGTGGTTGGGGCGCAGCCGCGCCGGGCGGGCGGTGGGCTGGTTGCTGCTCGGATCCGGCACCGCCGGCGCGGTCGACGTGCTGGCCGCCGGCTGGACGGCCGCGGGCGTCGCCGCCGGCTGGCCCGGGTCGCAGGTGACGGCCTGGGTCCAGCTCTGGCTGTGGGCGTTGTTCGTCGTCCCGCTGTTCACCGTGCTGCCCGCGGTCTTCCCGGACGGGCGGCCACCGGCGGCCAGGCTGCGGTGGGTGCCCTGGCTGGGTGCCGCGGCCACCGCCGTGACGGCACTCGACGGCGCGCTGGGCCCCGGTCCGCTGCCGGTCGCCGGGGATCCGCCGCCGGCCAACCCGCTCGCGGTCGGGTTCGCGCCCGTCCTCTCCGCCGCGTCGGCGCTCACCGTCGGCGCCGCCGTCCTGGCGGCCGTCGCGAGCCTGGCGCTGCGGTGGCGGCGCGCCGACCCGACCCAGCGGCAGCAGATGAAGTTCCTCTGGTACGCCGTCGCCGTCGTCCTGGGCATCGAACTGGCCGGCGGGCTGATGCCCTACCAGGTGGCCCAGACGGGCTACTTCCTCATCCCGGTGCTGCTGGTCGGTGCCATCGTCCTGTCCGTACGCCGCTACCGGCTCTACGACATCGACCCGTTCATCCGGCGGACGGCGGTCCTCGCCGCGCTCACCACGCTCATCTTCGCGGTCTACCTCGGCATCGTCTCGCTGCTGGGAACCGCGGTCGGACCCGCCCCCGGGCTCGCGCTCATCGCGTCGGCGGTCGTCGCGGCGGTCGCCGAGCCGGTGCGCAGGCGGCTGCAAAGGGCGGCCACCCGATGGCTGTTCGGCCACCGCGACGAGCCCCTGGAGGCCCTGGCGGCGCTGCGCGGCCAGCTCACCGCCGTGGCCGACCCGTCGGAGCTGCCCGCCACGACCGCCACGGCCGTGGCGCGTGCCCTGCGCGCCCCGTACGTCTCGGTCCGGCTGCTCTCCGACGGCGCGCACACCGAGGTGGCGCGGGTCGGCGTGCCGGTCGGGGAACCCTCGGTCGAGGTGCCGCTGGAGTGGCGCAACGAGCTGGTGGGAACCCTTGTCGTCGGTCCCCGCGCGCCGGGCGAGCAGTACTCCCGCGCCGACCTCGCGCTGCTCGCCGAACTGGCGCACAGCATCGGCTCCGCCCTGCACGCCGTACGCCTCGCCGCCGAGCTGCGGACGGCCCAGGAACGGGCGGTGCACGCCCGGGCGGACGAGCGCCAGCGCCTCCGGCACGACCTGCACGACGGTCTCGGGCCGCTGCTGTCCGGCATCGGGCTGGCGCTCGACGGCGTCCGCCGCGGCGCCGGTGACGACGGGCCGCTCGCCGCCGACCTGGACCTCATCTCCCGCCAGGTGCGCTCGGCCGCCACGGCCGTGCGGCGGATCATCGACGCGCTGCAGCCGGCGGCGGTGGCCGACCTCGGGCTCGTCGGTGCCGTGAGCGACCACCTCGACCGGTGCGCCGCGCTGCCCGGCGCGCCGCGGATCGCGCATCGACACGACGGTGTGGCGGACGCGGCGCTGCCGCCCGCGGTCGCCGAGGCGGCCTACCTCGTGGTGCTCGAAGCGGTGGCGAACGTGCTCCGGCACGCGGGCGCGCGCACCTGTACGGTGAGCCTCACCGGCGGGCCGCGACTCACCGTCCAGGTCGACGACGACGGTGGCGGGATCGGCGAGCGGTACGTGGCCGGAGTGGGGACGGGATCCATGCGGCGGCGGGTCCGGGAACTGGGTGGCCAGTTCGAGCTGGGGCCGCGGCCGGGCGGAGGAACGAGGGTGCGCGCGGTGTTCCCGACCGGGGTGCCGGATGAGTGACCTGCGTGTCGTCATCGCCGACGACCACCACGTGTTCCGGATGGGCCTGCGCCGCCTGCTCGACAGCGTGCCGGGGGTCACGGTGGTCGCCGAGGCCGCCGACGCGCCCGGCGTCGTGGCCGCGGTGCTCGACCACGATCCGGACGTCGCCGTCATCGACCTGCACATGCCGGGTGGGGGCGGCCTGGAGGCCACCGACGAGTTGCGCCGGCGGGGCGCCCGGGCGCGGGTGCTCGTGCTCACGATGCACTCCGACCACGCCATGGTCCGGCAGGCGATCCGCAGTGGCGCCCGCGGCTACCTCCTCAAGGACGCCGAACCGGACGAGATCATCCGGGCCGTCCGCGCGGTCCACGCCGACCAGGCGATCTTCGACTCGGCCGTGGCCGACCGGATGCTCGCCGCGATCTCCGAGGCGGGCGCCTCGAACCCGTTCCCGCAGCTCACCGAGCGGGAGTACGACGTCCTGGCACGGATGGCCGCCGGCCAGTCCAACCAGGCCATCGCCGCCCGGCTGGGCATCAGCGTGAAGACGGTGCAGAACCACGTGTCGAACGTGCTGCTCAAGCTCGGCGTCGCCGACCGGGCGCAGGCGGTGGCGCGGGCGCGTGACGCGGGCGTGCGCCGGCCGGGCTGAGGGACCCCCTCAGGCGAGGACGGCGACCAGCAGCGGCACGGCGACGAGCGCCGACCCGGCGAGGGAGGCCAGCCGCTTCCGCGGTGGCGCGCCGTCCACCGTCGGCAGGGCCCGCCACCGGTACGCGGCCACGACCAGCCCGGCGGCCGACAACCCGACACCGAGCGGCCAGAGCCAGCCGGGCACCAGCGACCAGTTGCCCAGGCGGTGGCCGAGGCCGAGGTAGAGCAGCGCCCAGGCGGCGGCGGGCGCGAGGCTGAGCCGGTCGGGCACCCGCCGTACCGTCCGCAGCAGGCTCACGCCGCCGAGGAACGAGAAGCCGAGGGCCAGGGCCACGCCGACCCAGCCGGCGAGCGGGACTCCCTCGTCCTCGACGGCGTCGCCGTCGACGCCGAGCAGGCGCAGTCCGACGGGGTCGACGTCGCGCTCGGTGTTGCCGAGCACCACCACCCCCCGGCCGGCGGCGGGCTCCCACCCCACGTACGCCCGGAAGCCACCGGTGCCGCCGTTGTGC
The DNA here is from genome assembly GCF_003610785.1 of Micromonospora globbae. Taxonomy (GTDB): domain Bacteria; phylum Actinomycetota; class Actinomycetes; order Mycobacteriales; family Micromonosporaceae; genus Micromonospora; species Micromonospora globbae. The sequence continues at coordinate 66,237 of NZ_RAQQ01000014.1, forward strand.
CAGACGATCTCGCGGTCGCCGTGGCGGGTGGTGAACCACCCGTAGCCCACCCGGTCGCGGTCGTCCTCCGTGAAGCGCGCCGTGGCGGCGTCGGCACCGGGGGCGGTGCCGGCCAGCAGCCCGGCGACCAGCCGGGCCAGGTCCTCGGCGGTCGACCAGACGCCGATGCCGGCCGGGGCGTACCCGCCGCCCACCCAGGGATCGGCGGGCCGGCCGCCGAGCTTCGTCCCGACGGCACGGCCCGGCGGCAGCAGCGCCGGCTCGGTGGCGACCACCGTCCGCGTCATGCCCAGGGGACGCAGCAGCTCGCGGTCGAGCAGTTCCGGGTACGTGGTGCCGGCCTGCGCGGCCAGGGCCTGACCGAGCAGCGCCACCCCGACGTTCGAGTAGTGGACGCTCCCGCGGCCGTCGCCGGGGCGTTCGTCGCTCGCGGCGTCGACGACCCACTCGGCGTCCCACCCGCCGTAGGGGTTGCCGGCCGTGAGGTTCGTCCAGGCGGTGCGGACCAGGTCGATCGGGCCGAGGGCCAGCCGGGGCAGGCCGGAACGGTGACTGGCCAGCTCGGCGAGGGTGACCTCGCGCGTGGGCCCGTCGACCTTCGGCAGCGCGTCGGACAGCGGGGCATCGGGCCGGACGGCGCCGCCCGCCGCGCGGTGGGCCAGCAGCATCCCGGTCATCCCCTTGGTGACCGAGCCGATCTCGAACGGCGTGCCGGGCTCGACGGGCCTGCCCGGGGCGCGCTCGCCGATCCCGGCCGTACGGACGCGGCCCTCATCGACCAGGGCGACCGCGAGGCCGCGGTACCCCCGGTCGCCGCCCACCGCGGCGCGGACGGTGGCGGCCAGTTCGGCGTCGCCGGTGTGCCGGGGGTCGAGCCGGGGGCCGCCCGGCGCCACGGCGAAGGCGACCACGGTGGCGACGAGTCCGACGACGATCGTGAGTGCGGTCGGCGTGCGCATGATGGTCCTTCCGTCTCGGGCGGCCGCGGTGGCGGTGCGGGTCAGCGGCGGGCCGCGGTGAGGATGGCCAGCAGCGGGACGACGCGCTCGCCCGGGACGACGTACCGCCCCCGGCCGGCGCTGCGCAGCCATCCGGCGGCGGTGAGCTGGCGCAGGTGGTGGTGGAGCTGGCCGCTGGTGCCCAGCCCTTCGATCTCCGCCAGTTCGGCCGTGCCGTGGCGGCCGCCGAGGATCTCGCGCAGCAACCGGAGCCGGACGGGATGGGCCAGCGCCGTCAGGCTGGCGGCCAGCTCCGTCCAGTCGGTGTCGAGGACGGCGTCGACGGTGAGCCCGTACTGCCAGTCGTAGTGCTGGTCGGCGAGGCGGACCGCCCCGGTGTAGAGCACGGCGCCCGGCCCGTCCTCCGGCAGGCGCTGCTTGAGCCCGTCGAGCGCCCAGAACACGCCGCCGGGCGGCTCGGCGGCTCCCTGTTCGTCGGCGGCGGGCGGGCCGGCCGCCAGCCGCTCCGCGAGGGCCGCCACCTGTGCCTCCAGCGCCGCCAGCCGCTGCTCCACGTCCGCCATGCGTCGATACTACGAAGTTACGTAATAGCGTGCAAGCAACGGCGGAGGGCGCTCGCCTACGCTGTGCGTGCCGCCGCCGGGCGGCGCCGACGACCGAGGAGGCCGCCATGGACCGCTACGTCGCCCTGCTGCGCGGGGTCAACGTCGGCAGCACCCGCATCGCCATGGCCGACCTGCGCCGGCTGGTCGCCGCGCTCGGCCACGAGGACGTCCGGACGTACGTGCAGAGCGGCAACGTCGTCTTCGCCAGCGACGCGGGCGACGCCGATCACCTGGCGGCCGGCATCGAGCGGGCCATCGCCGACGAGTTGGGGCTGACCGTGCCGGTGCTGGTGCGCAGCGCCCGGGAGCTGGCCGCGGTCACGGCCGGCAACCCGTACGCCGACCGGGAGAGCGACCCCACCCGGCTGCTCGTCGTGTTCCTGGGCAGCACGCCGGACCGGTCCGCGGTGGCGTCGCTCGGCGTGCCCCGCGGCGAGAACATGTCGTTCACCGTGTCCGGACGGGAGGTCTACCTGCACTTCCCCGACGGCGGCTACGGCCGGTCGAAGTTCACCAACACCTACGTGGAGAAGGCGCTCGGCGTGGTGGCCACCACGCGGAACTGGAAGTCGGTGCGGACCCTGGCCGAGATGGCGGCCGCCTGACCCCCACCGGAAGCCCGGCGGGGATCAGGCGGGCGTCCGGGATCAGAAGTGGTACGCCGTGTGGTACTCGGGCACGACCACCCGGCTGCGGGGTGACGACGCGCGCACGGCGGCGATCAACTGGTCGAGGCGCTTGCGGTCGTCGTCCGCGACGGTGGGCGGGTTGCGCAACTCGGTCTCGAAGTTGTCGAAGTGCACGGGCACCACGACCTTCGGGTAGTCCAGCGCCGCCATGAGCCGGGGCACGTAGTCGGCCGTGACCGTGGTGCTGTTCAGCGCCACCATGGCCACGTCCGGCGCGATCCCGGTCAGGTTGCGCGCCACGAAGTCGCTGGCGCCCATGAAGAACACGGACGGGCCGCCGGCGACCCGGAGCACGTAGTTGAGCGTGTCGCCCTCGGGCAGGTCGGCGATCGTGGCCGGCTTCGGCGGCGGGCTCACCCGCACACCGGGGAACGCCACGGAGTACGACGGGTTGCGGCTGTGCAGCGAGGCGACCACCTCGACGGTGTAGTCGCCGAAGTCGAGCACCTCCCCGCCCTTGACCGCGCTGAGCTGCCCGGACGGCACCCGGTACGCGAGCCCGAGGTGGTATGCGGTCAGCGTGCCGAACACCCGCGCCCCCGTACGGCCGGCGATGTACGGCACGTCCATGAAGTGGTCCCAGTGGGTGTGCGTCACCAGCACCGTCTCGGCCCGGTCGACGTACCGGTCGACGACCCCGGTGTCGACCTCCAGCGACTTGGCCGTGTCGAACGCGCCACGGAACAGGCCGGTGTCGATGCGGCTGAGGAACGGGTCGACGAGGACCGTCCGGTTCCCGATGTCGACACGCCAACCGGCGGTCCCCCACCAGCGGAAGCTGGCCCGGCCGGCGCGACGGGTGGTCGCACGCGCCGGCCCGGCCGCCGGGACGGCCTGCGCCGGGGTGCCGAGCGCGGTGGAGGCGAGGCCGCCGGCGGCGACCACCCCTGCCGTGGTGGTGGCGGCGTCGCGGAGGAACCGGCGGCGGTCGAGAGTGGACATGCGCATCTGCTCCCTGTCGTACTGGACGATCGGTCGCCGCGAAGCCAACCAGCGCCAGCGGCGCCACGTCCAAGATCGAACAGCGGAACCCTCGATATGCTCCCGGATATCGGTGCTGCTCAGGCGGGCCGCCACGGGCACGCCGGGCCGCGGAAATTCATCCGCCGCGCAGCGCCTCGACGGCCGTCCGGGCCGCCTCGCCCATGGCCAGGTCGACGTCGATGCGCCGGGTGGCGAGCTGCTCGGTGCGGGCGAAGACGGCGATGGCGTACCGGCCGCCGTCGGGGTACTCGGCCACCCCCGCCTCCAGGTGCAGACCGGGCAGGGTGCCCGTCTTGCCGGCCACCCGGACGCCGGGCGGGAAGCCGGCGGCCAGGCGGGTCCAGAAGAGCTGCCGGGACATCCACTCGCGGACCATGGCGCACGCCTGCGCCGGGCCGGCCTCGTCGCGCCAGATCAGGGCGAGCAGCCGGGTGATGTCCCGGGCCGTGCCGGAGGTGGTCCGCTGCGGGTCGAACACCCGCATGGCGCGGACCTGGTCGGCGGTCAGGGTCGGGAAGATCCGGGCGAAGTCCGCCTCCGTCCGCGCCCCGACGTCGGCGAGCATCATCTCGACGAGCTGCCGGGGCCCGCCCACGATCCGCGTACGGGCGAGGCCCAGCTCGGCGGCGAGCATCGGCAGCACGTCCGCGCCGACCCGGCGCAGCAGCAGGTCGGCGGCCGTGTTGTCACTCACCGACATGGCGAAGTACGCGAGGTCGCGCAGCGACACCTCGGCGTCGTCGGCGCAGCCCGCCAGCCCCCAGCCGCCAAGGCGGTCGTCGGCCGTCACCAGGACCCGCTCGGCGGGGTCGAGCTGCCCCTCGACGACCTGCCGCGCGAACTCCAGCACCAGCAGGATCTTGAATATGGAGGCGATCACCACCTGCTCGTCGGCCCGCACGGCGACCGCCCGGCCTTCGTCCGCCCCGTCCGCGTCGATGTCCACCACGTGCAGGTTGGCGGTCACGCCCACCCGGCCGAAGATGCCGTCGATCGCCCTCGTCACTGCCACCCGGGCACGGTATCCGCCCGCTCCCGGCGCTGGCGTAGGGTCCGGCCCGTGGACCTGCTCCGGCACCTGCGGCACTTCGTGGTGGTCGCCCGCGAGCTGCACTTCGGGCGGGCGGCCGAGCTGCTCGGCATGGCGCAGCCCCCGCTGAGCCAGTCCATCCAGCGGCTGGAACGGGAGTTGGCGGTCGAGCTCTTCGACCGGTCCCGCCGGCAGGTGCGCCTCACGACCGCCGGTGAACTCCTGCTCGGCGAGGCCGAGGAGCTGCTGGCCGGTGAGGGGCGGCTGCGCAACCTCATGCACCAGGTGCGGGCGGGTGCGCTGGGCGTCCTGCGGGCGGGGGTGCCGCCGGAGACACCGGCCGTGACGCTGCGGGCGCTGCTCGACCGACTCGGCGACCGGGCGCCCGGGCTCGACGTCGAGCTGCACGAGCTGACCAGCGCCGAGCAGGTCCGGATGCTCACCGAGCGCCGGCTCGACGTGGGACTCGTGCACCACCCCGTCGAGGCGGACGGCCTGCGCTTCGGCACCCCGGTCGACGTACCCCTGGGTGTCCTGCTGCCGCGGACCTCGCCGCTGGCCCGCGCCCGCGAGGTGGAGCTGGCGGCGCTCGACGGTCTGGACCTGGTGACCGCCCCGCGGGCCACCGCACCCGGCTGGCACGACCACCTGCTGGACGTGTGCCGGCGGCACGGCTTCCGCCCGGGGCGGGTGCGGCCGGCGCGCAACCCGGAGTTCCTCTTCGGGCTGGTGCTGGCCGGCGGCGGGGTGGCCGTCGAGCCGGCCGCGACGGCCCGGCGCGAGCCCCGGATCGCCTGGCGGCCCGTCGCCGGCGCCGCCCTCGGGAAGCGCACCTCGGCGGCCTGGCCCGCGCACTCGGCGCATCCGGCCGCCGCCATGTTCGCCCAGCTCGCCGCGGACGTGCTGGCGGACGCGGAGCCGGCCCGGCCCGGGCCGGCTCCGGACCCGGCCCGCCGGCCGTGGCCGGTGCTGTTCGACGCCGCCGGCTGAGCGCCGGACCGGCCGGTGGTCGAGATCACGTTCGGGCCACCGGGTGAAGCGGCGGCCTGGCCGGGTATGGCAATGAATTGGCAGGTCCGGGTCCTCCGGCGCGTCGAGGCGCCACCTCCCGGACGCCCGACGACGCGCGAAGGAGCCGCAGTGGCGAACACGATTCCCACCATCAGCCTGAACGACGGCAACACGATCCCCCAGCTCGGCTTCGGGGTCTTCCAGATCGCGCCGAAGGACACCGCGCGGGCGGTCGGGAAGGCGCTGGAGGTCGGTTACCGGCACATCGACACCGCGGAGATGTACGGCAACGAGGCCGAGGTCGGCGAGGCGATCCGCGCCTCGGGGATCGACCGCGGCGAGGTCTTCGTGACCAGCAAGCTGAGCAACGCGGCCCACCGGCCGGACGACGCCCGCCGGGCGTTCGACGCGACCCTCTCCGCCCTCGGCATGGACTACATCGACCTGTTCCTGATCCACTGGCCGCTGCCGACGCTCTACGACGGCGACTTCGTGTCGACCTGGAAGGTGCTGGAGGAGTTCCAGCGCGACGGGCGTGCCCGCTCTATCGGTGTGTCGAACTTCCAGGTGCCGCACCTGGAGCGGCTCGCCGCCGAGGCGGAGATCGTGCCGGCGGTGAACCAGATCGAGGTGCACCCGTACTTCGGCAACGAGGAGGTGCGGGAGTACGGCCGTAAGCACAACATCCTCACCGAGGCGTGGTCGCCGATCGCCCAGGGCAACGTGCTGGGTGACCCGACGGTCACCGACATCGCGGAGCAGACCGGCCGGACGCCCGCCCAGGTCGTGCTCCGCTGGCACGTGCAGCGCGGCGACATCATCTTCCCGAAGTCGACGACCCCGTCCCGGATCGAGGAGAACTTCCAGATCTTCGACTTCGAGCTGGACGACGCCGCCATGGAGCGGATCACGTCGCTGGACCGGGGCGAGGCCGGTCGGCAGGGCGCCCACCCGGACACCTTCGACTACGTGCCGGCGTAACGCTTTCGCCAGCGGAGACGCAGTTGGACGGGGACCCGCGCGGCGGGTCCCCGTCGTCGCGTACGAAAGGACCAGTCCCCGCTGATGTCGCCCCGCCGTGCCACGCTGGCCGTACTGTCGTTGCTGCTCCTCACGCCCGCGGCCTGTGGCTCGGGCGCGGCCGCCGAGGCGCCCGTCTGGTCCGCTCCGGCCTCGGTGTCCCCGACACCGCCGCCGCCACGGCCGGCGCCGACGTCCACCGCGGAGGCGCGTACGCGCGTCGCCGAGGCGATGCTGGAGCTGGACGCGGACTTCCACCCGGAGACGGCGGCGTACACGGAGGAGAACACCGAGGCGTGGAAGTTGATCTCGCTCTGCCGGGACAGCCTGCCCTCGGACCGTGAGCGCACCGCCTACCGGGAGCGGGTCTGGGACGGCGAGACGGTGTGGATCCGGCAGTACGTGGTCGGCTACCTCACGGTGCCGGGGCGCAAGCTCGCCGACGAGCTGCGGTCCGTGCTGAAGACGTGCAAGCAGTACGAGGTGCCGAGCGACGGACGCACCTCGACCATCGTGAAGCCCTCGCCCGCACCGGTGCCCAACGGGCCGGACGTGATCACCTTCTGTGAGCGGCTGAAGGGCGAGTCGGTCCGGCACCAGTGCACGCTCTTCCTGACCCGCGGCAACTTCGTGCTGGAGGTGGACGTCTCGGCGGGCAACGGCGACCTGGCGGCCGGCACCGCGCTGCTCACGAAGATCGCCCCGCTGGCGGAGGCCGCCCTGCGCGAGGCCGCCTGAACCGGGGCGGGCGGGCCGCCGTCAGGACGACACGCGCTCGGCGAGGCCGCGGAACGCCGCGTGCGTGGGCGAACCGGGTTCGGGGACGTAGACGATGAGGCGCTGGTCGCCCTCCGGGACGTGCAGCACCCGGCACTCGAACTCCAGCGGCCCCAGCCCCGGGTGCGCGACCCGCTTGACGATCGGGTGGCGTTCGCCCACGTCGTGCTCGGCCCAGAGCTGCGCGAACCGGGGCGAGGTGCCGAGGAGTTCGGTGACCAGCTGCCGGAGGCCCGGGTCGTTCGGGTAGCGACCGTAGGAGGCGCGCAGGTCCGCGACCGAGCTGCGGAGGAACCGCAGCAGCTCCTCGTCGGTCCACTGGGCGTCCTCGGCGGGCCGGCGGAACGACCAGCGGATCATGTTGCGGTCCTCCGGCGGCACCGTCGACAGGTCGCCGATGAAGTAGGTGGCCATCCGGTTCCACGCGAGCACCTGGTAGCAGGCGTCCACCAGGTACGCCGGGGTCTCCGTCATGGCGTCGACGAGGTGTTGCAGGCCGGGGCCGACCTCGCGGCTCGGCCCCGCCGACGGCGGCGGGCTCTCCCCCGCCACGCGGAACAGGTACTCCCGCTCGTCGCGGGTGAGCAGCAGCGCCCGGGCCAGCGCGGCGAGCACCTGCCGGGACGGGTGCGGGCCGCGGCCCTGTTCGAGGCGTACGTAGTAGTCGACCGACATGCCCGCGAGCTGCGCCACCTCCTGCCGGCGCAGGCCCGGCGTCCGTCGGCGTACGCCCTCGGGGAGGCCGACCTCGGCGGGACGCAGCCGTGCGCGGCGGGTGCGGAGGAAGGCCGCCAGTTCGTCGCGGCGCAGCCCGGTGCTCGTCATGCCACCAGCCTGCCCCAACCGTGGCGGGCGAGGGTGGTACCGCCGGTACCAGCCTCGCCCGGTCTCTCCCGTCTCCCCGCGTGCCCGGGCAGCGTCGAGGGCATGACGACGAACATGATCGCCCTGGTGACCGGGGCCAACAAGGGAATCGGCTTCGCCACCGCCGCGCAGCTGGGGGCGCGCGGCATGACCGTCCTGGTCGGCGCGCGGGACGCCGCCCGGGGCCGGGCGGCCGAGGCCGCGCTGCGCGACGGCGGCGCGGACGCCCGCTTCGTGCCGCTGGACGTGACCGACGCCGGGTCGGTGGCGACCGCCGCGAAGCTCGTCGAGGAGGAGTACGGCCACCTCGACGTGCTGGTCAACAACGCCGGCATCGTGCTCGGCGACGGCGAGCGGGCGCTGCCCAGCGAGACGACCGTGGCCACGCTGCGCCGGGTGTTCGAGACGAACGTCTTCGGGGTCGTCGCCGTCACGAACGCGCTCCTGCCGCTGCTGCGCCGGGCGCCCGCGGCCCGGATCGTGAACGTGTCCAGCGAGGTCGGCTCGATCGCCACGATCAGCGACCCGGACAGCTTCATCTGGAGCCTGACCTCGGTCCCGTACCCCTCGTCGAAGGCCGCGCTGAACATGGTCACCGCCATGTACGCCAAGGAGCTGCGGGACACCCCGATCAAGGTGAACGCGGCGAACCCGGGTTACTGCGCCACGGACCTGAACGGCCGCAGCGGCTTCCGCAGCCCCGCCCAGGGCGCCGAGGTCAGCGTGCACCTGGCGACGCTGCCCCCGGACGGCCCGACCGGGACGCTGTGGGGCCACCTCGCGGACGGCGGAGGCGGGTACGGCGTCCTGCCCTGGTGAGGGCGAGTCGGCGCCACGCCGTGAACCCGCGCACGATCAGGGATGTAGTGGCCTCCGGCCGGCCCGGAGGCCACTACATCACGGAAGTTGGCCGCTGGACCGGTCGCGGCGCGGCGGGGCGGGGCGGCGCGCCGACAGGTCGAGGCGCCAGTCGTTGGAGCGCATCAGGTGCCCCGGCGGGTACTCGAACTCGGTCTCGCCGAGCAGGGTGAAGCCGGCCTTGCGGCACACCGCGTTCGACGCCGGGTTGTCCACCGACGGGTACGCGTGCGCCCAGCGGTGCGTACGCCGGTCGCGTGCCACGGCCAACACGGCCCGCACCGCCTCGGTGGCCAGCCCGCGGCCCTGGTGCTCGGGCAGCACCGCCCAGCCCAACTCGTAGACCTGCTCGTCACGCCACTTGCGCTCCCAGTAGCCGACGCTGCCGGCCTTCACCCCGCCGGGCAGCACCACCGTGAACATGCAGCCCTGGCCGGTGTCGCCGAACCGCACGTAGCGCTCGTGCCGGGCCAGCACCTGCGCGTCGGTCTCCGGCCCGCCGGTGTGGGCGCGGACCTCCGGCGCGTTGAGCCGCCGCAGCAGGTCGAGATCGTCCTCGCTCCACGGCGCGATGCGCACCTGTCACCCCCTCGTCACCGGCCATTAGAGCGGACTCCACCGACATCCCCGCGGCGAACGGCGGCGACACGCTGCCCCGCGCGCCCGCCGCTCCGCTAGTTCCCGTCTAGCGGAGCGCCGGCCGCCTTCTCGCGCCGTAGGGGTGAAGGGACCCGAACGAGGCCGGGAGGGGGACGCATGACACCACTACGGCTCGCCGTCATCATCGGCAGCACCCGGGAGGGCCGGGCGGGCGAGAAGGTCGCCCGCTGGTTCGTCGAGCAGGCCACCCGCCGGGACGACCTGGCGGTCACCGTGCTCGACCTCGCCGACTACGACTTCCCCGCCAGCTACCCCGCGGAGCCGACCGAGACGATCCGGTCGTTCGCGCGCGAGGTGGGGCGGGCGGAGGCGTACGCGGTGGTCACCCCCGAGTACAACCACAGCTTCCCGGCCTCGTTGAAACAGGCGATCGACTACGCGTACGACGAGTGGCAGGCCAAGCCGGTCGGCTTCGTGGCGTACGGCTGCCGCTCGACCGGCCTGCACGCGGTCGACCAGCTGCGCACGGTGTTCACCGCGCTGCACGCCACGACCGTGCGCGACGTCGTCGGCGTCGACCTGCTCGACGGCGAGCCGTCGCCGCGGCACGCCGACCAGCTGTGCCAGGACGCCCGGGTCCTCCTCGACCAGCTCGCCTGGTGGGGACTGGCGTTGCGCGACGCCCGCGCCGCGCGCCCCTACGTCTCGTGAACGAGAAGGAAGGTACGGATCATGAGTAAGCGCACGACCGGCCTGGCCATCGAGGCCGAGGGCCTGACCCGGTCGTTCGGGGAAACCCGGGCGCTGGCCGGGATGGATCTCCAGGTGCCGGCCGGCACCGTCTACGGCCTGCTCGGGCCGAACGGGGCCGGCAAGACCACCGCCGTACGGGTGCTGGCGACGCTGCTGCGCCCCGACGGCGGCCGGGCACGGGTCTTCGGGCACGACGTGGTGGCCGAGGCCGACAAGGTCCGTTCCCGCGTCAGCCTCACCGGCCAGTACGCCTCGATCGACGAGGACCTGACCGGCATCGAGAACCTGGTGCTGCTGGGCCGGCTCCTCGGGCTGCGCAAGGCGGCCGCCCGGGAGCGGGCGGACCAGCTGCTCACCGCGTTCGGCCTGACCGAGGCGGGCACCCGCCAGGTGAAGAAGTACTCCGGCGGCATGCGCCGGCGCATCGACATCGCGGCGAGCATCCTCAACACGCCCGACCTGCTCTTCCTCGACGAGCCCACGACCGGCCTCGACCCGCGCAGCCGCAACCAGGTGTGGGAGATCGTCCGGGCGGTGGTGGCGCACGGCACGACCGTGCTGCTGACCACGCAGTACCTGGACGAGGCGGACCAGCTCGCCGGACGGATCGCGGTGGTCGACCACGGGCGCGTGATCGCCGAGGGCACCCCGGGCGAGCTGAAGTCGTCGGTCGGCTCCGGCACCGTCCACCTGCGACTGCGCGACGCGGCACAGCGGCCGGACGCGGAGAAGGTGCTCCAGGCGGCCCTCGGCGTGCCCGTGCAGCTCGAAGCCGACCCGTTGGCGCTCACCGCCCGCGTCGGCGGGGAGGGCAGCGACCTGGCGGCCAGCGAGCAGGCCGCCCGCGCGCTGGCCGACCTGTCCCGCGCCGGCATCGTCGTCGACGACTTCTCCCTCGGCCAGCCCAGCCTGGACGAGGTCTTCCTGGCCCTGACCGACCACCCCGCCGTCCCGGCCGACGAGCGGGACGAGCAGCTGGAGGCAGCCCGATGAGCGACACCGCGACCACGACCGGCCGCGCGCCGTCCGTCTACGTACCGTCCGCCGAGGCGCTGGCGACCGTCCTCGCCCCCGGCGAGCGGCCGCCGAGGCCCAGCGCCCTGGGGGCGTCGCTGACCTTCGGCTGGCGCGCGCTGCTGAAGATCAAGCACGTGCCGGAGCAGCTCTTCGACGTGACGGCGTTCCCGATCATCATGGTGCTGATGTTCACGTACCTGTTCGGCGGCGCGCTCGCCGACAGCCCCCGTGACTACCTGCAGTTCTTCCTTCCCGGCATCATGGTCACCAGCGTCGTGATGATCACCATGTACACCGGGGTCGGCCTCAACACCGACATCGAGAAGGGCATCTTCGACCGCTTCCGGACGCTGCCGGTCTGGCGGCCCGCCGCCCTCGTCGGCATGATCTTCGGCGACGTGCTGCGGTACGTGCTGGCGGCCGTGGTGATCCTCAGCGTCGGCCTGGTGCTCGGCTTCCGGCCCGACGGCGGCCTGCTCGGCGTGGCCGCCGGCATCGGCCTGCTGGTGGTCTTCTCGTTCGCGTTCTCCTGGGTCTGGACGTTCTTCGGCCTGGTGCTGCGCAGCGAGAAGTCGGTGATGGGGGTGAGCATGATGGTGCTCTTCCCGCTGACCTTCCTCAGCAACGTGTTCGTCGACCCGTCGACCATGCCGGGCTGGCTCCAGGCGTTCGTGAAGCTCAACCCGATCACGCACCTGGTGGCGGCGGTCCGCGCGGCGATGGGCGGCAGTTCGGACCCGACGAACACGATGTGGCTGCTGCTGTGGAGCGCCGGGTTCGTGGTCGTCTTCGGCACGCTCACCATGTACCGCTACAACCGCCGCTGACCGCGGCCGGGCCCTCGGGCGTCGCCACCCACCGGTGGCGGCGCCCGTCGCCGTTTCGAGGCGCGTCACGCGGCCGGACGGTGCGGGAGCGTCAGAGGTGCCAGGGCACGGGCTCGGGCGGCAGGTAGCGGCAGGTGCCGCCGGTGGAGACGGTGTCCCGCAGGTGCGTGGCGAGCGCCGGGTGGCGGTCGTCGAGCTTGCGCAGGGTGTCGCGGATGCGGGCGGTCACCGTCTTGCGGGCCCGCTCGGCCTCGTCACCCAGGCGGCGGCTGCGCCCGGCGAGCCCGGCGGCGGCGCGCAGCTCGTCGAGGAGCGCCGCCCGTTCGGCCTCCAGCGCCGCCACCTTCCCCGTGTCGTCGCGGGCGGCCGCCCGGTCGATCTCCTCGTCGAGGCGGGACAGGTGCCGCCGGTAGCGGGCCTTCGCCTCGTCGTCCAGCACCGGGTCACCGCCGAGCCGGCGCGCGGCGACCAGCTCCGGCCCGGCCGCCGGATCGAGCAGCTCGACGGCCGGCACGTCGGTGCCGGGCCGGCTGATCAGCAGCGCGAGGTCGTGCAGGCCCTTGGCGTCGGGCAGGTGGACGACGGTGCCCGCGTAGGCGAGCCGCCAGACCGGGCCGTCGCGACGGAACTCGTACGTCGTGGCGGTCACCTCGGCGGGCGCGGTGTCCGGCGGCGCGGCGGCCGGCGCGGCGACCGCGGCCGGCACGGCGACCGCGGCCGGCGCGGCAACCGCGGCCGGCACGGCGACCGTGGCCCGCGCGGGAACGGCGGCCAGCCGGTCGAGAACCTGGCGCATGCCGAGGGCTGTCGCGTCCCGCTCGGTGGTCACGCGCAGCTCCTCCGCGACGGCCGCGTCGCCCGGGCCGGCGCGGCGGGCCAGCACGTCGACGAGCGCGGCGCGGGCCACCACCGACCAGGGACGCGAGTCCATCCGGTCGGCGGCGTCGCGGGCCGCCTGGAAGCCGGCGACGGCGTCGTCCCAGCGTCCCTGCGCGGCGTCGAGCACCGCGAGCCAGTGGTCGACCGGGCCGCTGACGTCGCAGCCGAAGAGCGCGACCGTCCACTGTCCCCGGTAGGGGGCAAGCGCCTCGCGCGCCTCGTCGCACCGGCGGGGATCGCGGGTGGCGGCGGCCGCCTGCGCCCGTAGCCGCAGCCAGAGCGGCGACACCGCGCGGATGTAGGTCGTGCCGGCCGTCTCGATGGCCTCCATGCGACGTACGGCCTCCGGTCCGTCGCCGCGTTCGGCGGCGGTGATGCCCCGGGCCAGGTGCAGGTACGGGTAGTCGCCGGCGTCGAGCCCGTCGAGCAACGCGTCGATCTCGTCGAACCGCCCCTGGAGCAGCAGCCGGGCCCAGCGCATGTGGTGGACCATGAACCCGAAGTCGGACGGCTGCTCGCCGAGGTCGTCCAGCACGGCGAAGTGCCGGTCGGCCTGCGCGAAGTCCCCGCGGAACGCGGCGATGATGCCGCCGTCGACGGCCGCGGCCATCCGGTGCCGGGCCACGTCGCTGGCGGCACCACTGTTCACGAAGGCGGTCAGCTCCGCGAGGTAGCCCGGGTCACCGACCTCGAGCAGCGCTACCCAGCGCAGCGAGGTGGCCCACAGCTCGGTCTCCCGGTCGCCCGTGCGGCGGGCCACCTCCCGGATCTCGGCGGTGATCGCCGCGCGGTCGGCCGCCGTGCCCAGGCCCCACGTGGTGTCGTGCCGTGCCCAGAGGCTGAAGGTGAGCGCCTCGTCGTCGTGACCCCGTCGGGCGAGCGTCTCGGTCGCCGTGATCAGGTCGGTGACGAGGGTGACGGTCGGCAGGTCGCCGGGTTCGCCGATGAGCCGCCGGTACGCCTCGCGCAGGATCTCCTCCGACCGACCGGCGGGTTGGGTGGCGGCGTGGAAGTGTCGTTGGACGCTGAGCGCCGTCCGCGCCAGCAGCGCCGGGTCGTCCAGGGAGAGCGCCAGCGTGGCGGCCTCGTCAAGGCGCTGCGCCCCTTCCTGGCTGCTGCCGCAGTGGTGGAGCAGCTGGCCGAACTCGGTGAGGATCCGGACGCGGTGCGCCTCGTCCCGGACGACCTCCAAGGCCCGGCGGAAGTGCACCACCGACTCGTCGGAGGCGATCCGGCCGGCGGCGTCGCGGGCCGCGGCGAGCAGCAGCTCGGTGGCCCGGGCCGGGTCGAGGTCGGCGCCGGCGAGGTACGCGTGCCGGGCCAGGTCCGCGGGAACGAGGCGGTCGGCCAGGTCGGCCACACCGTCGACCGCCCGGACCACGGCGGCGTGCCGGGCGCGCCGGTCGTCGTCGGCGAGCGCGTCGTAGAGGGTCTCCCGGACCAGGTCGTGGGCGAACGAGAACCGACCGCCGCCCCAGGCCAGGACGAGGCGGGCCGCCGACGCGAGGTCGAGCAGCCGGTCGACCTGCGCCACCGGGGCCGCCACGCAGGCGGCGAGCACCTGCCGGTGGAACTCGCGGCCGAGCACCGCGGCGACGGTGAGCACCTCGACCACCGGCGCGGGCAGCTGCGCGAGGCGGCGGCTCACCACCTCCCGTACGCCCGGGGCGATGGCCTCGACGGCGCCACCGGCCCGCCACAGCCGCGCGGTCTGCTCGACGAAGAACGGGTTGCCGCCGGTGCGCCGGTGCACCTCGTCCACGAGGGCGGGCTCCGGCTCGCGGCCGGCCGTCCGCGTGATGAGCGCGCCCACCTCGTCGCGGGACAGCCCGGTGAGGGTGAGCGTGGTCGCCTTGGCCAGCAGCGGCACGAGCAGCGGTCGCAGTGGGTGGTCGCCGGCCTCGACCTCGGCGTCGCGGTAGGTGCCGACCAGCAGCAGCCGCTCGAACCAGGTGTGCTGGGCCGCGAACTCGAGCAGCCGCAGCGAGGCGGGGTCCGCCCAGTGCAGGTCGTCGAGGACCACGACGACCGGGCGGCGCTGCGAGACGGTGACCAGCGCGGTGGTCACCGCGTCGTAGAGGGCGAACGTGTCCCGCTCGGCGTCGTCCCGGGCGGGCGCGGTCTCCGGGAAGGCGCCGACGCCGGGGAGGCTGCCGAGGGTCGTCTCACCGAGCAGGACGCCGAGGGCGCGCTCGCCGGCCTGCCGCGCCACCGCCCAGTCCTCGGCGGAGCGCCGCAGGCCGCGCAGCACCTGCACCCACGGCCAGTAGCCGGGCGCGCTGTCCGAATCCCAGCAGGCCCCGCCGAGCACCAGCGCGCCCCGCTGCCGGGCCTCCCGTGCCGCCGCCGTGACCAGCGTCGTCTTGCCGATGCCCGGCTCGCCCGTGACCAGCACGAGGCCGCCGTGGCTGCCGGTCGCCCGATCGAGCTCGGCGCGCAGAAGGCCCGCGGGGTGCTCCCGCCCGATGATGGTCTGGCCGTGACGCGGATCCATGACGCCCCGACCGTAGCGGACACCACCGACAGCGGTCAGGTCCACGCGACGGACCGCCGGTCCGGAACCCGCGATCATGAGGTTGGCGGCGACACGTCGGACGCGAGGCCCCGCCAACCTCATGATCACCGCGGACGGGGAGCGGGTCAGAGGTTGGCGGTCTTCAGGTAGTCGGCCAGGCGGGCGGCGGCGACCAGCATGGCGCGGCCCCGGGCGTCCAGTCGCTGCCGCCAGCCGTCGAGGGACGCGGCGAGCGGGCCGGGTCCGTCGGCCGCGCGTACCTGCCGCATCACCGTCGCGATGTGGTCCAGCAGGTAGCCGCCGCGCCGCAGCAGGTGGGCCAGCTCGGCGTCGCGCACGTCGTCCGGGCCGTACAGGCGCTGCCGGGTGACGCGGTCGCGGGTCGGGGTCAGGATGCCGGCCCGTTCCCACTTGCGCAGTGTCGCGGGGGTCACCTCCAGCCGGTGCGCGAGCGCGCCGACGGTCAGGGGGCGGTCGGGCCGGTCCGGACGCTCGCCCGACGGTGCCGCGGTGAGCACCCCGACGGCCGCCTCGACGGCGTCGAGCGTCTCCCGGTCCCGCAGCAGCTGCGCGTGGCCGCGGTCCACCGCCCGCAGGGCGGCCTCCACGTCGCCGCGGGTCGCCGCCCGCATGATCTCGGCGCCGGGCCCATAGCCGTACGCGGGCACGAGCGCCAGGTACGCGCGGAGCGCCGCGGCGTGCACCTCGGTGTACGTCCGGTAGCCGCTCGGGGTGCGCCGGGCCGCCGGGATGACGCCGTCGCGCTCGTAGTTGCGCACGGCCTGCGTCGAGATGCCGTGCTCGCGGGCGAGGTCCACGGGCCGGTAGCGCTGTTCCGCGGTTTGAGGCTTCAGGAGGGGCTCCTCGGCTAGCCGTCGGGAAAAGTCTCAAAAGGTCGTTCAACGATACGGTAAAGGTCATGGCTGTTGAACCCGCACCCCTCGCGTCGTACGACCTCGCCGACCCCCACCTCGACGACGCCGTCGCCTCCCTGCTCGCGACGTTGCCCGCACCGCCGCAGATCCTGGCCCTCGGCGAGCCCACGCACGGCGAGCCGGCGTTCCCCCGGCTGCGCAACCGCGTCCTCGAGACGCTGGTGGCGCACGGCTTCCGCTCGGTCGCGATCGAGTCCGACCGGGTCGCCGCGACCGACGTCGACGCGTACGTCCAGGGCGGCGACGCCAGCCTGGACGCGGTGCTGGCCAGCGGCTTCAGCCACGGCCTCGAGCGCCTCGACGCCACCCGGGAACTGGTGACCTGGCTGCGCGCGTACAACGAGGGACGCCCGCCGGCGCAGCGCGTGGCCGTCCACGGCTTCGACGCGCCACTGGAGATGACCTTTGCGCCCAGCCCCGGACCGTACCTGCGCCACGCGCACGCCTACCTGGCCCGCCACCTCCCGTCGACGCGGCACGCCGACACCGACCTCGACGTCCTGCTCGGCGACGACGGGCGGTGGAGCGACCCGGCGGCGCTGCGGGACGCGACCCGGTCGGTCGGCGCGTCGCCCGAGGCGGTGGCCCTGCGGGCGGTGGCCGACGACCTGCTGACCACCCTGTACGCCGAGGCGCCGGCCCTGGTCGCCGCGTCCTCCCCGGACGAGTGGCAGCGCGCGCAGGTGCACGCCGCGACCGCGCTGGGCCTGCTGCGCTACCACGCGCAGGCGGCCGAGGACGCGCCCCCGGCCGTACGCACCTCCCGGCTGCTCGGGATCCGCGACGCGCTCATGGCACAGAACCTGCTCGACATCCGCACCCGGGAGGCGCACCGCGGACCGACCCTGGTCTTCGCGCACAACCGGCACCTCCAGCGGCACCCGAGCACCTGGCGCCTGGCCGGCATGGACCTGCGCTGGTGGAGCGCCGGGGCGATCGTGTCGTCCCTGCTCGGCGAGCGGTACGCGGTCGTCGTCGGCAGTCTCGGGGCGAGCGGAGCCCTGAAACTCGGCGCGCCGCCCGCCGGAACGTTCGAGGCGGCCCTGGACGCCGCCCTCGACGCGGGCGATCACGCCCCGGGCGGGCGGGTCGCCGTGGTCGACCCCGTACGCCTGCGGCAGGCCGGACCGCTGCGGGTCCGGACGGACGTGACGCCCGAGCAGGGGCACTTCCCGCTCGACGAGGAGACGGTCGCCCACTGCGACGCGATCCTGCACGTGACCGCGCCCGGCGCGGCGGGCGCGGAGCCGGCCGCGGCTTCCGACCCGCGGCCCGTCGCCGTCGTGGCGGACCGGCCGGCGCCGCTCGACCCGGCGGACGCCGCCGCGGCCACCCCGTCGGCGGAGGCGGCCGACCGCCTGCCGGCCGGGCCGACCGCCGACGACCTCGCCGAGCGGATCCTCACGCTGCCCGAGGTCGCCCTGGTCGTGGCCGACGAGGCGTCGGGAGCCCCGGAGGTGGCGTGGGGCTGGCGGTTCTTCTACGTCGGTCCGGACCGCCGGATGCCGTTCGCCACGATCGGCGAGAGCGACATGGCCGGCTTCGACGAGGAGTCGCGGTTGCACCGGCCGGGGGTCTTCCGGCTGAACCTGGACCTCGGGCGGCGCGAGTTCGCGCGCGTCCTCGGCTACCCGCCGGCGCGGTTCGCCGACCACCGGACATCGGTCGACTTCACGGCGCTCGACGAGGTGATCCCCAACCCCCTCTACGGCGCCGCCGGGTGGGTGTCGGTGCTCAACCCGGGTCCGCGCAGCCTCGCCGAGGTGGAGCGCCTCATCGCGTACGCGCACGGCAGGGCACTGGACCGGCACCGCCGCAGGTCCGACCGTGGACACCCGAACGCCTGACCGTCGCGGGCCTGGCCGGCGGACGACCGGCCGGGCCCGTGACCGCTCTTGCGCAAGTGCTCACGCGTCCGCGGAGGCGCATGGTACGAAACAGTGGGAACCAGACGGAACGGGAGATACGTGACGCCGAAGAGGTCGGGCTGGCTGCTGCGGGCACGTGAGGACCGCCCCCGCATCTCCTATCTCGAACTCCTCTTCGACCTGGGGCTCATCGTCGCGCTGTCCCGGCTCTCCCTGCGCCTGGTCAACGACATCAGCTGGCTGAACGCGCTGCAGACGATGATCCTGCTCGCCGCGGTCTGGTGGGTGTGGACCGTCACCGCGTACACGACGGACTGGTACGACCCGGAGCAGCCGATCACCCAGCTCATCGTCGTCGGCGTCCTGCTCGGCGGGTACCTCATGGCGATGGCGAGCGTGCGCGCGTACGAGGGCATGCACGGGTTCGTCTTCGCCGCGTCGTACGTCGGCCTGCACCTCTTCCGCGGCCTCATCCTCGTGACGGCGTTACGCGGCCACGAGCTGCGCGTCCGGCCGCTGCGGGTGCTCATCTGGTTCTCGATGACCGGCGTGCTGTGGCTGGGCGGCGCCTTCCTGCCCGCCCCGGCCCGGCTGGCGGTCTGGGCGTTGGCGGTCACGCTGGACTACCTCGCCGGCCTGTTCGGCTACTGGGTGCCGAAGCTCGGCCGCATCGGCGCGCAGGAACTACGGGTCGTCGGTGAGCACATCTCGGAGCGCTACCGGCAGATGTTCATCGTCGGGCTCGGCGAGGTCCTCCTGGTCGCCGCCATCAAGTTCCGCAACGTCACGTTCGTGTCCGCCACGACGGCCGGGCTGATCCTCCTGTTCGCCAACGCCGTGGCGATGTGGCGCATCTACGTCGTGTACGGCGCCGAGCACCTCGCGGCCGGGCTCGAACGGTCGACCAACGCGGGACGGCAGGCCCTCGTCGTGGCGTACACGCACCTGATCATGATTGCGGGCGTCGTGCTCACCACCGCCGGCGGCGAGGTGATCGTCGTGTCCCCGACGGAGCAGACGTCGTCCGCGGGCCTGGCCCTCATGATCGCGGGCCCCGTGGTCTTCCTGGCCGGGCGCACCCTGTACGCGTTCGAGCTGTTCCGGATGATGCTGTGGCGCCTGCCGGTCGGCGCGCTGGCGTTGATCGCCACGACACCGTTCCTGCACCGGCTGCCGCCGATCGGTGTCGGGGCGGTCGCGAGCGGCGTGCTGCTGGCCCTCGCCGCCGTGCCGCGCGTGGGCCGGCGACGGTACTGAGCCGCTGCGGCGTGTGCCGGCCCCACCGCCGGGTACAGGAACCGCCATGCTGAGGCGAGCGGTGTGGCAGGGCTGGTGGCGGGTCTGACCGGGGTGGCCGTGATGACCGTGGGCGAGAAGATCGAGCAACGGTTCACCGGTCGGCCGGACTCGTACGTGCCGGCGCGGGTGATGGCCCGCCTCACCGGAATGCGGGAATCACCGAGGGAGCAGCCCCGGTGGCGCAACCTCGCCATGCACTTCGGCCAGGGCGCCCTCCTCGGCGTGCTGCGCTCGCTCATGGCGCAGGCCGGTCTCCGCGGCCCCGTGGCCTCCGGGATGTTCACTGTCGTCCGGCTGACCACCGACCAGACCCTGGAGAACGCGACGGGCGTCGGCGCCCCACCACAGACCTGGCCACGCGAGGAACTCGCCGTCGACCTCCTCCACAAGACCGTCTACGGCTTCGCCACCGGCGCCGTCGCCGACGCCCTCGCCGCCCGCGACGGCCTCGGTCCGGGGCAGCGCCACGCCGCCCTGCGTCCCGGCCGGCGGTCCGACGTGGGTCCGCTGCCCCGCGGCTCGGCGCTGCTCGGGCGGTCCTGAGCGGCGGGAGTCCGGCCGACCCGCCTCAGGGGCGAAGGCCGTGCTCCTTGAGGTACGCGATCATCGACTGGTTCGCCTCCCAGCCGTCGGGGAACTTCACCGGCACGTCGAGGTGCACCGGCTCGGTCGACGGGTGGGCGTCGAGCAGTTCGGCGATGCCGTCGCGGGCCACCACGATGCAGGCGTGCCGGTGGCGGGAGGCCAGCACGCAGAGCCGCCCCGACTCCAGATGGAACGCGGTGGCGTCCCGCCGGCCGGACAGCGGGTGCAGCACGATCGTCACGTCGTACTCCCGGCCCTGGAGCCGGTTGGCGGTGTCGACGGTGACGCCGGCGGCGGCGCCGAGCCGCGCGCGGATGGCCGCGGCCTGGTCGCGGTGCGCCGCGCCGATGGCGATCCGGTCCGCGGTCACCGGCGCGCCCTGCGGGGCCTGCTCGGAGACGGCGACCGCACCGCGCTCCAGCAACCGCACCGCCAGCGCCGCGCACGCCTCGGCCGCCTCCCCGTCGGTCCGCAGGGTGTGCCGCTCCGGCAGCTCGTACAGCCCCCAGCCGGACGCCGCGGCCGACTCGACGGCGGCGTCGAGCGCGTCGCCCGGGCCGGCGGCGGTCAGCGTCAGCGCCCGGTCGTCGGGGCCGGTGCCGGCCCGGAACCCGGTGAACGGGTAGAAGGCGCGCGCCACGACGGGCGCCGCGGAGGCCGGCAGCCGCCACGACACCGGCAGCCGGTGTACGGGGAGGTCGGGGTTGTGCCGCAGCAGCACCGCCACGGCGGACTGCATCGGGTCCCAGGTCAGACCGGTCCAGCGTGCCGTGTCGACGGTGGAGAACGGGTCGAGCTGACCGGGGTCGCCCACGAACAGCGCCCGTTCGAAACGGCCGGCCACGCGCAGCAGGGCGTCGGAGCGCATCTGGTACGCCTCGTCCACGATCGCCCACGGCCAGCAGCCCTCGGTGACCGTGGCCCACTTGGCCGCCGTACCGATGATGACCGCCGGACCGCCGAGGTCCGCGACCTTCGCGGCGACCCTCGCGTGACCCTCGACCCGCGCCGACGGCCGGTAGTCGGTGGCGGAGAGGCGGCCGATCCGCAGCTCGGGGGCCTTGCGCGCCACCCGGTCGATGAGGTCGTCCACCTGCTCGTTGGTCTGCGCCACGATGATGAGCGGCTCGCCGGCCTCGGCCAGTTCGACGGCGGCGCGTACCACGAGGGTCGACTTGCCGGCCCCCGGCGGCGAGTCGACCACGACGCCGCGGTGGTCGCCGGACCGCAGGTCGGCCAGCACGGCGGTGATCACCCGCTCCGCCTCCAGGGCGGGCGGCAGCTCCAGCCCGGTCAGCACGTGCCTCACCTCTCCTCGCCGCTCCCGGAGACCTTAACGACTGGTGGTCGCGCGCTGGGGAGCTGAGTCGTCTGCGTCGTCACGCGCGCGCCGGACCCGGTGCCGGCGGTGGCCGGTTGCCGCTGGCTGCCCGCGATCCTGGACGGGTCGCCGCTGGTTGCCCGCGCGTTGCCGCCTGGCTGCCCGCGTCCCCGGCCGGGCTGTCGCTGGCTCCCTGCCTCCCTGGGTCGGGCTGTCGCCTGGCTGCCCGGCTCCCTGATTCGGGCTGTCGCTTCCTACCCCAAGACGGGCTGTCGCTTCGGCCGGATGACTAGGCGCCGGTGGACCGGGAATGCGCCGGCCATGGGTAGCCAGAAGCCGAACAAGCATGACCCTGGCGGCGAGTCGGCGCGCGGGCGGCGGCATCCGGGCAGCGGTGCACGGGGCCGGCAGGGCTCCGAGGTGGAGCGCTCGCCGGAGCGCCGGCACCTGCGGGCCGCGACCGGCACCTCCGGTTCCGAGCGCGACCAGGGCCGGGCGAAGGTCGAGGGCAGCCAGCGGGTCCAGCGCCAGGGGACGCGGTAAGCCCTCGCCGATGCCTCGTGAATCCGGCATCCCCGGGGTGCCGCAACGTGTGGAAGGTGGCGTCGAATGGCGAAGTTCCTGCTCAGGTCGACCTTCACCCCTGACGGGATCAAGGGCCTGGTGAAGGACGGCGGCAGCAAGCGGGCGGAGGTCGCCACCAGGGCGATCGAGGCGGCCGGCGGGCGGGTGGAGTCGCTGTCGTTCGGCCTCGGTGAGTACGACACGTACGTGGTGTGCGAACTGCCGGACCACCAGACGGCCGTTGCGCTGGCGATCGCCATCCGGGCTGCCGGCGGCGTCGACACGCGGGTCGTGCCGCTGCTGACCCCACAGGAGGTGGACGAGGCGGTGCAGAAGCAGATGACGTACCAGGCGCCGGGGAAGTGACCGGCGGGCTTGATCGCCGGGGCTTGACCAATAGGTTGGTCATCGTCATATGCTGACGGCATGACTGACTCCGTGAGGCCCATGCGGGAGCCCACCTACTTCATCCTCGCCGCCCTTCAGGACGAGCCGCTGCACGGTTACGCCATCGTCAAGCGGGCGCAGGAGCTGTCCGGCGGGCGCGTACGCCTGACCACGGGCACCCTCTACGCCGCGCTCGACCGGCTCACCGGCGAGGAGATGGTGCAGGTGGCGGGCGAGTCCGTGATCAACGGCCGGCACCGCCGCACGTACGAGCTGACCGACCAGGGCCGGGCGGCACTGCACGCCGAGGCGGAGCGGATGGCCGCGGCGGCCCGGGTCGTGCGTGACCGGGAGCCCCGGTCGGCGGCGATGGTCCGGACGGTGCCGGCGTGAACGACCTTGAGCGCCGCTACCGCTGGCTCCTGAACATCTACCCCCGCCCCTACCGTGAGTACCGCCTCGACGAGATGCTGGAGACCCTGCTCGCGACGGCCGACGAGCACCAGCGACGGCCGAGCCTGCGGGAGGCCGCGTCGCTCGTGGTGGGCGGCCTGCGCGCCCGCACCGGCGCCGACCGGCTCCGCTCCCCCGTGGCGCTGCGCCACTCCGCGCTGCGGCTGTCCGCCCTGGCCCTGCTCGTGTACGGCCTGACGCTGGCCGCCGTCGGGCCGGTCGCCGACCTGGCCCAGATCGGGTACGGCGCGCCCGCCGGGATCGTCGACGTGTGGGGCGTCGCCATCGCGGCGGCACTCGCCGTGGCGCTCCTCGCGACCGCGTGGGGCGCCTACCGCGTGGCGTTCGTGGCGGCCGTGGTGACCGTGGCCGCGCAGCACGCGCACGCCGGCGTCTCCGCCGGGACGTGGCCGGCCGACATCCTCCGCAACGCGGGCGACTCCCGACTGTGGCCCGTCCTGCTGGCCGCGCTCGCCCTGCTGCCTCTGCTGAGGGCACCCCGCACCCGGGTGGCGCGGCCGTGGGTCTGGCTCGTTCCCACCGTGCTGGCGATCGTCGCCTTCACCCCCAGCCCGCTCAACGACTGGTCAGACGCCCGCACCATGTCCCTCTACGCGTTCGCCGCGGTGGCGCTCCTGGCCGCGCCGATCGACACGCGAGCACCGATCGCCGCGTTCGCCCTGCTCCTCGTCCCCGCCTTCGCCCGCATCAGCTACCACCTTCTCCACACCGCATCGGCAGCGCACGACCTGCGTGTCTCCGCCGTTCCCATCGCCACCCTCGCGGCGCTCCTGGCCGCGACGCTCGCCGCCGCGACCGTCACGAGCCGCCGCCACGCCCGGATGTGACGCCAGGCCATCCCCGCCGCTCCCTCTCCCCGGGAGCGGCGGGGACCGGTGCGGGCGCACCGGCAGCGGCAGCACTTAGCCGTCCCTGGCGTTCGCGTGGTGGCCATCAGTCGTGGGTGAACCGGCCCTGGGACACTGCCATCTCCACCTCGTCCGGCTCGACACCCCGCCGCCGGGCTTGGTCCGCCGCCCAATGCAGGTAGGCGAGCCACTCCGCCGGGAGCCACTCGGCACCGCGCCGTACGCCCGCCTCCGCCGGCAGTTGGCGCGCCACGGCGGGGTCGAGGATGAGGGGTTGCAGCTGGCCGTCGCCGAGTGCGGTCGTGCCCGGGCCGGGGGCACCGCCGGCGGCCGCCCGGCGGTAGCCGGCGAAGTAGAGCAGCTTCGTGAACAGCGCCGGCCCGAGCCGGGGCAGCCGCGACTCCTTCGGGTCGCGCAGCCGCTGGTAGGCGGTCCGCAGCGCCTCCTCGTCCCGCACGGGTGCGCGCAGTCCCTCCAGCGCGTACGCCAGGCGCTTGCCGTCCGGGTCGCCCTCCAGCGCGCGGACGGTGCGCCACGCGCCGTACCCGATCGGCCCGTACCCCCACATCAGCACCGCGACCAGCAGTTGCCGCGTGCTGGACCGCCCGGCGTGCCACGCCTGTGCGACCGCGAAGACGTCCCGCCGCCACAGGAGTCCGCTGTCGGCAAGGCCGTCCGGCCAGGCGTCCGGCCAGGCGTCCGGCGGCAGCGCCGTACGCCATCGGTCGATGTGGACGGTGATCGGTGAGACCTCGCCGGGCAGCGCGCGGTCGTGCGGCTGGGTCATGGCGCCTCCTCGCTCCGTGCGGCCCGGGCCCCGTCCCCGGCCGCTGTCCCGAAGCCTCGCCCGCGCCCAGCCGTAGCGCCGTCCCAGGAACGGGATATCGCGGTATCAACCGGGAGGCCGGCCCGACGGAGAGCGCGGAGCCGGCCAGTAGGTCGTGTCGATCATCCCCGGGATGGCTAGCGGGGCAGGTCCTCGGCCGTGGTGCCGCACGGGCCGCCGTGATCGGCGCGGCGCCGGCAGCGGTAGCCGCCGTCGAGCCTGACGTCACACCAGATCCGGGTACGCAGGAACTGGCGGTCCTCCTCACTGAGGGTGGCCTCGCCGAAATCGATGGCGGTGACGTGGCCGAGGGAGTCGCGAAGGGCGACGGTGAGCGCGACGGCCTCGCCGAGGCTCGTCAGCGTGGTGGGCAGGTGGATGACCCAACGGGGCGCGCTCACCGAGGCCACCGGCCGTTGGACTCGCCGGGGTCGCCGTGGCGGCAGTTGCGGTGCCGGGACTGCCACTGCCGCAGCGCCTGGCGGATGCGCTCCGCCTCGGTGTGCGCGGTGGTCAGCTCCCGGCGCAGCCGGTCGAGTTCGTCGGCCACGCGGCCGAGGTAGTCGTACACCTGGGCAGGGTCGAGCCCGCGCCACCGCATGACGAAGGCAGCAGCCCGGACGTGGTGCGCCTGGAGACGGTCACCGGTCACGTAGATCATCGCTTCCCTACCTCTGCTGCACCGCTGATGCCGCACCCTTGAACGCGGGGTGCTCGGAGCGGCACCGGGGCGAGCGGGGAGGCGCGAATCCGCTGTCGGGGGAAGCAGTAACGCCGGAGCCCGGCACCCGCCCCGGGCCATGCGACCACTCTGGATGCACAAGAGGGGTACCGGTATACCGGGATAATCGTGACGAGCATGCACCATTCGCATAACGGTGGTGACGCCACGCCGTCCGCCACGCGGGCCCACTCACGGGTGGCGACGCTGGTCAGATCGGGGCAGGTTGCCGACTCAGGCGATACGCATGCCACTCACAGGCAGCGTCGAGAAGCGGCCCGCGATGCGCTGCCGGGGCACTGACCTGCATCCGCGTCCACAACCGGACCAGGGCATCGGCAAACTCGGTGACCGCCCTGCCGTCAGCGTCGGCGAAGGCAGGAACACGGACTGCCCAACGCTCGGCATCGGCGGGGCTGTGCCCGGCGCGGATGAGCCGGACCAGCATGAAGGCCGTGTCGATCCAGGCGGCGCCGCGGCAGGGCGCGGACCAGTCGACCAGTCGCAGCCGGTCACCGAGCAGGAAGTTTCGAGGAGTCATGTCCGTGTGCAGGAGGGTTTCCCCGCGGACCATCTCGGGGGCGATGAGCCCACTCCACCGCTCGGTGAAGGGCTGCACGTCGACCGGTGGGCAGGGCGTCAGCTCGCGGGCGAGCGTGGCCAGCCCGTCGGCAATGGTGTCAAGGTCCGACGAGCCGGGCTCCAGGCGCGGGTGGCGGCCCGGCGCGTATTCAAAGCCGAGCAACAGCCAGCCATCGCGCTCGACAGTCCAGTGAAGGCGGGGTACGACGTCCGGCAGGAAGGGGTTGATCCGGGCTTCCTTGCGGTAGAGCCAACCCTTCGGGCCCTCCGTACGGCCGCCCTTGCAGAAGATCCGGCCCGCCTTTGTATGAAGCGCGAGAGCGATCTCGCAACTCGCGCCGTCCGGCAACGACTCGGTCCGCATGACCTCGCCCGCTTGACGCTCGACTGCGCGCCGCACCCCGGCAGGTAGTTCGTTCCATTGGCGGCGAGCCGACATCGGCGAGCCCTTTCCAGGCGGTGGTCCCGGACAGGGTATGCCCGGGACCACCGCTGAGGGCGTCAACCCGTCGGGCTGTTGTGGCAACCGGCGTGGCACTGACTGCACTTGGAGCTGCAGTCGGCCGTCACCCCGCCCCAGAGCTCCTGGTCGAGGGCGAAGCCGGCAGCCCGAATCGCTGCCACCGTTCGGGAGATCGGCGCGCCGAGCGGCTCCGGAGCCGTGGGGCCGGCGTCGTCGGACGGCGGGTCGGGCTGATGGTGGACGAACCGGCCGGCGATCCGCTCGCAGAAATCGGCGTACTCGCGGGTGTGGAGGATGAACGTGTGCCAGCCGATGTCCACGAGGTCACTCGGGCCGAGTGGTTCGGTGGCGTTGGCGCAGGCGGCGAGGAAGGCGAGCGCCTGGTCCATGATCCTGGCCGGCAGATCTGCCGCCAGCCCGGGACAATCGCGGGCGATGCGGCCGGTCAGCTGGGTGAACAGCTCATCGGAAACGAGGGTGCGGCCAGTGCTGATCCGTTCGACGGTAAGCATCCTGCTCCTTCTGTCGGCGGGACTCCCTTGCATCGAGGCTGCGCACGATCGGCTGCCGACCGTATGACACTGAGAGAATTGTCGACATGTGTGGCACGTATACCGCCTGCTCGGTGAGTGGTTTGAATGGATAGGCTCAACTGAGCACCATCGACACAGCCACCCGCGAACAGCGAGGTTGCCGGTGAGACGTGCGAACTGCCCGCGGTGCGGCGGACGCCTGGCGCGCGACAACGACAGCGGACGCTGCACACCATGCCAAACCGCCGAGCGCGACCGGCTGATTAGCCCGCCGGTGGTGCCGGCGGCGTTCTGGGAGCACGAACCGATACGCCAGGCGCTCGCGGAGCGGCACCTGGGGCGGGTCATCCGGGCGTACCGGCATCACCCGTACCACGGCCGAAGCCCGCTGCCGCAGACTGTGGTGGCAGGTTGGCTGGGTATCACCCAGGCGCAGCTCAGCCGCGTCGAGAACGGGCCGCCCCTCGTGCACCTTGACCGACTGGCCCATTGGGCAAACGCCCTTCGCATTCCCACCGCGTATCTCTGGTTCGCACCTACCGGCCCACCTAGGCACCCGGCAGCCAACAGCGCCACCCACGACGCAAATCACCCTGGTCCCAACAGGGGCCGGCGGGCGCTCTTGGCCGGTATCGCCGCTGTTGCCGCGGGAGCCGGGCTCCTCGACGGAACGGATCAGGTGAGGCCGCGGCGTATCGGCCCCGCGGACGTCGTTCGCCTGAACGCCGTGTTGGAGCTATATCGCTCCGTGGACTATGAGTCGGGCGGTGGCCTGCTGTACCGCGAAGTCTCCCGGTTCGCCGAGTCTGTGTATCGAATGCTTGACTGGTCGCATCCGACTGGGCTGGCTCCACGCCTCCTAGCCGCGGTCGCGGCGGCCCGGCAGTTGGCTGGTTGGACGGCCCTCGATGCAGGCAGGCACGAGGACGCACAGCGACACTTCGCCGCTGGAGAACGAGCGGCTCTCGCTGCTGACGACATGCCGCTGGCCGCAATGATCCGATACGGCCAGGCCAAGCAATTGCAGCATCTGCGCCACAACCGCGACGCCGTTGCCGCACTGCAACTCGCCCATGCCCAGCTCGGCACGCAAGCCACGCCGGCGATGAAGGCCCTGCTCTGGGGCGCCGAGGCCGCGTCCATCGCGGCGCTCGGAGATCACCGGTCCGCGGTGAACATCCTCGGCAAGGCAAGCGATCAGTTCGACCGTATCGTCAGCGAACGCGAACCAGACTGGTTGGGCTTCTACGATCGGGGAGAACTGCTCGCCCAGTACGGCCGCGTTTACCGGGACAGGGCACGACAGGACAGAAGACACGCGCCTGATGCGGTCCGCTACGTCCAGGAGGCGATAGCCGCTTTCGGCCCTGCCAACGTCCGCAGCACCGTGTTGAACGAGGTTGGCTTGTGCAGCGCGTTGTTCCTCGCCGACGAACCCGAGGAGGCGCTCGTCGTCGGAGCCCGCGTGATCCAGCAGTCGCAGACGTTGACGTCCAGGCGGGTCGTCGACCGGGTCCTCAACCTGCGTCGTGACCTCGGCCGGCACCGCGGCCTCCCGGAAGTGGTCGACTTCGAGCGCCGGCTCACCGCTCACGCCCATGGAGCAGCGTGAGCGGACGGTTCTCGAAAGAGGCAATGACGGCGGCTATGCGAGAAGCCGCCGACGCAGTCGGCGTGCACCCCGGCGATGCTCGATTACTAGGGCTGACCAACAACGCGGTTTTCGCCCTGCCATCGGCTGGCATGGTCATCCGCATCGCCAGGTCACATCGGCTTACGAATCGTGTCTACAAGGTGGTCGAGCTCGGGCGATGGTTCGAACAGGTCGACGCGCCGACCATCCGGCTCGCGCCGAATGTCACCCAGCCGGTGCGGGCCGGAACTCTCCTTGCCTCGATCTGGAGCTACATCCCCCCGGTTGCGCCAACCCCGACGGTGGAAGACCTCGGGCCTGTCCTGCGAGAGTTCCACAGCCTCGGTCCTCTGCCAGAGCGCTTGCCAGCTTGGGATCCGGTCGGGGACGCACGATCGCGCCTCGCCGACGCGGAGGAGCTGAGCGACAGCGACCGGCAGTTTCTGCTCGACTGGTGCGACCGGCTAGAGGCGCCGGTAGCTGCCCTACAGCAGCGGGCCGGCTCGGGAATCATCCATGGCGACGCTCACGTGAGCAACCTGTTGCGGAATGCGGCCGGTCGGGTAGTGCTGTGCGACTTCGACGCCACATGCCTTGGCCCATGGCAAGTAGACCTGGTCGCGGTGGCGGTCGGCGAGGTGCGTTTCGGCCAGCGCGGAGCGCACGCCACGCTGGCCGCAGCATACGGGTACGACGTCACCACAGATCCGGACTGGCCTCTGCTTCGCGATGCGCGGGAACTGAAGATGATTGCCGCAGCCGTCCCGCGGCTCCGAAGTTCCGCTGGCGTCAGGGCGGAGTTCGCTGCCCGCCTTCATTCGGTGCGAGAGAATCACCAACACGCTCGTTGGAAACCGTTTGCTGAAATCGGCGGCTAGCACCGACGTCAAGAGTTCCTTCGAGACCCTGGCCACCCGAGACGTCGCTGTTCCGCCGCAACAGCAGCACCACCGCGTACGTCGGCTCCTGGAACCGCCGGAACCGTCAGCGCCTGGCGGACAAAGCCGCCCGGAGCAGCGAGTCGTAGGTCTCGGTGCTCCGCCGTGCCGCTATGCGCTCCGTTCGCCCCGCTCTACCGAGCCGAGGAGACCCGCGGGCGGGACGCCCCGACCTCCGGCGTTGTCCGGCGCCGCCACCACGAGCGCACCCCCCGCCCGATCAGCAGCGCGGAGATGATGCCCGGCCCGCAGTGGACCGCCAGGACGCCGATCAGGCTCGGGCCGCCCCAGTCGTGCCGGTAGCTGGCGGGATCGGTCATGTCGATGACGAACGGCTCGGCGGCGGCGCGGCCGATCAGGTACAGCCCGAGCAGCACCCCGAAACCCATGAGGATCTTCTTCATGGCGGTGAGGCTAGGCGGGGATCGCCGGCACCGGCGTCACTCGCCGGTAGCATCCTCGCCCTCGTACCACGGTAGGGGGCGGGCGGACGAGCCCCGCGACGCCGGCGCAGGCGCACGGGCCCGGCGGCGCCGGGCCCGTCCACGCCGATCGGCAATCACTCGTTGCGGGCTGTCTCCGGGCCGGTGATGCGCCGCAGCAGCGGCAGTGTCGCACCGATGATCGCCAGCGACACCGCCAGCCCGCCGACCACCATCAGGTAGAACGACGGCTTCGGCGCCATGAGCGTGTACTCCAGTTGCGCCCGCAGGAACAGGTGCGCGGCCAGGAATCCCATCCCGATGGCCACCGCGGCGACGACCAGCAGCGGCACGACGGTCTCCAGCGCGACCACCCCGCGCAGCGTGCGCAGCCGTACGCCGGTGAGCCGCAGCATGCTGAACGGCCGTTTCCGGTCGCTCAACCCGCCGGCGACGCTCACCGCGAGGCTGCATCCGGCGATGGGCAGGCTGGCCAGCATGACCACGTTGGCCAGTTGCTGGAACTGCACCAGCTGGCGCGCCGAGCTGGCCTGCCATTCGGCGTCGCTGGCCGGGAAGCGTCCCTGCGGAAATGCCGTGACGAGCATCGTCCGGGCCTGTTCCAGCGCGGCGTGGCTGGTGGTGTTGACGACGACCGACAGGATCGGCTGCCGGTCGATGTCGGCGGCGGCGATGCCGGCGGCCTCCCAGACGTGGTCGCCGTCGGCGAGGTCGGCGGCGCTCATGCCGATCAGGTTGGCGGGCACCTCGGCGACCTGCGCGCCGGCGGGGCAGCCGCCGAACACCTCCAGGCGTGCCAGTTCGGCGCAGGTGACGAGGCCCTGCCATCCGTCCCTGTCGGGGTTGGTGCGCACCACCGTCACGCTGCGCACCCCGGGGATGGCGGCGAGCCCGGCCGGGATCTGGTCCGCGGTCGGCGGGGGCCCGTCCTCCGGCCAGAACGTCTTCGACAGGGACGTGGCGGCCACCGAGGCGGGGTTCGGCGCGGTGCGGTTGGCGACGAACGTGGTGATCGTGCCGGTCGCCACGCTGGTCACGAACAACGCCACGATGAGGCCGCTGACGGACCGGAAGCCGGCCTGCGGGTTGTCGGCGAGGCGCCGTCCGGCGATGAGCGCCGCGGGCCGGCTCGCCCGCCCGGCCAGCAGCCGGGCCCCCATCATGGTCAGCCACGGGCCCGCCAGCACGAGCCCGACGAGCATCAGCAGGAACCCCGAGAGGTACGCGGTGAGCTGCCCGTTGGTCGTGTCGGGGCGCCGCCCGATGACGTACGCGAGTTCGGCGAGGCCGACCACCAGTGGGATGAGCCGCCAGGTGCGGGGCGGCCTGGGCGTGACGCGCCGGCTCACGCCCAGCGGGGAGATCTGCACGCGGCGCAGCGCCAGCCAGGCGGCCACGACGGCGCCGAGCGGGATGCCGAACGCGACGACGAGGGCGTCCACGGCGGTGAGCGCGAGGTCGCTGGCGTAGAACCGCTCGCCGGTGAACGGGATCGTGGCGAGCCCGGGCCGGAGGGCGAAGAACAGTCCGAACCCGACGGCCGTGCCCACGGCGGCGGCGAGGGCCGACTCGACGGCCGAGATGAGGGCGATCTGTCGCGGCGTGGCGCCGACCAGCCGCATGGCGGCGAACCGCTGTTCGCGGCGGGTGGCGGCCAGCCGGGTGGCCGTACCGATGAAGATGAGCACGGGGAAGAGCAGCGCGGCGGCGACGACGGACAGCGTGAGGGTCATGGCGTCCTCGTTGAAGCCGAGGTAGCAGCCGTTGGGGCAGTCGCTCGGCGAGGTGGTCATGATCCGCGTGACCCGTTGGGCGCCCAGCGGTTCCAGCTCGGCCGGGGCGCGGCCGACGAGAATCAGCAGGGAGTCGGGGGACGGCAGGGCCTCTCGGCCGATCGTGCCGATCTCGCGGCCGGGGAAGCGGTCGCCGAGTTCCGCCGCCGGCGTGCGGTGCAGCCGTTCGCCGAGGGCGGGTGAGACGTAGTACTCGCCCGGGCCGGGCAGGCGTGGGACGCCCGGGGGCAGGGGTGCGTCCGGGCCGGTCGCGGCGACGTCGATCCGGCCGATCAGGTCGCCGTGGTGGTAGTCCTCGCGGATGAGCCACCACAGTGCGTCGGCGGAGGCGTCCGGGGAGGCCGGCGCCGCGGAGCTGTTCAGCCAGGCGTACCGCTGGTTCTGGGCGCCGACGGCGTTCATGCCGGCGAGGGTGGTGAGGAGCATGCCGACGCCGAGCGCCACGGCGGTGGCGATGATGACGAGCCGGGTGGCGGCCTCCCGGCCGCCCGCCAGGGAGAGCCGCAGCGCGAAGCGGATCATGAGTGCACCAGCGCGTTCACCTTGCCGTCGCGCACGATGACCTGCCGGTCGGCGTACGCGGCGACGCGGGCGTCGTGGGTGACGAGCACGACGGTGGTGCCCTGCTCGCGGGCCGAGGTGACCAGCAGTTCCATGACCTGCTCGCCGGTCAGCGAGTCCAGCGCCCCGGTCGGCTCGTCGGCGAACAGCACGCCGGGCCGGGCCACCAGGCCGCGGGCCAGCGCGACCCGCTGCGCCTGCCCGCCGGACAGCTCACCGGACCGGCGCCGTCCCAGCCCGGTCAGCCCGAGCCGGTCGAACCAGGGTCGGGCCTGCGCGAGGGCGGCGCCCCGCTTGACGCCGGAGAGCAGCAGCGGCAGGGCCACGTTCTCCTCCGCGGTCAGCTCGGGTACGAGCTGGCCGAACTGGAACACGAACCCGAACCGGTCGCGACGCAGGGCGCTGCGCTCGGTCTCGCTGAGGGTGTCGATCCGGCGGCCCTCGAAGTGGATCTCGCCGGAGTCCGGCACGAGGATCCCGGCCAGGCAGTGCAGCAGGGTGGACTTGCCGGAGCCGCTCGGGCCCATCACGGCGACGATCTCGCCGGAGGCCACCGAGACGGTCGCGCCGCGCAGTGCCGGGGTCTCGCCGAAGGACAGGGCGACGTCGCGCGCCTCGATGGCCGTCATCGCTGCGCCACCATGGTGCGGAGGGCGTCCAGCCGGGCGACCGTGGTGTCGATCCAGTGCAGGTCGGCCTCCAGGTGGAACAGGCCGTGGTCGGCGAGCATCGTGTCGACGAGGTTGCCGCTGCGCTTGATCTCGGTGAGCTCCTGCATGCGGCGCAGGTGCGTGGCGCGCTGGACGTCGAGGTACTCCTCGGCGGGCCGGCCCAGCATGAGCGCCAGCACCACCTTGGTGAACAGGACCGTCTGGAGGTTGGGTTCGGCCTCGACGGGCTCGGTGAGCCACGACTCGACCTCGGTGGCGCCGCGTTCGGTGATGACGTAGCGCTTGCGCTCGGGCCCGACGCCGGGCTCCACCTCGCCGACCACGATCTTCCCGTCGCGGGCGAGGCGGCCGAGCGTCGCGTAGACCTGACCGAACGGCAGCGGCTTGCCCCTGCTGAAGAACGTGTCGTAGTCGCGCTTGAGGTCGTAGCCGTGGCTGGGCTCGCGTTCGAGCAGGCCGAGGAGGGTCATGGGAACGCTCATGCGGCCACCATACTCCCGAGGTATACCTCGCGTATATACCTCCGGCGTACATTGACCCGACCGGTCGCTCGGTGGCCGTGGGCGTGACGCGGAGAACCCTCCCGACGCCGTACCAGTGGATGATCTTCAACGGTGATGGAGGACGCTTGGCGGCGCACGCACGTACCCAGCGACGGAGGGTCGGCGCCGCCCTCGTGGCAGCACTCGTCGCCATGACCCAGCTGGCGACGACACCCGCCCAGGCCGCCCCGGCGGTCGAACCACCGCCGGCCACCAGCGCCACGGCCGTCTCGTCCACGCAGATCCGGGTCACCTGGCAGGCGGCGCCGCAGGCGAGCGCGTACCGGATCTCACGCTCCACCGGGTCGAGCGGCCCCTACACCCAGGTCGGCCGCAGCACCGGTCTCGAGTTCCTCGACTCCGGGCTCGCCCCGGCCACCACCTACTACTACGTGATCCAGGCGGAGAACCGGAACAAGCTCTCCGGCTACTCTCCACAGGCCAGCGCCACCACCGACCCGGTTCTGCCGGCGCCCGGCGGCCTGCGACTCACCGGCACACCGTCCGTCATGGACCTGGCCTGGGAACCGGTGGACGGCGCCGCCCGCTACGAGGTCTACCGCCACCACGTGATGGACGGCGACACCCTCATCACCACGACCACCGGCACCTCGTTCCGCGAGACCGAGCGGTCGGACACGTACTACTACCAGTACAAGGTGCGCGCGGTGACGGCGAGCGGCGCGGCCGGGCCGTTCGCCTCCGCGGCCGGCTACACCGGCACGGCGACCACCACCACGATCGCCGCCGACCCGGTCCGCTCCGAACAGGGCCAGAAGGTGGCGCTGTCCGCACGGGTCACCACCGCCGACGGCGCCGAACTACGCGGCAAGGTGCTCTTCCTGTCCGGCAACGAGGTCGTCGGCCAGACCAACGCCTGGCAGGGGTACGCCGCCCCGGTCGTCACCCCGACGACCAGCACGGCGACCTACTACGCCCGCTTCGAGGGCACCGGCGGCGATCCCGAGTACGGCGCCAGCGCGTCGGACGACCTGACCGTGCACGTCGACCCGGCGTACGGCGAGGTGTCCTTCGGCCCGGCCGAGGCGGCCCGTGTGGGCTCGGACGAGACGGCCGTCGCGGCCGGCGACCTCACCGGCGACGGGCTCACCGACGTCGTCCTCACCACCCGGGACGAGGCGGACGCCGGTGACCTCAACCACTCGGTGTACCTGTTCGTCCAACTGCCCGAGCACCGGCTCGCCGCGCCCGTCCGGTACGCCACGAGCGTGCCGACGGGCGGGAGCATGGTGCCGGTCGTCGCCGACCTCGACGGCGACGGGCGCGACGAACTGCTGGTGGCCTCCGGCGACGGCCTGGACCTGTACCGGCAGGCCGGCGGCGGGCTGTCCGCGCCGGTGGCGTTGCCGTTCGGCGCGGCCCTCGGGGACCTCCGGGTGGTCGACCTCGACCGCGACGGCCGGCTCGACCTGGTGGCGACCACCAACGAGTCGGTGCTGGTGCGCTACGGCACCGGGCCGGGCGAGTTCGCGCCGCCGACGTCGGTGCCCACGCCGACCTCCGCCCCGCTCCTGGGCATCGCCGACGTGACCGGCGGTCCCGGACTGGACCTCGTACGCCTCGACGGTCGCCGGGTCGTCGTCGTCGAGCAGACCGCGGCACGCACCTTCGCCGCGCCCGCCGGGATCCCCGTGCCCGAGGGGCAGGAGATCTCCGCGCAGTCGTTCGCAGCCGGCGACGTGACCGGCGACGGCCGGGCCGACGTGGTCGTCACCGTCACGGGCAACATGCCCGACCCGCGGGTCTCCGTGCTGACCCACCAGGCGGACGGCACCCTCGGTGCCTGGCAGGTCTACGTGGCGTACGACATGCCGGAGCCGGTCGTCCTCGAGGACATGGACGGCGACGGGCGGCTGGACGTGGTGGTGGCCCACGGCGGCTGGTACGCGGTGGGCGTCCTGCTCCAGCGCCCGGACGGGCGGCTGGGCCGGGAACAGTTGGGCCACAACCCCTACTACGCCTCGCACTACGGCCACCAGGGCCTCGCCGTCGGGGACATCGACGACGACGGACACAAGGACGTGCTGCTCGCCGACTACAACAACGGCCTCGTCGTGGTCCCGGGGGCGTAGCGGCTCCCTCGACGACGGGTGGTGCCGGCGCAACGGGATCCGCCGGCACCACCCGTCCCCCGTCTCGTCCGGCGTCCCGGTGGACGTCGCCTCACCTAACCGGTGACCGTCACCGGGACCGGCAGCCCCCGCTGCACCTCCAGCACGGCCCGCTCCCCGAGCGGTCGTTCCAGCTCGGCCGTGGCCGTGCGCGTCGCCCCGATGGCCGGGCACGCCTGCGGACCGTCGCCGTGCCCGCGCCCGGTGACGATGACGACGACGGCGGTGGCCGACTCGACGGCCTCGGCCGTGTAGTCCACCCCGCACGGTTCGCTCGCCGGACCCGGCGAGCCGACGAACGTGACGGTCAACTCCCGCGCGTCCACGGTCGTGGTCGCGGACTGGATCGTGTGCCCGCCCGGCGCGGCGTCCGGATCCCACGGCGGCGGCGTGACCGTGACGACGGCCTCGTCGGCGACCGCCACCCGGGTCAGCCGCACCCGCGTACCGGCGAGCGCGAACTCCCAGGCCGGCACGACCGCCGGGCCGCGCGTCGTGGCGATCCGCGCGGTGCTCAGGCGCGCCGCGGTGACCTCCAGGGGTACGCATCCCGGGCATTGCCCGTCGCCCGCCTCGCGCAGCCGTCGCAGGGCCGCCTCCGCCGAGAACAGCGGCACCTGCCGCTTCTGCCCGCTCTCCCACGTGACGGTGCCCGTCTCCCGCGGCGGGTCGGGCAGTGGCCCCCGCGCGTCGATCATCCCGGCGGACAGCGCCAGCTTGTTGTCGCCGTTGGCGGGCTCCCAGTCGCCGAGTTGGCCGGTGAGGCCGCTGGTCGGCACGAACCGCGGTTCGCCTCCGGCGGCCCGGACCGCCTCGTCGTACCGGGCCAACGCCTCCCGCGCCCGCTGCCGCAGCCGGTCGGGGTCGGCTCCCGCCCCGCCGTCGGAGGGGCCGGCCGCCGCACCGCAGCCGGCCAGCATCGTCAGGGCCGCGGCACCGAGCAGGCCGCGGCGTAGGAGTCTCCCGCGCATGCCTCTTGGACGGACGCGACCGGGTCCCGGTTTCCGCCCGTCCTGTCGGACCCGGGGCCTAGCGTGGGGCCGACGACAGCCGGAGGAGCGCATGATCGACCACCTGTCCATCCAGGTTCGCGACATGGCGGCCAGCGCCGCCTTCTACGACGCCGTCCTCGCCCCGCTCGGCGGCCGGCGGATGCTGGAGTTCCCGAACGTGATCGGCTACGGGCGGGAGCGCCCGGAGTTCTGGATCGGCCCGACGGAGACCCCCGGCGCCGCCCGCGAGGCGCACCTGGCGTTCACGGCCGACAGCCGCGCCGCCGTGCGGGCGTTCCGCGACGCGGCGGTGACCGCCGGAGCGGAGGTGCTGCACGAGCCGCGGGTCTGGCCGGAATACCACGCCACCTACTTCGGCGCGTTCGTCCGCGACCCGGACGGCAACAACGTCGAGGCCGTCTGCCACGCCCCCGAGTGAGCGAAGGATGACGATGGAGCAACGGATCAGTCTGGTCACGCTGGGCGTCGCCGACCTGGCGCGCGCCCGGGCGTTCTACGAACGCCTCGGCTGGCGCGGCCAGGAGGTCGAGGAGACGGTCTTCGTCCAGGCCGGGCCGATGGCGCTGGTGCTGTGGGGCCGCGACAAGCTGGCGGCCGACGCCGGCGTCGACGATCCCGGCGGCGACGGGTTCGGCGGGATCACCCTCGCGCAGAACGTCCGGTCCCGCGCCGAGGTCGACGACGTGCTGGCCACCGCTGCCGCGGCCGGCGCCGAGGTCACCCGGCCCGCGCGGGAGACCTTCTACGGCGGGTACGCCGGCTGCTTCGCCGACCCGGACGGTCACGTCTGGGAGATCGCCTGGAACCCGGGCTTTCCGCTGGCCGCCGACGGCGCCCTCACCGTTCCGGACTTCGGCGCCGCCGGCTGACCGGCGGTGCGCCCTGCCTGCCGGTCACCCCGGCGGGCGGGCGCTGCGGGGACCTCCCCGGACGCCGACCCGCGGTCGCCGATCGCCGGCCGCGTGCGCGGCGACTCGCCGGGCCGGCGGCGATCGTCCGGCTCGCGGTCGGCACGCCGGCTGTCAGTCGTCGCGGGGGCAGAGCAGCGGGTCGAGCAGCGGGAGCCGGAGCGGGTCGAGGCAGACGGTGATCAGCTGGTTGTCCGGCGCGGACGGTGTCGTCTCGTCGGGGGCCGGCGCCGCCGGCGGGGACGGCGGCGGGCTGCTGCTCGGCGGGTCGGTCGGCTCCGGCCTGCTCGGCGCGGTCGTGGGAGGCGGCGCGGTGGGCGGTGCCGGCGCGGGCGGCGGTGCCGGGGCAGCCGGAGGTGCCGACGCGGCCGGAGGCGCCGGAGCAGTCGGCACGCGGGGGGCCGTCGCCGGACGGATGCTGCCGCCGCTTCCCCCGGTGGCCGGCGCACCGGAGGACCCGGAAGCGGCGGCCCCGGTCGAGGCCGGTGCCGGCACGCCGCCGGAGGTGCCGCCGGGCATCGGGCCGGCCGTCGGCGGCGCGGTGAAGGCGTCCGGTGGCACGGGGGCGAGGGTGGGGACGACGGCCCGGACACCGAGCGGCGGTTCGACGGTCGAGACGTCCCCGGCCTCGACCCGGCGGTCGCCGTCGTCCGGCCCGTGGGCGCCGGCGGTCAACGTGGCGAACGCGACGGCGGCGACAGCCGCCACGGCGGTGGTGGCCCGCCGTTCGGGCCGGCGTGCGAGCAGCGGCGCCTGCCACGGCTCGGCCGGCGCGGGCGGCGTCGGGCGGCAGCGCTCGTGGGCCTCGCTGAGCGCGTCGAGTTCCGCGACGACGGCGGCGCGTTCGTCCCGGGCCGCGGCCACGGCGAGGGTCAGGTAGAAGCGGGTGTTCGCGGTGACGTTCGCCGGCACCCGCAGTCCCGCGAGACGCCCGGGCGTCCTCGGGTGCAGCAGGGTGAGCGGCACGTCGGGGTGGTGGGCCGGTGCGGCGAGGTCCGCGTACCACCACTCGCGCCGCTGGGAACGGCCGGCGAACGCGACGCGGCGGCTGGTGACGACGGCGACGCCCGCGTCGGTGACCCGCAGGCCCGGCGGGAGCGTACGCCCGGCCGGGGCGGGTGGCCCGACGGTGAGCGCGGGCGGCGGCAGGCCCGGTACGTGCCGGGCGGTGGCCTCGACCAGTTCCGCGGCGGGGAGGATCCGGAAGATCAGCTCGTCGTCGTCCAGGTCGACGGGCAGGCCGGCGCGGGGCTCCGTGCAGCCGAGGAAGGTGGCCGCCTCGATGCGCTGGCGCGTCAGCTCGTCGGCGCGCCGGCGCCACGTTTCGAGTGCGAGGAGGTGGGCACGCCGCCGCCGTTCGTTCTCGCGGGCCGCCCAGGCGATCCGCCAGTCGGGCAGTGCGGTGGCCGGTACGAATGTGCCGGGTGATGTGGTGGTCACACGCGGTACAACCGCCCGCGTCGATGGCAGGACACGCCCCAGGGATCGATGCTTCCCTTTGTTCCGTTAAGAGAGATTTGACCCCCGAGTGGTCGACGCGGTCCCCGAATCAGTCTCAGGAGACGACCCTGTGGGGGTACGCCTCGACCTCCCGGGCCCACTGTTCGGCCGCCACACCGAGCGCGTCGGCCGACACGGTGAGCGGCAACGGGTACACGGCGGTGAGCGGCCGGCGCATCCACGGCGGCAACGACTCGTAGGAGAACTCGACGGTCAACTCCACCCGTCGCCGCCGGATGACGCGGGTGCGCATCGCCAGGTTCGGCTCGGTGAAGCGCAGTACCGCCGGCAGCATCCCCGGCTCGGCCGCCAGTCCGGCCTGGAGCCCCAGCCACTCGGCGAGGAGCCCCGCCTCGGCCACGGTGAGCGACGGCTGGCAGTGGGACCACGCCTGGCCGTCCGCCGTACGGGCGTCCGCCTCGATGAGCAGCCAGTCGTCCCAGTCGCGGGCCTGCTCGGGATCGACCGGCGGCTCGACGCCCGGCTGGTAGCCGACCGGCCGGATCCTCAGCCGCGCACCATCGTCGGAGCGTATCTCCATTTACCCATCATCTCGGACAGAACACCTACGAGGGACGAAAACGGGCGCATGATCGCAATGCCAGGCCGTCCCATGGCGCTGATCCACCATGACCGCCCACCCTGACGAGGATCGGGGGCGGTGACCTCCGGGTCCGCTGGTGGGAGTCCCCCATGGCCCCCGCCCCGCCCCGTGTCCAGTCTGGAGACATGACTGCCACCCAGGCCCGCGTCACCGTACGGCACGTGTCCCCGATCCGGATGGTCACCCTCACCGCACCACTCCTCCTGCTGCTCTACGGCGTCGCCCGGCTGATCGACGGCCTGGACGGCGACCACGGGCCGGGCTGGGCCTGGAACATCGGCCACAGTCTGTTCTTCGCCTCGATCGCCCTCTTCGGCGTCCTGGCCGTGCACCTGCGACGGATGCTGCTGGGCGCGGCACCACGCCTGCGGGCACTCACCGACACCGCCACGGTGGCGGCCCTGGCCGGTGCCGCGAGCTTCCTCTGGGTGATCCTCGGCGACCTCTTCCCCGGCCTGGCCGACGCGGCACCCCTGCCGGACCCGCTGTTCCTCCTCGGCCCGCTGCTGTTCCAGCTCGGCCTGCTCACCCTGCTCGTGCAGGCCGCCACCCTGCGCCCCCGCCGGCTGCCGCTCTGGGCTCCGCCGCTGGTCCTGGTGGGCTTCGCGGCGATCGCCGTGAACCTCGACCTGCTGCCGGTCGCCGGCGCGCTGATCTTCGCAGGCCTCCGCCCCCTGCACGCCGACGCCGAAAGGTGAGGGGCAGCGGGTGTCGGTGGGCCGGGCTACGGTGCCGGCATGGCGGAATTCGTACTCGTGGCCGGGGCCTGGCTCGGCGCGTGGGCCTGGGACGCGGTGGCGCCGGAGCTGCGCGCCGCCGGCCACGGCGTCCACCCGGTGACCCTCTCCGGTCTCGCCGAACGGCGGGGTGTGCCGGCCGGACAGCAGACGCACGTGCGGGACATCGTCGACGAGATCGAACGCCGCGATCTGCGCGACGTCGTCCTGGTCGGGCACAGCTACTCGGGCATCCCGGCCGGGCAGGCCGCCGAGCGGATCGGCGACCGGCTGCGCCGGGTGGTCTTCCTCGACTCGAACGTGCCGCACGACGGCGAGTCGTTCGTGTCGGTGTGGCCGCCCTTCGGTGAGCGGGTGCGGGCGGCGATCACCGCCAACGACGGGTTCTGGCCTCCGCTGGCCGCGGAGGACTACGCCGGCCAGGGGCTCACCGACGAGCAGATCCAGCGGATCGTCGCGGATTCGACGCCGCACCCCGGCGCCACGCTGACCGAGCCCGCGACGCTCGCCCGCCCGCTCGGCGAACTGCCGGCGACGTACGTGAAGTGCCTGCTCGACGGCGACGAGCCGACGCCCGACGTGGCGGCGCTGCTCAAGAGCGACCGGTGGCGACTGGTCGAGATGGACACCGGCCACTGGCCGATGTTCTCGCAGCCGTCGGAGCTGGCGCGGATCCTGCTCGACGCCGCCGACGCCTGACCCGCGGTCGCCGCGCCCGACTCAGGTCCAGACGGTGCGGCGTACGCCGCGGTGCTCGGCGCACGCCTCGCGGCGGCCGCCGGTCAGGCTGACCGCGCCGTCGCGGCACTGCACCAGGTAGCCCCGGCCCGCCCAGAACTCCTGCACGCAGTCGAAGTAGTCGCAGATCTCCGCGGCCGGCCGGCGGATCCGGTCGCCGCCGCAGAAGTCGTACCCCATGGGGTTGTCCGGGGCGCCGCACAGCCGCTCCCGCTGGGGCGTCGGCGAGGGCGTCGTCCGCTTCGGCTTCGGCTTCGCCGAGGCCGTCGGCGAGGGTGACGTGCCGCCCGGGACGGCGGCCGGACGCACGAGCATCGGCGCGACGCTGGGACTGGGCGCCGGGGTGGCGGCCGCGGCCACCTCGCCCGCCGGGTCGGACGGGTTGGACTCGATGAGCACCGCGGGCACGAGCACGGCGACGGCGGCGGCCACGGCGACCGTACGCCGGCCGCCCGGCACCAGCCCCGACAGCCGCGCCTGCCCCGGGGTCGCGACGGCCGGCCGGAGCGGCTTGAGCTGCTCGTGCTCGGCGATCAGCTCGTCGAGCTGCGCGACCACGGTGGCGCGCTGCTCGATCGCGTCGGCGAAGGCCAGGGTGAGCGTGAACCGGAAGTCGGCGGCCGCCTCCACGGGCAGCATCAGCCCGGAGGTGCGGCGACGGTCGAGCACCTGGATCAGGGTGACGGGCGAGTTCGGGTCGTGGGCCAGGCCGGTCATCCGGCCGTACGCCCAGTCGCGCCGGCCGCGGCCGCCGAGCAGCACGAGTCGACGGCTGGTGATCACGGCCATGCCGGCGTCGGCGACCCGGACGCCGTCCGGGCGGCGGGGGCGCACCGGCGTCGCGTCGGGGTCGACGGTCAGGTCCGGTGCGGGCAGCACCCCGGTGTGCCGGACCTCGACCAGTTTGGCGGCCGGCCACACCCAGAGCACCACCTCGTCGGGGGCGAGTTCCAGGGGGAGGCCGAGGCCCGCCGCCGCGGAACCGTGGAAGTCGGCGGCGAGCTTGCGGAGGCGGCGTAGTTCCTCGGCCCGCCGCTGCCAGGCGGCCTCGGCGCCGCGGTAGGTGCGGTGCCGGCGCTCGTTCTGCCGGTGCGCCCACCGGTACCGCCACGTGGAACCCGTCGAATCAGTTCTTGCCATGCCGACTCCTTCGCCGCGCAGGCCACCAACCGGGGTGTCACAGGTGTTAACTCCGGCGGCGGCCGGCGCGAACCCGGGCCGTTGGACGAAATGTCCGATCGGCGGAGCAACATGGACGATAGGCCGGTTTTGCGGCAAAGCTTGATGCGCTCCGGGCGTGTCGCGCGACAACCGCCCGTACCGTCGACGCAGCCGGGTGGCCCCGCCGCCGGCACGCGGAGGGGGTGGACGTCGATGGGCCGGTCGGGCGGCGCGCCGCCGGTGGTGATCGGCGTCGACATCGGTACGACCAGCACCAAGGCCGTCGCGTACGACACCCGTGGCCGGCAGCTCGCCGGCAACTCGGCCGCCTACCCACTGGACGAGCCGCAACCGGGGTACGCCGAGCAGGACCCCCGGCGCATCCTCGACGCGGTACGCGAGTCGATCCGGGCGACGGTCGCCGAGT
This sequence comes from Micromonospora globbae, assembly GCF_003610785.1. Taxonomy (GTDB): domain Bacteria; phylum Actinomycetota; class Actinomycetes; order Mycobacteriales; family Micromonosporaceae; genus Micromonospora; species Micromonospora globbae. The sequence goes on from NZ_RAQQ01000014.1 coordinate 108,832, forward strand.
TGGACCGGCCGGTGGCCGGGCTGTCGTTCAGCACCGCCATGCACAGCCTCATCGGCCTGGACGCCGGCGGCGATCCGCTCACCCCGTCCATCACCTGGGCCGACGCGCGCGCCAGCCGCCAGGCCGAACGGCTCCGCGCCGTCCCGTCGGGGCTCGCCCTGCACCGCCGCACCGGCACCCCGGTCCACCCCATGGCCCCGCTGCCCAAGCTGCTCTGGTTCGCCGAGCAGGAGCCGGCGCTCTTCGAGCGGGCCGCCCACTGGGTCGGCATCAAGGAGTGGGTGCTGCTGCGCCTGAGCGGGCTGCTCGTCACCGACCACTCGGTCGCGTCGGGCACCGGCCTCATGGACATCCACCGCCTCGACTGGGACACCGAGGCGCTGGCCGTCGCGGGCATCAGCGGCGAGCAACTGCCGCGGCTGGTCTCCACGACGGCCGTGCTGCCCCGGCTCACCCCGGAGGGCGCGGACGGCACCGGCCTGCCCGAGCGCACGCCGGTGGTGGTCGGCGCCGGCGACGGCCCCCTGGCCAACCTTGGGCTCGGCGCCGTGCAGCCCGGCATGGTGGCCTGCTCGATCGGCACCAGCGGCGCCATGCGGGTGGTGGTGCGGCGGCCCGGGGTCGACCCGCTCGGCGGCGTGTTCTGCTACGCGCTCACCGAGCACCGCTGGGTGGTCGGCGGCGCAATCAACAACGGCGGCCTCGTCCTCCGGTGGGCCGGCGACGCGCTCGCCCCGGAGCTGGGCGGGCACGCCGAGGAGGAACTGGTCGCCCTCGCCGCCCGCGCCCCCGTCGGCTCCGGCGGGCTCATCATGCTCCCGTACCTGCTCAGCGAGCGGGCGCCGCACTGGAGCGCCCTGCCGCGCGGCGCGTACGTGGGGCTCACCCACGGGCACCGCCGCGAACACCTGGTGCGCGCGGCCATGGAGGGCGTCTGCCAGCAGCTCGCGCTGGTGCTGGCCTCCGTGCGGTCCGCCGGCAACGAGGTGAACGAGGTCCGCGCCAGCGGGGGCTTCGCCCGCAGCGGCCTGTGGCGGCAGATGCTCGCCGACGCGCTCGGCGTGCCGGTGAGCTTCCCGACGGGGCACGAGGGATCCAGCTTCGGCGCCGCCCTGCTCGGCATGCAGGCGCTCGGCCTCATCCCCTCCATCGACGTGGCCGCCGACCTGGTGCGGATCGAGGAGATCGTGCGCCCCGACCCGGCCGCCGCCGCCACGTACGCGACGCTGCTGCCGCTCTTCGCCGAGCTGTACGACGCGCTCGTGCCCACGTACACCTCGCTGCGCCGCCTGGCGCCGAGCCTGCCACCGGAACCACCGCCGGAACCCCCGCCGATGTGATCCCGGCCCGACCCGTCCGGGTCGCGCGCACCGGGGCGCGACCCGGACGGCGTGTCACCCACGGTTGATCGCGTTGGCGTGGATCGCCTCGCTCAGGTACGCGGCGAGGCCCGGCGCCATGTTCTCGTAGGTCGCCCGGAACCGCTCGTCGGCCACGTACATGTCCGCCAGACCGGTGTGGATCTCGTACGAGCACTCGTAGAACCAGCGGCCGATGATCTGCCGGTGCTCCTCGGCCAGCTCCATCGCCTCCGGGCTGTCCGCCGGCGCACCGGAGGACATGAGGGCCACGACGCGCCGCCCCCAGTCCTCGTTCTCGCGCTTGAACCGCAGCCAGTCGTCCTTGCCGTACCGGGCCGCCCGCCGGTTCGACTCCCGGTACGCCTCGCTGCCGCCCCACCGCTGCTCCGCCTCATCGGCGTGCGCCTCCGGGTCGAAGTCCCCGAAGACCTCGAACCGCTCCTCGGGGGTCAGCTGGATGTCCACCTTCTTCGCCTCCAACGCGAACTCGATCGCCGAGACCATCTCCTGCAACCGCTTGATCCGTACGGTCAGCAGCTCGTGCTGGCGACGCAGGTGCGCCGCCGGGTCGGCCGCCGGGTCGTCGAGGATCGCGGCGATCTCCTCCAACGGGAACCCCAGCTCGCGGTAGTAGCGGACGAGCTGCAACCGCTCCAGGTCCGCGTCGTCGTAGCGGCGGTAGCCGGTCCTGCTGCGCCCGCTCGGCGAGAGCAGGCCGATCTCGTCGTAGTGGTGCAGCGTCCGTACCGTCACGCCGGCGAGCTTGGCCACCTGGCCCACCGTGTACGCCATGGTCCCCTCCCTTCGGAAACCAGGCTCTCCCCTGCCGTTACGTGAGGGTCAAGCCCGATTCTGACCCACCGTGGGGGTGTCGGGTGGTCCGGACGGCGGGGGTGTGGCCTGCCGGTAGAGGCTCACGAGCACCCCGTAGCGCGGTTCGTCGTCTCCGGCGTCCTCGGCGCCGTCGACCAGCTCGCTGAGCGCGGCGCCGAGCCGCTCGGCCTGGGCCCGGGTGAGCCGCAGGTGCCGCAGCTGGAGCAGCGGCTCGTCCGGCGCGGCCGCGATCTCCTCGGCGACCGCGCCGAGCATGGCGGCGGTGGCGCCGACGTGTCCCGGCGCGACCCGGATTCGCCGGGCGGACCGCTGGTAGTACTGCTCGGTGCCGCCGCGCACCGGCCGGGTGTGCGCCACCCGCACCATGCCGGCCTCGCGGAGCACCTTGAGGTGGTGTGCCACGTTGCCCTTGGCCGACCCGAGCGCCCCGGCGAGCTGGCTGATCGTGGCCGGGCGCTGGCCCAGTGCGAACAGCAGGCGCTGGCGGAACGGGTGCCCGAGCGCCTTGAACTGCTCGGGGGTGGTGACCTCCAGCAGTTCGTCGAGGGGACGGTCGGGACGTGGATCGGCCATGGCAGAAAGTGTCTACTTCTCTTGACGCTTCTGTCAATCGGCTGCTCTACTGCTCAGCACCCACCACCCGAGGACGGGAGCCGCCCATGCGCCAGGCCGAGATCACCGAGGCCGTCGAACGGACCGCCACGCTCGTCGACGAGCACTACGTCTTCCCCGACCTGGCCGGACGGCTGGCCACCCTGCTCACCGACAACCTCGCCGCCGGCCGGTACGCCACCGCGGCCGACCCCCGCGCCCTCGGTGAGCTGGTCACCGCCGACCTCCAGTCCCTCAACGGCGACCTGCACCTGCGCCTGAAGTACCACGAGGAGGCGCTGCCCGAACGGGACGAGCACCCCGACGACGACCGGATCGTGCGGCTGGCCGCCGACACGATGGGCGGGGTGGGCCGCGTGCAGCGCCTCGACGGCAACGTCGGCCTGCTGGAGATCCGGCCGCTGCTCTTCCCCCCGCCCCTCGCCGGCGACCAGATGACCGCGGCGATGCGGCTGCTCGCCGGCACCGACGCGCTGCTGCTCGACCTGCGCGAGAACGTCGGCGGCAGCCCCGACGGGGTCGCGCTCCTCTGCGGCTGGTTCTTCGACGAGCCGACCCTGCTGCACACCACGTACGACCGCGCGGGCCGTCCCGTCCGCCAGTCCTGGAGCGCCGCGTACGTGCCCGTGCCGACGTACGACGCCACCAAGCCGGTCTACGTGCTGACCAGCGGCCGCACGTTCTCCGGCGGCGAGGAACTGGCCTACGACCTCCAGCAGTCCGGCCGGGCCACCGTGGTGGGCGAGCGCACCGGAGGCGGGGCGCATCCCCGGATCGGCTTCCGCGCCCACGCCCACCTGGAGGTCACCGTGCCGGTCGCCCGTCCGGTCCACCCCGTCACCGGCACCAACTGGGAGGGCACCGGGGTGCTCCCCGACATCGAGTCGCCGGCCGCCGACGCGCTCGACGTGGCGCACCGCGCCGCGCTGTCCCGGCTGGACGTGCCGGCCCCGGTCACGGCCGTCGCGGCCTGACCGCCGCCGGCACCCGGCCGATCAGGCCCACTCCTCGGCCGGGTCACCGTCGGGCGCGGGGTCGCCGGCAGCGTCGCCAGCCGTGGCGGCACCGGCGGCCTCGGCGCCGGCGGGCACCGGCGGGCCGCCGTGGGTCCAGGGGGTCTCCTCGGGGGCCGGGAAGGCGCCGGCCGGAAGGTACGCGTCGGAGAGCGTCGTGTAGCAGAGCCGCTCCCCCACCTCCGGCACGCTGCCCGGCGGCGCCGTCAGCCCGCGCCCCATCCCGCCGGACAGCTCCAGCACCACCTCGGTCTTGCCGTCGGCGGGGTGCAGGAACACCACCCGGGCCTTCTGCCCCGGCCGGGCCGGCGAGTACAGCGTGGCGCCCACCGGCACCAGCACCGGCTCGGTCGTGACCACCTGGATCCGGGGACGCAGCACGGGCCGCTTCCCGCTGTCGTCGACCCGGGCGGGATCGGCGAGCGTCACCTCGCCCACGAACGCCTCGCCGGTGAGGCGGTGCTCGGCCATCACCAGCGGGTCGTCGTAGGCGCGCTGCACCGCGTACGACGTGAGGGCCCGCTCCAACCGGTGCAGCCGCACCGCCGCGGCGACCGCGCCGTCCCGCCGGGGCTGCGGCCCGCCGCCCGCGTCGACGTGCTCGGCGTGCGCGGTGAACGCGTCCCGGTCGCCCGCCCAGCGCCCCTCCACCCGGGCGCCGGGCGGCAGGGCGCGCAGCAGGCCCACGCCGCGCCACATCAGCTCCCAGGTGGGCGCGAGCTGGTCGCGCAGCAACGACTCCAGCGTCGCGTACGCCTCGGCGCGCGCGTCCGGGTCGTCCTCCGCCTCGGCGTACGCGGCGATGGCCGGCGCGAGCCGGTGGTTGTCGAAGTCCGGGTCGGTGGCCGGACCGGCCGGCGGATGCGTGCCCGGGTCCTCGGCCCGGGCCGCCGCCTCGGCACCGGTCGTTCCCGGCGGCGGGTCGATCCAGCCGAGCAACGCCGGCAGGTGCAGGTCCTCCACGGCGCTCTGCCCGGTGGCCCAGTGCAGGGTCAGCGCGTCGGTCATCGCCAGCAGCGCCGACGCACCCGGATGCTCGGCCCGGTCGGCGAAGAACGTCAGCCACCGCCCGAGCAGCGGCACCGACGGGTGCACCGGGTGCTCACCGTCCGGTCGGCGGAACCGGGTGGAGCGACCGAGCAGCCGCAGGAACGTGATCCCGGCCGGGTTGGGCACCAGCACCTGCGGCGCGTCGACGTACCGGTACCGCACGTCCCGGCCCCGGTCGACCGGCACCGCCTCGCTCACCTCCCGGTGGGCGTCCACGTACGGCAGCACGACCTCGGCCAACTCGGCGGCGAACCGGAACCGCTGGTCCCGGTTGCGCGGCTGGGGCACGACCAGCAGCCGCGCCTCGTCCGGCGCCGTACCGACCATCGCGGCCAACGGGGCGTTCGCCTCACCGGCGAGCGCGAGCGGCACCAGCACCAGGGGACGCTCGTGCAGGTGCACGTGGCGGACGGTCGCCACCGGCTGGGCCACCCCGGCCGCGACGGCCTGCGCCTTCGCGAGCGCGCGCAGCGTACTCATGCCGGCACGCCCAGGGCCTCGGCGCGCAACCGGGCCGCGGCGCGCAGCAGCGCGGCGGCCTCGGCCTCCTCCGGGTCGGGGGTCCGGGCGCCGTCGGCGAGCGCCACCACCTCGGCCACGGTGGCGAGCCCGCCGAGCGCCTCGCGGACCGGCCGGCCCAGCGCGGCCGTGTGGCCGCGCGCCTCGTGCCGGCAGAAGTACGCCAGCTCGCAGCTGGCCAGGCACTCCGGCGCGTACCGGGCCTCCACGCGCGACAGCGCGGCGGCCAGCGTGGCCGGGTCGGCAGCCAGGTCGGCGGTGAAGTCGGACGGCACCGACGCCAGCAGGTCGTCGAGCCGGGCCATCCGGTCCAGCTGGCGGCGCAGCACCAGCAACTGCTTACGGACGTCGAGCAGGCTGGCCACCGGCCGGTTCGCGAAGTCCCGCGGGCAGATCAGCACCACCTCGTGCGACACCAGCCCCGGATCGTGGCCGGCGGCAGCGAGCAGCTCGCGCAGCGCCAGCACGTACACGGCCGACTGGGTCGCCGCCGCCGCGACCTTCGCGGGGTCGGCCTGCCCGTCGATCACCGGGAACGACTTGATCTCGACGACGTGGAACCGGCCGGCCAGCCGGGCGGCCACCAGATCCGGTTCGAGGTGGACCCGCCGGCCCGCGACCTCGAGGCTGAGCAGCGGGTGGTCGAAGAGGGCGGCGGGCTGGTCGGCGCCGGTGGGCGCGGCGGCCACCAGCAGCTCACGCGACCGGGCGTGCCGCTCGGGCAGGTCGTCGTCGGCGCCGAGGTCGGTCCAGTCCGCCCGCTCGTCCGGCTCGACCCCGAGGCGCTCGGCGACCAGCCGCAGCAGCTCCGCGCCGCCGTCGGCCTTGACCTGCGCCTCGAACGCGTTGCCGCGGGTGATGGCGAAGCGGGACTGCCCGAACCGGGCCGGAAACCCGATCCGCTCGGCCAGCTTCGGCTTGTCGACGCCGGCGCCGTCCAGGACGGCGCGGCGGACGCAGCCCGGGTTGCCGGTGAGCGCGGCGATCGTCCGGGCGTTGTGCCGGCGGGGCGGTACGCCGCCGCGGATGGCGTCCAGTCGCTGCTCGCTGCTCGTCATGAACCGCCACGATAGGCGGTCACCGCCGGTTCGGCCGGCACGGCGCCCCGGCGGCGGCGGACCAGCAGGGCGGTGGTCGCCGCGGCGAGGGCGGCCAATGCGGCCATGGTCCAGAGCACGGTACGCAGCCCACCGGTGAACCCGGGATCGTCGAGCCGGCCGGCCGTGGTGCTGGCCAGGACCGCGCCGACCACCGCGATGGCGACCGTCTCACTGGCCAGCCGGGCCGTGTTGATCATGCCGGCGCCCGTGGCCGCGCGGGCCGGCGCCACGCTGCCGATGGCCATCTGGTCCAGCAGCCCGATGGAGAGTCCCACCCCGACACCGATGGTGAGCAGCGGGCCGGCCAGCACGGCCGTGCCGCTGTCGGGGCCGAGCACCGTGGCCCAGGCCGCACCGGCGGCCACCACGGCCACCGAGACGACGACCACCAGGGGCGCCGGCACCAGGCGGATCAGCGCCCCGGTCAGCAGCGGCAGGACCAGGGTGGGTGCGGTGAGCAGGATCAGCGTCGCACCGGCCGTGCCCGGGGTCAGCCCGACCACCGTGGTCAGGTACGACGGCAGGTAGACCAGCAGCGGCACGAGCACCGCCACGATGGTGGCCGCCGCCAGGCAGATGCCGAGGAACCGGTGGCTGGCCAGCAGCGTGAGGTCGAACATCGGGTCGGCGCGGCGGCGCTCCACCCGGGCGAAGAGCACGAGCAACGCGAGCGCGGCGGCGAACGCGACGACGATCCGCGGGTCGGCCCAGCCGAACTCCGGCCCCTGCACGAACCCGAAGATCAGCAACAGCAGCGCCGAGGTGAACGACACCGTGCCGGGCCAGTCGATCCGTCCGGCGTGTGGTGCCCGCGACTCCGGCAGCAGCGGCACGAGGGCGAGCACCACCACCCCGGCCAGGGCGGGCGCCGCGAACACCGCCCGCCAGCCGAACGTGTCGATGAGCAGGCCCGCGACGGAGGGACCGAAGGCGAGGCCGGCTCCGATGGCCGTACCGAAGACGCTGAAGGCGCGCGCCCGGGCCGGGCCGTGGAACGTGCCGGCGAGCAGCGCCGAGGCGCTGGTGGCCGCGGCGGCAGCGCCCACACCGGACACCGCCCGGAGGACGTCGAGCAGGGCGATGTCGCCCGCCACCGCCGCGAGCAGCCCGGCGCCCGCGAAGATCGCCACCCCGGTGGCGAACACCCGGCGGCGGCCGAACAGGTCGGCCAGCGCGCCGGTGGCCAGCATGAAGCTGGCGAACGTGGCGTTGTACCCGTTGACCACCCACTGCACGGAGGCCAGTCCGGCGTCGAGGTCACGGCCGATCTCGGGCAGCGCGACCGACGCGCCGGTCAGCGACACCGGCAGCGAGATGGTGGACAGCAGGACGGCGACCAGCACGACGGCCGGGTGGTTGCGCACGGTTCTCCCCGTTCGGACGGCCCCTTAGCCTAGGCACGGCGGGCGCGGACGGGGCCGGGCCGGGGTCGAAGATCACAGGCGGCACAGGTGAACGCCCGACCCGCCGGAACGGGTCGGGCGTTCAGCCGGCCGTGTGCCGGCGGGGCTCACTTCTCGTCGCTCGCCCACCCGTCCCAGTGGTCGTCGCCCTTGTCCGAGCCCTTGTCCTCGCCGCTGTCGGAGTCGCGGTGCTCGCCCTTGTCCTCGCCCTTCTCGTCGCCGCGGTCCTCGCCCTTGTCCTCGCCCTTCTCGTCGCCGCGGTCCTCACCCTTGTCCGAGTCCCAGCCCTTGTCCGAGTCCCAGCCGCTGTCCTCGCTCCGGCCCTCGTCGCCCTTGTCCCAGCCGTGGGCCTCGTCGCTCGAGTCCCAGGCCCGGCTGTCACTGGCGTCCCACTTCCGGTCCTCGTCCTTGCGGTCCTCGTCCTTGCCCTTGCGGTCCTCGTCGACCTTGATCTGGCCGCGGATCTCGCCCTCGGGGTACTTCTTGGTGTGCACGTTGACGTACGTGACACCGGCCTCCATGGCGTCGACCAGCTCGTCGAACTCGCCCGGCTCGATGCCCTGGTCGGCGGGGCCGACCACGTCGTCGGGCTTGATGGTCCCCTTGATGGTGGCCGGCGCCTCGGGGCAGGACTGCACGTTCTTCGAGGGACCGCCCTTCCCGTCCTTGATGTTCGAGCACAGGAAGACGGCCACCCCGCCGCTCTGGTGCTTCCCACCGAAGTGGATGTGCGCCTGCTGGACGTCCTTGAGGTCCTCGTAGCTCAGCCGCCAGCTGATCTCCTTGTTGCGCTCGTCGATCCGCGCCTCGAACCGGCCGCTGCCCGGCGTGGAGATCGTCTTCGGGTCCTCCTGGTACCCGCTCAGGGTGGCCCGGGCCGTCTCCTTCCGTTCGTCCTTCCCGTGCGAGCCACGCCAGTCCCATGAGTCGCCGGACCCGCGCGAGTCGTTCCAGTCCCCCGAGCCGTGCGACTCGCGCTGCTCGTGCGACTGCTTGTCGCCCGAGTCGTCGCGCCCGTCGCCCATCGCGGCGGTGCCGATGGCCCCCACGGCCACCGCCGCCCCGGCCGCAACCGTCACCGCCCAGAGTCGAGTACGTCCCATCATCACTGTTGCTCCCTTCGCAGACGGAGCCCGAGCCGTACCGGCGCGGAGCTGGCCGGCGGCGGAACCCGGGCACGCGAGGGCGCCGCACGCCGAGCACGGTCCCTCGTCGGGAGTCCCGGCACACGGTTCCATTAGCGCCCCTTTGGTGAAATTGTCCCATGTTCGGCACAAACACGAGCGCTCTTCGCTGATCCGACCGTCAGAAGGTTTTTCGGACCACCCGGGCGGTAGGCGGCTCTCCGCGCCACCTCGGCACGGCTGTCCGGCGACCGCCCGTCCATACCCCGACACGCCGAAGCGCCTGACCTGCTACCGCAGTGGTCAGGCGCTTCGTGCTGGGAGGGGGTGTGTTGCCCTCGAACGGCCGTGAAGCCGTGCGAGGGGCCGCGGGCCGGTCAGCCGGCGGTGGTCACCGCCTCCGTCTCGGCGTTCGGGTCCTCGGCCAGCCAGATCGGCTGCCAGTCCGCCATCTCGAGGTAGCGGCGCAGTTCCGCGAGGCCGCTCACGGATCCGGCCCAGGCCGCGTACGGCGGGTTCGACTCGTCGAAGCCGCTCTGCACGAAGGTGAGCTTCGTCTTCCCCTCGGACTGGGCCAGCTCCCAGGTGCTCACACCGGTCGGCCCCCAGTCCACCGTGATCTTCCGGCCCGGATCCAGGTCGACGACCTTGGCCGCGAAGCCGGCGTCGAAGCCACCCATGGCGTAGCGCCCGCCGACCCAGGGCTCGATGCCGATGGGGTAGCCGAACCAGGCACTGGCCTGCTCGGAGTCGGTCAGCGCCTCGTACACCCGGGCCATCGGCGCGTCGATGAGCAGCTCGCCGCGCATCTCGCTGGAGGTGAAGTCGACCTTCGGCAGCAGCGTGCGCCCCTCCAGGTGCGCCGCGAGGTTGGCGACCGACAGGCCCCAGTACGTCTGGAGCACGCCCCGGATGCTGCCGGTGCCGCTCACGGCCTCCTCGAAGTTGAAGTGGCTCTGGCTCAGCGTGAGCAGCGTCGTGGCGGGGCCCTCGGCCCGCAGCCGGAACTCGGTGGTCGTCTCCACCCCGTCAAGCGTCCACGCGAAGCGCAGCGTCTCGTCGTCGACGTGCAGCAGGCGCTGGTGCGGGGCGTCACCCTCGGGCGTGTAGCGGCCCCAGAACTCGTACCGTCGAGGCAGCTCGACCTCGGCGTGCTCGGCCAGCCACACGCGCAGCTCGGCCGGGTCGGTGAGGGCGCGGCGGACGGCCTCGACCGGGGCGGCGAGGCGGGCGTGGAGCGTCATCGGGTCAGTCACGGTCGTTCCCCTTCGGGTAGCAGGCCACGGCGATCTTGAACGCGTCTCCCTCGGCGCCGCCGTAGCGGGTGAACAGGTCCTGCAGAGCGGTCTGCAGGTCGTGCAGGAACTGCTGGCGTTGCCCGGCCGGCACGCGGATCTCGCCGGACACCCCGATCGAGGGCAGCTCCGGCCTGGTGCGGTCGAGCGCGGCGATGTCGGCCTGGACCTCCTCCATGAGGTCGAGCAGGTAGCCCAGGCTCAGCTCGTCGCGGGCCCGGCGAAGCCCGATGCGCCCCACGAGGCGCGGTGAGAGCCAGTAGGAGCGGGCGGCCGCCTGGTAGATGCCCTCGGTGATGCCCCGCACCTTGCGCTCGGCGACCAGCTCGACGAGACCGGCCGCGACGAGCTGCTTCACGTGGTAGTAGACGCGCTGCGGCGTCTGCTCCAGGCGGGTCGCCACCTCGGTGCAGGTGCGCGGCTCGGCGAGCTGCCGCAACACTTCCACGCGCTGCGGCTTGAGCAGGGCCTCGGCCTGCTCGATCTGTTCCAGGTACAGGACGTCTCTCATGGCAAAATCAGTTTGTACGTACAAAACTTCTTTGTCAATAGGATCGACGAAAGCCGCGCCGGTTGCCGGCGCGGCTCTCGTCAGGAGGTCAGAGCGGGGTCAGGGCGTCCAGTCCGGACGCAGCGGGTAGCCGTTGCTGCCGTCGGGGTTGTTGCGCGTGGCCAGCACCTGGTGCAGCTGGATGTCGTTGCGCTCGAAGGCCAGCCGCGAGCCGGCCATGTAGAGGCCCCACACGCGCGCCGTGCCGGCGCCGACCTCGGAGACGCAGAAGTCCCAGTGCTCCACGAGGTTGCGGCACCAGCCCGCCAGCGTCAGCGCGTAGTGCTGGCGCAGGTTCTCCTCGTGGTGCACCTCCAGACCGGCGTCGTGCACCTCGCTGATCACCCGGCCCGGCCCGGCCAGCTCGCCGTCGGGGAAGACGTACCGGTCGATGAACGCGCCGGAGCGGTGCGGCGCCCGGTTGTCCGCGCGGGTGATGCAGTGGTTCAGCAGCCGCCCGCCCGGGCGCAGCCGGTCCCGCAGCGCCCCGAAGTAGGCCGGGTAGTTGCGCACCCCGATGTGCTCGGTCAGGCCGATGGAGGAGATCGCGTCGAACTGCTCGCGCGGGGCGTCCCGGTAGTCCATGTACCGCACCTCGGCCAGCTCGGACAGCCCCTCCCGCTCGATGGCCGCCTGCGCCCACTCGGCCTGCGCCCTCGACAGCGTGACCCCGAGGGCCTTCACGCCGTACTCGCGGGCCGCGTGCCGGACCATGCCGCCCCAGCCGCACCCCACGTCGAGCAGGCGCATCCCCGGCTTGAGCGCCAACTTGCCGGCCACCAGGTCGTACTTCGACGCCTGGGCCTCCTCGAGCGTGTCCCCCGGAGAGCGGAACACCGCGCACGTGTACGTCATCGACGGGCCGAGCACCTTCTCGTAGAAGGCGTTCGAGACGTCGTAGTGGTGCGAGATCGCGGAGCTGTCCCGGGAACGGGAGTGCCGCAGGCCGCCCATCACCCGCTTCCAGCGCGGCTGCGCCTCCTGCGGTGGGGCGGGCGGCGGGCGCAGCCGCTCCCAGCCCAGCCCGCGCACCAGGTTGAGCCCCTCACTGAGCGAGGGAAGACGCAGCTTCACCTCGTCCTTGAGGACCCGGAACGCCTCGTACGGGTCGCCCGGGTGCACCCCCTCCAGCCCCAGGTCGCCACTGACGTACGCCCGGGCCAGGCCCAGGTCACCCGGGGCGGTGAGCAGGTAGGACAGTCCCCGTTCGGAGCGGACGGCCAGCGTGATGCCGGCGTCCGCGGGACCGACGGCGCTGCCGTCGTAGGCGGTGATCCGCACCGGCAGGTCACCGATGGTCACCGCGCGGACCACGTCCGCCACGGTCGTACGCGGGCGCCGGCCCCCCGCCGGCGGTGTGGCGGGGACGCTCGCCGCCCCCTGGTCTCGGTCGGTCAGGCTCATGCTCGTGCTACCGCCTTCTCGTACAGTCCGGTGAGCCGGTGCTCCGGGTCGTAGCGGTCCCGCACGGCGCGCCAGGTCGGCCCGCCGTAGAGGCGCTCGAAGGAGTCCCGGTCGTAGTACGCGTCGGAGTAGAGCGACTTGTGCCCGCCCATCTCCGACACCACGCGCTCGATCAACCGGTTGACGTCACCGTCGGCGGCGCCGTCGGCGATCGGCACGCTCCCCCAGAAACCGATGTTGACGTAGTCCTGCCCGGGCCGCAGCGGATACAGCGGCCAGGACCGGGCCGAGCCGGGACCCGCCGGCTCGCGTAGTCGCAGTGGGCAGAGCCAGACCGGGGTCATCCCGACGTTGCCCGCGAACCAGCGCAGGAAGTCGGCCGTCCGCTCCAGTGGGATCTCCACGTCCTGCACCACCCGTTCCCGGGCGGGCCGGCCGCGCAGGCGATCGATCCGGGCGGCGACACCGTGCCGGTGCTCCAGCCGGACCAGCCGGTGGTACACGTCGCTGCGCCGGTACCGCGCCGGCCAGAGCCGCCGCACCACGGGGTGCTGCACGCCGAACGCCGCCGAGCACCAGAACCAGTCGGTGTCCCAGCGCCACAGGTAGTCGTACGTCGTCAGCGTGTCGCGGACCCGCCGGCGCAGCGACCGGTAGTAGATGTCCTGCCCGGTGTAGTCGCTCGGCCGCTCCCCCTCGTCGGTGAAGGTGCCGAGCACCAGGTACGCCTCGCCCGGGCTGAACATCACCCCGTCCATGGCGTCCACCGGCGTGCCGGCCCACGACCGGGTGGCCGTCACCTCGGCGATGGCGTCGGTGAGCGCCTCCAGCTTCGTGAACCGGATGTTGCGCAGCCCCACGTAGCGGCGCACCGGCTGGAGTTCGATGCGCAGCCGCGTGGCGTAGCCGAGGCTCCCCATCGAGTTCGGGAACGCCGCGAAGAGCTCGGCGTGCTCGCCGTCCGGGCGGGCGGTGACGATCTCACCCGAGCCGGTGAGCACGTCCATCTCGATCACCGACTCGTGGGGCAGGCCGTTGCGGAACGACGTCGACTCGATGCCCAGCCCGGTGACCGCGCCGCCCAGCGTGATGGTGCGCAACTGCGGCACGACCAGCGGCATCAGCCCGTGCGGCAGCGTGGCGTCGACCAGGTCCTCGTAGGTGCACATGCCCTGCACGTCGGCGGTCCGCGCGGTCGGGTCGACGCCGATCACCCCGGTGAGGCCGCTGACGTCCAGGCCCGGCGTACGCACCTGCGAGCGCGGCCGGAACAGGTTGGAGGTGCGCTTGGCGAGCCGGACGGGCTCACCGGGCGGCACCGCGGCGTACGACCGCCGCAGCGCCTCCACCGCACTGTCGTGATCGACCGATCGATGATCCACACGGACGGCGCACATGTGATCACTCTACGCCTGTCGCGGGAAACGGCACCCGATGTCCACGTTGGCCTTTTCACACTTCCGACCTGCTCACGCGGGGTTACGGTGCAACGCATGCCGTCTCCCGCGCTCGCCGCCCTCGACGCCGCCGGCCTGTCCCACCGGGTGATCCGGCACGGGCCGGTGGCCAGCCTCGCCGACGCCGCCGCCGTACGCGGCGTGGACGTGCCCGACGTCGTGAAGACCATCGTCGTGCGCCGCGGCCCCGAGGACTACCTCTTCGTGCTCACCCCGGGCGGCCGGGTCATCTCCTGGCCGAAGCTGCGCGCGCTGCTCGGGGTCAACCGCATCTCCATGCCGGACGCGACCACCGCGAAGGCCGTCACCGGCTACGAGCGGGGCACCATCACACCGTTCGGCGCGACCACCGCCTGGCCGGTCGTCGCCGACGAGCGGATCCGCGGCCGGACCATCACCCTCGGCGCGGGCGAGCACGGGGTGGCCGTGGCGGTCGACGCCGACGCGGCACTCGAGGCGCTGAAGGCGACCGTCGCCGACGTCACCGACCCGGAGCCGGGTCGCTGACGCCTCCCCGCCGGGGGCCGTACGCCGGCGCCACCGCCCGCGTCCGCGCTGCCCGGCCCCGCGCGGTGCCCGCCGCTCACGCGACGGTCGGGGCCCACGCGATGGTCGCCGCGTACGGTGGGCGACGCCCGCGCGGTGGTCGCCGCTCCGTGACGGTGGTCGGCGCCGTGCGGCCGGCATAGCGTGGGACGCATGCCGAAAGCCGTCTGGAACGACCTGGTCATCGCGGAGAGCGACGACACCGTCGTGGTCGAGGGGAACCACTACTTCCCCCGCGCCGCCCTGCGCGACGACGTGATCCGCGAGTCCGACACCCACACGGTCTGCCCGTGGAAGGGCACCGCGTCGTACTACACACTGGAACACGACGGGCGGACCAGCGCCGACGCCGTCTGGTACTACCCGGATCCGAAACCCGAGGCGGAGATGGTCCGGGACCGGGTGGCGTTCTGGAAGGACGTCCGGGTCGTCGACTGAACCCGGTGCCGCGCCGCGCGGTCAGCCGCGGTACCGCCACACGCGCGGCGCGGCCGGCCCGGTGGTGGCCAGCGCCGGCACCGGCGCGACCCCCGCCGGGCGGCGGCGCAGCAGCAGCGAGAGCCCGGCCGCGCCGATCGCCAGCGCCCCGGCCACGTACCAGGCCAGCGCGTAGTCCCCGAGCCGGTCCCGCACCAGCCCCGCGCCGGTCGCGGCGAGGGCCGCACCGAGCTGGTGGGCGGCGAAGACCCAGCCGAAGACGACCGGCCCGGCCGCGCCGAAGTACTCGCGGCACAGCGCCACGGTCGGCGGCACGGTGGCCACCCAGTCCAGCCCGTAGAAGACGATGAAGACGAGCATGCTCGGCTCGGCGGCGCCGCCGAAGAGGCTCGGCAGCACCAGCAGCGAACCGCCGCGCAGCGCGTAGTAGGCGCCGAGCAGCAACCGGCTGTCGACCCGGTCGGTGAGCCAGCCCGAGGCGATGGTGCCGACGATGTCGAAGAGCCCGACCAGCGCCAGCAGGCCCGCCGCGGTGGTCTCGGGCATCCCGTGGTCGTGCGCGGCCGGCACGAAGTGCGTACCGACGAGCCCGTTGGTGGTCGCGCCGCAGATCGCGAAACCGCCGGCGAGCAGCCAGAACGGCCGCGTCCGGGCGGCCTGGGCGAGCGCGCCGAGCGCCCGGGCCGCCGCCCCGCCGGTGGCGGGCGGCGCCGGGGTGACCTCGGCGGCGCCGTACGCGGGCAGCCCGAGATCCGCCGGGTGCTCGCGCAGCAGCCAGACCACCAGCGGTACGACGGCGAGGGCGGCTCCCGCGACGACGAGCGCCGCCGCGCGCCACCCGTGGTCGCGCACCAGCACGGCGAGCAGCGGCAGGAAGACCAGTTGCCCGGCCGCGCCGCCGGCGGTGAGCACCCCGGTGACCAGCCCGCGTCGCCGGACGAACCACCGCCCGGTGACGGTGGCCACGAAGGCGAGCGCCATCGAGCCGGTGCCCAGGCCGACGAGCACGCCCCAGCAGAGGACGAGCTGCCAGCTCGCGGTCATGAACACGGTCAGCCCACTGCCGGCGGCCACGAGCAGCAGGGCCGCGGCGACCACCCGCCGGATGCCGAACCGGTCCATCAACGCGGCGGCGAACGGCGCGGTCAGCCCGTAGAGCAGCAGGTTGACCGAGACGGCGGCGGAGATGGTGGCCAGCGGCCAGCGGAACTCGTCGTGCAGCGGGTGCAGCAGCACCGACGGGGTGGCACGGAAGCCGGCCGCGCCGACGAGCGCCACGAAGGCCACGGCGGCGACGATCCAGGCGGGATGGAGGCGGCGAGTGGTCACGGTACGAGTCTGGGGAGCGCCGGACGCGCTGGCGAGTGGCCGGAAAGCCATCATGCGCAATAATCGGGCCATGGCCATGCCGCCGCACCGGATCGCGGTGCTCGCCCTCGACGGGGTCGTCGGTCTCGACCTCGGCACCCCCTCCCAGGTCTTCGGCACCGCCCGCGACGCCGACGGCGTCCGCCGGTACGCCGTCGAGGTGTGCACGGCCGGCCGCCGGCCGGTCCGCAGCACCGCCGGCTACCAGGTGCTCCCCGAGCACGGCCTGGAGCTGCTGGAGACCGCCGACACGGTGGTCGTCCCCGGCATCCACGAGGGCCCCGCCATGACCGACGGCACGATCGACCCGGAGGTGCGCGCGGCGCTGCGCGGGGCGTACGAGCGGGGCGCCCGGATCATGTCGATCTGCACCGGCGCCTTCGTGCTCGCCGCCGCCGGGCTGCTCGACGGCCGGCGGGCCACCACCCACTGGGCGTACGCCGACCGGTTCCGCCGCCTGCACCCGAGCGTCGAGCTCGACCCCGACGTGCTGTTCATCGACGGTGGGCGGGTGCTCACCTCGGCCGGGGTGGCCGCCGGGATCGACCTGTGCCTGCACGTCATCCGCACCGACCACGGCAGCGAGGTGGCCAACCGGGCGGCGCGGCGCTGCGTGGTGCCGCCGTGGCGGGAGGGTGGTCAGGCGCAGTACATCGAGCGCCCGGTGCCGAAGGCGACCGACACGAGCACCGCCGCGGCCCGGGAGTGGGCGCGGCAGCGGCTGCACGAGCCGGTGAGCCTGCGCGACATGGCCGAGCGGTCGCGGATGAGCGTGCGCACCTTCACGCGGCGGTTCCGCTCGGAGACGGGGCTCAGCCCCGCGCAGTGGCTGCTCCAGCAGCGCACCGACCACGCCCGCCTGCTCCTGGAGACCACCGACCTGAGCATCGACCAGGTGGCCCGGCGTTCCGGCTTCGGCACCACGGCGGCGCTGCGCCAGCAGCTGCACCAACGCCTCGGCGTGCCCCCGAGCACGTACCGCCGCACCTTCCGCCACCCCTGACCCCCGCGCGGCCCGACCCCCGCGATCTTGCACTTTCGGCCCCTGATATGCCCATGAAAGTCTGGTTTGTGGGGGCAGTAAGTGCAAGATCGCGGGGGTCGGGCCGCGGGTCAGGGTGTGCGGAGCAGGCGGAGCTGGGCCAGGTGCTTCGGGAGATGGACCGTGGCGTGCAGGTCGAGGGTGCGGCCCCAGGGCAGGGGCTCGTCCACGTTCAGGTCGTAGCCCTCGCGCAGGTGCGTGTCGACCGGGGTCTCCGCGGCCAGGCCGAGCCGGTCGGTGAGCGTGCACAGCTTCTGGCTGGTGCCCCGGAGCAGGGCGGCCAGCCCGTCCAACCCGCCGTACTGGGCGACCAGCGCGTCCACCTGCGGCCGGTGGATCGTCTCCAGGTCGTAGTAGGCGTACGGGGAACCGGCCAGCACCGCCTCGGTGGCCTCGACCATCAGCTCGTCGTTGGCGGCCAGGTGCGCGACGATCTGCTCGGCGCTCAGCTGCCCCTCGGGCGGCGGCCCGAAGCCTCCCGCGTCGATCTCCGCGAGCACCTCCTCGTACGCCCGGCGCAACCTCCCGCTGTCCATCCCCCAAGTCAACCCCGCCCCGCCCCGTCGATCATGGAATTGTGGTGCCCGGTTCACCCGGACGGGCGGCTTTCGTCCGCCACCACAACTCCATGATCGACGCAGGGTCAGCGGCGGCGCGACTGGCGGGAGCGCAGGTAGTCGGAGACGACGTACTCGCCGAGGTCGTCGGGGTCCGGAGTGAACATGCGGCCCTTCGAGCGGCGGGCCACCGCGTCGACGAAGCGCCGCAGCCCGGGGTCGTCGCCGAGCATGAACAGGTTCAGCGTGGCCCCGTACCGGGCCAGCCGGTCCACCTCACGGATGGTCGCCTCGATCGTCTCCGGCAGCGGCGGCCAGTGGAAGTACGCCTCACCGTCGTCCGGGTCGAGGTGCGCGGTCGGCTCCCCGTCGGTGACCACCAGCACCACCGGCTCGGAGTCCGGGTGCCGGCGCAGGTGCCGCCCCGCCAGCCGCAGGGCGTGCTGGAGGTTGGTGCCCTGCTCCATGTCCGGGTCCACTGCGGCCAGCTCCTGCTGGGTCAGCGGCATCGCCTGCCGGCCGAACCCGATGATCTGGAGCGCGTCCTGCGGGAACCGGGTCGCCATGAGGTGCGACAGCGCCAGCGCCGTCTGCTTCATCGGCCCCCAGCGCCCCTGCGAGATCATCGAGTACGACAGGTCGACGCAGAGCGCCACCGCCGCGGAGGCCCGCCGCTCGGTCTCCACGACCTCGAAGTCCTCGACGGCGAGCTGCACCGGCACCCGCGGGCCGGCCCGGCGGACCGCCCGCGTGAGCGTGCGCACCACGTCCAGCGGCTGCTCGTCGCCGTACTCCCAGGGGCGGGAGGCACCGCTCACCTCGCCGGCGGCTCCGGCCGAACGCAGATCGTGCTGGCCCCGCGGCCCGGCCGTGAGGTCGGCGAAGACCCGCCGCAGCGCCGTACCGCCGAGCCGGCGCAGGGCCTTCGGGCTCAGGGTCAGACCCTCCGCGTCGCGGGTCACCCACCCCTGCCGGCGCAGCTCCCGCTCCAGCTCGCGCAACCGGCGTACGTCGTCAGCGGCGTCGCGGCCCAGCGTCCGGGCCACGGCGTCCACGTCGACGTCGTCCAGCGTCGCGCCGGGGTGCTCCTGGTCGAGCTGGTCGAGCAGGTCGTCCAGCTCGGCGATCTCCTCCAGCGCGCCGGCGGCCTCGCCGTAGCCGAGCGGCCGCTCACCCCGCACCCGCTCGCCCCGCCCCCAGGACAGGTCGGGGCGCAGCGCGCGCAGGTGGGCGTCGAGCTGGCTCATCTCACCGGCCAGCCGCTCGCCGAGCGACTGCCGCATCAGCCCGGCCAGTTCCTCGCGCTGGCGGTCCGACAGCGACCGCATGAGCCGCTCGCCCGCCGCGGCCCGCCGCGCGAGCACGTCGACCAGCTCGTCGACGTCCTTCGGCTGCTCCGGGAAGAACTCCCCGTGCCGGCGCATGAACTCGGCGAACGCGTCGGTCGTGTCCTCCGACCGGGCGTGCCGGGCCAGCAGGTCGTTCAGGTCGTGCATCATCTCGGCGAGCCGCTGCTGCGCCGCCGGGTCCGCGCTGGCGCGCACCGCGTCCCGCAACCCGGCGAAGCGCTGCCCGAGCACGTCGTCGCGGAGCCCGTCGAGGATCCGCTGGTACGTCCGGCGGGCCTCCTCGCTGGCCCACTGGTAGCCGGACAGCTCCTGCACCGCCTTCGCCGTGGAGCGGGGCAGGTTGTCCAGCACCGCCTCGGCGAACCGCGCCGCGTCGTCGTCGCGGCCGCGCAGCTCGTCCCGCTCGGCGGCGAGCGCCTGGTCGAGCAGGGCCCGGGACCGGGTCACGGCCCCGTCCAGGTCGCCGCGGCGCAGCGCCTCCCGGCGCAGTCGCCGGGCGCGGGCGGCCAGCTCGTCGAGCCCGCCACGCCCGTTGGGGCCGCGGCGCAGCAGGTCACGCAGCGCCTCGCGCAGGCTGCCGCCGGCCAGCACCTCGGCGCCGACCGAGTCGACCGCCTCGCGTACGTCGTACGGGGGCGCGAGCGGATCGGGCCCGCCGCGCCACTGCCCGTACCGGAACCGGTTGCCGGCCACGCTCAGCCCCGGCCGCCGTAGACGGTGCGGCCCGAGTCGGTGACGTCCTTGCCCAGCCGGCGGGTCAGGTGCAGTCCCTCCAGCACGAACTCGACACCCGCGGCGGCCTCCTCCGGCGTGGGCGCGTCACCCATCCCGAGGCGGTCCAGCACCTTCGCGAGCCCCGGCACGGTGCCCACCTGGCGCAGCAGGTCGGCCGCGCCGACCAGCTCCCCGGTCTCGATGACGGCGCCCTCGGCCACCAGGTCGGTGAAGCCGGAGAGGTCCAGCCCGGCGAGCCGGGCCCGGAACGTCTCGGCCGTCGCCGTACGCAGCAGGTGGGCGAGGACCTCGATCTCGCGCCCCTCCTCGCCGCTCTCGAACTCCACCTTGCCCCGCAGCGTCGAGGTCACCGACACGGCGTCCCCGATGCGCGCGACCGCCGTCCCGCCGGTGGGCGCGGGATCCCTGTCGCCGCCGGCGGGCGGCGCGGCACCGGCGAGCAGGGCGGCCCGGCGCAGCGCGGCGGCGGCCACCGTCTCGGCGGCGGCGATGGCGAACCGGGCGGAGACACCCGAACGCGGGTCCACCGACGGGGACTCCCGCACCGCCCGCGCGAACCGGGCCAGCACCTCGAGCACGTGCTCCGGCACCTCGGCGACCAGGTCGGCCTCCTGCCGGATGAGGGCCAGCTCCAGCTCCAGGTCGACGGGGTAGTGGGTACGGATCTCCGCGCCGAACCGGTCCTTGAGCGGGGTGATGATCCGGCCGCGGTTCGTGTAGTCCTCCGGGTTGGCGCTGGCGACCAGGAGCAGGTCCAGCGGCAGCCGCAGCTGGTAGCCGCGGACCTGGATGTCCCGCTCCTCCAGCACGTTGAGCAGCGCCACCTGGATGCGCTCGGCCAGGTCCGGCAGCTCGTTGACGGCGAAGATGCCCCGGTTCGTACGCGGCACGAGGCCGAAGTGGATCGTCTCCGGGTCGCCGAGGGTGCGCCCCTCGGCGATTCGGATCGGGTCGATGTCGCCGATCAGGTCGCCGACGCTGGTGTCCGGGGTGGCGAGCTTCTCGCCGTAACGCATCGAGCGGTGCAGCCAGCCGACCGGCAGGTCGTCGCCGGCCTCGGCCACCTGGGCGCGGGACGCCGGGGTGAGCGGGTGCAGGGGGTGCTCGTTGAGCACCGAGCCGGGGATGACGGGGGTCCACTCGTCGAGCAGGGCGGCCAGGGAGCGGATCAGCCGGGTCTTGCCCTGGCCGCGCTCGCCGAGGAGCACCATGTCGTGCCCGGCGAGCAGGGCCCGCTCGACCTCGGGCAGCACGGTGTCCTCGTAGCCGACGATGCCGGGGAACCGGTCGGCGCCGGCCCGCATCCGGGCGACGAGGTTGTCACGGAGTTCCTGCTTGACGGTGCGGTAGCGGTGGCCGGCCGCCCGCAGCTCGCCGAGCGTACGAGGCAGGTCGGCCGGGGGGACCGGGATTACCGGGTTGGGCGCAGTCACCCGACCACGCTAGCTCGGGACGGCCCGGGGGTGCCCGCGCTTGGCGGGTACCCCCGGTACCACCCTCAGCCCCGCCCGCACCGGCGGCAGGCGCCCCGCCGACGCAGGTGGTACGCATAGGTGGCGAGGCCCAGCGCCGGTCCCCACACCGGCCAGAGCAGCATCGGGGCGGTGGCCGCGCTGAACACGTCGCCGCCCAGCGCCCAGAACTGCGGGCTGGCGAGCAGTCCGACGGTGGCCGCGGTCACGACGACCGTCACGAGGCTGGCCGGGATCACGGCGAGCCGCACCGGCACCGGACGGCCGCCCAGCCCGGGCACCCAGCGGGGGAAGCGCTCGCCCCACCGCTGGACGAGGCCGAGGGTGAGGACCGCGCCGACCGTGGCGAACGCGCCGAGGCCCAGACCGGCCCAGACGGCCCCGCTGTCCTGCAACTCGGTGAGGGTGTCGTCGGAGAGGCCGAGCCCGATGCCGGCCGCCCACGCGAGCCGGGTCGACGCGTACACCAGGGGGATGAGGGCGGCGATGCCGGCGGCCCACCGGCCCCAGCGCGCCGCGGCCGCCGGGCTGGTCCAGCCGCGCTCGTCGTCGCCGCGGCCGCAGGCCAGGCAGGCGTCGCCGGTGCGGCGCCACCACACCAGCACCGCGCCGGCGAGCAGCAGCCCGCCGGTCAGGGCGGCGACCCGGACGGCGAGCGCCCAGGTGAAGACCTCGGCGTAGTCGACCGGCGGCCAGCCGAACGGCGCGCCGATGATCAGCATCGGGGCGTAGCCGAGCAGGGCCAGCACCTGGGCGTCCGGCACGACCACGGTGAGGACGACCGCGACCGTCCCGGCGTAGCCGGCGAGCAGCGCCCGCAGCGGGCGGGCGGGGCGGGCCGCCGGCCGGCTCATGGCCAGCGCGGCGACCGCCGCGCCGAGGAGCAGTACGGCGAACAGCGGCGGCGCGACGTCGACGGGGATCAGCCGCAGCAGGCTGGTGGCGCCGCCGCGCGGGTCGTTCGCGCCGAACGGGTAGCCGGCGCCGGTGATCGTGGCGAGCAGGGCGAGGAGGCCCCAGAGGCCGAGCCAGGCGGCGGCCAGCGGGGCGAGACGGTCGGACCGGCGGGTGGCGGGGCGGGGCGGCGCAGCTGTCATCGTCATGGTCTCAGCCTCGGCCGCCGCGATGCGGAAACCCTCCCGTGCCGCGGGGAACCCGCTCCCTCGCGAGGGGGAATCCGGCAGCGCCCGGGTCAGCCGGCCGGGGTGACGAAGCCGGACTCGTACGCCGCGATCACGGCCTGGGTGCGGTCCCGCACCCCCAGCTTGGCCAGCACGTTGCCGACGTGGGTCTTCACCGTCTCCACGCCCACCACCAACTGCGCGGCGATCTCCGGATTGGACAGTCCGGTCGCCATCAGCCGCAGCACCTCCGCCTCCCGGTCGGTCAGCCGGGCCGCGCGCAGCCGGTCCCCGCCCCGCCCGCCGTACGCACCGACGAGCCGGCGGATCGCCGCCGGGAACAGCAGCGACTCCCCCGCGGCGACGACGCGGACGGCCTCCACCACCTCGGCCGGGCGGGCCCGCTTGAGCAGGAAGCCGCTGGCGCCCGCGCGCAGCGCGTCGTAGACGTACTCGTCGTTGGCGAACGTGGTCACCACGAGCACGCGGGGCGGGTCGGCGGAGGCCGCCAGGAGCTGCCGGGTGGCCTGGATGCCGTCGATGCCCGGCATGCGGACGTCCATGAGCACCACGGCGGGCCGCAGCCGGGCGACCAGCGGCGGCACCTCGGCGCCGTCCGCGGCCTCGCCGAACACCCGCAGGTCGGGCTGGGCGTCGATGATGGCCCGCAGCCCGACCCGGATCAGCTCGTCGTCGTCGACGATCAGCACGCCGATGGTCACGGCGCCTCCCGGAACGGCAGCCGCACGCCGATGCGCCAACGCCCGCCGGCGGGCCCGGCGGTGAGCTGGCCGCCGAGCAGCAGCACCCGCTCCCGCATCCCGTCCAGGCCCCGGCCGCCTCCGACCTGGCCGGGGCGTCGCGGTGCGGGTGGCAGCCCGTTGACCAGCTCCAGTTCCAGGGCGTCCGGCCCGACGTCGAGCCGGAGTGTCACCGGCCCCCGGCCGTAGCGGGCGGCGTTGGTCAGCCCCTCCTGGATGATCCGGTAGCCCTCGCGGGAGACGGCGGCGGGCAGCGCGGCCGGGTCGCCGCGGCGGCGCGCGTCGACGGCCAGGCCCGCCGCGCGGGTGTCGGCCACCAGCCGGTCGAGGTCGGCGAGCGTACGCTGCGGCGCGGCCGGGGCCCGGCCCTGCTCGGGCTCCCGCAGCAGCCCGAGCACGTGGTCCAGTTCGTCCATGGCGGTCCGGCCGGCCTCCTCGATGGCGGCCAGCGCCCGACGGACGAACTCCGGGTCGGTGTCCAGCACGGCGCGGGCCGCCCCGGCCTGGAGGGTGGCCACGGTGAGCGCGTGCCCGACCGAGTCGTGCAGCTCCCGGGCCAGCCGGTTGCGCTCGGCCAGCCGGGTGGCCCGGGCCTCCAGCGCGGCGATCCGCTCGGACTGCGCGGGCCCGAGCAGCACCGGCGCCATCGACGCGGCCAGCGCGCCGAGCCCGGCCACCGCGTAGCCGATGCCCACCAGCATCACCACTCCGGTGACCGTGAGCCAGCCCGTGTCCCGCCCGTCGAAGGGGCCGAACCGTTCCTCCCGCAGCAGCTCGACGCCGACGCCGAACTGCTGGGCGATGAAGGCCAGCGCCATCGGCACCGCCATGAGCAGCCCGAGGACGACCAGCCCGCCGACGGCCAGGTGCGTGGCGATCCAGAGCGCGGCCCGCAGCCGCGTCTCCCGGTCGGGGCGGTGCCCGGGAGCCGGGTCGGGCAGGTCGACGCCGAGCAGCGCCCGGGCCGCGGCGATCTCCAGCGCCCGGCTGCCGGCCAGCAGCAGCGGCACACCGGCGACCAGCACGGCGACGACGAGCAGGCCGAGCGCGAGCACCCACGGCACGCCCGGGGCCGTGAAGACCTGCCGGAACGCCACCACGAGCAGCACGTACGGCAGGACGAGCACCCCGCCGAGCAGCAGGAACACGCCACGCCGCCAGGTGCTGGCGGCGTACAGCGGGGCGAGGACGGCTCGGGGGGTCACGGGGCCATTCTCGCCTCGGCGCGGGGAGGGCGACTCCCCCGCGTCGGGGAGATCTCAGCGGTGCTCGCGCACGTACGCCTGGGGGTCCTTGTCGTGGAACGTCAGGTTGCGGCCGTTCTTGTGCTCCCCGTAGAAGGTCAGCCAGCGGTGGCCCAGCTCGGCCCGCAGCTCGGCGCTGGCGTGGCGGCGGAAGTCGGGCAGCGCCTCGTCCTCCTCCTCGGCGAGGTGCTCGCTGTTCTCCCGGCGGGCCCGCCAGACCGCCGCCCACCACCGGTCCGTGCCGACCGGGTACAGCTTCGACTCCGCGATCGCGTCGCGGATCTTGTTGTGGTCGCCGACCGCGTCCACGGTCTCGGCCTCGCCGTCGTCGCCGTGCCGCACGAGGTGCGGGTAGAGGATGGTCTCCTCGGCCTCGGCGTGGATGTCCAGGTGCAGGGCGAGCGCCTCCCAGATGGCGAGGAGTTCGTCCTCGTCCCGGGCGTCGTCCAGCCGGGCGAAGCCGCGCCGGAACGCGGCATGGTCGTCCATGATCATCGCCGTGATGTCGTCCATACGTCCCCCGTCTCGGATGCCGGCGTGGTGGTCAACTCCCGGGCCCGCGGCCGGGTGACGGCGACCGGCACCGCCGACGGGCGCGCGTAGGCTCATGATCGTGACCTACCTCGCCGCGGAAGACCGCTACGACTCCATGACCTACCGGCGCAGCGGACGCAGTGGCCTGCGCCTACCCGCCATCTCCCTCGGCCTGTGGCACAACTTCGGCCCGGACCGCCCGTACGAACGGCAGCGGGACATCGTCCGCCGCGCGTTCGACCTCGGGGTGACCCACTTCGACCTGGCCAACAACTACGGCCCCCCGCCCGGCGCGGCCGAGGAGAACTTCGGCCGGATGCTCGCCACCGACCTGAAGCCGTACCGGGACGAGCTGGTCATCTCCAGCAAGGCCGGCCATCTCATGTGGCCCGGCCCGTACGGGGAGTGGGGTTCACGCAAGTACCTCGTCGCCTCCCTCGACCAGTCGCTGCGGCGGATGGGCCTCGACTACGTCGACATCTTCTACTCCCACCGGTTCGACCCGGACACCCCGCTGGAGGAGACGATGGGTGCCTTGGACGCCATCGTCCGCTCCGGCAAGGCGCTCTACGTCGGCATCTCGAACTACGATGCGGAGCAGACGGCCCGGGCGGCCGCGATCCTGCGGGACCTGGGCACGCCGCTGCTGATCAACCAGCCGTCGTACTCGATGCTGAACCGGTGGCTGGAGGCCGACGGCCTGCTGGACACCCTGGAGCAGGTCGGCGCGGGCTGCATCGCGTACAGCCCGCTGGCGCAGGGCCTGCTCACCGACCGCTACCTGGGCGGCATCCCGGCCGACTCCCGGGTGCGGACCAGCGTGTTCCTCAACGAGAGCGACCTCGGCGAGGAGCGGATGGCGACCATCCGGGCCCTCGGCGCCATCGCCGAGCGGCGGGGTCAGTCGCTGGCCCAGCTCGCGCTCGCCTGGGCGCTGCGGGATCCGCGGATGACCAGCCTGATCATCGGGGCGAGCAGCGTTCCGCAGCTGGAGGCGAACATCGCGGCGCTGGACAACCTCGACTTCACGGCCGAGGAGCTCGCGGAGATCGACGGCCACCTGGGCTGAGCGCGGGAATCGTGGGGGCGGCCCCGGCGTTGGACAGCCGGAACCCACGAGACCCAAGGAGGGTCCGAGATGAAGGTACGTAGCTCCCTGCGGTCCCTGAAGGACAAGCCGGGTTCGGTGGTGGTCCGCCGCCACGGCCGGGTGGTCGTGGTGAACCGGACGAACCCGCGCTTCAAGGGTCGCCAGGGCTGAATCGTCGCGGATGGCGCCGTCGCGGAAGCGGCGGCGCCATTTCTCTGCCCCCGTACTTGACAGCAGATGTCAAGTACTTGACGATGACCGTCAAGTACGGGAGGAGGCCGCATGCCACCGCGCCACGACGAGCTGGTCGACCAGCTCATCAGGTTGATCGACATCCGCCTGCTCGACCCGCTCGAGATCCTGCTCGACGGCCACGACGGCGTCGACTCGCTCCGCGCCGTCGTCCACGACCGGGCCCGGTCGTGGGCCACCACGATGGTCGGCGGCGACGACCGGGCGGCCGTCGGAGCGATCATCCGGGTGATCTCCACGCTCTATCCGGGCGACGGGCCCTTCGACCCGCCCCTGGACTGGTGGCGCACCCCGCTCGGTCAGGTGGTCGCGGCACGAGCCGGCCATCCCACGGCCGAGTCGGTGTCGTACGCCGTGGCCGGCGCCATGCTCGGCATCACCCGGCAGGGCGTCCACGACCTGGTCACCCGCGGAAAGCTCACCCGGCACCCCGAGGGCGGCGTGCTCTCCACCTCCGTACGCGACCGGCTTCGGCAACAGGAGGGGAACAGGCGTGCGTGAGACGATCATCGACTCGGCAGCGGTACCGATCGCGGTCCGGGACCACGGCGGACCCGGACGGCCGCTGCTGCTCCTGCACGGCGCGGGCGGCAACCTCGCCCAGATGGCGACGCTGGCCGCGCGGCTCCGGCCGGCGTTCCGGGTCGTCGCCGTCGACCTGCGCGGGCACGGACGGTCCGGCGACGGCCCGTGGCGCTGGGATGACGTGCTGGACGACCTGGCCGGCGTCGTCGACGCCCTGCACCTGGCCCCGCCCGCGGTCGTCGGGGTCTCCCTCGGCGGGATGCTGGCGGCGCTCTGGGCGCAGCGGCACCCCGAGTGTCCCGGTGCGGTCAGCCTCGACGGGAACCCGACGCTCGGCCGCCCCGACCAGCTCACCGGGATGGACCCCGACCAGGCCGCGGCCGACCTCGCCGCGCTGCGGGCCGCCTTCGACGGCATGGCCGCCACGCTGGCCCAGCCGCTCGACGCGGACCAGGTCGCCGCGGCGCTGGCCGGCCAGCGGGCGATGGCGCAGCGGTACGGCGCCGACCCGCAGGAGTGGGTGGAGGGCTTCACCCGCAACCTGGTCCCCACCGACGACGGGCGCAAGCGGCTGCGCCCCGGGCCGGAACTGACCGCGCAGCTGCGGGACGCGATGGAGTCGCTCGACCTGATGCCCGCCTACCGGGACACGCGCTGCCCCCTGCTGCTCGTCCTCGCCACCGAGGATCTGCCCGAACAACAGGGGTTCCACGCCCTGTACGCCGCCTACCGCCGGGCCACGACCGAACGGCTCGCCACCCTCGACAACCCGTCCGTACGGGTGCGGCACCTCGCCGGCGCCAGCCACGCGATGATCGCCGAACGACCCGAGGAACTCGCCACCCTCGTCACCGAGTTCCTCGGCGCGGCGCCGTCCGCCTGATCCGGTCGGCGCCGTCCGCCTGATCCGGCCGACGCCGACCGCCCGCGCGGTCCGGCGCCCCGGCCCGAACCGATCAGGCCGGGGCGGCGCCAAAGCCGATCTCGTTGCCGTCCGGGTCGCGGAAGATCGCCTTGCGGACGCCGTTGGAGTACGTCTCGCGCTCGGCCGGCTCCAGGCCACGCTCGGCGATCTCGGCGATGCGCGCGTCGAAGTCGCTCACGAAGACGGTGTGCATGGCGTACCCGGCGCGCTCGGGACGCACCTCGATGTAGACGTACCGGTGCTCGGCGAGTTCCCACACCGCCTCGACATCGTTCGGCCGGAACGCGGGCGGGGCGCCGAGGAGCCGCTCGTACCAGGCCGCCGCCGTGGCGTGGTCGCGGACGGGGATGCCGGCGAACAGATCTACGGTCATGAACCGATGCTAGGGGCCCGGGCTGACGAACCGCGCCGGCCCGGCCGCCCCCCGGCAGACGACGACAGACTCGGCCCCTATGGTGGCCCGATGGCATCGGTCAGGCAGGTCCAGGTCACCTTCGACTGCGCGGAACCCGAGCGCGTCGCTCGCTTCTGGTGCGAGGTGCTGGGGTACGTCGTACCGCCCGCACCGGAAGGCTTCGCCACCTGGGAGGACTTCCATCGCTCACAGCCGCCGGAGCAGCGGGGCTCGTCGTTCGCCTGCCTCGATCCCACCGGGGTGGGTCCGCGGCTGTACTTCCAGAGCGTTCCCGAGGGCAAGGTCGTCAAGAACCGGGTGCACCTCGACGTACGGGTCGGCACCGGGCTCGTGGGCGAGGAGCGCGTGGCCGCACTCGAGGCCGAGTGCGCGCGACTGGTCGCGCTCGGGGCGACACGCGTACGGCTGCTGCGCGCCGACGGCGAGAACGAGTCGTGCCTCGTGATGCAGGACGTCGAGGGCAACGAGTTCTGCCTCGACTGAGGCGAGGAACGACGAACGCCCTGGCGGGGGACTCGGTCCCTCACCAGGGCGTTGTGCTCGGGGTGGAGCCGAGGGGACTCGAACCCCTGACCCCCACACTGCCAGTGTGGTGCGCTACCAGCTGCGCCACGGCCCCTTGCGCGTGTCCCGGTCGCCCGGGCACTGGCGAAACTATACACATGCTGGCCGCCGAGGTCATCTCGCGGGGTCCCCGTACGCCGGCCTGCCGCGCCGGCCCGGTCCGGCGCTCAGTTCAGCGCCACGTCCGGCGGGAAGTGGGCCACGGCCGCCATCATCCCGCCCTGCCGGCGCAGCACCATCGGCCACAGGTCGTCGGGACGGTCGACGAAGGCGTCCCCGGGCAGCGCGTCGAGCACGAACCAGGAGCCCTCCTCGATCTCCTGCTCCAGCTGCCCGGCGCCCCAGCCCGAGTAGCCGGCGAACACCCTTATGCCGCCGATGCTCTCCCGCAGCCGCTCCGGGTCCACCGACAGGTCGATCGTGCCGACCGCGCCGGAGACCTGGTGGAAGCCTTTGAGCCGCTTCACCGGGTGCCGCATCCGGGCCAGGCAGATCGCCGAGTCCGGCTGCACCGGGCCGCCCTCGAAGAGCACGGCGGGGTGACGCGCCAGGTCGCTCCAGTCGCCGAGGACGTCCGCCACCGGCACCTCGGTGGCCCGGTTCAGCACGACGCCGAGCGCGCCGCCGGGCTCGTGCGCCACCAGCAGCACCACCGTACGGTCGAAGTTCGGGTCCTTCAGCGCAGGAGTCGCGACCAGCAGTCTCCCGGTCATCGACTCCATCGCCCGCCCGCCGATCGCCTGGCCCTCTCCGTGCATCTCACACACCCGTCACCCGTGAGCCGCGACACAGAAGTCGCCGCTCCGTCGGCTGGCCGGCACCTGCGCTGTCACCGCCATGCCTGGCACGATAACGTGCGGCCGGTGCCGTGGCTAAGGTCTGACCGGCGGTGATCGTGCGCGGGAGAGGGAGCGGCGATGGGCCCTACGGCCGAACTCGCGGTGATCGGCGGCTCCGGTCTCTACGCGCTCCTCGACGGGGCCACCGAGCACCGGGTGGAGACGCCGTACGGGCCGCCGTCGGACGCGATCACGATCGCCGAGGTGGGCGGCCGGCGGGTGGCGTTCCTGCCCCGGCACGGCCGGGACCACCGGTACCCGCCACACCTGATCCCCTACCGGGCGAACCTCTGGGCGCTGCGCTCGCTGGGCGTACGCCAGGTGCTCGCCCCGTGCGCGGTCGGCGGGCTGCGGCCCGACCTCGGGCCGGGCACCTTCGTCGTGCCCGACCAGCTCGTCGACAGGACGAGTGGACGGGTGCAGACCTACTACGACCGGGGCGCCGTGCACGTCCCGTTCGCCGACCCGTACTGCCCCGACGGCCGCCGTACGCTGCTCGCGGCCGCAACCCGTGAAGGGGTCGCGCCGGTGGACGGCGGCACCGTGGTGGTGGTCGAGGGGCCACGTTTCTCCACCCGCGCCGAGTCCCGGTGGTACGCCTCGATCGGCGGCACCGTCGTCAACATGACCGGCCACCCGGAGGCCGTGCTCGCCCGTGAGCTGGCGCTCTGCTACTCGTCGATCGCGCTCGTCACGGACCTGGACGCCGGGCTGACCGAGGGCGAGTCGGTGACCCAGGCGGAGGTGTTCCGGGTCTTCGGCGAGAACACCGACCGCCTGCGTGCGATCCTGCTGGGCGCGCTCGCGGCGCTCCCTCACGAGCGGACCTGCGCCTGCGGGCACGCGCTGGACGGCATCCGGCTGCCCTTCGAGCTGCCCTGACGGCATCGCCGGTCGCCGGACGGGCGACCACCGCGGCGACCTTCGCCACCGGAACGGCGAGATCAATCCCACAGCGTCGGGAAACGCCCGAACTGCCTGGCTCATCCCGATAGATTCGGGTAGGTCGAGGGCGCGCCCGACCAACTCCGGCGAGCCGCAGCAACGCGCCGCGACACGGAGGCAGGTGGGCGATGGCAACGGTCCGGGACACGACGTACGACCTGCTGCGCGACCTCGGCATGACCACCGTCTTCGGCAACCCCGGCTCCACCGAGGAGCCGTTCCTGCAGGAGTTCCCGGCGGACTTCCACTACGTCCTCGCCCTGCACGAGGCCTCCGCCGTCGGGATCGCCGACGGGTACGCCCAGGCCACCGGCCGTCCCGCGCACGTGAACCTGCACACCGCCCCCGGCACGGGCAACGGCATGGGCAACCTCGTGACGGCCTGGCACAACAAGAGCCCGCTCATCGTCACCGCCGGCCAGCAGACCCGGGAGATGCTGCTGCTCGAACCCCGGCTCACGAACCGCCGGGCGGCGGAACTCACCCAGCCGTACGTGAAGTGGGCCTACGAGCCGGTCCGGGCGCAGGACATCCCGGCCGCGCTGCTGCGGGCGTACGCGACGGCGGTGCAGCCGCCCGCCGGGCCGGTCTTCCTCTCGCTGCCCCTGGACGACTGGGCGCAGCCGGCGGACCCGCCTCCGCCGCTGCGTTCCGTGGCCACCCGGTACGCGCCCGACCCGGAACAGCTGGGGCACTTCGCGGCCGTACTTGCCGCGAGCCGCGCTCCCGCCCTGGTCTTCGGCGCGGCCGTGGACCGCGCCGACGGCTGGTCCCTGGCGGCGGCGCTGGCCGAGCGGCTGGCCGCCCCGGCCTGGTCGGCGCCGGCACCGGAGCGGGCCGGCTTCCCCGAGGACCACCCGCACTACCGGGGCGTCCTGCCGTTCGCCATCGGCCCGCTCGCCGAGGCGCTGCACGGGCACGAC
Source organism: Micromonospora globbae (assembly GCF_003610785.1). GTDB lineage: Bacteria > Actinomycetota > Actinomycetes > Mycobacteriales > Micromonosporaceae > Micromonospora > Micromonospora globbae. Next base: position 140,199 of record NZ_RAQQ01000014.1, read on the forward strand.
GCCGTCCTGGTGGTCGGCGCGCCGGTCTTCCGCTACTACCCGTACGTGCCGGGCTCCTACCTGCCCGACGGCGCGCGGCTCCTGCACGTCACCGACGACCCGGACGAGGCCGCCCGCGCGCCGGTCGGTGACACCCTGCTCGCCGACTCGGCGCTGGCCCTCGCCGCACTGGTCGACCTCGTGCCGGCCGCCGACCGCCGCCCGCCGGAGCCCCGGCCGACGCCCACCCCGCCGGAGATCACGCGCCCGCTCAGCGCGGACGCGCTCTTCGCCGCGTTGGCCCGGTTCTGGCCGCAGGACGGGGTGCTCGTCCAGGAGACGCCGTCGAACCTGCCCGCGCTGCGCCGCCAGCTGCGCATCACCCGGCCGGCGTCGTACTTCACGATGGCCAGCGGCGGCCTGGGCTACGGGCTGCCGGCGGCGGTCGGGGTGACGCTGGCCGAGCGGGACACCGGACGCCACCGGCCGGTCGTCGCGGTGATCGGCGACGGGTCGTTCCACTACTCGGTGCAGGCGCTCTGGACCGCCGCGCGGCTGCGGCTGCCGCTGGTCGTCGTGGTGCCGGTGAACCAGCAGTACGCGATCCTCAAGGCGTTCGCCGAACTCAAGGAGACGCCGGGCGTGCCGGGCCTCGACCTGCCCGGGCTGGACATCACGGCCGTCGCCGCCGGGTACGGCTGCGCCACCGCCGTGGTGGAGACGCCCGAGCAGCTCGAGGACGCGCTGGCCGCCGGCCTCCGGCGGGACGGCCCCACGGTGCTGCCGGTGCCGATCACCACCGACCTGCCCCGCATCATCTGACGCCCGTCAGCGGGACCCGATCCGCAGCGGCGCGCCGGTGACCACGTCCAGCACGGCCCGCGCGCCCAACGGCGCCTTCAGGGTGACGGTGACCGGTGCGAGCTGGAGCTGATCGGTGCAGACGCCGCTGGCCCGGGTGACCCCGCCGCCGACCACCACCACGTCCTCGCGCTCCTGCACCAGCGGGGTGATGTCCGTGTCGCAGGCGCCGACCCCCAGCCGGTACGTGAGGCGGGTGCCCTCCACCGCCTGGAGGTCCTGCGCGCCCACGACGCCGTCGGGGGCGGGTCGTGGCGCGCCGCTCGGCTCGGGCACGGCGCCGACGGCCGACGGTGCGACCGCGAGCCGGGCCACGGGGGCGGTCAGCTCCTCGACGGTGAAGAGCCAGGCCGGCACCCGCGCCTCACCGCGACTGGTCCGGACGGCGGCGGTGCCGAGCCGTACGGCCGTGACGGTCAGCGGGGTGCACGCGGTCTGCGGTGAGCTGGTGGCCCATCCGTCGGGGCCGGGTTCGATGATGGGCCCGTCCTTGGGGCGCGGCGGCGCCGCGGGTCGCCCCGGACACGGCGGCGGGTCGCCCCGGTCCAGTTCCCGGTACGCCTCCGCGGCGCTCACGAGCGGGACGGTCAGCGTGCCGTCGGGAAAGCGGATGGTGCCGTCGGCGGGCCGTGTGGCGGGAAGGTCCGTCTGCTCCCGGTACCAGCCGGCCAGGAACGCCGTCTCGGCGTCGCGGGTGAATCCCGGGTCGCCCGTCACGAGGGTGGGCCCCTCCAGCGGTACGTACCCCCGCGTCCACGCCTCGCCCGGCCGCCACGCCCCGGCGACGTCGGCGGCGCGCTGGTGGAACCCCTCCCAGCGGTGGTCCGGGCTGCCCGGGACCGCCGTGATCGGCGAACCGGTCGGGGCGACGAGGGGCTGGGAACCGGCCGGCGCGCAGCCGACGGCGAGCATCAGCAGAGGTAGGCCCAGCAGGAGCGCTGATCGACGCATACCCGTTCGACGGTCGTCCCGGCCGCCCGGTTCCCGCCGTTCCCGCTGCCGGCCCCGGCGATCGTGGGGTCGCCGCGGTCGGTCCGGTTGTGCCGACTCAGCTCCACAGCGTTCCACCACCCCGTCCCTGTCGAGCTGCCCCGGAAATGGGGCACCAGGCGTGGACGGTTGGTCCGCCCGCGCCCCGCCCCCATATGGGGCAGCTCGACAGGCCGCGCGACGGGGTGGTGCCGCATCACGGGTACGCCCGCGTCCCGGTCGTCGCACACGCGGCCGCCGGACCGTCGGTCAGGTCTCGCCGCCCAGGTCCGTCTCGTACGCCTGCCACAACAGGTCGGCGCCGCGCTGGCGATGGCGCGACAGTGCCCGCAGCACGTGCGAGGCCAGGCCGCGCAGTTCGTGCGCCGACACGCCGGGCAGCTCAGCGGCGTGCTGGAGGGCGGCGAGCGCCGCGGTGATCGTGACGTGCTCCCGGGCGAGCAGACGCACGCCGCGGTCCAGCCGTGGGGCCTGCGCGAGCAGTTCGGCGTAGAGACCGTCGGGCCCCTCGGTCACCCGGACGTGCTCGGCGAAGCCCCGACGCAGCGGAGCCAGTTGCACCACCAGGTGCTCCCGCCAGCACGGCTCCTCGGCCGGCACGGCCAGCGTCCGGAGGAGGGCGCGCAGGTCGCCGAGGAGGGAGGCCGGGTGCGGGTCGGCCGCGGGTCGCTGGCGCGTTCCCGTGACGGTTGACGGCTGCCGGATCGGTTGGGTGACCATGGGCACCTCCCGCGCGTACGTCTGACCGCGTACGCCGATGGTGGACCCGGCGGTGGCGGCTGTCCAGAGCCCACCGCCGCCTCATCCGTCCCGTCCGCCCCACCGTTCCCGCAGGCCACAGGGGCCACAGGACGATCGCCGGAAACAGCGCCGGAAACGACTGTGCGCCCCGGTCCGGGTGGACCGGGGCGCACAGGCCGTTGGTGGAGGTGCCGGGAATCGAACCCGGGTCCTTCGCCGCCTTGTCAGGGCTTCTCCGAGCGCAGCTCGCTGTGCCTCTACTCGGCCCCACCGATCACGCGAGCGAGTCGGTGTGACGGGCCCAGTCGCTGTTTGATCTCGCCGCACGGACCCCGCGACCGGTTCCGATTGGCCAGCCTTCTAGCTGATGCCGGCTAACTGGGTCGAAGGCACTCCCAGGCCGACAGACTCGCTACCCGCCTCAGGCGGCGAGAGCGAAGTCAGCGCGATTCTGCTTGGCGCTTATTGTTTTCCGACGATCGATTCACGAGACGACGTCGGCTTCCTCGGCTCGCTTCCCCTGCCGCAACGCACGAAGTCGAAACCAGTCACCCCCTCGACAGGCTGCCTTGTTCGCAGCACCGTCTAGCCTAACGCCTGCCGCAACGGGTTTCATCCCGAGCCCCGGCCCGGACGCGACACCCGCCCACGGCGGACAAATCAGTCATCCATCCCCTTACGGCGCCGCCCGGTGGCGCGGGCGATCTCGCGGTCCGCGTCCCGCTTGGCGATGTCCTGCCGCTTGTCGTAGGACTTCTTGCCCTTCGCCAGGCCGATCTCCACCTTGGCCCAGCCGTCGGAGAAGTAGACCTGCAACGGCACCAGGGTGAGGCCGGCCTCCCGGGTCTTGCCGATCAACCGGTCGATCTCCAGGCGCTTGAGCAGCAGCTTCCGCGTACGCCGGGGCTCGTGGTTGGTCCACGTGCCCTGCGTGTACTCGGGGATGTGCATGCCGTACAGGTAGATCTCCCCGTTGCGCTCCTGCGCGAACGCGTCCACCAGCGAGGCACGCCCGGCGCGCAGCGACTTGACCTCGGTGCCGGTCAGCGCCATGCCCGCCTCGTACGTGTCGAGGATGGCGTAGTCGTGCCGCGCCTTGCGGTTGGAGGCGACCACCTTGCGTCCCTTTTCCCGTGGCATGGGCGCCACCTCCCTTCCTGCGTGCCGCCGACCGGGTGACCCGGCCCGACGGCGGAGATCATGCTACCGGAATGACAAGGACCCTCCCGCACCGTTTATTCCGGCGCGGGAGGGCCCCTGTCGACGATGCGGGACGACCCGTACGGCGGTCAGACGCGCAGGTAGAAGCGGAGCGTGACCCACGCGGTGACGGCGCTGACCAGGCCGCCGATGACCGCCATGAAGGGGAAGACGAAGAGGATGTCGCCCCAGCTGACCGGCGAGAGCAGGCCTTCCAGCGCCTGTAGGGACCCGTCGAAGAGCAGGTACTTGGCGAGGATCAGGGCCACCAGGCCGAGCAGTGCGCCGATGAGGCCGGCGACGACCGCCTCGAGCACGAACGGCGCCTGGATGAACCAGTTGGACGCACCGACCAGCTTCATGACCGCGACCTCACGCCGCTTGCTGTACGCGGCCACCTGGATCGTGTTCGCGACCAGCAGCAGGGCGGCGATCGCCATCACCACCGCGGCGGCCAGGGCTATGTTCTGGATCGCGGTGAGGATGTCGAAGATCTTGTCAAGCAACCGGCTCTGGTCGACGATCTCGTCGACGCCGGCGGTGTCCTTGTACTGGTCGTAGATGTTCTTGTACTGCTCGGGGTTGACCAGCTTGATGCGGAACGACTCGGGCAGCTGGTCCGGCTTCACGGCGTTCACCAGGTCCGGTGCGTCCTGGTACATCTCCTGGAAGCGCTTGTACGCCTCGTCCTTGTTGACGTAGAGGACCTCCTTCACCAGGGGGTCGCTCTTCAGCTGCGTCTCCAGGTCGGTGCGCTGCTGGTCGGTCACCTCCTGGCTCAGGAAGATCGAGACCTGGATGTTCTTGTAGTACAGGTCCTTCATGTCGTTGACCTGGCGGTACATCAGACCGCTGGCGCCGAGCATGGTCAGGGAGACCGCCATCGTGATGATCATCGCGATGGTCATGGTCACGTTGCGCCACAGTCCGACCAGTACCTCGGACAGGACGTACTTCATCCGCATCGGGAATTCCTCCGGGTCTCCGGCATGAGGTGTTCGTCGTCAGGTCGTACGGCGGGGGTGTGCGCCTCGGCTCACCCGTAGACGCCGCGGGCCTGGTCACGCACGATGCGGCCACTCTCGATCTCGATGACCCGGCGGCGCATCTGGTTCACGATGTTGGAGTCGTGCGTGACCATCACGACGGTCGTGCCGGTGCGGTTGATCCGGTCCAGCAGGCGCATGATCTCGATCGAGGTGTCCGGGTCGAGGTTTCCGGTCGGCTCGTCGGCGAGCAGGATCAGCGGGCGGTTCACGAACGCCCGGGCGACCGCGACGCGCTGCTGCTCACCACCGGAGAGCTCGTGTGGGTACCGGTGCTCCTTGCCGCCGAGACCCACCAGCTCGAGCACCTCGGGCACGACCCGACGGGCGACCGCCTTGGTCTTACCGATCACCTCGAGAGCGAACGCCACGTTCTCGTAGGCGGTGCGGTTCGGCAGAAGCCGGAAGTCCTGGAACACGCAGCCGATGGAGCGCCGGAAGTGCGGCCTCTTCCACGACCGCATCGACGTGACGTCCTTGCTGTTCACGATGACCCGGCCCTTGTTGGGCGTGATCTCGTGCAGCAGCAGCTTGATGATTGTGGACTTGCCGGAGCCGGAGGGACCGATGAAGAAGACGAACTCGCCCTTCTCGATCGAGACGGACACGTTGTCGAGCGAAGGCCGGGACGCCTTCGGGTACGTCTTCGTCACTTGCTCAAGCTGAATCACGGGTGGTGAGTCTACGCGGTGTAACCGGAGAGCCAAGTCCCACGCCCCGTCGATGCGGTGCGCGTCATCGATTTACCCGGTTGTGCGGAGATCGACGACGCACTGCGCCCACGGGCCGTCACGCAGTGTCGCCGGCAAGCTCCCGCTGCTTGCGCCACCGGATCCCGGCCTCGATGAACTCGTCCAGGTCGCCGTCGAAGACCGCGCTCGGATTGCCGGTCTCCTGCTCGGTTCGGAGATCCTTCACCATCTGATACGGGTGCAGGACGTACGAGCGCATCTGGTCACCCCACGAGCCGGCCGCCTCGGTCTTGAGGCCCTGGAGCTTGGCCTGCTCCTCCTGGCGCTTGCGCTCCAGCAGCCGCGCCTGGAGCACCCGCAGCGCGGACGCCTTGTTCTGCAGCTGGGACTTCTCGTTCTGGCAGGTCACCACGATGCCGGTGGGGATGTGGGTGATCCGCACCGCGGAGTCGGTGGTGTTGACGCTCTGGCCACCGGGGCCCGAGGACCGGTAGACGTCGATCCGGATCTCGTTCTCCGGGATGTCGATGTGGTCGGTCTGCTCCACGACGGGCAGCACCTCGACGCCGGCGAAGCTCGTCTGCCGGCGGCCCTGGTTGTCGAAGGGGCTGATCCGGACCAGCCGGTGGGTGCCCGACTCGACGCTGAGCGTCCCGTACGCGTAGGGCACCTTGACGGCGAAGGTGGCCGACTTCAGGCCCGCCTCCTCGGCGTACGAGGTCTCGTACACCTCCGTCGGGTAGCCGTGCCGCTCCGCCCAGCGCAGGTACATCCGCAGCAGCATCTCGGCGAAGTCCGCGGCGTCCACCCCGCCCGCCCCGGCGCGGATGGCGACCAGCGCCTCCCGGGAGTCGTACTCGCCGGAGAGCAGGGTGCGGACCTCCATCTCCTGGATGGCCTTGGTCAGCCCGGTGATCTCGCTCTCCACCTCGCCGAGCACGCTCGGGTCGGACTCCGCCTCGGCCAGCTCCAGCAGCACCTGGGCGTCGTCGAGGCGGGAGCGGAGGCTGGCGAGCTTGTTGATCTCGCCGTTGACGTACGACAGCCGCGACGTCACCTGCTGCGCCTTGGCCTGGTCGTCCCAGAGATCCGGAGCGGAGGCCTCCTGCTCCAGCCGGGCCTTGTCCTCACGCAGCCGGTCGAGGTCGAGGACGGACTCGATGTTGCGCAGGGTCGCGTCGAGTTCCTTGAGCTGTTCGGCGTAGTCGGCAGCGGTCACGACTGACAAGCGTACTGCGACGGGCGCGGAGTCAGCGTGCGAGCCCCGTGGTGGCGGGCAGAAAGGCGGGGCGTCACCCGACGGGGGCGCTCTTCAGCCAGGACAGCGCCGCCTTGTGGTAGGCGACGGCGAACTCCAGGGCGCTCGCGTCGTACGTCTCGCCCTCCTTCTTGGCGTTCTTGACCTGCTCCCGGACCCGCGCCAGGGCCTCGGTGTGGTACTCGTTCGCCTCGGCGTAGAGGTTCTTGAGCTGGCTGGGCGAGTGCAGGTTGCCGAAGGCCATCCGCAGCGCGATCGGGTTACGGATGGTGTCCCGACCAGGGCTTTCGGCCAACCACTTGGAGAATGTCCGTTTCCCGGCCGCGGTGATCGCGTACGGCTGGCTCAACCGCGGCCCGGGCTTGCCCAGCCGCACCAGACCCCGCTCGGCCAGGACCGGCAACTCGCGGTAGACCTGGCTGCGGGTCATCGACCAGTACGGCGCCAGACGGCGCTCAGCGGCGGCCATCAGCTGGCCGCCTGTCATCGGCCCCTCGTGCAGCAGCCCCAGCAGGGCCGCCGCCGTGGGGTTGACTCCGGAATCCGCCATGGCCATTACGCTGCCACTTTGCCGTCGCGGCGTCCAGGATTTGGCATTTTGCCACCCGACAGGACTTCCAATGTGCACTGTCGGCGGACGACAGTCCGTTGAGGCGCCGAGGGGCCCCGTCCGGTCGGAGGGGCCCCTCGGCGGCAGGGGCTCAACCCATGTGCGGGTAGGTGTGGTCGGTCGGCGGGACGAACGTCTCCTTGATCGTCCGCGGGGACATCCAGCGGACGAGGTTGTGCCAGGAACCGGCCTTGTCGTTGGTGCCGCTGGCGCGGGCGCCGCCGAACGGCTGCTGCCCGACCACCGCGCCGGTCGGCTTGTCGTTGATGTAGAAGTTGCCCGCCGCGTACCGCATCGTCTCCGCCACCCGGTCGATCACCCGGCGGTCGGTCGCGAAGATCGACCCGGTGAGCGCGTACGGGGCGATGGACTCGGCCTGGGCCACCACCTCGTCGAAGCGGGCGTCGTCGAAGACGTGCACGCCGAGGATCGGCCCGAAGTACTCGGTCGTGAAGGTCTCGTGGGCGGGGTCGGTGCACTCGAAGAGCGTCGGCCGGACGAAGTAGCCGACCGAGTCGTCGGCGGTGCCACCGGCCAGGATCCGGCAGGTGTCGTCGCCGGAGATCAGCTCCAGCGCGGCGGTGTGCCGGGAGAACGCCTTGTCGTCGATCACCGCGCCCCCGAAGTTGCTGAAGTCGGTGACGTCGCCGTACGCCAGCCCGTCCGCGGTGGCGGCCAGCCGGTCCCGCAGCCCGCCCTCCCAGATCGACCGCGGGATGTACGCGCGGGACGCCGCCGAGCACTTCTGACCCTGGTACTCGTACGCCCCGCGGATGAGCGCGGTGTGCAGCGCGTCCACGTCGGCGCTCGCGTGCGCGACCACGAAGTCCTTGCCGCCGGTCTCGCCGACCAGCCGCGGGTAGCCCCGGTAGCGGGCGATGTTCTCGCCCACCGTCCGCCAGAGGTGCTGGAAGACCTTCGTGGAGCCGGTGAAGTGGATGCCCGCCAGGTCCGGGTCGGTGAGCACCACGTCGGAGACCTCCTCACCGCGCCCGGTCACCATGTTGATCACACCGGGCGGGAGGCCGGCCGCCTCGAACAGGCGCATGGTGAAGTGCGCGGCGAACTGCTGGGTGGGGCCCGGCTTCCAGACCACCGTGTTGCCCAGCAGGGCCGGCGCGGAGGGCAGGTTCCCGGCGATCGCCGTGAAGTTGAACGGGGTCACCGCGTAGATGAAGCCCTCCAGCGGCCGGTGGTCGAACCGGTTCCACGTGCCGGGGGACGAGAGCGGCTGCTCGGCGAGGAGCCGGCGGGCGAAGTGGACGTTGAACCGCAGGAAGTCGATGAACTCGCAGGCCGAGTCGATCTCCGCCTGCACGGCGGTCTTCGACTGGCCGAGCATGGTGGCCGCGTTGAGCGTGTCCCGCCACGGCCCGGACAGCAGGTCGGCGGCGCGCAGGAAGATCGCCGCCCGCTCCTCGAACGGGAGCGCCCGCCACATCGGGGCGGCCTCCTTGGCGGCCTTGACCGCCGCGCGGGCGTCGTCGTGGGTGGCGTGGGCCGTGACGCCCAGCACGTGCGCGTGCTTGTGCGGCTGCACCACGTTGATCGGCTCGCCGCCGGCCATCCGCTGCTCACCGGCGATGGTCATCGGCAGGTCGATCCGCTCGGCGGCCAGTTCGGCCAGCCGTCGCTGGAGCCGCTCCCGGTCGGCACTTCCCGGCTCGTAGGTGCGGACCGGCTCGTTGCGCGGTTCGGGTACGGAGAACACGGCGTCCATGAAGGCTCCTGGCGATCTCGACAGCGGTGGCGGAACCGGACCCGCGGGCACCGACCGGACGGCCGGACACCGCACGTCGCGCCGGGTTGACCGGCCACGGCGGCGGGACCTGCCGTGATTCTTCCACGCGCGGACGCCGACCCGGCTCCCCCGGTTCCGCGTCCCGCACGCCGGCGACGTGCGGGACGGGCGGGCGGCGAGCGGGGGCATCGGAGGCGGCTACCCTGGATGGCCGGTGACCTGCCGACCCCGCGAAGGGAAGACGATGACCAAGCAGCCCGGCGGCCCTGACGCCGCGGAGCCGGACCAGCCCGCGGTCGGCGACAGCGCGGCGACCACCGCCGGTGAGGCCGCCGCCACGGCGGTCACCGACCCGGCGGGTGACGAGTCCGCCGGCGCCCGCGACGGCGACGCGCCGGAGGGCCGGGCGGTCGAGGGTACGACCAACGCGGCGGCCACGACCGACGGGGACGCCGGGGCCGACGGTGCGGCCGACGCGGACGCCGCCGTCGACGAGCCCGGGACGGACGCCACGCGGAGCGGCGGGCGGGCGCCGGCCGCCGCGCTGCTGGGGCTGCTCTCGCTGGCCTGGCTGGCCGCGATGCTCTGGTCCACCCGGGAGGCGATCCACTCGGCGGAGGCCGGCGTCACGGCCATCAGCCTCTCCGCCTTCGCGCTGCCCGGGGTGATCTCGGCGGCGCTCGTGGCCGGCGCCGCCTTCGCCCTCTACGGCGTCGACCTGCTCGGCCCCCGGGTCGCCGACCGCGCCACCGTGCGCTTCCTGGCGGCGACCGGGTCCGGCCTGCTGATCGGGCTCGCCGCCGCGGTGGCCGTGAACCTCACGTACGCCGACACCGCCACGACCAACGTCATCGCCGGCACCACCGTCGCCGCGGCGATCATCGGCGGAGCCGTGGCCGGCGCCCGCGCCACCCCCGTGGTGGGCGCCGTGGTGGCCTCGGCGCTCGGCGTACTGATCTTCGTGGTCGCGTTCAGCCGCGCCCGGGGCCGGCTCTTCGACCTGTTCGGCGCCGGCGACACCCAGGAGTCACTGGTCAACGCCGCCAAGTGGGTCTCCCGCACCGAGTCCCTGCTCGCCGGGCTGGTGGCGGGTCTGCTGGCGTTCGGCTACCTCACGTGGGCCCGCCGTCGCGCCGCCCGCCGCGAGCCGGACGCGCCGGCGCCCCGCTGGCCCGCGTACCTGCTGGCCGGTGCCGGGCCAGGCCTGCTCCTGCTGCTGGCCGAAGTGATCATCCGGGTCGGCGGGCGCACGCTCATCGACCTGGCCGGCGCGCTCAGCGAGGCGGACTCGGTGGCCCAGACCATGCTGGGCACCTCGCGGGTGGACAACGGCATCTGGGTGCTCTTCGTGGGGGCGCTGACCGCCCTGATCGCGTTCGGGCGCACGCTCGGTCCGGCCCAGCCGGATGACGAGCCGGCCGACGAGACGGTGGCGGCGGGCGCCGCCCGCTGACCCCGGGCGCGCTGACCGGGCGGCGGGCGCCGCCGCTGACGCGCCCGTCAGGACACGGTGCGCAGCAACACGTCCAGCTCCGTGACGTCGTACCACTCGAGTTCGTGGTCCTCGGCACCGTCGACGGTGAACTGTGCGTCCGGATCGCCGGCGAGCGCCTCGGTCACCACCTCCGCGGCGGCGGCCACGTCCTGGACCGCGTCCCCGCCGTCCACGTGGATCGCCGCGACCGCGCTCACCGGCACCGGGGCCGCCAGCGCCACGGTGCTGGACCCGAGTTCCCCGTCGCCGCGCCCGACCGCCGAGGCCGGCAGGTCGGCGGAGACGACGACCCGGCGGCGGGGCGCGGCGGGGTCGGCCCGGAGCAGTTGCAGCGCGTCCTGGGCGGCGCGGGTGAAGGCGACGTACTCCAGCTCCTCCTCGTCGCCCTCCGCGTACCACTCCCGCAGGCCGGGGGTGACGGCGTGCGCGCGGGCGGCGTCGAGCCCGTGCTCGCGCAGCCGGGCCAGCATCGGTACGGTCGCCGGGACGTACACCCGGACAAGCTGGTCGGTCACGTCGTCTCCCGCTCAGGTCCTCTGCCGGCGTGCGCCGGCCCGGGCGCCGATCATGCCGTACGCCGTGACCGTCATACACCCGGCGCCCGACCGGTGGAAGTTCCGCCCCGGTGTGTCCGGCGACGGTGCCGTGAACGGGCGCGGGCTCGTGTCGGCGGATGATGGCAAACTGAAGCGAACGAAACCAAACGAGGGAGTCTCCGTGGAGCCGAGGTTCCTGCTCCTGTCCGACGTCGCCGCCGAGCTCAACGTGTCGGACTCGCAGGTCTACCACATGGTGCGCAGCGGCGAGCTGCCCGCCATCAAGATCGGTGGCCGCGGCCAGTGGCGCGTGGAGCGCGCGCGGCTGGAGGAGTACATCCAGCGGAAGTACGACGAGACGGCCGAGTGGGTGCGGAGCAACCCGCTCGCCGAGCGCGACCCGGAGTAGCCTCCGCATCGCTCTGCGGCATTGACCAATCCCTACGCCCTGCCCGACAATATGAGCCTGTCGAAGGCAAACAAAGGCAAACGTAGGGTTTGGAGCAGCCGATGAACCGCCGCCCGGGGCCGTCCCGGCCTCCCGTCCGCCTCCGGCCCGCGCCGCCGCTCGACCCCCCGTACGCCGACGAGGACACCTGGTCGCCCGCGACCCACGGCCAGCTCGCCCTCGACCTCTTCGCGTCGACGCGGCCCGACGGTCACCCGCCGCAGCGGCGGCTCCGGCCGGTGCCACCCGGCCCGGGACGCGGCCCGGCCGCGCCGCTGCCACCGGCCGCGCTGGTCACCGCATCGCCGGAGGCCACGCGGGCCGCCCACCGTTTCGTGGGCACCTGTGTGGAGGTGCTCAACGGCTACCGCCCGCCGCACCAGCTGCGGGCGCTGCTCGACCCGGCGCGGGCGCACGAACTCCTGCCCGAGCTGTCCCGGGCCGCCGGCCGTACCGGCCCGACGCGCCGCCGGACCGCCCGCGCCACCGTCCACCTGCGCCGCCTGCGTGCCGCCCAGGTACGCCCCGACGCGGTGGAGGTCGCCGCGGTGCTGACGGGCGCGGGTGGGCGTAGCTGGGCTTTGGCGCTCCGGCTGGAGCACCGCCGGGGGCGCTGGCTGTGCGTGGCCCTGCACGTGCTCTGAACCGCGCGGACGTCCCACCGGGGCCGGCCCCACAACGAGGCGCTGCGGGGGCGACCCCGACGGAGCTGGATACGCCGCTGGCCGGCACCCCGAGGAGGGTGCCGGCCAGCGTGTGGTCGTGCGATTGTCAGCTGTTCCAGTACTGGGCCACCAGGTCAGCGGCCTGCTGCTCCCACTGGGCGTAGGCGTCCGGGTACGCCGACACCTGCACGGTCTGGGCGGCGTCGGTCAGCGGCATGTCCTGCCACCCGTCGACCTGCTTGAGGCCCTTGAGGAAGGCGGTGGTGGAGTACTCGGGGTCGGTGATCTGCTCCGGCGTGCCCCAACCCGAGCTCGGGCGCTGCTGGAACAGGCCCAGCGAGTCGTGGTCGTTGCGGTCGCCGAGGTGGCCCAGGTTCTCCAGCTTGGATTCCTGCAGGCTCGTGGCGATGGAGATGACCGCCGCCCGCTCGGGCAGGCCGTTCTTCTTCGTCGCCGCGATGATCGCCTTGGCGTTCGCGGTCTGCTCGTCGTTCAGGGCGATACGGGACTGGGTGCCCTGGGTGCCGTGCGGGATCAGCTTCCCGGTGTCGGGCTTGTCGGCGGTGTGGACGACCGCGACGGGCTTCGCCTCGTGCACCGGGGCGGCGTGGGCGGTCACGGGGCCGGCGGCCACACCGGTGGCGAACGCCAGACCAGCGACACTGAGCATGCTCTTCCGCAGGATCGTGTTCATGATCAAAGCTCCTCGGGGGGTGAAGGTCCACACCGTCGGGGGACGGGGCGTGGATCTCAGGGGGACGAGCACGGGGGTGCTCGAAAGGGGGAAAGTCTCGGGGGGTTCCACGGCGCGTGGTGGGCGGGGGTGCCGCACCGGGCCGGGTCCGTATCCAACGACCCGCGGCCCGCCATCATTCCCGGCGGTCCCGCCCGATCGGGCGGGCCACGCGGACCAGGGGGCCTGCTACCTCGGCCGTCAGGGCTGTTCAACGACCCCGGCCCGCCCACGATTCCGGCCCCAGGGTGCCACCGACCACACCCCAGACCACCCACGACCGGACATTCGGCGTTCGCTCACCCGGCGGGTTCGTTGGAGCTGTCGGACCCCTTTCGAGCTGAATCGTCCACGACATCACCCGGGCGCGGTCCGCCACGACGCCGAATCGTCTACGACATCAGCTCCACAGCCTCCCGACGAGGCACCGACAGCTGTCGGCGTTCTTCCGTCGGCTGCTGGAGCCGGTGGGTGCCGACGTCCCGTCCGGCCCAGCGAGCGACCAACGTGACCCCGGAGCCCGTTTCGCAGCCGACATGATGTGCTCGCGTCCTGTCGAGCTGCCCCAGATCTGGGGCAGGCAGGCTGCGAGGCACCCCTGGGCTGGACGCGGCCGGCTCGACGCGGCCAGGCTCGACATGGCCGGGCTGGACAAGGCCGCGCTGGACGCGGCCAGGCTCCACGCGGCCCGGCTCGACATGGCCAGGCTCGACGCGGCCGGCCTCGACATGGCCGGGCCCGACGCGGCCGGGCTCGACGCGGCCCGGCTCGACGCGGCCGGGCTCAACATGGCCAGGCTCGACGCGGCCCGGCTCGACGCGGCCCGGCTCGACGCGGCCGGCCTCGACATGGCCGGGCTGGACGCGGCCGGGCTCAACATGGCCAGGCTCGACGCGGCCCGGCTCGACGCGGCCCGGCTCGACGCGGCCGGCCTCGACATGGCCGGGCTGGACGCGGCCGGGCTCAACATGGCCAGGCTCGACGCGGCCCGGCTCGACGCGGCCCGGCTCGACGCGGCCGGCCTCGACATGGCCGGGCTGGACGCGGCCGGGCTGGACGCGGCCGGGCTCAACATGGCCAGGCTCGACGCGGCCCGGCTCGACATGGCCAGGCTCGACATGGCCGGGCTGGACAAGGCCGCGCTGGACGCGACCAGGCTCCACGCGGCCCGGCTCGACATGGCCAGGCTCGACATGGCCGGGCCCGACGCGGCCCGGCTCGACGCGGCCCGGCTCAACATGGCCGGGCTCGACGCGGCCGGGCTCAACATGGCCGGGCTCAACATGGCCCGGCTCGACGCGACCGGGCTGGACGTGACGCGCCACCAGGGGCTGACGGGCCGTGATCGCCCGGGGTCCACCGCTGCCGCCGGCCTGATGTGTGTGCGGATTCCGCGGATGCCCGCGCCGCCATCCCCACCCGCCCGCCGCGCCGTCGTCGGGGACGGCGAGGCGACCACCGGCCGACCGACCCGGATGACGCCATCTCGCCCGTTTCCACAGCGGGGAGGCCACGTCCCAGATATGGGGCAGGTCGACAGGACCGATCCAGTGGGAGTGGACTCGCCCCAACCTCGCAACGGGGTCGTTGCCGTGGGCGGCGCCGCGCAGCCGCTCGGCCGCCCGCCCGTCCCCGAACCCTGCCGCTCGTCGCCGGGATCAACGGCACCCGCAAACAGACGTGGAGCCGGGCCTTGCGGCCCGGCTCCACGTTCGCGGTTCAGCTCGGTCAGGCGGCGCCGTTGGGCGCGCCGTGGCAGCGCTTGTACTTGCGGCCCGACCCGCACGGGCAGGGCGCGTTGCGGGACGGCCCGTTGCTGGCCTCGGCCTCGCCCGGCGCCCTGCGGCGAGCCGCCGCCGAGGAGGCTACGGCCGGTCCGCTCATCCCGCTCGTCGGGCGCTGCGGCGCGTTCGGCGCGGTCGTGCCGGGCGCGGCCGGGGCGGCCTTCGTGGGGCGTCCGACGCCGAGCGCCGGTGCCGTCTGCTCGGCCTGTTCGACGGCCACGCCACCGGCGCCGGCCTCGCCGTCGATGGTGGGCGCGGAGTACTGGAGACCCTGCTGCTGCGGCGTCCGGTTGAGGCCCTTGGCCCGCAGTTCCACCGGCTTGTCGAGCAGCTTGACCTCCTCGGCCTCCTCCGGCTCCGGCTCGGCGACCTGGACCTCCAGGTTGTAGAGGAAGCCGACGGTCTCCTCCTTGATGCCGTCCATCATCGTGGCGAACATGTCGAAGCCCTCGCGCTGGTACTCCACCACGGGGTCGCGCTGGGCGTACGCCCGGAGGGTGATGCCCTCCTGGAGGTAGTCCATCTCGTAGAGGTGCTCGCGCCACTTCCGGTCGATCACCTGGAGCAGGACCATCCGCTCGAGCTGGCGCACGGCCTCCTCGCCGAGCTGCTCCTCGCGCCGGTCGTACGCGGCGTGCGCGTCCTCCTTGAGGCGGGCGAGCAGGAAGTCGGCGTCGATGCTCGCCCGCGAGCCGCCGGCCTCCTCCTCCAGCTCCTCGATGGTCAGGCCCACCGGGTAGAGCTGCTTGAGGCTCGCCCAGAGCTGCTCGAGGTCCCAGTCCTCGGCGTAGCCCTCGGAGGTGGCGCCCCGCACGTACGCCTCGACGACATCGTCGATCATGTTGCGGACCTGCTCGGAGAGGTCCTCGCCGTTGAGCACCCGGAGGCGCTCGGCGTAGATGACCTGGCGCTGCTTGTTGAGCACCTCGTCGTACTTCAGGACGTTCTTGCGGATCTCGGCGTTCTGGCCCTCGATCTGGGCCTGCGCGCTCTTGATCTGGCGGGTGACCATCTTCGACTCGATGGGCACGTCCTCGGGGATGTTGAACCGCTCCATCACCGCCTCGACGGCGCCGGCGCGGAACCGCCGCATCAGCTCGTCCTGCAGCGACAGGTAGAAGCGGGACTCGCCCGGGTCACCCTGCCGGCCGGAGCGACCACGCAGCTGGTTGTCGATGCGGCGCGACTCGTGCCGCTCGGTGCCGAGCACGTAGAGACCGCCGAGCGCGGCCACCTCCTCCGCCTCGGCGTCGCAGGCCTGCTTCCACTTGGGCAGGACCTCCTCCATCGCCTTGGCGTACTCCTCCTCGTGCTCCACCGGGTCGAGACCGCGCTGGCGCAGCTCGTTGGCGGCGAGGAACTCGGGGTTGCCGCCCAGCAGGATGTCGGTGCCGCGGCCGGCCATGTTGGTGGCCACCGTGACGGCACCCTTGCGCCCGGCCTGGGCGACGATCTCCGCCTCCCGGGCGTGGAACTTCGCGTTCAGCACGGAGTGCGGGATGCCGCGGCGGCGCAGCAGCTGGGAGAGGATCTCGGAGTTCTCGACGGAGACGGTGCCGACGAGCACCGGCTGGCCCGCCTCGTGCCGCTCGGCGATGTCCTCCACGACGGCGTTGAACTTGGCCTTCTCGGTCTTGTAGATCACGTCCGGCCGGTCCTGCCGGATCATCGGCCGGTGGGTCGGGATGGTCACGACGCCGACCTTGTAGACCTTGTTGAACTCCCCGGCCTCGGTCTGGGCCGTACCGGTCATGCCGGCGAGCTTCTCGTAGAGGCGGAAGTAGTTCTGGAGGGTGATGGTGGCGAGGGTCTGGTTCTCCTGCTTGATCTCCACCCCCTCCTTGGCCTCGATCGCCTGGTGCATGCCCTCGTTGTAGCGGCGGCCGTGCAGGATGCGGCCGGTGAACTCGTCGACGATGAGGACCTCGCCGTCGCTGACGATGTAGTCCTTGTCGCGCTTGTAGAGCTCCTTGGCCTTGATCGCGTTGTTCAGGTAGCCGACGAGCGGGGTGTTCACCGACTCGTAGAGGTTGTCGATGCCGAGCCGGTCCTCGACCTTGGCCACGCCGCGCTCGGTGATGGCGACGGTGCGCTTGGCGTAGTCGACCTCGTAGTCGCCCTCGCCGTCCTTGCCCGGCTGGAGCCGGGCCACCACGGCCGCGAACTCCTGGTACCAGCGGGCGGAGTGCTCGGCCGGACCGGAGATGATCAGCGGGGTCCGGGCCTCGTCGATCAGGATCGAGTCGACCTCGTCGACCACCGCGAAGAAGTGGCCGCGCTGGACCAGCTCCTCCTTCGACCAGGCCATGTTGTCGCGCAGGTAGTCGAAGCCGAACTCGTTGTTCGTGCCGTAGGTGATGTCGCACGCGTACGCGGCGCGGTGCTCCTCGGCGGGCCGGTTGGGCAGGACCACGCCGACGGTGAGACCGAGGAACTCGTGCACCCGGCCCATCCAGGCGGCGTCGCGCTGGGCCAGGTAGTCGTTGACCGTCACCACGTGCACGCCCTTGCCGGCGAGCGCGTTCAGGTAGACCGGCATGACCGAGGTCAGGGTCTTGCCCTCACCGGTCTTCATCTCGGCGATGTTGCCGAAGTGCAGTGCCGCGCCGCCCATCACCTGGACGTCGTACGGGCGCTGGCCGAGCACCCGGGCGGCGGCCTCCCGGCACACCGCGAACGCCTCCGGCAGCAGGTCGTCGAGGGTCTCGCCGTCGGCCAGCCGTTCCTTGAACTGATCGGTCATGCCACGCAGCTCGGCGTCGGTGAGGTTGACGTAGTCGTCCTCGATCGAGTTGACGGCGGCCGCGATGGCCTTCAGCCGACGCAGCATACGGCCCTCGCCAGCGCGGAGGACCCTTTCCAGAATCGACACGGATCAACGCTCCCCTAGACGGTCTCGAACCATCGTAGGCGCTCCATCGGGGTGATGGTCACTGGTGGCGGGGGACAGGAGTGGCAAAAAGGACGTAACGCTCAGACGGTTCGATGGTCGGGGGATATCCGGTTACGCCGTGGGCGAACGATCCGGCACGATGCTCGGGTGGAGCCCGTGGAGATCAGCGAGGACGACCTGCTGCTGCGCCCGTGGCGCGCCGAGGACGCCGAAGCCGTCCACCGCGCCTGCCAGGACCCGGACATCCAGCGCTGGACCACCGTACCCCGCCCATACCTGCCCGAGCACGCCAGGGAGTTCGTCACCGACGTGGCGCCCCGGGCCTGGGCCGAGGGCACCGGCGCCCCGTTCGCGGTCTGCGACGCCACCACCGGCGAACTGCTCGGCTCCTGCGGACTGGTCACCCTCGACGCCCGCCTCGGCAGCGCCGAGATCGGGTACTGGGCGGCCCCCTGGGCGCGCGGCCGGGGTGTCACGACGACGGCGACCCGCGCGGTGGCCCGGTGGGCGTTCGACGCGCTGAAACTGCGCCGGCTCGTCTGGCAGGCGGAGGTCGGCAACCACGCGTCCCGGCTGGTCGCGCTCCGGGCCGGGTTCCGCGTCGAGGGCCGCCTGCGGCTCGCCGACCCGGCTCCCGAGGGCCGGCCCGAGGGCTGGATCGGCTCCCTCCTGCCCGGCGAGGTGCCCGCACCGGGCACACCCGGCCCCGCCGGCCCCGGCAGCCTGGAGGCCCGCCGGGCCGCCGTTTTCGGACGGCCGCAGCCCGTGCTCTTCGCCACGGCCGGCGCCGCCGAACTACGGCTGCGCCCCATGGAGGAACGCGACCTCGACGCGGTCGTGCGGACCTGCCGCGACCCGGACACCCTCCGCTGGACCACCGTTCCCGACCCGTACGAGCGGTCGGACGCCGAGTCGTTCCTGGACTTCGTACGCGGCACCTGGGCCGCCGGCACCGGCGCCGCCTTCGTGATCGCCGACGCCGACGACCGCTACGCCGGCTCGATCGACCTGCGGCTCGCCGCCAGCGACCCGCTGCTGGCCGACGTCGGTTTCATGACGGCCCCGCACGCCCGCGGCCGGGGCTACATGCCGGCCGCGCTGACGGCGCTCTGCACCTGGGGTTTCACGACCCTCGGCCTGGCCCGGATCGAGTGGCGGGCGAACGTGGGCAACACCGCCTCCCGGCGCGTCGCCGAGAAGGCCGGCTTCACGGTGGAGGGCACGGCCCGGGGCGGCCTCACCCACCGCGGCGAGCGGATCGACGTCTGGGTGGGCGCGCTGCTCGCCGGGGACCTGACGTGACGCCGAAGATCGTCGAGGCGTACGGGGTGCGGCTGCGGCCGTTCCGCCTCGACGACACCGCCGACGTGGTGGCCGGCTGCGCCGACCCCCTGACCCGGCGCTTCATCTCGGGGATGCCCAGCCCGTACACCGAGGCCGACGCCCACTGGTGGATCACCGAGGGGGCGCCGGCCGCCTGGGCCGGCGGTGGCGCCGCGTACGCCGTCGCCGACCCCGCCACCGACCGGCTGCTCGGCGGGGTCGGGCTCAGCCAACCGGTGCCCACCCGCGGCCAGGCGGAGATCGGCTACTGGGTGACGCCGGCCGCGCGGGGGCGCGGGGTGGCGCAGGCCGCCACCCGGGCGCTCACGGAACACGCCTTCGCCACCGGGGTCGTCCGGCTGGAACTGCTCACCCACGAGGAGAACACGGCCAGCCAGCGGGTGGCGCTGGCCGTCGGTTTCCGGTTCGAGGGCGTACGCCGCGCCGCCAACCCGTCCCGGGGCGGCGGGCGGCACGACCTCCTGGCCTGGGTACGCCTCGCCGACGACCCGGCCGGCCCCACGCCGCGGCTGCTGCCCGACCTCCCGGGCGGCCACCTGACCGACGGGACGGTGACCCTGCGCCGGTTGGGCCCGGACGACGTGGACCTGATGTACGGGCTGCACACCCGGCCGGAGGTGGTGGCGAACCAGGCGCCCCCGGTGCCGCCGGACCGCGCCGCCATCGAGCGGCGGTGCCGCCTCGCGGAGAGCCAGTGGCTCACGGGCGACATCGCCCGGATGCTCATCCTGGACGCGGCCAGCGGCGACCCGGCCGGCAGCTGCGGACTGTCCCTGAGCGACGCGGCCGCCGGCGAGGGCACGATCGGGTACGCACTGCTGCCGCAGTGGCGGGGCCGCGGGTACGCCACCCGGGCCGTCCGGCTCCTCGCCGGCTGGGCCTTCGGGCCGGCCCGCCTCGCCCGCCTCGCGGCGGCCACCGTGCCCGACAACGTCCCGTCGCAGCGGGTGCTCGAGAACGTGGGCTTCCGTCGGGAGGGCCTCCTCCGCGGCCGGCTTCCCGGCCTGGCCGGCACCCGGCTCGACGACCTGGTCTTCGGCCTGCTGCCGGAGGAACTGCGCTGACGCTCTCCCCAGAGCCGCGCCGACGCGGTGCCGAAGGCCCGCTGGCATCGGGCTGGAAGCCGCGCTGCGCCGGGCCGGAAGCCACGCTGACGCTCACGGGACCAGGGAGCCGCGGACGGCGGCTCCCTGATCGCCGCGGCCCGGGTCAGATGGCCAGCGAGATGATGCCGTAGTCGTAGGCGCGGCGCCGGTACACCACGCTCGGACGGCCGGACTCCTTGTCGAGGAACAGGTAGAAGTCGTGGCCGACGAGCTCCATCTGGAACAGGGCGTCGTCGACGGTCATCGGCTCGGCGGTGTGCACCTTCTCCCGCGCGATGTGCCAGGGCTGGTCGTCGTACTCCTCCTCGGTGTCGACCCGCTCGGCCACGGCGGTGGCGGCGCGGCCGTTGTCGCTGAGCGCGCCCAGCGCGTCGGCCCCCAGGTCGGTGACCGGCAGGTCGGCGGTGGCGGCGGCGACGGAGAGGGGAGCGTGCCGGCCCCGGTGCACCCGGCGCCGGTCGGCCGCCCGGCGCAGTCGGGTGTCGAGCTTCGCGATGGCGGCGTCCAACGCGCTGTAGAAGTCGTTCGTGCAGGCCTCGGCGCGGATGACCGGGCCACGGGAGATGCAGGTGATCTCCACTCGCTGGCAGTGGTCGGCCTGGCGCGGGTTGCGTTCGTGGAACAGCTCCACGTCGACCCGAATGAGCTTGTGATCGTAGCGTTCGATCTTGGCGAGTTTCTCGGCTACGTGCACCCGGTAATGGTCCGGCACTTCGACGTTTCGGCCCTTGACCACGATGTCCACGTGACCTCCCTGGCTCGGACGGTCTTCGATCGGTTACCCGGTCGCTCGCCCCTAGGGATGAGGCCCCGCTCGGCGTACGACCGGTCAGTGCGGCTACGCCTCCTTTCACCGCCGGGAGCGGGTGGGTTGACCCTCCTACCCCCGACACCACGACGCTAACTCCTGTTCTCCAGGCAGTCACCTGTAGTCGCGAAGACCGCCATGTTTTTTCGCGAGTCGTACACGATCGGGGGGAACTGAAACACGAACGGTTACGACTGGTGCCGTTTCTCGGTCGCCGCGAGCACCGCGGCGACGGCCGGTGCACGCCCGGTGGCGGCCAGGACCCGGCTCACCGCCGCGAGGGTGACGCCCGTCGTGACGATGTCGTCGAGCACCACTGTCACGCCGTCGCCGGCCCGGTCGGCCCGCGGCCGGGCGCGGAACGCCGCCTCGGCCGCCGCGGCACGCCCGGCGCTGTCGAGCGTCAGCGAGTCCGGCCGGGGCAGCGCCCGCAGCGGCCGCAGCACCCGCACCGGCCAGCCGGCCGCGCGCAGCCGGTCGGCGCAGCGCCGGGCGAGCCGGTCCATGTGGTCGCCGTAGCGGGCACGGGCCGCCGCCGCGGTGTCGGGCACCGGGGCCAGCACCACGGGACGCACCGGGCCGACGGCCGCGGCCACCACCTCGGCGAGCAGCGCGCCCAGCGGCCGGGCCAGCCCGTGCCGGCCGTGTTCCTTGTACGCGAGCAGCGCCTCCCGCAGCGGACCGGCGTACGGGCCGAGGGCGACGCACGGGGGCAGACCCGGCGGGGCGGGCGTGGGCCGCACGGGCCGCGGGCGCAGCGCGTCGAGCGTCGCCGCGCACTCCGGGCAGACGCCGCGCCGCAGGCCGGGCCGGCGCTGCCGGCAACCCGCGCAGTCGGCGGGCAGCACCAGGTCGCCGAGGTCCGCCCAGAGCCCGCCGAGGACGCCCACGTCGTCAGTAGAGGAAGAAGGGGGCCGACGGGTTGCCGGGGCGCACCCCGGACGGCGGCGGCGTCACCAGACCCACCTCGCCGCGCTGGATCTGCTCGACCGGGCTGCCGCGGTACGCCACCCCGTTCGCCTCGTACATGAAGGCGCCGGACGGCACGGGAATCGTCGGGTTGACGGGGTAGGTCGACAGGTGGGTCACCTTGGCGCCGGTGTCGTCCTTCAACGGCGTCTGCACCGCGCCGTCCACGCTCACCTCGTAGATCGCCGGGCGGCCCGCCGACCCGGCCACGATGAGCCGGTTCTCGTCGCCCCAGTCCACCGCCGAGATACTCGTCAGGGACGTCGCCACCCGCCGCGGCGGCCCGACCGTCACCCCGCCGCCGGCGAGGTTGAGCGCCGCCACGTAGAGCAGCCCACCGACGACCACGGCGATCCGCTGCCCGTCGAGCGACGCGGCGACCGCGTTCACCGGCGCCGGGGGCAGGTTCAGCGCGATGGGGGTCATCTGCGCGTTCTGGTCGAACCGGTAGAGCCTGCCGCCGGCGACCACCAGGCCCCGCGGCTGCTCGGTACCGGCGGCACGCAGCCAGACGGGACGGCCGATCGCGGTGTGCACCGGCCCCTTCTTGAACGCCGTCACCGGGTCGGGTCCCGTGCCCACGCTGAGCCGTTGCCCGTCCGAGCCGGTCACGACGAGCGCCGCCAGGATCTTGCCGCCGCTGCGGGCGAGCCCGGCCGACACGACGTTCCGGTTCGCACCGGGGTCCAGCGGCACGGTGCCGCCGGGCTCACCGGCGATCTCCAGCGGGTGGACGGCCCCCTCGTACACGCAGTACCGCCGCGGCCCCTCCTGGAGGGTGTAGAGCGCCCGGGACCGCCGCTCGGCCAGATCCGCGACCACGATCGAGTTGTTGCGGACCTTCAACTCGAGCTTCCCGTCTAGGTCGGGAAGCGACCAGGCGAGCTGGGTGACGAACTGGTCGGCCCGGGTCCGGTCGTCGCCGGGCATGTCGAGGTTGACCTCCCAGCGACCGTTGCCGCCGGTGGCGTTGTTGATCAGCTCGGTCCGGTCGGGCAACCCCACGGCGCCGGTGCTGAGCCAGTCCGACGGGCCGTCGACCAGCCACTTCACCACCTCGTTGAGCCGCCGCTCGGTGGGCACGGTGAGCGGCAGGTACCGCTGGTCGGGGACCAGCCGCGTCCGGTCGGAGTTCCAGAAGTAGACCGCCTGGGGCTCGTAGTAGTCGCGCAGGGCGGTGTCGCTGAGCAGCAGCAGGTTCGGCGGATCGGTGATGTAGAAGCCCCCGCCGTCGTCGGCCGTGCCCGCCGGGGAGGCGCTGCGGAGCCCGAACTCGTACGTTGTCTCGGTGGAGACCGGCGGCACCAGCCTCCCGTCGGCCCGGAGGACCCCGACCTGCTGCACCGAGATGGTCACCGCCGCGCTGCGGTCGACGTTATTGGTGATCACCGGCGCGTCCGTGAGCCGCACCACGGTGAGTTCGACCTCGCTGCCCCGCTTGTCCTGCATCCGGCTCTTGAACTCCGGGGCGACGAACTGCTTCACCCGGTCGTACGCCCGGTCCGGCTCGCCGGCCGCCGCCGAGAGGAAGTCGCGGACGAACGCCTCCGAGTCCGTCCCGCTGTTCGACGGGGACGGCGGTTCCTTCGACCAGGCGCTGACCGAGCCGGCCTCGGTGGCCGGCTCCCGCCGCTCGTCGATCTGCACCTCGGAGCGCTCGGGGATGCCGCACCCGGTGAACGCGACGGTCGCCAGGGCCCCGCAGAGCACCCCCGCCACGACACGCACCCTCATGACGGCACCTCCGCACCCGCGGCGTCCGGCTCGCGCGCCGGCGCCGGGCCGATGGCCAGCGCGCCGCCGGGGGCCGGGCCGATCGTCAGCGGAGCCGCGTCGCCCGGGCCGCCGTACGGCAGGCGGGCGTCCTCGGGCACGAGGCGCAGCGGTGAGGTGGTCAGCCGGTCGCCGGCCCGGGCCGGCAGGGTGAGCCGGAACTGGGCGCCCTGGCCCGGGGCACCCCAGGCCTCCAGCCAGCCGCCGTGCAGCCGCGCGTCCTCCAGGCTGATCGACAGGCCGAGCCCG
The DNA here is from genome assembly GCF_003610785.1 of Micromonospora globbae. Taxonomy (GTDB): domain Bacteria; phylum Actinomycetota; class Actinomycetes; order Mycobacteriales; family Micromonosporaceae; genus Micromonospora; species Micromonospora globbae. The sequence goes on from NZ_RAQQ01000014.1 coordinate 164,120, forward strand.
GTGCCGCCGGTCTGCCGTGCCCGGGACGGGTCGGCGCGCCAGAAGCGGTTGAACACGAGCTTCTCCTCGCCCGGCTTCAGACCCACCCCGTGGTCGCGTACGGTGATCGCCACCGCGGTCTCGTCCGCCCCCAGGCGGATCACCACGGGCCGGCCCTCGCCGTGCTCGACGGCGTTGCCGACGAGGTTGCGCAGCACCCTCTCGACCCGGCGCGGGTCCACCTCGGCGATCACCTCGTGCTCCGGCAGGTCCACCTCGATGGGCACGCCGACCCGCTCGGCCAGCCCGGTCAACCGCTCGACCACGCGGTGCACTATCGGCACGAGGTCGGTCGGCTCGGCGTCGAGCATCGCGAAGCCGGCGTCGAAACGGCTGATCTCCAGCAGGTCGGTGAGCAGTTCCTCGAACCGGTCCAGCTCGGCCTGGAGAAGTTCGGCGCTGCGGGCGACCGCCGGGTCGAACCCGTCCCGCTCGGCGAAGATCAGGTCCGCGGCCATCCGGACCGTGGTGAGCGGCGTCCGCAGCTCGTGCGACACGTCGGAGGTGAACCGGCGTTGCAGCCGGGACATCTCCTCCAGGCGCAGGATCTGCCGCTGGAGGTTCGTGGCCATCTGGTTGAACGACGCGGCCAGCAGTGCCAGGTCGTCCTCGCCGTTGACCACCATCCGCTGGTCGAGCAGGCCGGCGGAGAGGCGCTGGGCGGTGCGGGCGGCCACCCGTACGGGGGTGACCACCAGCCGGGTGACCAGCGCGGCGAGCAGCCCGAGCAGGACCACCAGGGCCACGCCGGTGGCCACGACCGTGGCCCGGGCGTCGGCCGCGGTGGCGTCCTGGCGGGCCAGCGGCACGAGGTAGTAGAGCTCGATCTGGCCGAACCGGGTCGGCACCGGCGAGCCGTACGCCAGGTACTTCGTCCGCTCGCCGGTCAGCCGGCCCGTGGCGATCTGGCTGGCCACGTTGCCGTCGGCGACCGCTTCCCGCAGCTCCGGGCTGATCAGCCGCTGCACGCCGTCGACCGCCGGCGCCGTCCGGCTCTGGATCACGGGGAAGTCCTGCGCGGTGATCACCACGACCACCCCGCTGGTCTGCTGCGGGTCGCCGCCGGCGAGGTAGTTGACCGTGCCCTCGATGGTCTCCTGGAGCTGGGCCTCCTGCGGCTGGTTGTAGAGGGCGACCTGCTTGGTCGCGTAGTCCGCGCCGCTCTCCAGCCGCAGCTTGACGTCGGTCTTGGCGCTCTCCAGCAGGATGCTGGTGATCTTGTCGGCGATCAGGTACGCGAAGCCGCCCACCAGCACGCTGGAGGCGACCAGCGTGATGGTGACGACCCGGAACTGGAGCGACCGCCGCCACGTGCGGTGCACACCCGCCGCCGTCCGCGCCACCCGCCCCGCGACCGCGCGCCACAGCTCGCGAGCGGCGCCGCGGGTGCGGGCCGTCGCGGTGTCGGGGGGCGGGAGCGGGGAGGAGGCCACAGTGCGCCCCAGGTTATCCGGTGCCCGCCTTGTAGCCCACGCCCCGCACGGTGAGGATGATTTCGGGTCGCTCCGGATCCGGCTCGATCTTGGCCCGCAGCCGCTGCACGTGCACGTTGACCAGCCGGGTGTCGGCGGCGTGCCGGTAGCCCCACACCTGCTCCAGCAGCACCTCACGGGTGAAGACCTGGCGCGGCTTGCGGGCGAGCGCGACCAGCAGGTCGAACTCCAGCGGCGTCAGCTTCACCTCCTCGCCGTTGCGGCTGACCGTGTGGGCCGGCACGTCGATGCTGATCTGGTTGCCGGGCGGCCCGATGGTCAGCATCTCCGGCGCCACGTCCTCGCCCCGGCGCAGCCGGGCCCGCATCCGGGCCACCAGCTCCTTGGGCTTGAACGGCTTGACGACGTAGTCGTCGGCCCCGGACTCCAGGCCGAGCACGACGTCGACGGTGTCGCTCTTGGCCGTGAGCATGACGATCGGCACGCCGGACTCGGCCCGGATCGCCCGGGCCACGTCGATACCGCTCATCCCGGGCAGCATGAGGTCGAGCAGGACGATGTCGGGCCGGTTGTCGCGGAACGCGGCGAGGGCGCGCTCACCGTCGGCGACGAAGGAGGGCAGGAATCCTTCGCTGCGCAGCACGATGCCGAGCATCTCGGCGAGCGCGGGGTCGTCGTCGACCACCAGTACCCGGGCTCTCATGGGATTAATCTTCCATCCCCATTCAGTGTCGGTGGGACCGGCGTCACCCGGCACGGTACCGCCGCGGCAAGCTTGCCACAGTCCTCCGCGGCACCGGGCGACCGCACGCCGGCACCGACCTGCGGGTCCACCGGATCGGCACCGGGCGTGACACCATGATCCCCGCGTGCGCCGTCGCGCGCCACCACCGTCCGTCCCCAGGGAGTACGCGTGCCCGACGTCGGCCCGATCGCCGTACTCCCCCGCCGCCCGCTCACCGTGGGCGAGCTGCTGGACTCGGCCGTGCTGCTCCTGCGCGAGCAGGCCCGCGTACTGCTGCCGCTCGCCGCCGTCCTCGCCGTGGGTGAGCAGTTGCTGCTGCTCCCGCTGCGGCTCGCCGCCGGCACGGCCCCGCCGGTGTGGTGGTGGTCGGACGGGTCCTTCGGCGCGTACTGGCTGCTGCTCGGCACCGGCGCGGCCACCGAGGCGACGATCGTCGCGCTGCTGGGCAACCCGGCCGCCCGCGCCGCCGGCGCGGCGCTGTTCGGGCGTACCGCCCGTCCCCGCGAGGTGCTCCGCCCGGTCGGCGGCAGGTGGGGGGCCGCCCTGCTGTACGCGGTCGCGGTGGGCGCCCTCATGTTCGCCGCGGCCCTCTGCGGGCCGGCCTGGTTCGTGGGCTTCGCGCTGCTCGGCGCCGTCGCGCCGGCGCTCGTGGTCGACCGGGTGGCGCTGCCACGCGTCCTGCCCCGGGCGGCCGCGCTGGCGACCCGCGACGGGGCGCGGGCCGGGCTGATCCGGCTGCTCGGCTACCTCGGCTGGTGGGTCCTGCGGGTCGGCCTGGCCAGCGGGATCATCCTCGGACTGCGCGGGACCGACCTCGTCGACGCCGACCGGGCCGTGCCAGCCGCCCTCCTGACCTGGGCGGCGGTGAACGCCGTCGCGTACCCGGCGCTGGCCTGCCTGGACGCCGTGCTGCACCTGGAGACCCGGATCCGCACCGAGGGGCTGGACATCCTGCTCGCCCGGGCGCCGGCCGGGACGCCCGCACCGGTCCTCCTGGCGGCGGAGCGATGACCGGTAGCCGGTGGTGGACGGAGACCACGGCGGCACTCGGCGACCGCGTACCGCTGTGGCTGGTCACGCTGCTGCTCGTCGCCCTCGCGGGCCTGGTCGCGGCGGCCTGGTACACGTTCCCCGCGTGGGTGCCGCGCCGGTTCCCCCGACCGCGGCTGCCCCGGCTGCGGCTGCGCTGGCCCCGCCTGCGGCTGCCCCACCTGCGCTGGCCTCGACTGCGACGCCGCCGGCGGGCCGCCGACGCGCCGGCGGCCGATCCGGCGCCCGTCGCGCCGGACGCACCGGCCACGCCGGCCACCGGGCATCTCCCGCTCGCCGACCGGTTGGCCGCCGACGGCCGGTACGCCGAGGCGGTCCGCGAGCGGCTGCGCGACATGATCCGCGAACTCGCCGTACGCCAGGTGGTCAACCCGCGCCCGGGCCTCACGGTGCGGGAGGTCGCCGCGACGGCGGCCCGGAACCGGCCACCCGCCGGCCCGCCGATGGCCGCCGCGGGCGAGCTCTTCTCCGAGCTCTGGTACGCCCAGCGGCCCGCCACCGCCGCGCACGACCGGCGGATGCGGGAGCTGGCCGACGAGCTGCACCGCGCGCTCCACGCCGTCGTACCCGGACAGGCCGGGCGGGAGGGACCGTGACCGCAGCCACGCACACCGCCGCCCCGCGCGCCGCCGCAGCGGACCGCGCCCGCGCGCCCCGCCGTCGGCGCCGCTGGCACCGCATCGTGATCCCGTTCGGGGTGGTCGCCGCGCTCGTCACGACCACCCTCGTCGCCCAGGCGCTGGACCGGCCGGACCCCGGCGATCCCGGTTACCTGTCGCCGGTCGAGACCGACGACCACGGCGCCAGCCGGCTCGCCGAGGCCCTCCGCCGGCGGGGCGTCACCGTGCAGCGGGAGACCGACACGGCCGCCGCACTGCGGGCCGCGCGCAGCGGGCCGGCCACCCTCTTCGTGCCGGCGCCGCAGCTGCTGCGCCCGCACACGCTGGCCCGGCTCGCCCACCTGCCCGGCGGGACCCGACTGGTGCTGGTCGACCCGTCCCGCCGGGTGCTCGTCGGCGTGGGCCTGCCGCTGACCCGCACCGACCGGCGGTGGGCCACCAGGGCGGTGGGTCCGGAGACCGCCGGCCGCCCCTGCCCGCTGGCCGAGCTGGCCCCCGTCCGGCGAGCGGCCGCCGAGCGCCAGCGGTACACCCCCGACGGGACGGCTCCCGTCGACCTCTGCTTCGCCGCGGGGCTCGCCCGGCTCCCCGGCGCGGGCGACACCCTCGTGGTCGGAGCCGACGACCCGTTCCGCAACGACCGGATCGGGGAACGGGACAACCAGGCCCTCGCCGTGGGCGTGCTCGCGGCGCACGGACGGGTCGTCTGGCTCGACCTGGCCGGCCCCGAACCGCCGCCGCCGTCGCCCAGCGGCGCCCCGCCGACCTGGCCGTCCCGCCCCGACGGTCCGCCCGGCGGCACCACGACACCCGACCCCGGCGCCACCGGCGGGGTCCGACCGGGCACGCCGGGCGACGGCGATCCCGGCGGCGGACGGCCACCACAGGGCTCGGCGGACGACGGCGAGAGGCCACCGAACCCGCTGTGGGGAGCGTTCCCGCCCTGGTTCTGGGCGCTGCTTGTGCAGCTCGCGCTGGCCCTGCTGGTCGCCGCGCTGTGGCGCGCCCGCCGGCTCGGGCCACCCGCCCCGGAGCCGCTGCCGGTGACCGTGCGCTCCGCCGAGACCGCGCTGGGCCGGGCCCGGCTCTACCAGCGGGCCGGTGCCCGCGGCCCGGCCGGCCGGACGCTGCGCGCGACCACCCTGGCCCGCCTGCTGCCCTGGCTGAACCTGCCAGCGGACACGCCATCGGAGCGGGTGGCCCGGGCCGTCGCCGCGCGTACGGGCGGCGACCCGGAGCAGATCGAGGACCTGCTGTACGGCGACGACCCCGACACCGACCAGGAGCTGCTGGACCTCGCCCGGTCACTGGACGCGCTCTCCCGTACCGTCGCGGCGTCCGCTCCGACGCAGGGGCGCCCCGCCGGCGCGCCCCCACCCCCCGACCCGACCGAAGGAGGAACCCGGTGACCCGACCCGCCGGAACCGCGGAACCGCCGACCACCGGCCCCGACGACGCGCGCGCCGCCCTGCTCCGGCTGCGGGCCGAGGTCGGCAAGGCGGTCGTCGGTCAGGACGCGGTGGTCACCGGGCTGGTGATCGCCCTGCTCTGCCGGGGGCACGTGCTGCTCGAGGGCGTACCGGGCGTCGCCAAGACTCTCCTGATCCGCACCGTGGCGACCGCGCTGGACCTGGACTCCAAGCGGGTGCAGTTCACCCCCGACCTGATGCCCGGCGACGTCACCGGCTCGCTGATCTTCGACCCGCACACCGCCGCGTTCACCTTCCGCGAGGGGCCCGTCTTCACCAACCTGCTGCTCGCCGACGAGATCAACCGCACGCCGCCGAAGACCCAGTCGGCGCTGCTGGAGGTCATGGAGGAGCGGCAGGTGTCGGTCGAGGGGGCCCGCCGCCCGCTGCCCGAGCCGTTCATCGTGGCCGCCACGCAGAACCCGATCGAGTACGAGGGCACCTACCCGCTGCCCGAGGCGCAACTGGACCGCTTCCTGCTCAAGCTCACCGTGCCGCTGCCGACCCGGGAGGAGGAACTCGGCGTGCTCCGGGCGCACCACGCCGGATTCGACCCCCGCGACCTGGCCGCGGCCGGCGTACGCCCGGTGGCGAGCGCCGCCGACCTGGCCGCCGCCCGGGCCGCCGTGGGCCGCGTGCACGTGGCCGATCCGCTCCTCGGCTACGTCGTCGACCTCTGCCGGGCCACGCGGATGACGCCGGCCCTCGAACTGGGCGCGTCGCCGCGGGGCGCGACCGCGCTGCTGAGCACCGCCAAGGCGTGGGCCTGGCTGGCGGGACGCGACCACGTGGTGCCCGACGACGTGAAGGCGGTGGCCCGGCCCACCCTGCGGCACCGGCTGCGGCTGCGGCCGGAGGTCGAGCTGGAGGGCGTGGGGGTGGACTCGGTGCTCGACACCGTCCTCGCCACCGTGCCGACTCCGCGATGACCTGGCGGGCGGCGCTGCTGCTGGCGGTGGGGGCGTCGACCCTGCCGCTGTGGCCGTCGCCGTTCGTGGGCGTCCTGGTGATGACCGGCGCCGTGCTGCTGCTGGTGCTCGTCGACCGGCTGCTCGCGGTGCCGCCGGCCGCGCTCACCGCCGACCGCGACGGCGACCGGACGGTCCGGCTCGGCGGCACGGCCACCGTCGTGCTCCGGCTCGGCAACACCTCCGGGCGTACGCTGCGCGCCCAGGTCCGCGACGCCTGGGTGCCGTCGGCCGGCGCCCGCCCCGACCTGCCCCCTGACCGGGTGCTGACGGTGCCCCCCGGTGACACCGTGCCGCTGCCCACCCGGCTCACCCCCACCCGGCGGGGCGACCGGCCGGCGGTGGCGGTGACCGTACGCTCCCTCGGGCCGCTGCGGCTGGCGTTCCGGCAGCGCTCCGGCCGTCCCGCCACACCACCGTGGACGCTGCGGGTGCTGCCGCGCTTCGACTCCCGCCGGCACCTGCCCGAGAAGCTGGCCCGGCTGCGGGTGATCGACGGGACCCAGGTCACCCGGGGGCGCGGCCAGGGCACCGAGTTCGACACGCTGCGCGAGTACGTGGTCGGCGACGACGTCCGGTCGATCGACTGGCGCGCCAGCGCCCGCCGGGCCGACGTGCTGGTGCGCACCTGGCGTCCCGAGCGGGACCGCCGGCTGGTGTGCGTGCTCGACACGGGCCGCACGTCCGCCGTACGGGTCGGCGACGAGCCCCGGCTGGACACGGCCATCGACGCCGCGCTGCTGCTCACCGCGCTGGCCGCCCGTGCCGGTGACCGGGTCGACCTGCTCGCCGCCGACACCGCGGTCCGCGCCGCCGTCACCGGGAGCGGCCGTCCGGCGCTGCTGCCCCGGCTGGTCCACGCGCTCGCCCCGCTCGAGCCGGCCCTCGTCGAGACCGACTTCGAGCTGATCGCCGGTGAGATCCTGCGCCGGCAGCGCCACCGCAGTCTGGTGGTGCTGTTCACGGCGCTGGAGCCGGGCGCGCTCGGCGAGGGCCTGCTTCCGGTGCTGCCCCGGCTGGCCGCCCGGCACCGGGTGCTCGTCGCCGCCAGCCACGACCCGGTGCTCGCGGCGATGACGACCGGCGCTCCGGCCCGGCCCGAGGACGCGTACGCGGCGGCGGCCGGGTGGCGGGCGCTGGCGGAGCGGGACCGCGTCCGGGCGGCGCTCACCCGGTACGGCGTGACCGTGGTGGACGCCCCGGCGGACGCGCTGGCCCCGACCGTGGCCGACACCTACCTACGCCTGAAGTCCCAAGCCCAACTCTGACCCCCGCCGGGCTCCGGGGTCGCGCCGTTGATCATGAGGTTAGCGCGCGCCGTCCCGGCGTGTCGCGACGACAACCTCATGATCAACCGGGTCGGGTGGGGCGGGCGTGGGGGTGGGGCGGCCGAGGATCAGGACGTACGCCAGGAAGCCGAGCCAGACGGCGACGCCGACGCCGACGCGGAGCGGAACCGGCACGGGGGCCGGGGTGACGAACGCCTCGACGAGGGCCGACACCGCGAAGAGCCCGACGAGACCGACCGCCACCGTGACGGCCGAACGACCGGCCCGTGCCACCGCCTGCCCCCGGGTCAGCTCGGCGGGCGGCGAGATCCACGCCCACGCGGTCCGCAGCCCCACCCCGGCGGCCACGAACACGCCGGTCAGCTCCAGCAGGCCGTGCGGGGTGATCAGCCCGAAGAAGACGTCCCCCCGGCCGTAGAAGACCATCACCCCACCGGTCACGCCGATGTTGAGCGCGTTCTCCCACAGCAGGTAGAACACCGGCACGACCAGCACCCCGGAGGCCAGGCACTGGGCGGCGAGCCAGGCGTTGTGTGTCCACAGTTGGAACGCGAACGTCGGCGCGGAGTACTCGGTGTAGTAGTCGGCGAAGCCGGAGTCGACCAGCTCGGTGGCGGCCTCCTCACCGACGAGCGCCGCGGCGGTGTCCGGGTTGCCGGCCACGAACCAGATCAGGAAGAAGCTGAGCAGGCTGAAGCCCGTGGCCACCGCGCACCACCAGGGCCAGGCCCGGCGTACGGCGCCCGGGAAGTCGGCGACCAGGAAGCGGCCGACCGCCGACCAGGACGGGCGGGGGCGGCCGGTGATGCGGGCCCGGGCGCGCAGCACCAGGTGGGAGAGCTGGCTGACCAGCGCCGGATCGGGCGAGCGGCTGCGCACCGTGGAGAGCTGCGTCGCCACGCGCTGGTAGAGGGCGATCAGTTCGTCGACCTCGGCGGCGTCGAGGCGGTCGCGCCGGCACAGGTCGTCGAGGCGCCGCCACTGCCCGCCGTGCTCCGCGACGTACGCGTCGAGATCCACGCCCACCCCCGTCCGGGGATCATAGTGTTCACTGTCGGGGTGAGCGCGCAACCACCGTCGCCGGCCCGCACCCGCACGGCCGGCCGCACCGCGGGCTGGGGCGACGCCGGGCTGGTCAGCGGCGAGGCCGTGGAGCTGGACGTCCGGGTCGCGCGGCTCGGTTCCCGGGTGCTGGCCCTGCTGCTGGACGTGCTGGCCCAGTTGGTGGTCGCGGCGGCGCTCGCCGTGCTGGTCGCGCTGCTCTTCGCGGCCCTGCCGTTCGAGGTGGTCGACGCGGCGCTCAACCGTGCCACGGGCACCGCCGCCATGGTCCTGGTGTTGGTCGGCTACCCGGTGTTCATGGAGCGGGTCGCCAACGGCCGGACGCTGGGCAAGATGGCGGTCGGCCTGCGCGTGGTGAGTGCCGACGGCGGGCCCGTCACGCTGCGACAGTCACTGACCCGCGCCCTCGTCGGCGTCGCCGTCGAGTGGCCCGGGCTCATCCTGCCGCTGCTCAGCTGGGCGGTCGGGGTGACGGTGATGCTCACCGACCGGCGGGGGCGGCGCCTCGGCGACCTGGTGGCCGGCACGCTGGTCGTGCACACCCGCACCGCCTCCACGTGGCGGCCGGTCCCGACCGCCGTGCCACCGCTGACCGGCTGGGCGTACACGCTGGACCTGACCCGGCTCGACGACGACCTGGCGCTGGCCGCCCGGACGTACCTGGCCCGTGTGCACCAGTTCGCGGAACCGGCGCGCTCCCGGCTGGCGCGCGGCCTCTGGGCCGAGGTCGCCGCGGTGACCACCCCGCCTCCGCCGCTGGCCGCGCCGGAGACCGTCTACCTGGCCGCCGTGCTCGGGGAACGGCACCGCCGGGCAATGGCGCGCCTGCACCGCACCCGGGCCACGGCGGCGGCGCTCTGGCCGGAGCTGACGCCCGGCGCCCGCACCGCACCGATCCGTCCGCCGGCGCCCGAGGCCATGCCGCAGCGCCGTCCCCCGGCCGTCCACCCGGCGACCGCCGCGCCGCCGCCGCCGCAGCCCGGCCCTCCGGTCGTACGCCCGGCGGCCGCCCCGCCGCCGCAGGCCGGCCCTCCGGTCGTACGCCCGGCGGCGGCGAGCGGGGAGCGACCGAGCGCCTGACCCGCGCCCCTGCACGGCGTGGCGCGGGTGTGGCAGGATCCGGCTCACCCCTACCGGAGGCAGGACGACCGTGCCCGACGAACCGCTCTCCCCCACCATCGCGCCGGGGCGGCGCCCGTGAGGGGCTTCGGGCCCTGGCTGGCGGTGCTGGCCACGGTCCTCCTGCTGAGCGCGCTGCGACTGCGGGCACTGGCCGCCGCCGTCTCGCTGGCCTGGCTCGCCTGGTGCGTGTGGACGTGGGTCCGCCCGCGCCGCCACGGCCAGGACTGACCGCCCGCCCTCACGAGCGCGTCCGGGGGGGCCGAGGCCGGGACAGGAAACCGCGCCACGACCAGGCCGGCGCCACGACCGGGCCGGGATGCGAAACCGGGCCGGCCACCACGGCCGACCCGGTTCGTGTTCGTTCGCTCAGTAGCGGTAGTGCTCCGGCTTGAACGGGCCCTCCACCGGCACGCCGAGGTAGGCGGCCTGCTCCTTGGTGAGCGTGCTCAGCTTGGCGCCGAGCGCGTCCAGGTGCAGCCGGGCCACCTTCTCGTCGAGGTGCTTCGGCAGGACGTAGACGCCGACCGGGTACTGGTCGGTCTTGGTGAACAGCTCGATCTGGGCGATCGTCTGGTTCGAGAACGAGTTCGACATGACGAAGCTCGGGTGGCCGGTCGCGTTGCCGAGGTTCAGCAGGCGCCCCTCGGAGAGCACGATGATCGCGTGGCCGTCGTCGAAGCGCCACAGGTCGACCTGCGGCTTGATGTTCTCCCGCCGGACGTCCGGACGCTTGGCGAGGCCGGCCATGTCGATCTCGTTGTCGAAGTGGCCGATGTTGCCGACGATGGCCTGGTGCTTCATCCGGGCCATGTGCTCGTGCGTGATGACGTTGAAGCAGCCGGTGGCCGTGACGAAGATGTCGGCCTGCTCCACCACGTCGTCCAGGGTGGAGACCTGGTAGCCGTCCATCGCCGCCTGGAGGGCGCAGATCGGGTCGACCTCGGTCACCACGACCCGGGCACCCTGGCCGCGCAGCGACTCGGCGCAGCCCTTGCCCACGTCGCCGTAGCCCATGACGACGGCCATCTTGCCGCCGATGAGCACGTCGGTGGCCCGGTTGATGCCGTCGATGAGGGAGTGGCGGCAGCCGTACTTGTTGTCGAACTTGCTCTTGGTCACCGAGTCGTTCACGTTGATGGCCGGGAAGAGCAGGGTGCCCTCGCGCTGCATCTCGTAGAGACGGTGGACGCCCGTGGTGGTCTCCTCGGTGACACCCTTGATGCCGGCGGCGATCCGCGTCCAGCGCTGGGCGTCCTCGGCGAGCGAACGGTGCAGCAGCCCGAGGATGACCGCGTACTCCGCGGAGTCCGCGGACTCGACCGGGGGCACCGCGCCGGCCTTCTCGAACTCCACACCCTTGTGCACGAGCAGCGTGGCGTCGCCGCCGTCGTCGAGGATCATGTTGGGGCCCTGCCCGTCGGGCCAGGTGAGCACCTGCTCGGTGCACCACCAGTACTCCTCCAGCGTCTCGCCCTTCCAGGCGTAGACGGGGACGCCGGCCGGCGCGTCGGGGGTGCCGTTCGGGCCCACCACGATCGCCGCGGCGGCGTGGTCCTGGGTGGAGAAGATGTTGCAGGACGCCCAGCGGACCTGCGCGCCGAGCGCCACGAGGGTCTCGATGAGCACCGCGGTCTGGATGGTCATGTGCAGCGACCCGGTGATCCGGGCGCCGGCCAGCGGCTGTGCGTCGGCGTACTCGCGGCGGAGTGCCATGAGGCCGGGCATCTCGTGCTCGGCGAGCTGGATCTCCTTGCGCCCGAACTCGGCGAGCGACAGATCCGCCACCTTGTAGTCGCCCTCGGCGACGCTGGTCGGCCGGGCCTCGGACGGCGTCCCACTGGACGCCGGGAGGGTGCTGGTCATGGAAGCTCCTGTCGGACGATGTGCTGCGCGACCCTCCACCTTACGCGCGCCGGGGATCGGGCGCGGACGGGCGGCCGACAGCCGGGGAACCCGGACAGCGCACGGGGCGGTCGGTCGTGAACGGACTTTCCGTCCACCAGCCGGCCGCCCCGTGCATCCCCCCGGTTTGGTTCCCCGCGCGTTCTCGGACCGTCGTCGCGATAACGCTGCGTACCCATAGAGTCACACTGCGCTAGCAGCGCGTCAAGCTATTCCGGGAAAGTCGGACTTGCGGATTTGTGGCCGCCCGTCAGCGCAGGCCGGACGAGGCGACGTACGCCTCACCGGACCCGCTGATCCGCAGCGGCCCACCGGCCGCCGTGCCGACGGCCGCCTGACCACGGTCGAGCGTGAGCACGCCCGTGCCGTCGTCCACGGTGACCGCGCCGGACACGCAGAGCACCACCCGCGGGCCGATCACCGGCAGTTCCGCCGCGGGCACCTCGCCGCCCACGGTGACCCGGTACAGCGCGAAGTCGTCCACCGGCACCGGCCAGCAGTCCACACCCGGGCCCACCGGCCGCGCACGGCACACCGGCTCGTCCAGCACCTCGAAGCGCAGCACGCGCAGCAGTTCGTCGACGTCCACCCGCTTCGGGGTGAGCCCGCCGCGCAGCACGTTGTCGCTCGCCGCCATAATCTCCACGCCGCACCCGCGCAGGTACGCGTGCAGGTTGCCGGCCGGCATCCAGATCGCCTCACCGGGCACGAGCCGGACGTGGTTCAGCAGCAACGCGACGAGCACGCCCGGGTCGGCCGGGTACGCGGCCGCGAGCGCCCGCGCCAGCTCCGCGTCCGGGCCGTCGGCCGGCGCGGCCACCACGGCCGCCACCAGCCCGGCCCGCTCCTCGGCCGGCCAGGTCAACAGCGTGCGGACCGCCGTGCGCAGGCCCGCCGGACCGGTCCGCAGCGCCGCCACGACCGGCTCCAGCGCCGGTACGCCGAACGCGGCGAGCGCCCGCGCGGACGCCGCCGGGTCCCGGAAGCCGCAGAGCGCCTCGAACGGGGAGAGCGCGACCAGCAGCTCGGGCTTGTGGTACGGGTCGACGTAGTTGCGCTCCCCGGCGGGACGCGCCTCGTCGGTCGCGTACCCGGCACGGGCCTGCTTCGCGTCGGGGTGCGCCTGGAGGCTGAGCGGGGCGTCCGCGGCGAGCACCTTGAGCAGGAACGGCAGCCGCGCGCCGAACCGGTTGACCACCTGACGACCGAGCCAGCGCTCCGGCTCGGCGGTCAGCTCGTCGAGCAGGCTGACCCGGGCGCCGTCCCGCTCCACGGCGGCGGGAGCGCCCGGATGGGCGCCGAGCCAGAGTTCCGCCTCGGGGCCCTCGCTCGGCACCGGACGGCCCTGCAGGGCCGCGATCGCCGAACGGGACCCCCAGGCGTAGTCACGGACGGGTCCGTACAACAGTTCCACGTGTCAGCTCCCCGGACGCCCGGCCACCTCGTCCGACTCGGGTACGGCGGTGTGCGCCGCGGATCCGGTGCCCGCCCGGTCGGCGGCGGCGCTGTAGATGTCCGGTTCCAGGTAGATGACCCGGGCGATGGGGACGGCCGCCCGGATACGCGCCTCGACGGCATTGATGCCGCGCGCCACCTCCTCGGCGGTCTCGCACGCCGGCACGCCGATCTTCGCGGCCACCATCAGCTCCTCGGGGCCGAGGTAGAGCGTCTTCATGTGGATGATGCGCTCCACCTCCGGGCCGTCCGTCACGGCCCGCTCGATGGCCGCCACCTCGTGCGACTCCGCGCCCTCGCCCAGCAGCAGGCTCTTCGTCTCGATGGCCAGCACGATGGCGATGGCCACCAGAAGGACACCGATCATGCCGCTGCCCACGGCGTCCCACCGGCCGTTACCGGTGGCCAGCGTCATGCCGACGCCGAAGAGCGCGAACACCAGACCGACCAGGGCGCCGAAGTCCTCCAGCAGCACCACCGGCAGCTCGGGCGCCTTGGCCCGGCGGATGAAGCGCACCCACGACTGCTTGCCCCGGGTCTGGTTGGACTCCTTGATCGCCGTACGGAAGGAGAAGCTCTCCATGATGATGGCGATGACCAGCACGGTCACCGGAACCCACTGGTGTTCGGTGATCCCGTGCGGGTCGAAGAACTTGTGGTACGCCTCGTACAGCGCGAAGAGACCACCGACGCTGAACAGCACGATGGCCACGATGAACGCGTAGATGTAGCGCTCGCGGCCGTAGCCGAACGGGTGCTGCGGGGTGGCCGCCCGCTTCGCCCGCCGCCCGCCGAGCAGCAGCAGCCCCTGGTTGCCCGAGTCGGCCACCGAGTGGATCGACTCCGCCAGCATCGACGACGAGCCGGTCAGCAGGAACGCGATGAACTTCGTGACGGCGATGCCGATGTTGGCCAGCAGGGCGGCGATGATCGCCTTCGTCCCGCCGTTCGCGCTCACGCCGCCCCTCCGCTCCGCCGCCGCGCGAGGCCGCCGGACGCGGGGGTCCCGCGCCGGCCACAACGTCCGATCACTGGTTCGACAGCTCCTTCATCTCGGTGATGGCGGGCACCGCCATCGGGTCCAGCCCGTGGGCCAGAGCAAGGTAGATCGACGCGAAGTCCGGCACCGCGGTCAGGGAGGCGAGCCGCTCCAGGGCGGAGCCGCCCTCGGCGGTCACCACGTCGCAGCGCACGCCCCGGCGCTCGGCCAGCGTCTGCACCGCCTCGGCGCGGCGCTCCTCGACGGCCAGGGGCTCGTCGGCGTCGTCCTCGGCGTTGAGCCCGCCGTCGCGCAGCAGCACGAGGCGCAGCCGGGTCGCGTCGCCGCCGGTCTCGTCCGGGTCGGCGAAGATGTCCCGCTCCCCCTCGACCAGCCCGCCGAAGACGCCGTCGAGCAGACCGACGCGGCCGCGACCGGCCTCGCCCAGCGCCCCGGTCACCACCGGGTAGCGGGCGTTGGCCGACAGGGTGTCGCCGAACCGCCGGGCCGCGACGGTCGCCAGCGGCGACGAGCCCCAGACGATCGGGATCGAACCGGCCAGCCCGAGGGCCAGCGACTTCGCCGGGTTGACGAACGACTCCGCGGTGGGCCGGCAGCGGTCGGCGTCCGCGTCGAGCCGGGCCGCGGTCTCGGCCAGGTCCGCCTCGTTGACCTTGACGAGCCCGAGCGTACGGGCGGCGAGCAGCACGGGGACGGTGAGCGCCCACAGGCTGGCCCGGGCCGGGGCGCGCCGCGGCACGGGGATGAACGGCGCGCGGGCGCGTTCGGCGACCGACTGGAGTTGCGAGTCGGGCGCGCCGACCGCCACCAGGCGGGCGCCCCGCCGGTGGGCGGCCTCGGCGGCGCCGAGCGCCTCGGGGCTGCGGCCGGAGGCGCTCACCGCGATGACCACGTCGGCGGCGCCCACCCAGCCCGGCACGCCGGCGCTGCGGTGCGCGATGACCGGCACCGGGCAGCGGGGCCCGGCGACCGTGGCGAGCACGTCGCCGGTGCGGCCGGCCGTACCGATGCCGGCGATCACCACCGCCCGCGGCCGGCCCTCGTCGGCGAGCACCGACAGGTTCGCCTCGGCGGCCAGCGCCGCCGACTCGCGTACCTGCGCTCCGGCGGAGGCGGTGTGCCGCAGCATGCCGCCCGGGTCACGCTCGGCGAGCGCGTCGGCGTCGTCGAGCAGGGCCTCGTCGGCCTCCCGGTGACCACTGACCCCGGCCGTACCGTCGATCATGACGGCTGCCCCGGGCCGCCGCGCGCCTCGTCCAGCAGCAGCACCGGCACGTCGTCGCGGACCTCGAAGATCCGGCCGCACTCGGTGCAGGTCAGCGTCTGCGCCTGCGCGTCGTAGTCGAGGGGTGCGTGGTGTGTGTCCGGACAGGCGAGTATCTCGAGCAACTGCGGATCCAGGGCCACGGCGCGGCTCCTTCCACGTGTGCGGCTTCACCCCCGGCGGTGCCGAGCGGCGCAGGCGATCTTATCGGCGAACCCGGTCGAGCACCTCGTCACGGAGTGCGGTCATCCGCGCGCGGGTGGGCGCCTCGACGTTCAGCCGCAGCAACGGCTCGGTGTTCGAGGCGCGCAGGTTGAACCACGCCCCGTCGGGGAAGCGCAGGGTCAGCCCGTCCAGCTCGTCGGCCTCCGCGTCCGGGTACGCGGCGCGCACCTCGCGCATCGTCGCGGCCTGGTCGGCCACCGTCGAGTTGATCTCACCAGAGGCGACGTACCGCTCGTACTCGCCGGCGAGCACCGACAGGGGCTGCGACTGCTCACCCAGCGCGGCCAGGGTGTGCATGGCCGCCAGCATCCCCGTGTCGGCGAACCAGAAGTCCCGGAAGTAGTAGTGCGCCGAGTGCTCGCCGCCGAAGACGGCGTTGGTGCGGGCCATCTCGGCCTTGATGAAGGAATGCCCCACGCGGGCCACCACGGGCTCCCCGCCGTGCTCGCGGATGATCTCCGGCACCGCGCGGGAGGTGATGAGGCCGTGGATCACCGTGGAACCCGGGTGCTTGGCCAGCTCGCGGGCCGCGACCATCGCGGTGATCGCCGACGGCGAGACGGGCTCGCCCCGCTCGTCCACCACGAAGCAGCGGTCGGCGTCGCCGTCGAAGGCGAGCCCGATCTCCGCGCCGTGCTCGACCACGGCCCGCTGGAGGTCGACCAGGTTCGCCGGGTCGAGCGGGTTGGCCTCGTGGTTGGGGAAACTTCCGTCGAGTTCGAAGTAGAGCGGAACGATCTCCAGCGGCAGGGCCGGCAGCACGGCGTCCCCGAGCACGCTCGGCACGGTGTGGCCCGCCATGCCGTTGCCCGCGTCGACCACCACGCGCAGCGGGCGGATGTGCGTGAGGTCGACGAGCTTGCGCAGGTGCGCCGCGTACTCCGGCAGCAGGTTCCGGCGCTCGGCCGGACGGGTCGGCTCGCCGGCCGGGCGCGGCTCGTCCTTGTCCAGCAGCGCCTGCGCCCGGTCGCGGATCTCGGCGAGCCCGCTGTCCTGACCGATCGGACGGGCGCCGGCGCGGCACATCTTGATGCCGTTGTAACGGGCCGGGTTGTGGCTCGCGGTGAACATCGCGCCGGGCAGGTCCAGCGAACCGGACGCGAAGTAGAGCATGTCGGTCGAGGCCAGACCGATCTCGACGACCGACCGCCCCTCGGCCCGTACGCCGGCGGCGAACGCGGCGGCCAGGCCCGGCGAGGTGGCCCGCATGTCGTGCCCGACGACGACGGACTCGCCGGGTTCGTCGGTGGCGTTCAGCAGCTGGCAGAACGCGGCCCCGAGGGCCTCGGCAGCCCGCTCGTCCCACTGGTCAGGCACCGTCCCGCGGACGTCGTACGCCTTCACGATCTGGGACAGATCAGACACCGGTTCTCTCCTTGGCCGCAGGTCGTCACGCCCCCTGAGCGTATCGGAGGGGTTCGCCCGCGCCCCGCTCAGCCGGGGAGCCGGGGCATGAACACGGTGTGGTCCGGGCCCTCCCCCGCCGGCGCCCCCGGGGTTCCCGCTGCCGGCGGCGTCGCCGGTGTCACCGGGGTCCGCGGCGCGGGCGCCGCCGGCGCCCCGGACGCGGGTGCCACCGGAGCCCCGGACGTGGGTGCCACCGGAGCCCCGGACGTGGGCGTCGGGGCGGGCCCGCCGGCGGGGCGGGTGCCGTACACGGCGCCGCCCGTGAGCCGCGGTGCCGGTGTGCCGTAGACACCGCCCGCGGCCGGCGGCTGCCCGTACACCGGGCCGGGCCGGGCCGGCGCCGCCAGCGGCCCTCCACCCGACCGGTACGTGGTGCCGCCGGGGTTGCCGACGGGCGGCGGGACGACGCCGCCGGTCGGCTCCTTGTCCTCGCGGGAGCGGCGGAACAGCAGCACGATCAGCAGCGCCCCGATGGCGACCAGGCCGAGACCGACGAACATGATCGGGGACATACCGGAGGACTCCTTGGTGTTGGTGGTGCTCGGCCCACCGGTCGGTGCGGCCAGCGCCGCCGGGGTGGCCGCGTCGTCGACGACCGCCTCGGACGGGCTCAGGGTCGGCGACGGCGTCTTCGAGGGGGTCGGCGAGGCCGACGCGCGGGAACCCAGCACCCGCGCGGACACGGTGTCCCGGCCCAGGCTTCCGCCGGCCGCGTTGCTGGCCTCACCGGTCACGCTGAGCCGGCCACCCGGCGTCCCGGCCGCGAAGGCGACCCGGTAGCGCACCGTGATGCCCTTGCCCTTGCAGAGCTTCGGTTTCGCGGGGGCGGTCTGCGTGGTGGTCACCGTGCCGCTGCCACCGGCCGGCACCGGGAACCAGCGTCCACCGTAGTTGACCTGGACGCTGACCTGGCGGGCGTCGAGCCCCTCCAGGCGGAACCCCAGTGCCGTACGCAGCAGCACGCAGCCGTCGCTGCGCCTGCGCACCTCGACGTTGACCGTCTGGGCGGACCCGCCGGCCCGGAAGCTGTCCGCCGACCGCACCCGCACCGAATCGTCGTCGGCCAGCGCGGGGGAGCCGCCGAGGAGCACGAGCCCACCCAGCACCGCGCAGACCGTCGCGAGCCGGGCCGCGTGCCGACCTACCGACATGTTCACCTCGCCGTTCCTCCCCGGTGGCGTCCGCGCGTCAGGCTACTACCGCCCCACCTGGCCCACCGGTCATAGAGCGCCCCGCATGTGTGCCGCATTACCCCTGGTTCCACCCCGCGACGGCCGGTCGCCGGCCGGTCCGGGGAGCCCGGCACCGGCCCCGTCCACGGCGTGCGGGCGGCCGGCCGGCGGCCGCGTCCTGACCCGGCGGGCGGCCCGGTCTACCGTCGCGTGGCGGTCGCGAGGGCGTCCCGGCAGGGCCGGTCGGCGGTCCGGGTCGTCTCCGGCAGCCGGTGACGCGGAGTGAGGGCGAGCACCTGGGCGACGGCGTTGTCGAGGCTCACCCGGTGCCCGACGCTCACGAAGACGGGCTTCACGCCGCTGCGGGTACGCAGCACCCGACCCACCACCTCGTCGCCGTCGCGCAGGGGCGACCAGGCACCCCGCTCGGCCTGCGGCGGTGTCCACACGCCCACCAGCGGCGTCTTTCCCACCCCGATCGACGGCAGGTCGGTGACCACGCCGAGATGACAGGCGAGCCCGAACCGGCGCGGGTGGGCGAGCCCGTGCCCGTCGCAGACCAGCAGCTCGGGACGGGTGGCCAGCCGGTCCAGCGCGGCGAGCAGCGCGGGCAGCTCCCGGAAGGCGAACAGCCCCGGAACGTACGCGAAGGCGGGCCGGCCGACGCTGACGGCCCGGTCGACCACCTCCAGCGTCCGGGTGTCGAGGACGGTGACGGCGGCCGCGAGCAGGTCACCGCTCTCGGCGTACGCCACGTCCAGCCCGGCCACCGTGGCGGGCGCGGACGGACCGGGGCCGACGAGGTCGACCCGCGACCGCAACTCCTCCTGCACCGCGACGGCCTCGGCCACACTGGACGGCGTCGCGGCCGGATCCGGCCCGCGTGACCCGCTCGGCGTCGTCACGCCGCTACTGGCCGACCCGGCCGTCGATCAGCTCGCGGAGCAGGTCCGCGTGGCCGTTGTGCCGCGCGTACTCCTCGATCATGTGCACGAGCAGTTCGCGCAGCGAGATGGTCTCGCCGTCGCGCATGCGCCCCCGGGTCGCCAGGTCCGGCGTACGGTCGACCAGCCGCTCGGCGAACTCGATCTCCGCCCGCCAGTTGCGCCACGCCTCCGCGACCACGTCCGGGTCGGCGATGGCGTCGTTGAAGTCGGCGTCCCGGTCGTCGTCCGTGCGGTAGATCGGCGGTACGTCCTCGCCGGCCATCACCCGCCGGAACCAGCCCCGCTCCACCTCGGCCATGTGCCGGACCAGGCCGAGCAGCGACAGCGTGGACGGCGGCACGGCGCGCCGGGCCAGCTGCTCGGCGTCCAGGTCGGCGCACTTGAGTTGCAGGGTGAGCCGCTGGTCGCGGAGGTACTCGACGAGCACCGTCCGCTCGTCCTCGAAGCCGCCCTCCGACCGCGGGTCCTCGTCGGGGTGGACGAACATGTTCGACCAGGCGAAGCCGGAGGATCTCCCCTGCTCGGCGGGCCCGGCTCCGTCCGCGGCGGGCGAGTCACTCATACCGCGACCCTCGTGCACGCCGATGGGCGCCGCAAGCGGTTTACGCCTCCTGGTCCGGCGCCGCCAGTGAGGGGTCCGCTCCAGGGTCACCGGCCCGCTGCAACTCCTCCTCGAACATCACGAAGGTCCGGCGGCAGATTCCTCGGACCAGAGCGGCTTCCTCGACCGTGAGGACACGACCCTCGTCTTCCGCCACCGCCTGAATCGCCCTGACCGTCTCGTAGAGGGCGAAGACGGCGCCGTCACCGGACAGATAGCGCGAGCGGTACAACTCCACGTCCTGCACGAACTGGTCGACAGTTCGACTGAAGACGTCACCACCCACGGCGAACACGATCTCGTCGAAGAGATCGTTCTCCTCCACCCAGCCGCCGGTCTCCATGGACACCCGCCAGACCCGGGCACCGCCCTCCGGGGTCGCGACGATCTTCACGGGTGAGGCGTAGTAGAGGTGAAACGAAGGTAGGACCAGTCCGGCCGTTTCCGGCATCAGCGCTTCTCCTCGTACGTCGCCATCAGTGCGCGCCAGAACAGTTCCTGCGCTCGGCGTAGGAGACCGTCGGCGATGGCTCGTTCCTCCGGTGTCAGGGCTCGACGGTCGGCTCGGGCGATGGATTCTAGGTCACGACGCACTTCGAACAATGCGTGCTCCCAGGCGGCCACCTCGTCGAGGCGTGCCAGGTGCAGCCGAAGTTCCGCCAGGTGTCCGTTGGACATCCTCAGAATCAGTTGCACGTCGCGGTAGCCGCTCTGTTGAGGTGCCACGAACCTGTCCTCGAACCGGACCACGGCGACGTCCGGTCTCTCCCTCAGCCGGGACAGCGCCGCATACAACTGGTCGAGGGTCTGGAACTCCACCTTGGCCGCAGCGAGATCGATCAGTCTCGAGGCGTCGCCACGGTACTTGGTGACCTTGTCCTCGGCCCGGCGTCGATCCTTCGGCCGTGTCCGCCAGCCTGGCTGGCCCACCCGCTCCCCGCCCTCGTGCGCCAGCGAGATCGCCAGTTCGTTCAGCTCCTCCTGAGCTACCGCGGCCTTGGCGTACAGGGCATCGAGGTACTGCTCGCGATAGGCCGCGTCATGTCGTCTGCGTTGGTCGAATCCGGGTTGGGCCGCGAGGCCGTAGTCCCGGGCCAGGCTGGAGCTGACCCGTCGTTGCTCGTCGGTCAGCGGGGTCGGCTGGGGCACTGGTGGGTTCTCGCCGGCCACCGCCGCCGGGCCACGCGCCGCGATGTCGTCGAGTACGTCGCCGAGCACGTCGATGGCCTGCTGATGGCTGGCGAGGTGACGCATCGTCAGGGGTCGGGCGGTCAACGAGTGGAGCAGTTCCGGTGTCGCCCGCAGCATGCGGACGAGGTCGGGCCGCTCGACCAGGTCGCGGACCAGGGCCTCGGCGAGCAGCGGCTCGCCGTGCGGCGGGTGCCGCCACGCGCCGTCCAGCATGGCCCGCACCCGCGGTTCGGCGAAGAGCGTGACCAGTTCCCGCGCGGCGGCGTCGTCGAGGTGCGGCGCGAGTCGCCGCACCGTGGGCACGTCGAGCGCGGCGACCAGGTCGGGCGGGGGTACCCCGGCGCGGAGAGCGCTGTCGAGGTCCGGCGCGCCCGCGAGGACGTCGGCGACCGGCTCGGGAGCGTGGGCCGCCGAGCCGGGCCCCGCGAGGACGTGGATCCGGTTGAGGTACGGGTGGCCGTACCCCTCGTCGGTGGTCGCCGGCGGGTGGTCGGGCAGGTCCGGCAGGGCGCTGAACCGGCCCCGGCGCAGCCCCGCCACGGGCAGGGGGCGGGCATCCGGGCCGAGCACCAGGACGTCGAGGTCGACCGCGTTGTAGCGGTACGGCGCGCCGCGGTGCCGGTAGAGCGGCCGGGTGTCGATCCGCCCGGTCTGCGGGTCGAGGTAGAGCACCGTGCCGTCCTGGTTGAGGGCGACCGAGATGTGCGAGCCTCCGCCCTCCCAGGTGTTGATGACGAACGCGTAGCTGCCGTGCCCGCCGAGCAGCAGTTGGTCGTGCAGGGTGCGGTACCCGTGGTCGACGGCGTCCCGCCGCTGCGCCGGCCCGGAGTCGGTGTCCGGCTCGCAGAGCCGCTGGAACCGGCCGCCGGTCACGTCCTCGACGCGCCGGGGGCCGTTCAGCTCGCCGTGCAGCGGCCGGTTGACGTCTCCCGCCGCGTACGCGTCGAAGGTGCGCGGCGCGGACACCCGCGGCCGCCCGTGGGCCCAGGTGTCGAACAGCGACAGGGCACAGTCGACGCAGTTCAGCCCGCGCGTCGGGTCGGCGGCCGGCCCGCCGTCGTTCACGAGCCGGAACCAGTCGCCCCGGCGCGGATCCGGAGTACGGATGACGCGGCCGGCCGGGTCGCGCGGCACCCGCCGCTCGACGTCGGTCTGGTGCAGCGCCAGCGGCGGACGCAGCCCGCCGGGCCGCCCGTACCTGCGGGACCGGTCGATCGGCGGGGGTCGGTCGTCACCCGTGAGCGCCGAGCGGTCCGTCGTCTCGACCGCACCGGGTGCGAGGTCGCCGACGTCGTCGTTGATCCGCCGGAAGTCCCGCTCGCCGACCTCCACCACCGGCGGGGCGGTGGTGCCGGCCAGCACGGCCTCCGTGACGTCCGACTGCTGCTGGCACCAGCGTTCCCGGGCGTACGCCTCCTGGAAGTGCCGCTCGGCGTCGGCGCGCCGGCCGGCTTCGGCGAGCATCCGCCCCTGGCCGATCAGCCACCGCGCCTCGTCGTACGTCCGTTCGGCGGCCAGCCGCAGCTCGGCGGCGCGGTCCTGACGGCGGTTCTCCTCGTGGGTCCGCCGCTGGTGCGCGAAGTGGCCCCGGTAGCGGCGCCGCTCGAAGGCGTCCCGGTCGGCCGCCCAGGTGGCGGCGTACCACTCGGGGGTCCTCGGCCGCAGCACCTGGCCGCCCACGCCAGCGTGGGTGGGCGCCGGCGGACCCGGCGGGGCGGGCGGCGGCACTACCGGCGGGCTGCCCGACGCGGACGGTGGAACCGGGGGCGGGGAGACCTGCGGCGGTGGGACGGGCGCGAGTGGTGACGGTGGAGCCGGCGGCGGCACGACGGGCGGGTGGACCGGCGCGGATGTCGGGACAGCAGCCGGCCCGGGTGTCGGGGCGGCAACCGGCCCCGGTGTCGGGACCGCGGCCGGGGCGGTGGTCGAGCCGGTCGCCGGGTGCGGCGGAGCCGTGTCCACCCCGACCGCCGCGGGAGGTGCGGCGACTGGAGCGCCGCCGAGCAGCGGTGTGGACGGCAGACCGCCAGCCATCGACGACGTCGCCTCGGCCGCGGCCGGCCCGGCTGTCGCCGGTACCATCCCGCTCAGCGCGGGACTGCCGGTGTCCCCGGCCGACACCGGCGCCGTGGCGCTGTCGACCGGCGAGCGGGTGCCGGGCGCAACGGCCGCCGTGGGCCGCTCATCGACGGCGTGCGGTGCGCCGGCCCCCAGCGGCGCGACCTCCCGCGGCGCGAGCCCTTCCACCGGCCCGACAGCCGCCATCGAAGCGGCGGCCTCGCGCGGTGCGCCGGACCGTTGCGCGACGGCCGGTGACTCCACCCCGCCGTCGGGGCGGGGTGCCGGCAGGGACGATGCCGCCTCCGCCCCGGGCTCCGGGCGAGCCGGGGACGGCGGCGCGACCTCGGGCGCGGACGGTCGGCCCGCGAGCCCCGCGTCCAGGAAAGCGCCCGGCGCGGCCAGTGCGGCCAACCGGCCGTCGAGCCGGGCCCGGAGCGCCGCGTCGACCTGGGTGGTCACCGCGCCCGTGCCGCCCGAGACGGCGGCCCGGGCGGCGTCCGCCACGGAGGTCGGCCCCTGGCCGGTCGCCAGGCCGGCGGCGTTCTCGGCGACCACCTCGCCGGCCATCTCCCGGGTGACGTGCTCGACGGCGCGCGCCCCGCGCCCGGTCGCGTGCCGGCCCAGCCCGGCCAGCGGCGCGGCGGCGCCGCCGGCCAGCCCGCCGACCGCCGACGTGCCGAGGTCGGTGAGGTCGAGGCCGTCCCGGCGGCCGGTCGAGTTCTGGTACGCCTGGGTCGCGAGGCTGATTCCGGCCTCCTCCCCCGCCTCGACGAGCCCGCCGTACGCCGCGCGCCGGCCCAGACCGCGTACGCCCCGCTCGGCGACCTCGCGGGCCGCGCGCTCGCCGGCCTCCCGGAGCCCGTGCCGCAGCGACTTGCGGGCGAGCTGGGCGGTGAGCCGGGCGAAGATCTGCCGTACGACGACCCGGCTCGCGGCGATCGCCGCGCCGGCGGCCGGGGAGGCGGCCCCGGCGGTGAGGACGGCCGCGACCGCCAGGGACAGCAGCTCGATGACGAGGATGCCCAGCTCGATCCAGACCTCGAGTTTCGCGGCCTCGATGTCGCAGCCGCACTCCTCGACCATCCGCCCCAGGTCGGTGCCGACGGCGAGCAGGACGGGCAGGGGCGCGTCGTCACCCTCGGCGACCCGCCGCCACGCTGCCCCGAACGCCTCGGCGACCGCGCCGACCTCCCCGTATCCCGCGCGCACCTCCGCGGCGGCGGCGGTCGCCTCGGCCCGGGGGCCGGCGAGCGCGGCGGCCACCGCGTACCACTGGTCGGCGAGGTCCCAGACGGCACGCTCGTCGCCGTCCGGCCACTCGACGCCCACCACCCAGTCGAGCGCCTCGCGGATCCAGCCGGGCACGTCCCACGGCGCGTAGTCCAGCGGGTGGGGCACCGGGCTCGGCAACAGGCTCATGCGGGCCTCCGCCGGTCAGCGCGGGCCGGCGGCCGGGTCCGATCGCGGGGCGCCGAACCCGGTGAGGCCCGCGTCGGCCCGGGCCGGTCGCACGGCGCCGGACCCCGTGAGGCCCGCGTCGGCCCGGTCCGGTCGCACGGCGCCGGGGCCGGCGACGCCCGCGACCGCCGTTCCCGGGTGACCGGCCGCGATGCTCCCGAGGCGACCCGCGGCGGCGACGTCCGTCGCGACGGTGCCGTCCACCGAGTGCACCACGTCGGCGCCGAGCCGGGTGAGGTGGCGGCCCACGCCCTCCCACGCCCGCAGCACGATCTCCTCGCAGCCGCGGTAGGCGCGCTCGAAGGCCGCCCCGACGTCGTCCCGTCCCCAGGGCTGCCGGCCGCTCGCCGTGGCGATGGCGCCGCCGACCTCGGCGCGCCGGGCGCTCACGGCCTCGCCGGCCGCCCGGAGGTCGTCGCCGCCGCGCCGGGCGCGGCTCGGATCAAGCCAGAGCCGCCCGCCGGCCGGACCGGTCACCGCCCGCCGCCCAGGACCGCGTCCGCGCGGCCGAGCAGCGCGTCGAAGTCGCCGGTACGCAGGAACTCCGTCGACCCGGCGCCGGCCGGGAGGTAGCCGGCGACCAGTTCCTGGGTGGCGGCGACCGCGCCGGTGGTGGCCCGTTGGATGGTGTCGGTGATCGTACGGCTCAACGCCGCCGCGTCCCGCTGCTGGTAGACCGCGGGGCTCAGCTCCACGGCGATCAGCTCGCCGCGTGCGCCGACGACGGCGGTCACCCGCCCGTCGGCCGAGCGCTCGGTCACCCGCAGCTCCGCGAGACGGCCACGCAGTTCGTCCAGACCGGACCGGAACCGCTGGTACCGCCCGTACACCTCGTCGAACCTGGCCCGCAGCGCATCGTTCGCCGTCCGGTCCGCACTCTCCGCCACGCCGCCTCCCCGTCACCGTGTGTAGGGCGAACCATACCCGGCGCGACGGATTCCGTGGGGTCCGGTATTTTCCGTGGGGTGATCGACCGCCATCAGGCCGAGCAACTCGCCGCCGTCTGGGCGCGGCGCGACTCGCAGCGTCTGGGCTACGAGTGCACGGCGAGCGTGGACGAGTTCGACCTGGGGTACGTCATCTCGTCCACTGTGTCCCCCCAGGCGCGCACGCTTCCCGGCGACCTGCCCACGACGGTGGTCGACAAGGAGACGGGTGAGGTGACCACCTGGCCGCGCGTCCCGCCGGAGGTGGTCGAGGAGCTGTACCGGCGCAACCGACCGACGGGCCCGGTGGCCCCGCGCACGGTGGATCCGGCGAGCCAGCTCCTCCGGGTGATCCGGCGGTTGCCCACGCCGAACACCGCCGCGCACCTGAACGTCGACGGTCGGCTGTTCCGCGCGCAGGGCGCCAAGGGTGACGTGGAGCTGCGGCACCACCCGCTGGTGCAGCGCCACCTGGACGAGCTGCCGCCGGGTCACCTGGTCCGCGGCGGCGAACGGCACGCCGAGCTGATCGTCCTCTCCGACGTGCTGCACGAGTACGACCACCGCCGCGCCGCCGAGGGCATCGCGCCGATGAGCATGGGCGACGCCGAGGCGTTGCTGGGTACGGCCCGCTTCGAGGTGTTCCGCGTCCGCGAGCCCGGCGACCCGTACGGCGGGCCGGCCGAGCGCCCCTGCGACTCGTGCCTGAACGTCCTCGTGCACTTCAACGTGCTTCCCTGGTCGGCGCTCGCGTTCACCAGCGAGTGGCGTCCGGGGCACGAGATGCCGCACCACCCGGGCCGTTTCCCGGACGAGGTGGCGGACGCCCTCATGGACGGTGGCTGGGAGGACGGCGGGTTCAACTCGGCGCTCGCGGCCGGGGCGATCCGGGAGACCTGCGAGGTGGCCGGCCGGCAGCACCGCCACGCCCCGTTCCCCGCGGCGGTGCGCGCGCTCACCGCGTTCCCGGCGATCCTCAGTCGGCGGCGCGGGCCCGGCGAGGAGGTGTGGATCAGCCGGTTCACCACGAACCCGCTGCGCGGCGCGCACAGCGCCGACACCCTCGCCGACTTCGCGTCGGTGCTGGGGGTCGCGCTCTTCCCGTTCGGTTCCGAGCACGGCGACAGCATCTTCGCCGTGGACGAGCAGGGCCGCGTGTTCGCGCTGGACCAGGCCGGCGAGTGGTTCCTCGGCGCGGACGTCGACGCCGCCCTCACCACCCTGCTGCTGGGCCGGGCGCCGGCCCGGGTACGCGACGACGGCACCTGGTGACCCACGCCGCACCCCGCGGCACGTGTCGAGCGGACCCCTCTACAGCTGCACCCCGGTGAGGACGAGCACGCGCGGCTCGGTGTAGTCCTCCATGGCGCTGCGCAGCCCCTCGCGCCCGACGCCGCTGCCCTTGACGCCGCCGTACGGCATCTGGTCGGCCCGGTAGGACGGCACGTCCCCGACGATGACGCCGCCCACGTCGAGCACCCGGGCGGCCCGGAACGCGGTGCGGACGTCGTGGGTGAAGACGCCCGCCTGCAACCCGTACGCCGAGTCGTTGACGGCCGCGAAGGCGGACTCGTCGTCCTGCACGCGGGCGACCACGAGGACCGGCCCGAACACCTCCTCGGCGGTCACCTTCGCGTCGGCGGGCACCCCGGAGAGCACGGTGGGCGGATAGGTCGCGCCCTCGCGCCGGCCGCCGACCTCGATGGTCGCGCCCGCCGCCACCGCCTCGTCGACCCACGCCTCGACGCGCTCGGCGGCGTCGACGGAGATGAGCGGCCCGACGTCGGTCCGCTCGTCGGCCGGGTCGCCGGTCCGCAGTTCCTGCACGGCGGCGACGAGTCGGGGCAGGAAGCCGTCGTAGAGCCATTCGTGCACGTAGACCCGCTGGACGGCGATGCACGACTGACCGGCCTGGTAGTTGGAGAACGTGGCGATCCGCTGGGCGGCGAACGTCAGGTCCTCGTCGGCCGCCCAGTCGGCACAGATGACGGCCGCCGCGTTGCCGCCCAGTTCGAGGGTCACGTGTTTCTCGGGCGCCGCGCGGCGGATGGCCGCGCCGACCGGGCCGGAGCCGGTGAACGACACCACCGGCAGCCGCGGGTCGGCGACCAGGTCGGCGGCGCGCTCGTTGGGCAGCGGCAGCACGGAGAAGATACCCGTCGGCAGGTCCGTCTCGGCCAGCAGCTCACCCAGGAGCAGCGCGGACAGCGGGGTGGCCGGGGCCGGCTTGACGACGATCGGCGCGCCGACGGCGATCGCCGGGGCCACCTTGTGGGCGACCAGGTTGAGCGGGAAGTTGAACGGCGTGATGCCGAGCACCGGTCCGCGGGGCACCCGGCGTACCAGGGCGATCCGCCCGGTGGCGGCCGGATCGGTGTCGAGGCGTTGCAGTTCGCCGGAGAAGCGCCGGGCCTCCTCGGCGGCCCAGCGAAAGGTGGAGACGGCCCGCCCCACCTCGGCCCGCGCCCACTTCAGCGGCTTGCCGTTCTCGGCCGTGATGAGCCGGGCGACCTCGTCGGCCCGTTCGGCGAGCCGCCGGGAGACATGGTCGAGAGCGGCCGCGCGGACGTGCGCGGGCAGGGCCGCGGCCTCCGCGGCCACCCCGGCCGCGGCGGCGACGGCGGCGTCGACCTGGTCGGGCGTGGCCACGGTGGTACGCCCCACGGGGCGGCCGTCGTACGGGTGGTGGACGGTCAGCTCGCCCTCGCCGTGGGCGGGACGACCGGCGACGTAGAAGGCTCTCGGCTCCACGTCCGCAGCGTAGACGACGTGGTTGGCTCACGGAAACAGTCGCCCAAGGGCTTGTAAGCCGCGAATTCAGTAGCCAAGATGGCAGTCAGATTGCGATAACCTCCGCTGACCTCATCCCCCGGCCACCCCTCGGAGACTTTCCATGAGTGACCAGCAGCAGCTGCGCAACTTCGTCAACGGCGAGTACGTCGACCCGGTGGACGGCGGGTACGCCGACCTGATCGACCCGTGCACCGGCGAGGTCTTCGCGCAGGCGCCGGTCTCCGGCGCCGCCGACGTGGACGCGGCCATGAAGGCCGCCGCCGACGCCTTCGAGACCTGGCGGGACGCGACGCCGGCCGAGCGGCAGCGGGCGCTGCTCAAGCTCGCCGACGCGGTGGAGGCGAGGGCCGCCGAACTGGTCGACGTGGAGGTGCGCAACACCGGCAAGCCGCGCCAGCTCACCGCCGAGGAGGAGCTGCCGCCCTGCGTCGACGAGTTCCGTTTCTTCGCGGGCGCGGCACGGCTGCTGGAGGGCCGGTCCGCCGGCGAGTACCTGGCCGGGCACACCTCGTACGTGCGGCGGGAGCCGATCGGCGTCTGCGCCCAGGTGACGCCCTGGAACTACCCGCTCATGATGGCGGTCTGGAAGATCGCCCCCGCGCTCGCGGCCGGCAACACGGTGGTCCTGAAGCCGTCGGACACCACGCCGGCCTCCACGCTGCTGCTCGCCGAGATCGCCGCCGAGTTCCTGCCGCCGGGCGTGTTCAACGTGGTCTGCGGCGACCGGGACACCGGCCGCACCCTCGTCTCCCACCCCGTTCCGCAGCTCGTCTCGATCACCGGCTCGACGCGGGCCGGCATGGAGGTCGCCGCGGCGGCGGCGCCGGACCTCAAACGCACCCACCTGGAGCTGGGCGGCAAGGCCCCGGTGGTGATCTTCGACGACGCGGACGTCGCGGCGGCGGCCGAGGCGGTCGCGCTCGGCGGGTACTTCAACGCGGGGCAGGACTGCACGGCGGCGACCCGGGTGCTCGCCGGCCCCGGCATCCACGACGACTTCGTGGCGGCCCTCGCCGAGCAGGCGCGCAACACGAAGACCGGCGCGCCGGACGACGAGGACGTGCTCTACGGCCCGCTGAACAACGCCAACCAGCTCGCCCGGGTCAGCGGCTTCGTGGACCGGCTCCCGGACCACGCGAGCGTCGAGACCGGCGGTTCCCGGCAGGGCGAGCGCGGCTACTTCTACGCGCCCACGGTCGTCTCGGGCGTACGGCAGGCCGACGAGATCATCCAGCAGGAGGTCTTCGGCCCCGTCATCACCGTGCAGCGCTTCAGCGACGAGGACGAGGCGGTGCGCTGGGCCAACGGCGTCGAGTACGGCCTGTCCGCCTCGGTCTGGACGAAGGACCACGGCCGCGCGATGCGCATGACCCGCCGGCTCGACTTCGGCTGCGTCTGGGTGAACACGCACATCCCGTTCGTCTCCGAGATGCCGCACGGCGGCTTCAAGCACTCCGGGCACGGCAAGGACCTCTCGGTCTACAGCCTGGAGGACTACACCCGGATCAAGCACGTCATGCACAACATCGAGGGCTGAGCCATGGCATCGTCCGACGAGCTGCACAAGCGACGCCAGGCGGCGGTCGCCCGCGGCGTGGGCAGCACCGTCACGTCCTACGTGGACCGGGCGGCCGGCGGCACGATCACCGACGTCGAGGGACGGGAGTGGATCGACTTCGCGGCCGGCATCGCGGTCAGCAACGTCGGCAACGCCGCCCCGCGCGTCGTGGCCGCGGTGCGGGAGCAGGTCGAACGCTTCACCCACACCTGTTTCATGGTCGCGCCGTACGAGTCGTACGTGGCGGTCTGCGAGCAGCTCAACGCCCTGACGCCGGGCGGGTTCGAGAAGCGCTCGGCGCTGTTCAACTCCGGCGCCGAGGCGGTGGAGAACGCCGTCAAGATCGCCCGGCACGCCACCGGCCGGCCGGCCGTGGTCGTGTTCGACCACGCGTACCACGGCCGGACGAACCTGACCATGGCGCTGACGGCGAAGAACATGCCGTACAAGCACCGCTTCGGGCCGTTCGCCGGGGAGGTCTACCGGGTGCCCATGTCGTACCCGCTGCGCGACGGCGGCCTGGACGGCGCCACGGCTGCGGCGCGCGCCATCGAGACGGTCGAGAAGCAGGTCGGCGCGGAGAACGTGGCCGCGCTGCTGATCGAGCCGATCCAGGGCGAGGGCGGCTTCGTCGTGCCGGCGCCCGGGTTCCTGCCGGCGCTGCGCGAGTGGGCGACCGCCACGGGCGTCGTCTTCGTGGCCGACGAGATCCAGACCGGGTTCTGCCGGACCGGGGACTGGTTCGCCTGTGAGCACGAGGGGGTCGAGCCGGATCTGGTGACGCTCGCCAAGGGCATCGCCGGCGGGTTGCCACTGGCCGCCGTGACCGGGCGGGCCGAGCTGATGGACGCCGTGCACGTGGGCGGCCTCGGCGGCACGTACGGCGGCAACCCGGTCGCCTGCGCCGCCGCGCTGGCCAGTATCGAGACGATGCGGGAGCTGGACCTCGCGGCCGCGGCCCGGCGGATCGGGTCGGTGATGACGTCCCGGCTGCGGGCGATCGCCGAGCGGGATCCGCGCGTCGCCGAGGTGCGCGGCCGGGGCGCGATGCTCGCCGTGGAGATCGTCCGGCCGGGCACCCTCACCCCGGATCCGACCGCCACGGCCGCGGTGTCGGCCGCCTGCCACGCGGCCGGACTGCTCACGCTCACCTGCGGCACGTACGGCAACGTGCTGCGCTTCCTCCCCCCGCTCGTCATCTCCGACGACGAGCTGGCCCGCGGCCTGGACATCCTCGACGCCGCGTTCGCCTGACCTCCGAGCAGGGCCCCTTCCCGACGCCGCCGGCAGAGGGAGGGGCCCTCTCAGGTGGTCCGACCGAGCAGGTCCGCGAGCGCCGGGTGGACCCGCCCGGGCTCGATCGTCGTGACCGTGTACGTCGCGACGCCGGCCACGACGAACGGATCCTCCGCGACGATCCGCTGGACCGTCTCCCGGTCGACGGCGTGGGCCAGGATGGCGCCGCCCTCCGTCGAGGGCACCGTCTGCCCGGAGACCAGGAACGTCCCCTGCTGGTGATGGCGCTCCAGGAAGCGCACGTGACCGGCCACGTACGGCTGCGCGTCCCGCTCCGACCCGGTGTACCGCAGGAGCAGCAGGTGCAGCATCCGAACCCCCTCGATCATCCCGGCGAGCGGCACATCATGACACCACGCGCGTACGGGTGCCCACGCCACCCCTTCCTGTCCTATAGTCCTACTGTCATAGGACAACAGAGAGGGCTCAGGTGATCGAGTTCGTACTGGACGCCCGGTCCAAGGTGAACACCTACGTGCAGTTGATCCAGCAGGTGAAACAGGCCCTGCGGGTGGGTCTGCTGGCGCCCGGCGACCAACTGCCGAAGGTCCGCGACGTGGCGCAGTCGCTGGCCATCAACCCCAACACCGTGCTGAAGGCGTACCGGGAGCTGGAGATCGAAGGGCTCGTGGAGGGCCGCCCGGGCGTCGGCACCTTCGTCCGCCGCACCCTCGGCGGCCCACCCCTGGCCGACCAGGCAGACCTCCGCGACGACCTGGTCGCCTGGCTCCGCCGTGCCCGCACCGCCGGCCTCACCCCCGAGGACGTCATCGCCCTGGTCGAGACGACCCTGCGGGCCACACTCGCCGCCGACGCGGCCCGGACCGAACACGCCTCGGCCTGAGGAGAGGACAGCTGATGGACATCGCTCTGGAGGCCGTGCAGCTCGGCAAACGGTACGGACGACGGTGGGCGCTGCAGGGCTGCTCGTTCCGCCTGCCCGCCGGGGGGATCGTCGGCCTCGTCGGTCCCAACGGCGCCGGCAAGAGCACCCTCCTGCACCTGGCCGTCGGCCTGCTCCGGCCGGACGCGGGCGACGTGCGCGTCTTCGGCCGCTCGCCGTACGACGACCCGGCCGTCCTGCCCGACATCGGCTTCGTCGCGCAGGACACGCCGCTCTACCGCGACTTCACCGCCGCGGAACTCGTCCAGCTCGGCGGCCGGATGAACGCGCGCTGGGACGCGGCTCTGGCCCGCGAACGGCTCGGGCAGCTCGGCATACCTCCGAAGCTGCCGGTCGGCAAGCTGTCCGGCGGCCAGCGCGCCCAGGTCGCGCTCGCCCTGGCCCTGGCCAAGCGGCCCCGCCTTCTGCTGCTGGACGAGCCGGTCGCCAGCCTCGACCCGCTCGCGCGTCGCGAGTTCCTCCAGTCGCTGATGGGCAGCGTCACCGACTCCGGCACGACCGTGCTGCTCTCCTCGCACCTGATCGCCGACCTGGAGCGCGCCTGCGACCACCTGCTCGTCCTGCGCGCCTCCCGCGTCCGGCTCGCCGGAGCGGTCGACGACCTCGTCGCCACCCACCGGCAGCTGGTGGGCCCCCGGCACGACGGCGAACCGATCGCCGGTGTGGGTGCCGTCGTGCGCGCCCGGCACACCGAACGCCAGTCCACCCTGCTGGCCCGCGTCGACGGCGTCGTCGACCCGGACTGGACGGTCCACGACGTGACGCTCGAGGACGTGATCCTGGCCTACCTCGGCGACGGCGAGACCGACACCACCCGCACCGACTGGGAGGTCCCCGCATGATGTGGCTCACCTGGCGCCAACACCGCCGGCAGGTGCTGGTCACGGGCGCCGCGCTGCTCGTGCTCGCCGCCCTCATGGTCCCCACCGGCCTGATGACGCGCAACGCGTACGCCGACAAGGGGCTGGCCGAGTGCGTCGGCGTCTTGACCAGCGCCCAGTCCACTCCCGACCGCGCGGAGGCGTGCAACCGGGCCCTGCACCAGTTCTCCGACCAGTTCGGTTCCCTGAGCATGCTGGGCGTGCTGTTCCTCGTCCTGCCGCTGGTCGTCGGGCTGTTCTGGGCGCTCCGCTGGTCGCCCGCGAGGTCGAGCAGGGCACCCACCGGTTCGCCTGGACGCAGGGCGTCAGCCGTCGGCGGTGGGCGTTGGTCAAGTTCGGGTTCGTAGCCGTGGTCACCACCGTCGTCGCCGTCGTCTACGGGCTCGGCATGTCCTGGTGGGCCGCTCCGCTGACCCAGGCCGCCGAGCAGAGCCGGTTCGACGTCTTCTTCTTCGACATGCAGGGTGCCGTCCCGATCGGCTACACCCTGTTCGCGGTCGCGCTGGGTGTCTGCGCCGGCGTGTTCTGGCCGCGCATGATGTCGGCGATGGCAGTCACCCTCGGCGGATTCGTCGGCCTGCGGATCGTGCTGACCGTCCTGGCCCGGCCGCACTACCTTCCGCAGGAGACCCGGACCTTCCCCATCGCGGGCGCGACCGCGGACCTGAGCGCCTCGTTCGGCGACTGGATCGTGGAGAAGGGCATCCGCGACGCCAGCGGCACGATGGTGCTGTCCGGCGCCCAGGCGAACTGCCCGCCGGATGCCAGCGAACCGGGCGGCGCGACGTGCCGGCCGCTGGTCGAGTTCGGCGACGGCGCCTACAACTGGCAGCTCTACCAACCGGCCGACCGGTTCTGGCTGTTCCAGGCCATCGAGACCGGCATCTTCGTCGCGCTGGCGGCACTGCTTCTCTACCTCGCCGCACGCCGGATCCGCCGGGTGGCCTGACACCGCCCGCCGGATCCGGCGTGCGGCCCTGACACCGCCCGCCGGATCCGCCGGGGCCCCTGACACCACGGGACCGGTGGCGGTCGCCCGCGCACGACCGCCACCGGCCGCCGGTCAGCCAGGCCGCCGGTCAGCCGAGCAGCTCGACCACGTTGTTGCGCACCACGTTCCTGCCGGGCTCGCGGATCGCGTCCATGGCGGCCGCGTTGAGCAGCACGCAGCTCCCCGACGGGCCGGTCACCGTCACGGTGACCGTCCGGTCGTTGTCGAGGTTCGTCACCCGCAACCGGGTGCCCACCGGGAACTGCCCGCTCGTGGCGGCCGGCGCGCCGCCCTCGGCCGAGAACGTGACCGGCCCGCCGCACACGCGCCGCGCGGCGCCACCGCCCGGGGCGTCACCCTCGGGACGCGCCGCGCCGGGACGGGCGCTGCCGGGCCGCGTCTCGCCCGGGCCCGGCTGGGCGGCCCCGCCGTCGAGCCGTTCCACCAGGTTGCGGCGGATGACGTTCCGTCCGGGTTCGCGTACCTGGTCCATGGCCGCCGCGTTCAACAGCACGCAACTGCCCGACGGGCCGGTCACGGTCACCGTGACCGCTCTGCCGTTGTCGAGGTTCGTCACCCGTAGGCGGGTGCCGACCGGGAACCGGTCGCTGGTCGCCGCCGGCGCGTCGCCCTCGGCCGAGAACGTGACCGAGCCGGAGCAGACGGACGCGCGTTCCGGGGCGGTGTCCGCGAATCCGAGTCCGGTGCCCACCGCGACGACCGCCGCGGCGGCCACCGCCACCGTCGCCGCCAGCACGTGCCTGCGCTGCACCCTCACCTGTGTCTCCCGTCGTCCGCTGGTCTCGTACGACGCCTGGTACGGACGAACGCGTGCCCCGGGTTCACCGCCACCGGAACCGTTGACCTCAAGTCCGGTTGAGGTCCTACCGTCGTCGGCAGGAGGAAGGGAGCGTACGCATGCGGTATCTGGTCACCGGCGCGACGGGCAAGGCGGGACGACACGTGGTCCGGGAACTGCTCGCCCGGGGCGCCTCGGTACGGGTCCTGACCAGGGATCCCGAGCGGGCCGCCGGGCTGCCGGCCGGTGTCGAGGTGGCGGTCGGCGACCTGACCGCGCCGGCCACCCTGGAGGACGCCCTCGACGGGATCACGGGCCTTCACCTGCTCACCACCGGGGGCGACGACTACGCCACGCTCCGCACCGGACCCGAGATCGTGGAGCTGGCCGAGAAGGCGGGTGTCCGGCGGGTGTCCGTGCTGTGGAACGGGCAGTCGGGCCCGGTGGAGGAGGCGGTGACGGCGAGCGGTCTGGAGTGGACGATCCTCCAGCCCGTCGACTTCATGGGCAACACCCTCGGCTGGGCCACGCCGATCCGCGAGGCGGGTGAGGTGCGCGAGCCCTTCGGCGACGTCCCCAACGCGGTGGTCGACGAGGCCGACGTCGGCGCCGTGGCGGCGGAGGCGCTCACCGGCGACGGGCACGCCGGCATGGTCTACGCCGTCACCGGCCCGGAGGCGCTCACCCCACGGCAACGGCTCGCCGCGGTCGCCGCCGCACTCGGCCGGGACCTGCGGTTCGTGGAGCTGACCGAGGCGCAGGCCCGCGAGGGCTGGCGGCAGGCCGGGCTCGGCGAGGAGCTGGTCGACCTGCTCGCGTCCTGTCGCTCCAATGTCAAGGCATCAGCATGAGGCGACCGTCGAAGTAGCGAGGTATGCCAGCGGCCGAGCTTGCCTGCGGGATAGCCATTCCTCGGAGCCACCATGTAGGGGCGGCTTCGGTAGACTG
>NZ_RAQQ01000015.1 GCF_003610785.1 Micromonospora globbae
GCATCAATCGGCTCAAACGCCACCGTGGTCTGGCCACTAGGTACGACAAGCTGGCCGTCCGCTACGAAGCCACCATCCACGTCACCGCCATCAACGAATGGCTACGCGCACTTCGAGACACGACCTAGCTGGGGCGGGCCGGGACTGACCTCCTAGAACAACCTCGACGTCGGCGGGCGGTCGGCGCTCGGGCACCCCGGACATCACCGCACCGGAGTCGTTCATGCCGGCGGTTCCGGACGAACGGCCATTGCGCCAATGAATCGACGAGTGCCACTGTCTAATCCCCTCCGACCCCGAGGAGCCCCCATGAGAGGCAGTGCGTTGAGCGCGCGGATCGCGTTCGTCGTGTGCGCCGGGATATCGGTGACGCTGGCCGCCCACCCCGTGGTCGCGTCCCCGCCCGTCGACCTCCCAGCGCAGTCCGCCGGCCCCCACCCCGTGGCCGCCGCCCCGGCCGTCCCGGCCCCGGCAGCCCCGTTCACCGCTGCGGACGTCGCCGCCGCAGACCGGGCAGCCCCAGCGCCCGCGGCGCTTCTGGCCGCGCCGGACATCTCCGTGGCCAACGTGCAGGCGCACCTGGCCCAGTTCGGCAGCATCGCCAGCAGCAACGGCGGCAACCGGCGCGCCGGTTCGGCGGGCCACACCGCCTCCGTCGCGTACGTGAAGGGCCGGTTGCAGGCGGCCGGCTACACCGTCACCGAGCAGCGGTGCACGTCCTGCACCTACCCGTCGAACAACCTCATCGCCGAGTGGCCGGGCGGCCCCGCC
The DNA here is from genome assembly GCF_003610785.1 of Micromonospora globbae. Taxonomy (GTDB): domain Bacteria; phylum Actinomycetota; class Actinomycetes; order Mycobacteriales; family Micromonosporaceae; genus Micromonospora; species Micromonospora globbae. The sequence continues at coordinate 772 of NZ_RAQQ01000015.1, forward strand.
GACCAGGTGGTCATGTTCGGTGCGCACCTCGACGGCGTGTCCGCCGGGCCGGGCATCAACGACAACGCCTCCGGGTCGGCGGCCCTGCTGGAGAACGCGCTCGTGCTCGCCGCGCAGAACCCGACGACCACCAAGCGGGTGCGGTTCGCCTGGTGGACCGACGAGGAGCAGGGACTCAACGGCTCGCGCTTCTACGTCAACTCGCTGAGCGCGACCCAGCGCGGCTACATCAAGGGCTACTACAACTTCGACATGGTCGGTTCGACCAACGGTGGCTACTTCATCAACCGGCTCACGTCGAGCACGGCCGCGCCGCTGAAGGCGTACTGGGACTCGCTCGGACTGCAACCGGAGGAGAACGTCGAGGGGCAGGGCCGCTCCGACGACTACCCGTTCCAGCAGGCCGGCATCCCCACCTCCGGCTACGCGGCCGGTGCCAGCGCCCGCAAGACCAGCGCCCAGGCGGCGAAGTGGGGTGGAACGGCCAACGCGGCGTACGACCCGTGTTACCACCGCTCGTGCGACACCACCAGCAACGTCAGCGCGACAGTGCTCAACCGGGCGGCGGACGGCATCGCGTACGCCATCTGGCAGCTGGCGGTCGGCGACGGCGCCCCGGCCGACGACTTCTCCGTCGCGGTGAGCCCGACCTCCGGCAGCGTGGCGCCCGGCGCGTCGCGCACCGCCACCGTCACCACGGCCACCACCGCCGGGTCGCCGCAGACCGTCGCCCTCTCCGCGACCGGCGTGCCCGCCGGCGTCACGGTGACGTTCAGCCCGTCGTCGGTCACCTCCGGCGGCTCGTCGACGATGACCGTGACGGCGTCCGCGACGGCCACCACCGGCACGTTCCCGATCACGGTGACCGGCACCGGGTCGGCGCGGCGGACCGCCACCTACACGCTCACCGTCACGGGTACGGGCGGCTGCCCCGGCGGCCAGCTCGTCACGAACGGCGGCTTCGAGAACGGCAGCAGCCCGTGGACCGCCACCTCCGGCGTGATCACCAACTCGACCGCGCAGCCGGCCCGCACCGGCACCTGGAAGGCCTGGCTGGACGGGTACGGGCGCAGCCGCACCGACACGCTGGCGCAGACGGTCACCCTGCCGGCCGGGTGCACCGGCTCCACCCTGTCGTTCTGGCTGCACATCGACACGGCCGAGACCACGACCTCCACCGCGTACGACCGGCTGACCGTGCGGCTCGGCAACACCACGCTGGCGACCTGGTCCAACCTCGACGCCGCGCCGGGCTACGTCCAGCGGACGCTAGCCGTCGGGGCGTACGCCGGCCAGACGGTGACCCTGACGTTCACCGGCACCGAGGACGCCTCGTTGCAGACCAGCTTCGTGATCGACGACGTGTCGCTGACGGCGAGCTGACCTGCTCGCCCGGCCGGAGCCGCCGGTGGCTACGCGCTCGGGGATCGCTCAGTCGAGCACCGACTCGCCACCCGGGTAGGCGAAGGACGACCGTGGCGAGTAGAAGCCCCACACGACCTCGAGCGGCTCGGCCGGACGCAGTGCGTACACCGGGTGGTCGGGTTCCAGGAACTCCAGTGACGTCACCTCGAAGGGGTCGACCGGCTCCGCCACGAACGGGTAGTTGCCGCTGACCAGCGTGCCGTCCACCTGCGTGAGGTAGCGGAGTTGTCCCCGGTTCACGGCGTCGCCGGTGCGGCCCACTCGGGCCGTCGCCCTGATGACGGGCACGCCGTCCGCCTCGGTGGTGGCGACCAGCCGGTTACCCCGTACCTCGATGGTGGTCGTCCCCGGGGTGGCCGGTACGCCGCGGGCGGTGGCGTACGCCCGGACCACCGGGCTCGAGTTGAAGTAGTGCGTCCACCACCGACCGGGGGTGACCCCGTCGGGAGCGTCCACCCCGGACAGGTCGGGCCCGATGTACGTCAGGGAGTAGGCGCCGAAGCCGGAGGTCTGTGCCTCGTCGTCGACGACGTACTGGTTCATGAACACCTGGCGGTTCGGTGCGGGCTTGAGCCCCTCGGGCACGAGGGCGGCCACGGCGTCGGGGTCGGCTGGTATCCAGCCGAAGTAGAGCATCCGGCTGTTCACGACGAGTTGAGGAGCGACGAGTTCGGTCACGAGGGGCCCCTTCCACACGACAGCAGTGTGTGGTCGCGACGCTACGGAGCCCTCTGGTGCGGGGCAACGACGGATTGCCGACACGCGACCGCCCGACCGGGGTCTCCCCGCGGTCACCGCCGTCTCGGCCCGGTCAGGGCGGGGTGGGGCCGACCTGCGCCACCCCGCCACCTACGCCGGCCGTCAGGGCAGGTCGGGGTAGAGCGCGGCGACCCCGCCGGCCAGGCCGGCCCGCACCTGGCGGCTCAGGTCGTCGGCCAGGATCTCGTAGGAGTCCGCCTCGATGCCGTCCACGGCGATCCGGGCGACGTCCGCCGGGTCGAGCTTCGGGGCGGTGACGTTTGCCGTCATGTCGGTGTCCATGTAGCCGACGTGCAGGCCGGCGACCCGGACGTTCCGCTCGGCGAGCTGGGTCCGCAGGGCGTTGGTCAGGGCCCACTCGGCCGACTTGGCCGCGCTGTACGCCCCGGCGTTGGGCAGGGCGATCCAGGACAGCACGGACAGGATGTTGAGGACGGTGCCGCCGCCGTTGCCGGCGATCACCGGTGCGAACGCCCGCACCATGGACAGCGTGCCGAAGTAGTGGGTGTCCATCTCCAGCCGGATCCGCTCCGGGTCGCCGTGGAGCAGGTCCGCCCCGGTGCCGGAACCGGCGTTGTTGACGAGCAGGTTCACGTCGCGGGCGCGCTCGGTGGCGGCGGCCACGGAGGCGGGATCGGTGATGTCGAGCCGGACGGGCGTGACGCCGGGCAGGTCGACGGTGTCGGGGTTGCGGGCGCCGGCGTAGACGGTGGCGCCGCGGGCGACGAGTTCGGCGGCGAGGTGCCGGCCGAAGCCCCGGTTGGCGCCGGTGACGAGGGCGGTGCTTCCGGCGATCTTCATGCGTTGCTCCTGGTGCTCGTGGGATGGCCGGGACGGCGGGACGCCGGTCGGCCGGTGGGAGTTCCGGGCGGCGGGGCGCCGACCGGGTGGCGGGAGGGTCGGGGACGGCGGCCGGATGTCGGCCGGTGGCGGGGGAGGAGGCGGCGCGCCGGCCGGCTCCGCGGATCAGTTGCCCTCGGCGCGCCGCAGGCCGGGCCCGGGGTGTACGTCGATGGCGTCGGGGTCGACGTCGTGCCCCGCGGTGCAGCGCAGCACGGCGTGCACCTCGGCGCCGCAGTCGTGGTGTGCGACCCGCACCGAGGGGCCGGCCGGGTCGGCCGCCCACGCGTCGCCCCACTGGCGCAGCGCGGTCAGCACGGGCAGCAGTTGGGCGCCCTTGTCGGTCAGCACGTACTCGTGGCGGGTGCGTTGCCCAGCCTCGCGGTAGGGCCGCCGTTCCAGCAGCCCGTCGGCGACGAGCTGCTTGAGCCGGGCCGCGGCGACCGGCTCGCTGACGCCGACGCGGGCGGCGAAGTCGTCGAAGCGGCGCGTGCCGAAGGACGCCTCGCGCAGCAGCAGGAGCGTCGAGCGGTTGCCGACCACGTCGAGCGCGCGGGCGATCGAGCAGTTGGTCGTGAGCCAGGCGTCCCGGTCGGCGAGGAGATCCGTCATGCCGGCGACGCTACCCGAGCTGACTTAGGGAAGACAAAGTCAGCTACGTCACGCCGCCAGGGACGGGGATCGGGAAGAGGTCGGCCCGGGCCGCCCGGGTGACGGCTCGTATCCTGTGCGCGAACACCACGTGAGGCAGAAGGGAGACGGTGTGGGCAACCCGGTCGAGACGCTGGAGTTCCAGGCCGAGGCGCGGCAGCTGCTCCAGCTGATGGTGCACTCGATCTACTCGAACAAGGACGTCTTCCTCCGCGAGCTGATCTCGAACGCCTCGGACGCGCTGGACAAGCTGCGGCTCGCCTCCCTGGTCGACAAGGACCTCGACGTCGACACCTCCGACCTGCACATCGCCATCGAGGTCGACCGGGACGCGCGGACGCTGACCGTCCGCGACAACGGCATCGGGATGACCCGCGACGAGGTGGTCTCGGTGATCGGCACGATCGCCAAGTCGGGCACCGCCGAGCTGCTGCGTACGCTGCGCGAGTCCAGCGACTCCGCCGCCTCCCAGGAGCTGATCGGCCAGTTCGGCGTCGGCTTCTACGCGGCGTTCATGGTCGCCGACCGGGTGGAGCTGCTCACCCGCAAGGCCGGGGAGTCCGGCGGCACCCGCTGGTCGTCCACCGGCGAGGGCACGTACTCGGTCGAGACGGTGGACGCGGCGCCGCAGGGCACCGCGGTCACCCTGCACCTCAAGCCGGCCGACGCCGAGGACAACCTGCACGACTACACCGCCGAGTGGACGATCCGGGAGATCGTCAAGCGCTACTCCGACTTCATCGCCTGGCCGATCCGGATGGAGGTCGAGCGCTCCGGCGAGGGCGGCGCCACGACCCGCGAGGTGCAGACGCTCAACTCGATGAAGGCGCTCTGGGCCCGGCCGCGCGACGAGGTCGACCAGGCCGAGTACCACGAGTTCTACAAGCACGTCGCGCACGACTGGGCCGACCCGCTCGAGATCGTGCACATGAAGGGCGAGGGCACCTTCGAGTACGAGGCGCTGCTCTTCATCCCGGCCCACGCTCCGCTGGACCTCTTCGCCCCGCAGGGCCGCCGCGGCGTCCAGCTCTACGTCAAGCGGGTGTTCATCATGGACGACTGCGAGGCGTTGATGCCGGGCTACCTGCGCTTCGTGAAGGGCGTGGTGGACGCCCACGACCTGTCGTTGAACATCTCCCGCGAGATCCTCCAGCAGGACCGGCAGATCCAGGTCGTGCGCCGCCGCCTGGTCAAGAAGATCCTCGCCACGGTGAAGGACCTCAAGGCCAACCACCCCGAGCGGTACCGCACGTTCTGGACCGAGTTCGGCGCGGTCGTCAAGGAGGGGCTCGTCGACGACGCGGAGAACCGGGACGCGCTCCTCGAACTCGTCAGCGCCGCCTCCACCCACGACGCCGCCGAGCCGACGGACCTGCGCGGCTACGTCGAGCGGATGAAGGACGGCCAGAGCGAGATCTGGTACGCCACCGGCGAGTCCCGCGCCATGCTGGAGAACTCGCCGCACATGGAGGCGTTCCGCGCCAAGGGGCTCGAGGTGTTGCTGCTCACCGACCCGGTCGACGAGGTGTGGGTCGAGCGGGTCGGCGCGTACGACGGCAAGCCGCTGCGGTCGATCGCCAAGGGCGAGGTCGACCTGGACACCGACGAGGAGCGCCAGCAGGCCGAGGCCGAGCGGGAGCAGCAGCGCAAGGACTTCGCCGACCTGCTGACCTGGATGGGCGGGGCGCTCGCCGACAGCGTCAAGGAGGTGCGCCTCTCCTCCCGGCTCACCACCTCGCCGGCCTGTGTCGTGGGTGACGCGCACGACCTCACCCCGACGCTGGAGAAGATGTACCGGGCCATGGGGCACGAGGTGCCGCCGGTCAAGCGGATCCTCGAGGTGAACCCCGGCCACCCGCTGGTCGCCGGGCTGCGCAAGGCGCACGAGCAGGGGGGAGACCAGGCCGAGCTGCGGGAGACCGCCGAGCTGCTCTACGGGATGGCGCTGCTCGCCGAGGGCGGCGAGCTGGCCGACCCCTCCCGGTTCACCCGGATCCTCGCCGAGCGCCTCACCCGTACCGTCTGACAGCCGTCGCGCCGGTCGACGCCCGCCTGGCGTCGACCGGCGCGGCACGTCCCGGCCCCGACGGGCGCGCCCGCGTCTCCTTCGCGCCCGGCCCGTCGAGGCCGTCCCGGGGGCGCTCCGGCGTGTCCTCCGGGGAGCCCTCGCCGAGCCCGTACGACCGCACCCACCCTCCGAGACCTGCCCGGTGACCTGCGCGGAAGCGGGTCACGCCCGGTCCACGCCGCCTCGCCTGGCGGCTACCCACGGTGACTTTTGTTGGTTCAGATAAAAGTACGCGCGGGGGTGACGAAAGGTCTGGACAGGGTGACACCAAGTTAGTAGTGTCGGGGCTCATCGATATGTTTCATCGAGATGAACCGCAGCGCGGAAGGTCTCGATCGGCGGCCTCGGGGCGGCGCAACACGCCCTCGCGGCCACCGACCCGAGCGGGGACGGCACCCCCGAGGTCAGTGGCACGCCCGGCGACTCGGTGCGACGACGCGCCGTGTCGGGTGACCGACGCCTGTCCCGCTCGATGACGCCTCGTCAGCTCCGACGCTCCGACACCCCGCCAGCACCGCGCTGAACGCCGCCCGTTCACGCGAGCGATCCGGCTCGCCCGCCGACCGGGCAGAAGGCCATCCACACAGGACGACCGTGGCGACGCCACGGCCGGGGACCCCGTGCGCCCGGGGAGGGGGACACACGGGGGTGTCGTTGGGCGACATTTCGCGACATGAGGTGACCCGACATCGGCGGGGGTGCCCGCTCCTGCGGTGCGCGCCTCGCGACTGGGAGAGAGGCATTGATGAACGGTTATCGACCCCCTGGTCGACTACGCAGATCGATCGCAGCCCTCGGAACGGCCGCCCTCGTGTGGCTGACCGCGCAGGTGGTGGCGGTGCCGGCGAGCGCGCGGCCGGTCGACACCGAACGACCGGCCGCCGCCGCGGCGTCGCAGCCCCGCCAACTGCAGGCCCAGGTGCTGACCTGGACCGCCGGCAACGACTTCATGGCCTACCGCTCCGCACCGACCACCGCGGTCGCCGGACCGGCCACGCTCGTCTTCGAGAACAGCGCCGCCACCGGCAACACGACCGGGATGCAGCACACCCTGACCTTCGACACGACCAACCCGGCGTACAACACCGACGTCGACGTGAACATCCTGGCCGACCCGACGGACGCCAACGGTGGCCGGTGGACGGTCGACGTGGTGCTCTCACCGGGCACGTACCGCTACTTCTGCGCGATCCCCGGCCACGGGAGCATGACGGGCCTCCTCGTCGTCAGCGGTGGCAGCTCGGACACCACGCCGCCGACGGTGACCGCCGCCGTGAGCGGCGAGCGCGACGACAACGGCGCGTACGTCGGTGCCGCCACGGTGACGCTGTCGGCCACCGACGAGGGCTCCGGTGTCGGCCGGGTCGAGTACTCGCTCGACGGCGGCCCCTACGGCACCTACTCGGCGCCGGTCACCGTGAACCAGCCGGGCCAGCACACCCTGACGTACCGGGCCACCGACAACGCGGGGAACACCTCGTCGCCGCAGTCGGTGTCGTTCACCGTGGTCGAGGCGCCGCCGACGGACACGACCCCGCCGACCGTGACGGCCGCCGTGACGGGTGAGCGGAACGACGACGGGGCGTACGTGGGGTCGGCGACCGTGACGTTGTCGGCCACGGACACCGAGTCGGGTGTGGACCGGGTGGAGTACTCGCTCGACGGGGCCGCGTACGCGACCTACTCCGCCCCGGTCACGGTCAACCGGCCGGGCCAGCACACGGTCAGCTACCGGGCGACCGACAAGGCCGGCAACACCTCGTCGCCGCAGTCGGTGTCGTTCACCGTGGTCGAGCCGCCGCCGACGGACACGACCCCGCCGACCGTGACGGCCGCCGTGACCGGTGAGCGCGACGACAACGGCGCGTACGTCGGGTCGGCGACCGTGACGCTGTCCGCCACGGACACCGAGTCGGGCGTGGACCGGGTCGAGTACTCGCTCGACGGCGGCGTCTACGCCACCTACACCGCGCCGGTGGCCGTGAACCAGCCGGGCCAGCACACCCTGACGTACCGGGCCACGGACAAGGCCGGCAACACGTCGTCGCCGCAGTCGGTGTCGTTCACCGTGGTCGACCTGCCGCCGACGGACACCACCCCGCCGACCGTCACCGCCGGGGTGACCGGCGAGCGCGACGACAACGGCGCGTACGTCGGGTCGGCGACCGTGACGCTGTCCGCCACGGACACCGAGTCGGGCGTGGACCGGGTCGAGTACTCGCTCGACGGCGGTGCCTACGCCACCTACACCGCCCCCGTGACGGTGAACCAGGTGGGCCAGCACACGGTGAGCTACCGGGCCACCGACAAGGCTGGCAACACCTCGACGCCGCGGTCGGTGTCGTTCACCGTCGTGGCGCCGCCGGTCCGTGACACCACGCCGCCGACGGCGACCGCCAACGTCACCGGCCAGCGCGACGACAACGGGGCGTACGTCGGCTCGGCGACCGTGACGCTGTCGGCCACCGACACGGAGTCGGGCGTCGACCGGGTCGAGTACTCGCTCGACGGCGGTGCCTACGCCACCTACACCGCCCCGGTGACCGTCAACCAGGTCGGCCAGCACACGGTGAGCTACCGGGCCACCGACAAGGCCGGGAACACGTCGACGCCGCAGTCGGTGTCGTTCACCGTCGTCGACCCGCCGGCGCCGGACACCACGCCGCCCACCGCCACGGCCAGCGTCACCGGCCAGCAGGACGAGACGGGCGCCTACGTCGGCAGCGCCACCGTCACCCTCGCCGCCGCGGACGCCGGCTCCGGCGTCGACCGGATCGAGTACTCGCTCGACGGCGCGGCGTACACCCGGTACTCGGTGCCGGTCACGGTCGACCGGCCGGGCGCGCACACGCTCAGCTACCGGGCCACCGACCGGGCCGGCAACACCTCGGGCACCGCGTCGGTCACCTTCACGGTCGTCGCGAGCGGCCCCCGCGCCTGCCCGGTGCCCGACACCCGGCCGACCGTCTGGTTCGGCACGGTGGACAGCGGCGTGCCCAACCGGGAGATCGCGGACGGCTGCACGATCAACAACGCCATCCAGGACGAGAAGGAGTGGCGTAACCACGGCCAGTTCCTGAAGCACGTCAACGAGGTCACCGAGCACCTGCACCACCTGGGCGTGATCGACCACGCCGAGCACGGCCGCCTCGTCAGCGCCGCCGCCCGTTCCGGTGTCGGCAAGCCGGACGGCAGGAACGGCTACACGGCCCTGCTCGACTCGTCGCCGGCCTCGTTCAAGAAGTGGGAGCACGTCGGGGCGGGCGGCTTCACCCGCAACGCCGACGGGTCGATCACCAGCCGGGCGGTTCCCGGTCTCGGCATGCTCTGGCTTCCCACCGCCGAGTACGGCGACTTCTCGCTCAAGCTGCAGTGGCGCGACGACGCACCCGGTGACGGCCGCGCCAACAGCGGCGTCTTCGTCCGGTTCCCGACCGTGCACGGACACCCCGACGAGCCCCGGCCGGAGTGGGTGGCCATCAAGTACGGCCACGAGCTGCAGATCTTCGACCGTCCCGACGGCGACCAGTACAAGAGCGGGTCGGTGTACGGCTTCGACCGCGTGGACCTGGCGGGCGCCGGGGTGACCCCGAAGGGCACCTGGAACGACTACGAGATCCGCGTGGTGGGGCAGCACTACTCGATCTTCCGCAACGGCGAACTGGTCAACGAGTACGTGAACTCCCCCGAGGCCGTGTTCAGCCCGCCCCGTGCGGACGATCCCGGCGGCGCGGGCCGCCAGCACGCCCGCGGCCACATCGGCCTGCAGAACCACGGCACCGGCGACGTCATCAGCTTCCGCAACGTCCGGATCGCGCCCCTGACGGCGTGCTGCCCGGGCGGGACGTCCGCCGCCTGCTGCTGACCCAGGAGAGGAAACGACCACCATGGCGAAGAACAGGATCGACCGGCGGGCGCTGCTGCGCGGCCTCGCCGGAACCACCGTCGCCGTCAGCGCGGCGAGTCTCGCCGGCGCCCTGCCGGCGACCGCGGCGGGCGAGTCGAACGGCCGCCTGATCCCGCGCGGCCACATGGGCATCCAGCTCTACAGCGTCCGGGACAAGATCGCCGAGCTCGGCTTCGCGGTCGTCTTCGAGGAGCTGTCCCGCATCGGCTACCGGGAGGTCGAGTTCGCCGGCTACACCCAGGGCAACGTCGGCCCCATCACCCCGCAGCAGATCCGGCAGCTGCTCGACGACAACGGCCTGAAGGCCGCCGGCAGCCACCGGGGCCTTCAGGACTTCCGCACCAACCTCGAATGGGAGCTGGACGTCGCCGAGATCCTCGGCATGCCCGCCATCGGCACCGCGCAGGCTCCCACGGGCAACCGCACCATCGACGGCTACAAGGCCGCCGCCGCCGAGTTCAACGAGTGGGGCGCCGCGGCCGCCGCCCGCGGGATCAAGCTCTACCAGCACAACCACACGATCGAGTTCAGCTTCGCGACGGACCGGCCGGACGTCCGGCTGTACGACCTGTTCCTGGAGCTGACCGATCCCCGGTACGTGTTCATGGAGCTGGACATCCTGTGGGCGTACGGCGGGGCGCGCAAGTACCCCGGATTCCGTCCGGTCGACTACGTGAAGGCCCACCCGCACCGCTTCCCGCTGTTCCACGTCAAGGACGGCGTACCCCTGCCCGACCCGCAGCAGGGCAACTCCTACCTCGACGTGGAGTTCGGCGCCGGGGTGATCCCGTTCGCCGAGTTCTTCACCGAACTCGACGGCGGCGGTCGCTTCACCTACCTGTGGGAGCAGGACACCGCGCCGAACGTCCAGCCCAATCCGCCCGGCTCGCTGGGCGCCGCGGAGCGCAGCTACCAGCGCATGGTCGACCTGCGGGGTGAGCGGTGAGCGGCTGGCGGCTCGTCGAGGACGACCCGGCGGGCGGAAACGCCGCGAGCGGGCCGGCGGCCGACGTCCCGGCGGCCGGCGCGCACACCGACCCGCCGCACCGGCGCCGGACGGGCGGTCGCCGGCTGATGGTGGTGATGGCCACCGTCCTGCTGACGCTGGTCGGCGCCGGTGGCTTCGCCGCCGCCCGCACCGGGGCCTTCTTCGCGGAGCGGCCCGACGGCTGCACCAAGCCGGACCGGACCCTGCAGCTGTACGCCGTCGAGCTGCCCAAGGACGGCACGCAGACCCGGCTCGGCTACGGCCTCACCCCGCAGACGGCCTCCTACCCGGGCCCGACGATGGAGATGACCGAGGGCGAGTGCCTCGCCATCACGCTGCACAACCTGGTGCCCGCCGCCACGCTGGAGCGGCTGCGTACCAACCCGGCGCACCCGCTGGGCGTGTCGCTGCACGTGCACGGTGTCAAGTACACGCAGCTCTCCGACGGCACCGTGCAGAGCGGCTCGTTCGTCCCGCCCGGCGAGTCGCGCACCTACACCTGGTACGCCGCGCCGCGCAACAAGAAGACCGGCGCGCCCGGCACCGCCGGCTACTGGTGGTACCACGACCACGTGGTGGGTGGCCCCCACGGCACCCAGGGCCTCGGCGCGGGCCTCTTCGGCGGGCTGGTGGTCCGCCGACCCGGTGACCCGAAGCCGGACCGCACCTACACGGTGGTCTTCGGCGACCTGCAGAGCATCAACCTGCGGCGCGGGGCGGCCGCCGACACCTGCGACGCGCAGAACCCCCAGCCGGGACCGACCTGCCTGGTCGCCCGCAAGGGGGAGCGGGTGGAGTTCATCGTGGTCGGCATCGGCAACGACATGCACACCTTCCACCTGCACGGCCACGCGTGGGTGGACAACCGCACCGGGGTGATGCCGAACGGGGAGGCGTTCGCCGACACCGTCAACGTCATCGACAACAAGCCCCTCGGGCCGGGCGACTCGTTCGGCGTCACGGTGACCGCCGGCGACTCGGTCGGGCCCGGCCACTGGATGCTGCACTGCCACATGCAGTTCCACTCCGACGGTGGCATGTCGACGATGCTGCACGTCCTGGACGAGAACGGGAACATGCCGCCCGGCCACGACGCGCACACCCACGCCGCCGCCCCCGCCGCGGCCGGCGCGACCACCGGCGCCGCCGGTGCGCACCAGCACAACTGACCACCAGCCGCCACCGCACCTCTGACCCAGGGTCCGTGGCTGCTGGTCCGCAAGCCGGAGCAGCAGCCACGGCCGGGACCCCGTGGTCCCCAGCCACCCCGCCCGTCCGCCGCAACGTCTCCCACCCACACCCCGTACGGGCGGCCGACCGATCCGGTGCGCCGCCCCGGTAACCGCATGTACCTCTACTGAGGAGGAGTCGAGATGGCTCACAGACGCCATTTCCGGTTGTCCCGATGGGTCGGACGACCGCCACGGTCCGACTCGCCCGTCGCGCCGCCACCCGCCCGTCGGCGGGCGCTGCGGCGGGCCGGGGCCCTCGCGTCGAGCGCCGCGCTGGCCCTCGGCGTGCTGGGACTGCCCACCCAGCCGGTCGGCGCCGCGCCCGTGCAGGCGGCCGCCGCCGAGGCCGCGGCGGCGGTGAAGGTCCTGGTGTTCCACGGCCCGGCCGACAAGCAGGACGACCCGGTCACCCGGGCCGTCGACGCGATCCGCGGCATCGGCGCGGAGCACGGCTTCGCCGTCGACGCCTCCAGCGATCCCGGCGTTTTCACGTTCGGCAACCTGTCCCGCTACCGGGGCGTGGTGTTCCTCTCCGCCAACGGGGTGACGCTCGACGACGCGCAGGAGGCCGCGTTCCAGGCGTACATCAAGGGCGGCGGCGGGTTCCTCGGCGTGCACGACGCGGCCCGCGCCCAACCCAGCTCCGCCTGGTTCACCGGTCTCATCGGCACCCGGCCGGCGGCCAGCCTGCCGAACGCCGAGAAGCCCGTCTCGGCCAGGGCGAGCGCCGAGAACCCGCCGAACGAGACCGCCGCGAAGGCGATCGACGGGTCCACCGGCACCAAGTGGCTGACCTTCAACCCGACGGGCTGGCTGGCCGTGCAGCTGGCGAAGCCCGTCGTCGTGAGCCGCTACGCCCTGACCTCGGCGAACGACTTCCCGGGCCGGGACCCGAAGAACTGGACGTTGCAGGGCTCCGAGGACGGCAACACCTGGACCGACCTGGACACCCGCACCAACGAGACGTTCCCGCAGCGGTTCCAGACCAAGCAGTACAGCTTCACCAACACCAAGGCCTACCAGCACTACCGGCTCAACGTGACGGCCAACAGCGGTGAGCCGCTCGTGCAGCTCGCCGAGTTGTGGCTCATCGGCCCGGACGCCGGACCGGCCCCGGACACCACCGTGCAGGAGGCCGTGGTCGACTTCACCGACCGCCAGCACCCGGCGAACAAGGGCCTGCCGCTGACCACCAAGCGGGCCGACCAGTGGATCAACTGGGACCCGAGCCCGGTCGGCCGGGTGCACACGGTGGCCCAGGTCGAGGAGGGCACCTACAACCCGGGCCTGAGCGGGAACGGCGCGTTCCACCCGGTCTCGTGGTGCCAGGACTACGAGGGTGGCCGCTCGTTCTACACCGGCATGGGCCGCACGGAGGCGAGCTGGACCAGCGACCGGCAGTTCCGCAGCCACCTCGTCGGCGCGATCCAGTGGACCACCGGCATGGTGCGCGGCGACTGCCAGGCGACCATCGGGTCGAACTACCGCATCGAGCGGCTCACCGCCACCAACCAGTCGGGCCAGCTCGACCAGATCGGCGAGCCGCACGGCCTGACCATCGCCCCCGACGGCAAGGTCTTCTACATCGGCAAGGCCGCGTGCGCGACCGGCCCGATCTCCAGCTGGGACAACCCGAACGTGGGCCTCGGCTGCGGCACCATCCACCAGTGGGACCCGAAGACCAAGCAGGTCAAGCTGCTCACCACCCTCGCGGTGATGGGCAACCGGGGCAGCGGCAGCGAACTGGTCAAGAACGAGGAGGGCCTGGTCGGCATCACCCTCGACCCCAAGTTCGCGGAGAACGGCTGGATCTACGTGTACTGGATGCCGCACGAGTCGATCGACCGGGACCGGCGCATCGGCAAGCGGACGGTGTCGCGGTTCACGTACGACGCCGCGCGGCAGACCATCGACCAGGGCACCCGCAAGGACCTGCTGAGCTGGGACACCCAGATCCACAGCTGCTGCCACGCCGGTGGCGGGATGACCTTCGACGAGTCCGGCAACCTCTACATCGGCACCGGTGACAGCAACTCCTCCGGCGGCTCGGACGGCTACTCGGGCAACAACTGGACGCAGGAGTACAAGGGCGTCTCGTTCCAGGACGCGCGGCGCACCGCCGGCAACACCAACGACCTGAACGGCAAGATCCTGCGCATCCACCCGGAGCCCGACGGCACCTACACGATCCCGCAGGGCAACCTCTTCACCGGCAAGGAGGAGGGCGGCGGCAAGACCCGCCCGGAGATCTACGTGATGGGCGTGCGCAACATCGCGCGCATCGCGTGGGACCCGGTCAACGACTGGCTGACCGCCGCGTGGGTCGGCCCGGACGCCGGGGGCCCGAACCCCGAGCTGGGTCCGGCCAAGTACGAGACGGCCACGATCATCACCTCCGCCGGCAACCAGGGCTGGCCGTACTGCATGGGCAACCGGCAGCCGTACCGCGACCGCAGCAACACCGACGCGAGCGTGCTCACCGGCTGGTACGACTGCGACAACCTGCGCAACGAGTCCCCGCGCAACACCGGCCTGGTGAACATCCCGCCGGCCCGGGACAACATGATCTGGTACTCGCCGCAGGGCGGTGGACCCGTCTACCCGAAGCGCACCGACGGGAGTGGCCTGCCGACGTACAAGCTCGGCGACGAGACCTTCACCCAGCCGTACCTGAAGGGCGGCGGGCAGGCCGTCATGGACGGCCCGACGTACCAGCGGGAGAACGTCGACGTCGACAGCGGTGTGGCCTGGCCGGAGTACTGGGACAACAAGTGGTTCATCGGTGACCAGTCGAACGCCAACAACCGGATCGCGGTCACCGTCGACCCGAGCAAGGTCCCGACCGCGGGGCCGCCGGCCTTCGCCGAGGACCTGCGCAGCATCATCCGCCCGGGCAGCGGCGCCAACCAGCTCCAGTCCTGGATGGACGCCAAGTTCGGCCCGGACGGTGCTCTCTACATGCTCGACTACGCCGGCGGGTTCTTCAGCCTGCACCCCAACCAGAAGCTGATCCGGATCACCTACCACGGTGGCCCGGCGACGCCGAACCCGAGCCACGCGACCGCGCGGGCCGTGGCGCAGAGCAGCCCGAAGACGATCGCCTTCTCCAGCGCCCGCGCCGGCGGCGTGGCCTGGGAGTGGAACTTCGGTGACGGCAGCGCGCCGTCGCGCGAGGCCAACCCCACGCACACGTACGCCGACTACGGCACCTATGAGGCGACCGTGAAGGTCACGTACGCCAACGGCGAGGTGGCCACCGGCACGGTCCAGGTCGTGGTCGGGTGCGCGGCGCCCGACACCCGCTCGACGGTGCGGATGCTCGACACCGACACCGGCGTGACCAACCACGAGGTGGGCGGCGACTGCACGGTCAACGACCTGATCGACGACGAGCGCATGTGGTCCAACCACGGCCAGTTCGTGAGCCACGTCGCCGGCGTGGTGGGCGACCTGCGGAAGGCGGGCGTCCTCGACAACCGCGAGGCGACGACGTTGCAGAAGGCCGCCGCCCAGTCGCAGATCGGCAAGGTTCCCGGCTACCAGCCGATCTTCGACGGCTCGGCGGGTTCGCTCGCCGACTGGCGGCAGGCGCCCAGCGGGTCGTTCACGCTCCAGCCGGACGGCTCGATCCGCAGCTCGGGTGGGCTCGGCATGCTCTGGTACGCGAAGAAGGAGTTCGCCGACTTCTCCATGCGGATGCAGTTCCGGGACGTGTCCACCGGCAGCACGTACGCCAACAGCGGCGCGTTCGTCCGGTTCCCCGACCCGAGGACGCCGCTGGAGGAGCGGCCGGACGGCAGCTGCGGCACGGTCGGCTCGGCCCGCAGCTCGCAGGCGTGGGTGGCCATCTTCTGCGGTCACGAGATCCAGATCTACGACGGTCCGACCGGTGAACCGCAGAAGACCGGGTCGATCTACAACTTCGACCCGACCACGCTGGAGCAGGCGGGGGCGACCCCGAAGGGCCAGTGGAACGACTACGAGATCCGGGTGGTCGGGCAGCACTACACGATCATTCGCAACGGCGTGGTGATCAACGAGTTCGACAACACCCCGGGCAAGCAGTCCTCGCGGGCCGGTGACCCGCCCACGGACCTGCGGCAGTTCCTCAGCGGGTTCGTCGGGCTGCAGAACCACGGCACCAACGACCTGATCGAGATCCGCAACGTGAGGGTCCGCGAGCTGTAACACCGAGAGCGTGCCGGGCACGGAGGACCCACCCTCCGTGCCCGGCACCGCCGTGTCCGCCGGTGGCGTGCCGACCGCCCGCGACGGTGGTCAGGCCTTGCGAGCCGTACGCCGGTTGCCGAACGTCTCCATGGTGGTCGCCTTCTTCGCCGGCGCCCTCGTGGCCGAGGTGGTGCGGGACCGGGCCGGGGCCTTCTTGGCGGCCTTCCGCGCGGCGGCCGGCGTGGCGGGCGCCTTCTTCGGCGGCGCGTTCTTCGCGGCGGCCGCCTTCGCCGTCGGCCTGCGCGTGGGCGTGGCCGTGGTGGCGGACGTGTCCTTCTTCCGTGCGACCCGGGCCGTCGTGGCGGTCGGCTTCTCGCCGGGAGACTTGGCCGCGCTCGCGCCGGTGGCCCGCTTCGTGGCGGCGGCGACCTTCTTCGCCGCCGCCTTCCGGTTCATCGGCGCCTTCTTGGCCCCGGTGGACTTCCGGGCCCCGCTCGGGCGGCTGCCCGGCGGGACGGCGTTCCTGCCTGCGGTCATCCTGGTCCTCCTCGGGTCTGCCGGCGTGGCCTGCTGCCGCACACCGGGCGCGGCGGGACCCGTGGGCGCGGCCGGCCCGGTCGCGCGGGTCTTCCCCGGGCTCTGGGCGGCAAACGCCGGGGGACATCCGCAGCCGAAAAAGTTAAGCAATCCCTTGACTATTGGGGGCGACGGTGAAAGGTTAAGTGAGTGCCTAACCATCAGGTTCCGTTGGACCGGGTGTTCCACGCCCTCGCCGACCCGTCCCGGCGCGCCATCGTCGAGCGGCTCACGGCCGGGCCCGCGTCGGTGAGCGAACTGGCCCGGCCGCTGCGGATGACGCTGCCGGCGGTGCTCCAGCACGTCCAGGTCCTCGAGAGCAGCGGGCTGGTCGTGTCGGAGAAGGCCGGCCGGGTGCGCACCTGCCGGGTCGAGCCGGCCGCCCTGCGCGCCGCCGAGGTCTGGCTCACCGCGCGGCGCACCGCCTGGGAGCGCCGCCTGGACCGGCTCGACGACGTACTGGCCGGGGCAACGGAACCGACCACCACCGAGGAGGACCGACCATGACCACGACAGAGATCACCCACTCGACGTTCACCCTCGAACGCCACTACGCCGCGCCGCCCGCCACCGTCTTCTCGGCGTGGGCGGACCCGAGCGTCAAGGCCCGGTGGTTCGCCGGGCCGGACGCCGAGCACGAGCTGGACTTCCGGGTCGGCGGCTGCGAGCGGGCGATCGGCCGGCACGACGGCACGGTGCTGACCTTCGAGGCCCACTACCAGGACATCGTGCCCGGCGAGCGGATCGTCAGCTGCTCCACGCTGTCGGCCGGTGACGCCCTCTCGACGGTCTCGATCACCACCGTCGAGTTCGTCCCGGACGCCGGCGGCACCCGCCTCGTGCTGACCGAGCAGGGCACCTACCTGCCCGGGCACGAGCAGCCGGCCTGGCGCGAGCAGGGCACCGCGTCCCAGCTCGACGCCCTCGCCGCCGAGCTGGACGCCGCCGCGACCACCAGGTGACGCCGCGCCGCGGGCGCGACGCGCGGGCCGTGGCAGGATGCGGTCCCGTGCGCACCATCACCACCGACCGCCTCCGGCTCCGCCCCTGGCGGGACGAGGACGCCGACTTCCTCCTCGACATGCAGTCGCGCTGGGAGGTCGTCCGCTTCCTCGGCGCGAACCCCACCGTGATGACGACCCGCGAGGAGGCGCTCGCCTCGATCGCCCGCCGCCGGGCCGTCGACCACCCCGTCCACGGGATCTGGGCGATCACCACGGCCGCCGACGACCGGCTCGCGGGCACCCTCCTGCTCAAGCCGATCCCGCTGTCGGCCGGTGAGACCACCGACGGGCCGGAGGAGGTGGAGATCGGCTGGCACCTGCACCCGGACGCCTGGGGGAAGGGCTACGCCACCGAGGCGGCGGCGGCCGTCCTCGACGACGCGTTCCGCGCCGGTCTGGAGCGGGTCGTCGCCGTCACCTATCCCGACAACCACGCGTCGCAGGCCGTGTGCCGGCGGCTCGGCATGACCCACCTCGGCCGCAGCAGCCGCTACTACGACCTCGAGATGGAGCTGTTCGAGAAGCGGCGCGACTGACGCGCGGCCGCCCGCCCCGCTGTGGCCGGCGCGGTCGGGTGCCGGTCCCGGCGGGGGCGTCTCACCGCTGCGGGGCGCCCGCTCCGGTCGTGCCGCGCAGGGACGCCACCAACCGGCGGGTGATCCACAACGGCGAGGTCACGGCGTTACCCACCACGACGGCGTGCGCCCCCGCCGCGAAGGCCGCGTCGATCTGCTCGGCCGTCCGGTAGCGTCCCTCGGCGAAGACCGGCACCGGCACGGCGGCGGCGAGCCGGCCGACCAGGGCGACGTCCGGGCCGTCGGCGTGCGGGCTCGCCGCCGTGTACCCCGACAGCGTCGTGGCCACGGCGTCCGCGCCGGCGGCGACGGCCGCCACGCCCTCCTCCACCGTCGAGACGTCGGCCAGCACCAGGGCGGCCGTCCGGTCCCGCAGCGCGCGTACGGTGTCGGCGAACGTCCGCCCGTCGGGGCGGGGCCGGTCGGTGGCGTCCACCGCGACGATCGGGGCCCCGGCGAGCGCCACCTCGACCGCGTGCCCGGCGGTCGGGGTGATGAACACGTCCGCGTCGCCGTGCTTGTAGAGGCCGATCACCGGCACGTCCACGGCGGCGCAGACCGCCCGGACGTGCGCGGGACTGTTGACCCGGACGCCCACCGCGCCACCGCGCACCACGGCGGCCGCCACCCGGGCCTGCACGTACGCGTCCCGCATCGGGTCGCCCGGGTCGTCGGGCAGCGGCTGGCAGGACACCACCAGCCCGCCCGCCAGGTCGTCGAGCACGCTCACGTCGGTCGTTCCCTCCTCGGTGACGCCGCAGCGCCCCCGTCGTACGGATCCAGGGCCAGCCGGGCCGCGCCGACGGCGACGGCGTCCCCGCCGAGGGCGGCGGCCCGCAGCGGCACGTCGGCCCACGCCGGTGGCAGCTCGGCGGCGTACGCGGCCGCCGCGGCGGGCAGCAGGGCCTCGGCGGCGCCGCCCGCGAGCAGCACCACCGCCGGGTCGAGCAGGGCCACGAGCCCGGCGAGGGCGCGACCCAGCGCGGCGCCGGCCCGGGCGAGCACCGTCTCGGCGGCCGGGTCGCCGCCCCGGGCCCGTTGCGCGACCGCCCGCCCGTCGACGTGCGCGCCGGTCTCGGCGGCGTACGCGGCGGCCAGCCCGCTGCCGGAGGCGACGGCCTCCAGGTGCCCGTACCGGCCGCACCCGCAGCGCAGCCGCTCGGCGCCCGGCGCAGGCAGGTGGGCGACGGCCCCCGCGGCACCGCGCGCGCCCGTGTCGACACGACCGTCCCGCACGAGCGCCCCGCCGAGCCCCGTGCCGACGGCGACCAGCAGCAGGTCCGCGTCGCGCCGGCCGGCACCGGCCCAGGACTCGCCGAGCGCGGCGGCGTGCACGTCGTTGGCGACCCGCACCGGGCGGCCGAGCCGGTCGGCCAGCGCGTCGGCCACCGGCGTGCCCGCCCAGCCCGGCAACGAGTCGGTGGCGTACCGGATGGTCCCGGTGGCCGGGTCGACGGTGCCCGCGGTGCCGACCCCGACCGGCCCGTCGCCGGCCGCGGGCAGCAGCTCCGCGGCCAACCGGGCCGCGGTGTCGAGCACCGCCCGCGGCCCGCCGCGGGCGGGCGTGGGGGCCCGCCGCCGGTCCCGCACGCTGCCGTCCGCGCCGACCAGCGCGGCCACCGTCTTGGTGCCGCCGATGTCCAGGCCGACGACCGTCGGTGTGCTCATCCCTTGAGGCCGGTGTGGGCCAGGCCCTCGACGAACTGCTTCTGCGCGAGGACGAAGACCACCAGGACCGGCAGCGCGGTCATCGACGCCGCCGCGAGCTGGACGTTCCACATCGGGCCGCCGTACGCGTCGACGAACTGGGTGAGCGCCTGGGGCAGGGTGAACTTCTCCGGGGAGGAGAGGAACACGATCGGCTCCAGGTAGAGGTTCCAGCTGTGCAGGAAGGTGAAGATCGCCACGGCGCCGAGCGCGGGCCGGGACAGCGGCAGGGCGATCCGCCGGAAGGTGGCGAACCGGCCGAGCCCGTCGACGCGGGCGGCCTCCTCCAGCTCGGCGGGCAGGCTGATGAAGAACTGCCGCATGATGAACGTGGCCAGCACGCTCGGGGCGCCGAGGATCGGCACCAGGATGAGCGGCCAGTGCGTGTCGATCAGGCCGAGCTTGAAGAACATCTGGAACAGCGGGACGATCGTGACCTCGCTCGGGATGAGCAGCCCGGTGAGGACCACCAGGAAGAGCACGTTCTGGCCGCGGAACCGGATCCGGGCGAAGGCGTACCCGGACAGCGCCGACACCGCGAGCGTCCCCACGGTGACCACGAGCGCGATGTAGAGGCTGTTCAGGTACTGCCGGCCGAACGGCTGCAGCTCGAACACCCGCTGGTACGCCTCCAGCTGCGGGTGCACGGGCAGGAGCTGCGGCGGGAAGGCGAAGATGTCCGAGATCGGCTTCAGCGACGAGGTGACCATCCACCAGGTCGGGAAGACGAACGGGATCGCCAGCACCAGCAGCACCCCGTAGAGCACCACCTTGGTCCGGGGCGACAGGTCACGACTCATGGAAGACCCATCTCTTGCGCATCTGCCACTGCAGCACGGTGAGCGCGAGGACGATGCCGAACAGGACGATCGACAGCGTCGCGCCGTAGCCGAAGTGGTGGAACTGGAACGCCTGCTGGTAGAGGTAGTAGACGAGCACGGTCGTGGACGTCCCCGGCCCGCCCTGGGTGAGCACGGCGATCTGCGCGAAGACCTGCAACGAGCCGACCACCGTGATGATCGAGGTGAGCAGGATCGTCGGGCTGATCAGCGGCACGGTGATCCGCCAGAACTGGCGCATCCGGCTGGCGCCGTCGACCTCGGCGGCCTCGTACAGCTCCGCCGGCACGCCTTGGAGCGCGGCGAGGAACAGCACCATGTTGAGGCCGACGTTCTTGAAGACCTGTACGACGATCACCGAGAACATCGCGGTGCCCTCGCCGCGCAGCCAGTTCGGCCCGTCCACGCCGATCGTGTCCAGCAGCCCGTTGACACCGCCGTTGTCCTGGAGCAGGAAGCCCCAGACGATGGTCCAGGCCACCAGCGAGACGACGACCGGGGAGAAGAACAGGGTGCGGAAGACGATGGTGCCGCGCAGCTTCTGGTTGAGCAGGACGGCGAGCAGCAGTGCGAGGCCGAGGTTGAGCACCACGAGGCCCACGGAGAACAGCCCGGTGGCCCGCAGCACCGACCCGAGGTTGGGGTCGTCGGCCAGCGCGGCGTAGTTCTCGCCGCCCACGAAGTCGAACGTGCCGGCGAGCACGTTCCACTCGTGCAGGCTGTACCAGACGACCAGCACGAGCGGCAGGAAGACGAAGACGAGGCTGCCGATCAGCTGCGGCGCGATGAACAGGTAACCGGCGAGGTGGTCCCGGCGGCGGCTCGTCCAGTACGGCCGGGCGCGGGCCGGGGTGGGCGGGGCCGTCGCCCCACCCACCCTGATGTCCGTCTGGGACATGACCCTGCTGCCCTACTTCGCCAGCATCGGCTGGATCTTGGCGCAGAGGCCGTCGAGGACGGCCTTCACGTCCGCGTCCGGCTTCCACAGCGGGTCGAGGCCGGCGCGCACCTGCTGGCTCAGCTCGGCCTGCCCGGCGTGGTTGGGCTTCACCACGCCGCTGGTGATGCCGTCGATGACGACCTTCTGCAACTGTTCCGGCTTGAGCTTGGGGTTCGTCTTCGCGAGCGTCTCCGCGGTGAGCTGCGACTGCCGCGGCGGCGGGAAGAACTGCGCGAGCTTCGCCGAGTTGGCGGGGTTGGTGAGGAAGGCCAGGAAGTCGGCCGCCTGCTCGGCGTGCGGGCTCTTCTTCAGCACCCCGATGCCGGCCTGGCCGACGACGGCGTAGGGGCCCTTCGGGCCGGCCGGCAGCGGGACGAGGTCCCAGGCGAAGCCGTCGTCCTTCAGCAGCGACGCGCGGGAGATCTGCGTGATCGTCATGGCCGCGTCGCCGGCGAAGAAGTCCGCCGTGGTGCCCGGCCCCGGCAGGGCCTTGTCGGTGAAGATCGCCTTGTGGAGCGTGGTCATCGCGTCGACCATCTCCGGTGCGGCGAAGCCGCAGGACTTCCCGTCCTCGCTCCACGCCTGGGCGCCCCAGCCGGTCCAGAAGGTGGACAGGTTGTCCCAGCCCTTGTAGTCGAAGTCCCGGATGACCAGGCCCGCCTTGCCGGTGGCACGGGCGGTCGCGCCGGCGGCGGCGAGCGCCGCGTCCCACGTCCACTGACCGGCGGCGATCAGCTCCGCCGGTGTCTTCTGCCCGGCCTTCTTGAGCAGGTCGGTGTTCACGAAGACGCCGAACGGGGAGGTGGAGAACGGGTACGCGTAGAGCTTGCCGCCGTCCTGCCACAGCTTGAGCGTGGCGGGGGAGAGGTCCTCGTACTGGTAGCCCTCGGTCTTCTTGAGCGTGTCGTCCAGGGGCGCCAGCGCGCCGGAGGCGACGAAGTCCGGCGCGGAGTTCTCGAAGATCCAGGCCAGGTCGGGGGCGTTGCCGCCGGCGATCTGGGTGGTCAGCGTGGTCGTGTAGTTCTCGAACGGCAGCGGGTCGAACGTGATGGCGCTGACGTCCGGGTGGTTCTTGCGGTACTCGTCGGCGATCTCGTTGAGCAGCTTGAGGTGCGCCTCGTTCGCCGACCAGACGGTCATCCGGAGGCTGGCCGGGCCGTCGTCGGCCGAGTCACCGCCGCCGCCGCAGGCGGACAGCGCGAGCGCGCCGGCCACCGCCGCGGCGGCGACCCGCAGTCCTTGACGGGTTCTCACAATCATCTCCTCACCGGGGGTTTCAGTAGCCCGCGATCGTCGGCCAGCGCAGCTCCACGCCGTCGGCCGAGATGCGGTCCTGGAAGTCGGCCAGCAGACGGGGGGTGCTGCGGACCGCGCGCGGGGACTCGCCCCGTGCCAGACAGAAGTCGGCGAGCAGGCCGGCGACCTCGCCGATGTTCCACTCGACCGGATGCAGCCGGTAGCTGCCGTTGGTGATGTGCGTGGTGCCGATGTTCTTGCCGGCGGGCAGCAGGTTCTCCACCCGCTGCGGGATGAGCGCGCCGAGCGGGATCTCAAAGGGGCAGGAGCCCACGTCGATGTAGTTGTCGCCGCCCGTGGACGGGTGCAGGTCGATGCGGTACATCCCGACGCCCACGGAGTCCGGGTAGCTCACGGCGCCGTGCTCGCCGCGTACGGCCAGCGACAGGTCCTGCTCCACGACCGTGTACTCGGCGCGGATGCGGCGCGCCTCGCGGATGTACGGCGCCTGGGCCAGCCCGTCCCGGCTGCCGGTCACGTCGCCGCGCAGCCGCAGCCCGGGGAACCCGGTGCCGCCGTCGGGACGGGGCGCCTCGGTCTGGAGCCAGTACAGGACCGACAGGGACAGCTCACGCGCCTTGGCCAGGTGCCAGGCCGCGTTCGGCACGTCGATGACCGGCCCCTCGAAGTAGTCGATCATCGGCCAGTTCACGAGCGTGATGTCGCTGGCGTACGCGCCGGTGGTGAAGTTGCGCCGCGCGGCGATGCGCCGGAACGTCCACAGGTTGCCGTCGCCGGGGTTGAGTCGCTGGTCGGCGTTGACGGTGAGCGGGTCGTCGTCGGGGTTCGGGGTGAAGCTGCGCTCGACGATCTCCAGCGTCCGCGGGTGCGGGGAGCGCCACGAGAGCAGCCGGTCGCCCCAGAAGTCCGGCTTGTAGTCGCGCCAGAAGTCGTAGCCGGCGGGGCGGTCGATGGTGTGGTCGCCGTCGACGTGGTCGATGGCGAAGCAGACCGAGACGGCCTGCATGTTCATGGGCTGCGCCTCGGCGGGCGCGCTGGGCTCGCCGGTCTGCGCCTGCGACTCGAACCCGGTGACGTACTCGGTGCCGGACAGCGGCAGCAGCTCACCGGTCTCGGTGGCGTCCAGCACGTACGGCGCCGTGAGGTCGATGCGGTCGTCGCGGTCCCGGTGCGCCACGGTGACCCCCACGACCCGGTCGCCGTCGGTGGCCACGGCGACCGGCCGGTACGGCTGGAGCACCGTGAGCCGCCCGGAACCCCGGTACGGCGCCAGCATGCCCTCCAGAACGGCGACGGCAACCCTCGGCTCGTGGCAGATCCGGCTCACCCAGCCGGCGCCCGGGTTCAGGTCCGTCCAGGCCCGGGAGCGCTCGGTGAGGGGGTAGTGCCGGCGGTAGTAGTCCCGGATGCCGTTGCGCAGCGCCCGGTAGCTGGCGGTGGCGCCGAACTGCTCGATCCAGGAGTGCTCGTCCGGTGGGACCGCCTGGCTGGTGAGCTGCCCGCCGAGCCAGTCGAACTCCTCGGTCAGGATGACCGACCGGCCGGCACGGGCGGCCGCGAGGGCCGCCGCGACGCCACCGAGCCCGCCACCGACGACGAGGACGTCCGCACGCATCTGTACCACTTGCTTCCTTCCGCTTGCGCGGCCGTCGCCTCAGGGGCGGCCGGCCGCCTGTCCGGGGGTGCCGAGGGTGTCGCCCTCGACGAGTTCGCAGGGGAGGAGCCGCTGCGGGACGTCGCTGGCGCTGCCGTCGATGACGCGGGCCAGGACCTCGACCGCCTGGCGGCCCATCTCCTCACGGGGGATGCGGAACCCGGTGAACGCCAGGTCCGTGGGGACCGGCACGGTCGGGTCGCCGAGGCTCAGCAGGGACAGGTCACGGGGCACGGCGAGGCCGCGCCGCCGGGCGGCCCGCTCCAGCGCCACGACGGTGGCGAAGTCCTCCACGAACGCCACCGTGCTGCGGTCGGCGAGCAGGTCGTCGAGGACCGTCTCGGCGTCCGCGGCGGTGGCCGAGCGGTGCCGGGCGCTCTCCGCGGCGGCCGCCGCCGCCAGGTAGCCGCGCCGACGGTCCTCGGACGACTCGGCCGTGATGCCCATGCCCAGGTAGGTGAGCCGGCGGTGGCCCCGGTCGAGCGCCATCTCGACGAGGCGGCGCACGGCGGTGGCGTAGTCGGCGCCGACGTACGGCACCGGTCCGCCGGCGTCGTCGCGGCGGCCCACCGCCACGTACGGGTAGCCGTCGCGGTTGAGCCGGTGCAGCTCCTCGCCGTCGATCTCCTGGCCGAGCAGGATGCAGCCGTCGGCCAGGCGCAGCCGGTTGTCCTGGTGGAAGATCCGCCGCCGGCCGTCGACCACCGGCGCGCTGGTGAACAGCAGCAGGTCGCAGCCGACCCGTTCGGCGTACTCCTCGATGCCGAGCAGGAACGGGTGGAAGAAGTCCCGGCTGCCGCTGGGGAACGCGGGCTCGTACGTGAACACGCCGATGATCCGGTTGAAGCGGGCGGCGAGCCGCCGCGCGACCGGATCGGCGGCGTAGCCGGTCTCGGCGATGACCCGCAGCACCCGGTCCCGGGTCTCCGGTGCGATCCGCACGTCGGCGTCGGCCCGGTTGTTGAGCACGAGGGAGACCGTCGCCTGGCTGACGCCGGCCAGCCGGGCGATGTCACGCTGAGTGACACGTCGGGGGGTAGCGGGCACGGGGGTTCCTTCCGATGGCGCTAATACGCATTAGCGCGCGGCGTAGGAGGGAGCTTCGCGGCCCCACCCGGGAGATGTCAAGAGGGTGAACGAAGATTTCTCCGAGATGAATCCCCAGGAGTAATGCGCATTAGTCGAATCTGGACGCCCGCCGGTGGGCGCCTGGCCCTAGGCGAGCGGTGGTTTCGGGGCAGCCTCTTGACAGGAGTGGCCGGCGGCGGCAACCATTCGAGAAACGTCACTGCTAATACGTATTAGCACGCCGGGTCGGTCCACCCGCCCGGCGTCCCCCCGCCGTACCCGCGTCACCGAGCGTCACCACCTTGCGCGCTGTGGACCACCCCCGACCGTCCACTGTCGCCCGTGCGGCGACCGCGACCGCGGCCACCGCGGGCGCGGACCATCCGGCCGACCGCGACCGGCCGGGCAGCCCGACCCGTCCCGAGAAGAGGAAGAGGCATGACGAGAGCACGTGTCGCACCGCCGCGCCGCGCCGTCGCGGCGATCGGCGCCGGCCTGCTGGTCACCGCCGGGGTCGCCACCCCGGCATCCGCCGACGCACCGGGGATCGACTTCCCCCGCTTCAGCTACGTGGGCGACGCCTTCGACAAGGCCGACCTCACCTACAACCCGACCAACGAGTTCATCTTCCCCAGCGTCATCCGCGCCGCCGACTACTTCCCGAACCCGCTCGGCACCTACTACCTCTACTACGCCCCCCACGAGCGCCCCGGCGGCATCGCCCTGGCCTACGCCGACTCGATCGACGGCCCGTGGACCGAGTACGCGGGCAACCCCCTGATCAGCAACACCTGGCTCCCGCACTACTCGACGGTCAGCCACGTCTCGTCCCCGCACGCAGTCTGGATCGAGGGCGAGGGCAAGCTCTTCCTCTACTACCACGGCGAGAACTCGATCACCCGCTACGCCACCTCCGAGGACGGCATCCACTTCACCTACGGCGGCACCGCGGTGAGCCGTGACGCCACCACCGGCGGCGAGACCTCCTACGCCCGGGTGTTCGAGCAGGCGGTACCCCGCCTGGGCAGCCGCTACCTCATGGTCTTCATGGACAACCCGACCGCCGCGCTGCCCGGCCCGACCGGGCCGGTGTCCCGCCGGATCCGCTGGGCGGTCTCCCCGGACGCCCGCACCTGGACCATCCAGCCGGAGCCGCTCGTGACCCCGCAGGGTGACGAGGGGCCCAACGCCTCCGGCCCGTTCTTCCTCCGTTGGCAGGACCGCAACCTGGTGATCTACCACGCCGCCGACGGCAACATGCACGCCGTCGACGTCGGCGAGAACTTCGACCAGGAGATCCACCTCGGCGTCGTCCACGACTCGATGACCGCCGCGCCGGACCTCGGCCGCTCGGCCGCGCCGACGTTCTACTTCGACGGCCGCACGGCGCACATGTACTACGAGGCCGGCGGTCGGCTCAGTGCGACCATCGGCCACGCCGTGGCCACCCTGCCCGAGCCGGTGCCCACCCGGCAGCTCGACTGCACCGTCGACCAGCCGGTCCTGTGGCCGCCGAACCACCGGATGGTCGACGTGACGGTGGACGTGGACCTGCCCGACGGGGTGCTCGGTCCGAACGCGTTCGCGCTGACCGCCATCAGCGGCGGCGACGCCGCCGACGTCAGCGGCTTCACCACCGGTACCCCGGACACCGCCGGCCGGCTGCGGGCCGAGCGCGCCGGCAACGGCGGTGACCGCGTCTACACCCTGACGTACGCGGGGCACGACGAGATCGGCCGGCCGGTCGGCTGCACGGTCACCGTCACCGTGCCGCACGACCAGGGCGCCTGACCCACCCCACCCGCCGCCCGCGGCTCCGACCGGTCACCCGGTCGGGGACGCGGGCGGCCCTATTTCGGTTGCCCACCCCGGCCGGTGCTGGTCGACTGGGGCGGGAGACACCACGACCGGAGGGAACGAGAGATGCGAGCCGCGTCCATGTCCAACCACCAGGGAACGTTCATCGACCCGAAGGACATGACGCTTCGTGAAGACCCTCAACGTCGGGATCCTCGCCCATGTTGACGCCGGAAAGACCAGCCTGACCGAACGCCTGCTGCACGCCGTCGGCGTCACCGACGAGATCGGCAGCGTGGACGACGGGACGACGCGCACCGACACGCTGGCGCTGGAGCGGCGGCGCGGCATCACCATCCGCTCGGCCGTCGTCTCCTTCGTGGTCGACGACGTCACGGTCAACCTCGTGGACACGCCCGGCCACCCGGACTTCATCGCCGAGGTGGAACGGGTCCTCGACCTGCTCGACGGCGTGGTGCTCGTGGTCTCCGCCGTCGAGGGCGTCCAGGCGCAGACCCGGGTGCTGATGCGGACGCTCCAGCGCCTGCGCCTGCCGACCCTCATCTTCATCAACAAGATCGACCGGGCGGGCGCCGACCCCGACCGGGTGCTGCGGGACATCGCGGCGCGGCTGACGCCGCGCGTCGTGGCCACCGGCACGACGCACGCGCCCGGCACCCCGCAGGCCCGGTTCGTGCCCCACCCCGACACCGACCCGGCGTACGCGGCCCGCCTGCTCGACCTGCTCACCGTGCACGACGAGCGCCTCCTCGCGGCGTACGTGCAGGAGCCGGCGCGGCTGACCGGCCGGCGGCTGCGCGCCGCGCTGGCCGCGCAGAGCCGTGGCGCGCTGGTGCACCCGGTGCTCGCCGGGTCCGCGATCACCGGGGCGGGCGTGGACGCCCTGACGGCCGCCCTGACCGGGTTGCTGCCCGTGCGGACGCAGGACGGGCGGGGCCCGGCGTCGGGGACGGTCTTCAAGGTGGAGCGGACCGCCGCCGGCGAGAAGGTGGCGTACGTCCGGATGTTCGACGGCACCGTGCGGGTCCGCGACCGCGTGCCGGTGGGCTCGCGGGTCGCGACGGTCACCGGTGTCGACCTCTTCGACCGCGGGTCGACCGTACGCGCCGAGGCCGTGACCGGCGGCCGGATCGCGCTCCTGCGCGGGCTCGGCGACGTACGGATCGGCGACCCGGTCGGGGCGGTCCGCGCCGGCGCGGCCGGCCACCACTTCGCCCCGCCCAGCCTGGAGACGGTCGTGGTGCCCGAGCGCGCCGCGCAGCGGGCGGCCCTGTACGCCGCGCTCACCGAGCTGGCCGAACAGGACCCGTTGATCAACGTCCGGCGCGACCCGCTCCGGCGGGAGATCACCGTGTCGCTCTACGGCGAGGTGCAGAAGGAGGTCCTCCAGGCGATGCTCGCCGACGAGTACGGCATCGCGGTCACCTTCCGGGAGACGACCGCCGTCTTCGTCGAACGGCCCGTCGGCACCGGCGCGGCCGTCGAGCTGATCGGGGTGGCGCCCAATCCGTTCCTGGCGACCGTGGGGCTGCGGGTCGCGCCGGGCGCGCCGGGCAGCGGTGTGACCTTCCGGCTCGGCGTCGAACCGGGCTCGATGCCGCCGGCCTTCTTCACCGCGGTGGAGGAGACCGTGCGGGAGACGTCGTCCCAGGGACTGCACGGCTGGCAGGTGCTCGACTGCGCGGTCACCATGACCCACGCCGGTTACTGGGCGCGGCAGAGCCACGCGCACGGCACGTTCGACAAGAGCATGTCGAGCACGGCCGGGGACTTCCGCAACCTCACGCCGCTGGTGCTGATGGCCGCGCTGCGGGAGGCGGGCACCCGCGTGGAGGAGCCGGTGCACCGGTTCCGCCTGGAGGTCCCGGCCGACGTGCTCTCCGCCGTGCTGCCGGTGCTCGCGCGGCAGGAGGCCGTGCCGCACGCGACGCTCACGCAGGGCGCGTCGGCGGTGGTCGAGGGGCTGGTGCCGGCGCGGCGGGTGCACGAGGTGGAGCGCCGGCTGCCCGGGCTGACCCGCGGCGAGGGGATCCTCGAGGCGGCGTTCGACCACTACCGTCCGGTCCGGGGCGCGCCGCCGCGGCGGGCCCGCTGGGACCACGACCCGACCGACCGCAAGGGTTACCTGCTCGCCGTCAACCGGCGGGTGGCCCGAGGCGGTGCGCGGTGAGGCGCCCCGAGAGGCCCCGCGCCGGGGCGGCCCCCACCGGGGCCGGACGCACCCGGGCGGGCCGCACGCCCGGCGGCGCGAACGCGTCCGGGAGCGACCGGACGGTTCCTGTGCTGTGGTTGTGCGGCCCTCCCGGCGTCGGCAAGACCGCGGTCGGCTGGGAGATCTACGAGGGCCTGGTCCGGTCGGGGATCCAGACGGGCTACGTCGACATCGACCAGCTCGGGATGTGCTACCCGGAGGTGGCCTCCGATCCCGGGCGGCACCGGATGAAGGCACGCAACCTCGACGCGGTGGTCCGCGGTCACCGGACGGCCGGGGCCCGGTGCGTGGTGGTGTCCGGCGTGGTCGACGCCCGGCACGGCGTGCACCGCGACGCGCTGACGGGGATGTCGTTGACGGTCTGCCGGCTGCGGGCCGACGAGGGCGAGCTGGCGCGGCGGTTCGTCGGCCGGCAGGGACACGCCGACGCGCTGCCGCACGTCCTTCGGGAGGCCGCGGATCTCGACGCCGGCGCGGTCGGCGACGTGTGCGTCGACACCACGGGCCTGACGGTGGCCAAGGTCGCCCGCCGGGTGCGGGAACGGGTGCCGGGCTGGCCGGCGACCGGCGGGCACGGCTCACCGTCCCCGGCCGATCCAGAGGGCCACACCGACGCCGCCGCCGTCACGGGCCCGTCGTCCGTGCTGTGGGTGTGCGGCGCGACCGGTGTCGGCAAGTCCACCGTCGCCTTCCAGGTCTACCTGAAGGCGCTCCGCGCCGGGCTCACGGCGGCGTACGTCGACCTCGACCAGCTCGCCATCTGCGGCCCCACGCCGGCCGACCACCGGCGCAGGGCCGGCACCCTCGCGGCCGTGTGGCGCACCTACCGCGAGGCCGGTGCCGCGGCGCTCGTCATGGCCGGACCCGCGGAGGACCGGTACGCCCTCGACCGGTACGTCCGTGCGCTGCCGACGGCGACGGTGACGGTGTGCCGACTGCACGCCGGCCGTGACGAGCTGACCCGCCGGATCCTGCGCCGGGGCCGGGGCCACGGCAGCTGGCCGCAACCAGGGGACCCGCTGGTCGGCCAGCCGGTCACCCGCCTGCGCCACGTGGCCGACCAGGCCGCGCGCGACGCCGACGCCCTGGAACGGGCCGCGATCGGCCACCGGATCCCCACCGACGGGCGCACCGTCGAGGAGGTCACCGCGATGGTCCTCACCCACGCCGGATGGGCGCACTAGCCAGCGGCCGGCCGGGCGACCTCACGCCAGGTCGAGCTGCACGGTGGCGATCTCCCACGGGCGCAGCGGCAGCCGGAGCAGGCCCTCGGCGTCGACGGGCAGCGGCTCACCCGGCCGGCCGAGCAGGTCGGCGCGGCGGGCGCCGCGTACGGCCCGGCCCGCCCCGATCACCGCCGTCGTCGCCTCCGGCGTCTCGGCCACCACCCGCGCCTCGATCCGGCCGTCCCGGGCCCGGACGCTGGTCAACGCCACCCCCGCGCCGGTCACCGCCAGTCCGGTGACCGGCTCCGGCAGCGCGCCGGCCGGACCGGCCGTGCCCGCGAAGGACAGCAGCTCGTGCCGGTAGTGCTCGGCGGCCTCGACCACCCCCGCCGTGTGCCAGTCCCCGCGGAACGGCAGCACGGCCAGCTCCACGCTGCGCGCGCCGCGGCACTGCGCCTGCGGCGTGGGCACCTGCGGCCCGGCGGGCTCGTCACGCAGCGCGTGCCGGTTGCGCGACAGCATCCCGATCGACCGCAGGACCGTGACGGCCAGCTCCCGTCCGGAGTCGGTCAGCTCGTACTCGGTGGGCTGGGTCAACAGCGCCGCGAGCGACCCGCCCGGCCCGCCGGCGGCCACGAACCCGGAGGCCGGGAACGTGGGCAGCGGCACCTCACCACCGCCGCCCTCCGCGGTCAACCCGCGCTCCACGACCGCGAACTGCCCCTCGGCGTACGACACGGAGGCGGGCGACGGCAGCGGCAGGTGCAGGCGTACGCGGTGGTCGTCGCAGCGGTTGTCGAACTCCACCCGCAGGCGGACGAACGGCTCGCCGGCCCGCAGCTCGACGCGGGTGGTGACGACGATCGCCTCCCGGTCCACCGCCCGGGAACCCGCGTCGACGTCGGCCGCCACGGGCCAGCGGTACTCGCGTACCACGTCGAGGACGGCGAGCAGCGGCCCGCGGTGGCGCGGCACGACGCGGACCGCCCGGGGCTTGTCGAACAGTTCGTCGGCGGCCGGCGGGGCGTAGTTGTAGCTGTCGCCCACGTCGCCGCCGTCCACGATCCGCCCCACCCCGTCCACGGTGAGCCCGTCCGGCGTGGACAGTCGCAGCGTGCCGTCGCCGGCCACGTCGACGCGCAGCAGGCCGTTGTCCAGGGCGCGGTCGTCGACCGTCGACACGGCCGGCGGTCGCGGGGCGCCGTCGGGGGCCCCCGCGGGCGGCCCGGCCTCCGCCGCGGCGGGTGGACCCGCCACGGGCCGCACCGCGGCGTGGCCGAGCGCCGGCACGTCGACCAGGGCCGCGACGGTCATCCGGGGCGCCGCGACGATCCGTACCCGCCACCGGTCGGCCGGCGCGGCCTCCGCGAGCGCCAGCCGCACGTCCTCGACGTCGAAGGCGGGGTCACCGTGCCGGGCCACCTCGAACGTGAGCGTGGCGTCGGCCGGCGACACGGACCAGCCGGTGACCTCCTGGCCGTACAGTTCGGTGCCGTGCACGCGGGTGAGCACCGCGGGCAGGTCGGCGGCGGGCACCACCTCGTCGGCGAGCACCGTGCGGGCCCGGTCGAGCACCTGGGCGGGCAGCGTCCGCCCGTCCGCCGTGGCCAACGCCACCGCGTCCCCGGCCGGCGCCCCGCCGGCCCCGGTCGGGGCCTGGACGTCGAGGCGCACCAGCGCCGTCCGGGGCGCCGGGCTCGGGTTGAACAGCAGGTACCCGTCGCGGGGCACCGCCGCGGCGAGCCGCGCGCCGACCAGGTCGCAGACGGCGCGGCCGAGCTGGTCGGCCTCGGCGAGCCGGGCCGCCACCTGCTCGGCGGTCTCGTCGCACCCGCAGCCGGTCACCGAGTCGTGGCAGCTCGCGTCGATCAGCCGGGCCCACGCCATGTCGAGGAAGCGCTGGACGGACGGATCGTGGAACAGCGCGGCCAGCGGCTCCGCGTACCGCTCGACCCGGCGCTCCGCGCGCCCCATCGCCTGCTTGAGGTGGGCGCGCACCGAGATGACGCCGGGCAGGATGTTGGCCCGCGCGTGCGACCGCAGCTCCCCGCA
Organism: Micromonospora globbae; assembly: GCF_003610785.1. Taxonomy (GTDB): domain Bacteria; phylum Actinomycetota; class Actinomycetes; order Mycobacteriales; family Micromonosporaceae; genus Micromonospora; species Micromonospora globbae. Next base: position 33,680 of record NZ_RAQQ01000015.1, read on the forward strand.
TACGGTCGGCAGTCCGTCGACGCTGGTCGGCTGGGTGGCGAAGTACTCGGCGAGGGTGCCCAGGCGCAGCGCCACGCCGTCGACGTCCGCGGCCGCCAGCCGGTCGGGCGCGTCCGGGGCGGGGGCGGCGTGGTCCGTGCCGTACATGGCGAGCACCGGGCCGGTGGCGCCCTGCGGCCGCCAGGCGGCGAGCCGGGCGGCCAGGTCGGTGGCCCGGCGGGTGACCAGGGCTGGGTCGTCCATGATGCCGGCCGCGTTGCCGTACCCGCCCGGCAGGTACTCGGTGCGGATCGTGGTGCCGTCGGGGGCCTGCCAGGCGAACGCGTGGGTCCGCACCCGGTCCGGCACGCCACGGAACACGCAGGCGTGGGCGAGGCCCGCACCCGCGAGGATCTGCGGCATCTGCGCGATGTGGCCGAACATGTCGGGCAGGTAGCCGACCGGCATGGCGCCGCCCAGCTCGGCGCTGCGGGTCAACCCGCGCTCCAGGTTGCGGACGATGTTCTCCCCGCTGCACAGGAACTCGTCCAGCAGGATCTGCCACGGGCCCACGGCGAGCCGGCCGGCGCGGACCAGGTCGACCACCTGGCCCCGCCGCTCCGGGCGGACCTCCAGGTAGTCGTCGACGGCGGCGAGCTGCCCGTCGAGTGTGAACCGTTGCCGCTCGTCGCGCGCCATCCGGTCGAACACCTCGTCGAGCAGGGCCACCAGCCGCAGGCGGAACCGCTGGAACGGCTCGTACCACTCGCGGTCCCAGTGGGTGTGCGGAACCACGATGATCTCGGTCGGTTGCGCCATCAGCTCGCCGCCTCTCCGCCGATCGCCACCCCGGTCAGCTCACCGTAGCGGCGTACCACCTGCTGGCTGGTCCGTATGTCGGCCGCGCCCCCGTCGATGCCGGTCAGCGGGGCGGCGCCCGCCGTGACCATCGCGTGGAAGGCGACCAGTTCCTGCTCGAACGCCTCGGTGACCGACCGGAACACGCTGCGCCGCTCGCCGCCGCCGTGGTCGTCGACCACGGTGAGCGCGGTCGGCGCGTTGAGCAGGTACGGCGACGGGAAGACCAGTTCCAGCGAGCCGCGGGCGTGGTGCAGCGTCACGGTCTCCCGGTAGGCGGGGTAGTCCGGCAGGTTGAGCCAGCGGATCCCGTACCGGCCGCCGCCGGGCAGCTGCCCGCTGATGTCCACCGAGGGTTCGGCCGGCCCGCCGGGGCGTACCGGCCAGGTCGTCACGTGGTCCACGGTGGCCGGTGCGCCGGTGAACAGCCGCAGCAGCGACAGGTCGTGGCAGACGCTGTTGACGAGGATCCGGTAGAGGGTCCGGGCGCGGGGGTCGGCGCCGACGGCGGCGTCGAGCAGGGCCTCGTCGGCCGCCCGCAGCCGGGCCGCCTCGCCGGCCGGCGCGTCGCCGGGCGCCGGCGGCAGGTTGGCGAACGCGAGCTGCCGGTCGCCGCCGGCGTGCAGCACGGTCACCTCCACGGCGTGCACCCGTTCGGGCCCCCCGAGGTCGTCGAGCAGGCGGGCGGCCTCGGCGACCGCCGGGTCGTACTGCTTCATGTAGCCGACCATGAGCGCCGGCGTGCCGCCGCCCAGCTCGGCGAGGCGGTCCGCCTCGGCGAGGGTGTAGGCGAGGGGCTTCTCGCACAGGACCGGCAGGCCGGCGCGCAGGGCCTGCGCGGCCAGGTCGCCGTGGGAGCCGGAGGTCGCCAGCAGGACGGCGTCGTACCCGCCGTCGGCGAGCATCGCCGCCGCGTCGGTGTAGCGGCGGCCGTCCTCGACGCCGTACCGGCCGCCCAGCTCGGTGACCCGGGTGGGGGAGAGGTCGCAGAGGGCGACCACGTCGAACAGGTCGTCGCGGCGTTGCAGCAGGGGCAGGTGCACCGTGCGGGAGATGATGCCGAGGCCCGCCACCGCGATCCGGATCCGCTTGCCCGGCTCGGTCATCGCCGCACCCCCGCCAGCCAGCTCAGGTTCGCGGCCTGGTCCGCGCGGGTCCGGTCGAGGTCGCGGCCCCGGGCCGGGGCGTCCTGCTCGATGACCAGCCAGCCGGTGTAGCCGCCCTCGTCGAGGGCGGCGAGGACGCCGGCGAAGTCGACGTCGCCCGCGCCGAGCGGGCAGAACCCGCCGGCGGCCACCACGTCGGTGAGGCCGCCGCCGGCCGCGCGGACCCGTTCGTGGACGGCGAGGTCGGCGTCCTTCAGGTGGACCTGCGCGATGCGCCCGGCCCAGCGGCGCGCCGCCGCGACCGGGTCGCCGCCGGCCAGCAACAGGTGCCCGGTGTCCAGGCACACGTTGACGTCGGTGAGTTCCAGCAGCCGGTCGGCCTCGGCCTCGCTCTCCACCTGCGTGCCGAGGTGGTAGTGGAAGACCGGTTCCAGGCCGCGCTCGCGGCAGCGGTCGGCGGCCCGCTGGACGCGGGCGGCGAAGGCGGGCCAGTCCCCGGCCGGCAGCCCGGAGCCCGGGTCGGCGGGGACGCCGGGCCGGGCCATGCGCGCCGGGTCGCCGGGGCAGGCGAGCGTGGGCCGGGGCGCGAAGCGCGGGTCGTCCACCGGCGCCGCGGTGAACGCGTCGAGGGCCGCGTCGAGCTGGGCGAGGTCGGCCTCGAAGCCGTCGGGGTCGGCGTAGCGCAGGTCGACCCACCCGCCGGCCAGACCGAGGCCCGCCGTGGTGAGCCGGCGGGCCAGCGTGTCGCCGGTGCCGAGGTAGCCGATCGGCCCGGAGTCCACCCCGTCGTACCCGTCCCGGGCCAGCGAGGCCAGCAGGTCGTCCGGGCCGAACTCCACCTCGTCGGGCTGGTAGATGCCGTGGTTCACGGGTGCGCCGGCCACCCGGGTCCGTCCGGTCAGCTGCACAGTGCGATCACCTCCATGCGGTGGGACTCCAGGACGTGCAGGCCGTCGCCGGCGGGGAACCGGCACCGGTCGCCGCGTACGACGCGGTGGCGCCCGTCGGGGTGTTCGAGCAGCGCGCCGTCCGCGTCCAGGGCCAACAGTTCGTCGCCGACGCGCAGGAGCAGAGGCGCGTCCGGGCCCGCGGAGACGGCGGTACGGCCGGCGCGCAGCGCGTCGACCACCGCGGCCTCGACGGGCCGGTCGGGGTCGACCAGCAGCCAGGTCGTCGGGGAGCCGGGTGGGGCGTCGTCGCCGGGACGGTGGAAGTCGCTGCCGCCGACGGGCACCACGTCGGGGCGCCACGCCCGGGCCCAGGCCAGCGGGGCGCCCCAGGTGCGGTCCCACCAGCCGGAGTGCCACACCTCGGCCAGCCGGGTCCGGTCGGTCAGCGGCTGCCGCCAGGCGCAGTCGCCGCCGAGGGGATGATTGACCGACATCGCCCCGCCGGCCCGCTCGGCGGTGGCCCGCCACTCGTCCGGCGGCCGGCGGAAGTCCACCCAGCCGACCGGCCCGAACACGTTGGCGTGGCCACGGTCGGTGGTGACCTCCTGCCCGGGCACCAGGGCGATCCCGTACCAGGCGGACGCGGCCGGCAGCCACGGGTGGTGGCTGACCGTGTTGTGGTCGGTGACCGCGAGGAAGTCCAGGCCGCGGCCGGCCGCGAGGGCGGCCAGCTCGTCGATGGTGCACGACCCGTCGCTGTGCACGGTGTGCGCGTGCAGGTCGCCGGCGATCCAGCGGAGGCCGTCCACGGCGGGCAGGTCGCGCCGCGGCGGGCGCTCCGGACGGGGCGGCGCGGCCGGCGGCGGTGGTTGCGGCGGTGCGGTGGTGGCGACCGTCGCGGTCACCTCGTAGTCGAGCCCCTCGGGCGGGATCCGGTGCAGCCGCAGCAGCACCCGCCACTCGCCGGGCTCCAGCTCGCCGGGAAGGTAGCCGGGGGTGGCCCAGCCGGCGGTGATGGTGAACGTGTCCCGGGCGCCACCGGACCAGCCGCGGAAACCGGCCGGGCCGAGACAACCGAGGTCGATCACCCCCGCGTCGCGCGGGTGATCGAGCCGTACGGTCAGCGCGGCGGTGCCGGGCGGCACGGTGACCGGCAGCTCCCGCAGTACGGCGTCGGCCCGGTCGGCGAGGGTCCAGCGGCCCCGGTGGGTGGTCACTGCTCGGCGCCGGCGGCGGTGCGGGCGGCGGGCACGGCCGGGGTCGCCGTGGGGGTGACCAGCTCCCCGTCCCGGTAGAGCAGGGACCGGCCCGGCCGGGGCACCACCCACCCGGTGTCACCCGGCGCCGGCTCCCGCCCCTCGGGGACGACGACCTGGACGCTGGTGCCGGGGGTGTCGCCGGCCGGCGCGTCGGCGGGCTGCAGGTCGAGGGAGACCAGCGAGAAGCTGCCCAGGTTCTCCACGACCACCACCCGTCCGCGCAGGCCGCCGGACGCCGGTTCGGCGGTGTGGTCGAGGTACTCGGGGCGTACGCCGTAGGTCAGCTTCTCGCCGTCGGTGACCTGGACGCCCTCGGGCACCGGCAGCCGGGTGCCGGCGACGACGAGTTCGCCGTCGCGGACCTCGGCGTCGACGAGGTTCATCGGCGTGGAGCCGATGAACCCGGCCACGAACGTGTTGGCCGGGCGGCGGAAGACCTCGGTGGGGGTGCCGACCTGCCGGATCCGGCCGCCCTCCATGACGGCGATCCGGTCGGCGAGGGCGAGCGCCTCGGCCTGGTCGTGCGTGACGAAGACGGTGGTGACGCCGAGTTCGCGTTGCAGCCGCTTGAGGAAGGTGCGGGCCTCCAGCCGCAGGCGGGCGTCCAGGTTGGACAGCGGCTCGTCGAGGAGGAAGACCTGCGGGTGGCAGGCCATCGCCCGGGCCAGCGCGACCCGCTGCTGCTGCCCGCCGGAGAGCTGCCCGGGGCGGCGCTGCAACAGCGCGCCGAGCCCCAGCTCGTCGGCGGTCTCGGCGGCCTTGTCGGCGCGGGCGCGGCGGTCGACCTTCTTGATCCGCAGCGGGTAGGCGATGTTGTCCTGCACGGTCATGTGCGGGAACAGCGCGTAGTCCTGGAAGACCATCGCGACGTCGCGCCGGCCCGGCGGCAGCGCGGTGACGTCCCGCTCACCGATGTGCACGCGCCCACCGGACGCGGTCTCCAGGCCCGCGATGGTGCGCAGCAGGGTGGTCTTGCCGCAGCCGGACGGACCGAGCAGGGCGAAGAACTCGCCGTCGGCGATCTCCAGGTCGAGGGCGTCCAGGGCGCGTACCCCGTTGGGGTAGACCTTGGTCAGCTCGCGCATCGTGATGGCGGACATCAGCGCTTGATCCCTCCGTGGAAGCGGAATCCGTACCGGCTGCTGACGAAGACGAACATGAGCGCCACCGGCAGCGAGTAGAGCAGGGAGAACGTGGAGAGCAGCCGCAGGTCGGCCTGCCCGCCCTCGGTGTAGAGGGTGTACATGATGACCGCGGCGGGCGCCTTCTCCGGCCCGCGCAGCAGCAGGAACGGCACCAGGAAGTTGCCCCACACGTTGGCGACCGCCCAGACGCCCACGGTGGCGAGGCCGGGCCGGACCACGGGCACCACGATGTGCCGCATGATCTGCAGCGGGCTGGCGCCGAAGACCCGCGCCGACTCCTCGTAGGACGTCGGCGTGGCGTCCATGAAGTCCTTGAGGATGAAGATCGCGGCGGGGAGCAGCCCGCCGCTGAGGATCAGGATGACGCCGAGCCGCGAGTCGATGAGGTTGAGCCGGAAGGCCAGCTCGAACAGGGGCACCATGGTGGCCGTGCCGGTGACGATCGAGGAGAGCAGCAGCAGCCCGTAGAGCAGCGCGTCCCGCCCGGGGACCCGCACGCGGCTCAGCGCGTACGCGGCCAGCGCCGCGAACGTCACCACCAGCACGGCCGTGCCGGCGGCCAGGTAGACCGAGTTGAGCAGCGAGCTGAGGGCGTACGGGTTGTCGAGCAGGGCCCGGAAGTTGTCCAGGGTGAACCGCGGCAGCGACGCGGTGATCGTCGGCGTCTCGTCGAACGGCGCGGTGGCGAGCCACAGCAGCGGCAGCGCGAAGAACCCGAGCACGGCGCAGAGGAAGACGTAGCGCCCGATGCGGGAGAGCACGTGCCGTACGGCGACCGGCGCGGCGCCGGGCGCCGGACGGTCGGTGCGGGCCGGGGCGGTCCGGGTCGCGGTGCTCACGCCGTCTCCTTCCGCCGACCCAGCATCCGCAGGTAGACCAGCGCGATGACCAGGTTGATGAGCAGCATGACGAACGAGATGGCGGCGCCGAAGCCCAGCTCGCCGCCGGACAGCGCCACCTTGTAGACGTAGACCGGCAGGATCTCCGACCGCTGTTCGGGCCCGCCCGCGGTGATGAGGAACGGCGCGAAGTCGTTGAACGTCCAGAGGCTGATGAGCAGGAGGTTCGTCAACACGTGCCCGCGGATGCGGGGGAAGACCACGTCGCGCAGCTGCTGCCAGGTGCCGGCGCCGGCCAGCCGGGCGGTCTCCAGGTGCGAGCGGGGCACGTTCTCCAGGGCCGCGGCGTAGAGCATCATCGAGAACGCCGTCCCGCGCCAGGTGTTGAACACGATGATCGACAGCATCGGGTGGTCGAGCAGCCACGCCGTGCCGGGGATGCCGAGCAGCGCGTTGAGCGTCCCGCCGTCGCGGTCGAGCAGGGCGATCCAGAGGAAGGCGACCACCGAGCTGGGCAGGATCCAGGACAGCAGCACGAACCCCTCGACCAGGCGGCGCAGCGGGCCGCGGCGGTCGCGCAGCGCGTACGCGATGGCGAAGCCGAGCCCGGCCTGGCCGATGACCGCCGACCCGAGCACGAACTGGAGGGTGAGCACCAGCGAGCTGCGGAACCGCTCGTCGGTCAGGGCCCGGGTGTAGTTGTCCAGCCCGACGACCTCGGGGTTGGCGGCGGCCAGGCCGGTGAGCCGGTAGTTGGTGACACCCAGGTAGATCGTCCACGCGGCCGGCACGACCAGGAAGAGCAGGATCAGCACCATGCCCGGCACGAGGAACCCGGTGGCGCGGGCCCGGCCGAGGCCGGCGGCGTCGGGGGCGGCGCCGGTGGCCCGGCGCCGCCCCTTCACCGCCTGGTCAGGAGGTGACGTTACCGGGGCCACCGACGATCCCTTCGACCTTCTTCTGGTACGCGGCGGCCGCCTGGTCGGCGCTCGTGCCGGACGCGGCGGCGGCGGTCGCCTCCTGCAGCGCCACCGACACCTGCGGGTACACGGCCAGCGGCGGCCGGTACGCGGTGACGGGCAGGACCTTCTCGGTGATGAAGCTCAGCATCGGGTCGCCCGCGAGGACCTCCTTGTTGACGTCCGTGCGGGCGGTGATCCGCTTCTCGCCGGCCAGCTCGGCCTTGACCCCCTCGGCGGAGTGCATGAACGACAGCAGCTCCCACGCCTGGGACGGGAACTTCGAGTGGGGGTTGAGTACCCGTACGCCGCCGCCGGACATGCTCACGAAGTCCTGGCCGCGGATGCCGGCGCCGGGCTGCTTCGCGGGGATCAGCGCGTAGCCGACGGTGGTGTCGCGGTCGGCCATCTTGGCGATGCCGCTGGTGGGGTTGACGACGCTGCGCCAGAAGTAGTCGCCCTCGGCGAGGATGCCGATCTTGCCGGCCGCGAACTCCGCGAAGGACTTGTCGCGCCCCTTGGCCTCCTGCTGGAGCTTCGGGTCGCCGAGGCCGCCGCCGTAGACCTTCGCGTAGAAGTCCAGCATGTCCTTCACCGGCTGGGTCGCGCCGGCCCACTTGCCGTCGGCGTAGATCTCCCCGCCCGCCCCGGCGAGCAGGGGCAGCGCGCCCTGCATGGTGGTGGCCTCGCCCATGGCCGTGCCGGCGTTGATCTGGATGGGGGTCACGCCCGGCAGAGTCTTGAGCTTGGCGCCGGCGTCGAGGATCTCCTGCCAGCTCGTCGGCTGCCACTCGGCGGGGAGCCCGGCCTGGGCGAAGAGCTTCTTGTTGTAGTAGAGGACGCGGCCGTCGGTGCCCAGCGGGATGCCGTACCGCTTGCCCTCGAAGGAGCCCAGGCCCTGCACGGTCTCCGGGATCTGCGACCAGCCCTCCCAGGAGTCCACCTCGCCGCCGGCCACGTCGGACAGCGGCTTGAGGTAGCCGGCCTGGACGAACTCGCCGACCCAGATGCCGTCCAGCGCGATGACGTCGGCGCCGCCCTTCGAGCGCAGGTCGAGCGCGATCTTGGTCTTGTACTGCTCGTCGTCGACGCCGCTGGGGACGAAGGTGACCTTCGCGGTGACGCCCTTGGCCTTCTGCGCCTCGACGAACCGGGGGATCACCCACTTCTCGATCCACTCCGCGCCCGCGGAGTTCTTCCCGCCCACGATGGAGTTGGCGGCGATGGTGAGGGTGATGTTCTTCGCGTCCTTGCCGGCGGGCTCGGACGAGTCACCGCAGGCCGTGGCGGCGAGGGCGACGGCGGTGAACGCGGCGAGCACGCCCAGTGCGTGTCTCGGTTTGGCTGACATGGGCTGCTTCCCTTCGCAAGGAGAGACTTCGAAGAGACTCGCGGGTAGCCCGCCGGCCGCAGGTCACCAACCGGCGTGCTTGCGGCCACAATGTCATGACAGCCTGACGACGTAAATACCTGTCACTGAAATGAGCGCGAAACATCCACCGTCGCCACTGCTCACCGCTCGGCGACGGTCACCTCCAGTGAGTAGCGCGTGCCCCGGTAGATGTGGGCGCCGTGCTCCACGAAGCGCCCCTGGTCGTCGTACGCCGTGCGGGTCATGGTGAGCAGGGGCGCGCCCCGCCGCTCGCCGAGCATCTGGGCCTCGGCGGCGGTCGCCGCCCGCGCCCCGATGCGCTGGTGGGCGCCGCGGATGCGGATGCCGGCGGCACGCAGGGTCGCGTAGAGGCCGCCGGCCTGCAACCCGTCCATGGTGAGCCGGACGCGGTCGGCCGGCAGCCAGTTCTCCATCACGGCGAGCGGCTCGCCGTCGGAGAAGCGCAGCCGGCGCAGGTGCCACACCTCGCTGCCGACGGCGACGTCGAGGGCCGCCGCCACCGCGGACGGGCAGGGCACGGTGGTCAGCTCCAGCACCGAGGTCGACGGTTTCCGGCCGGCCCGCAGCAGGTCGTCGTGGAGGCTGGTGAGCTCCACCGACCGGCGTACCTCGCCGCGTGCCACCTGCGTGCCCACCCCCCGCCGGCGCACGATCAGTCCCTTGTCGACCAGGTGCTGGATCGCCTGGCGGACGGTGGGCCGGGACAGGCCGAGCCGGTCGGCGAGTTGCAACTCGCTGTCCAGCCGGTCGCCCGGGGCCAGCTCACCGCGCTGGATGGCCGCGGCGAACTGCTCGGCGACCTGGAAGTAGAGCGGGACCGGGCTGCTCCGGTCGACCGCGATCTCGGGGCCGGTCACGGCATCTCCTCGCTGACGAAGGACGCGGATTCTCGGGGCACGACGAACGGACGCCACTGTACCGAAGCGATCACCCACCGCAGAGGGCGGATGTCATGACAACACATTGACACAACTCAGCGGCGCTGTTACCAATCAGGGACAGCGCTGGCCCGCGCACCCGCGCCGGCCGGGACGGAGGACGCGGCATGCTGGACGTGCTCACCATCGGCCGGGTCGGGGTGGACATCTACCCGCTGCAGATCGGCACACCGCTGGCCGAGGTGGAGACGTTCGGCAAGTTCCTCGGCGGCAGCCCCACCAACGTTGCCGTGGCCGCCAGCCGGCAGGGCCTGCGCGCCGGAGTCGTCACCCGCACCGGCGCGGACGCCTTCGCCGACTACGTCCACCGGGCGTTGCGGGAGTTCGGCGTCGACGACAGCCAGGTCCGCCCGGTCGAGGGGATGCCCACCCCGGTGACCTTCTGCGAGATCTTCCCGCCCGACCACTTCCCGCTCTGGTTCTACCGCACCCCGACCGCCCCGGACCTGCAGATCCGGCCCGACGAGCTGGACGCGGACGCAATCGCCTCCGCCCGCGTCCTCTGGCTCACCGGCACCGGCCTCTGCCAGCAGCCGAGCCGGTCCGCGCACACGGCCGCCCTCGCGATCCGCGGCGGTCGGGCCCACACCGTGCTGGACCTCGACTACCGGCCGATGTTCTGGCCCGACCCGGCGGCGGCCACCGCGGCGGTCGCCGAGGTGCTGCCCCACGTCACGGTGACCGTGGGCAACCTGGACGAGGTGGAGGTGGCCGTCGGCACGCGCGACCCGGAGCGGGCCGCCGGCCTGCTCCTGCGACGCGGGCCCCGGCTGGCGGTGGTGAAGCTCGGACCCGACGGCGTGCTCGCGCGCACCGCCACCGAGACCGTCCGCGTGCCGCCGGTGCCCGTGACGGTGGTCAACGGGCTCGGGGCCGGCGACGCGTTCGGCGGCGCGCTCTGCCTCGGCCTGCTGCGCGGGTGGCCGCTGGAGCGGACGCTGCGCTTCGCCAACGCGGCCGGCGCCATCGTCGCCTCCCGCCTGGCCTGCTCCGCCGCCATGCCCGACGAGGACGAGACCCTGGCGCTGCTGCACGCCGTCCAGCCGCAACCGGTGCCGCCGACCGGCGCCGGGGGAGGAGAAGACCGGTGAGCACCGAGTACGACGCCCTGACCCGCACCCGCGCCCACCGGCCACAGGCGATCGCCGAGGCGGCCGCCCGCCGCGTCCGCCGGCCGTGGCCGGAGCCCGGACGGCCGCTGTTCATCATCGCCGCCGACCATCCGGCCCGGGCCGCCCTCGGCGTACGCGACCGGCCGATGGCCATGGCCGGGCGGACCGACCTGCTCGACCGGCTGCGCCTGGCGCTGTCCCGTCCGGGCGTCGACGGGGTGCTCGGCACCCCCGACATCCTGGAGGACCTGCTGCTGCTCGGCGCACTGGAGGACCGGCTGGCCATCGGGTCGATGAACCGGGGCGGCCTCTCCGGCGCCCGGTTCGAACTCGACGACCGGTTCACCGCCTACGACGCCGACAGCATCGCCGCGATGCGCTACGACGGCGGCAAGATGCTCTGCCGCATCGACCCGGACGACCCGGCCACCGCCTCCACCCTCCAGGCGTGCGCCCGGGCGGTCACCGCCCTCGCCGCGCACCGCACGGTGGCGCTCGTCGAGCCGCTGTGGGTCACGCGCACCGACGGCCGCGTCCACCCCGACCTGCGGCCCGAGGCGGTCGTCAAGGGGGTCAGCGTCGGCCAGGCGCTCGGCGCCACGAGCGCGTACACCTGGCTGAAGCTGCCGGCCATCGACGAGATGGAGCAGGTGATGGCCGCCACGACCCTCCCGGTGCTGCTGCTCGGCGGCGACCCCGTGGAGGCGCCCGACACGGTGTACGCGCGCTGGCAACGGGCGCTGCGGCTGCCCGGCGTGCGCGGGCTCGTCGTCGGCCGCGCCCTGCTCTACCCACCGGACGACGACGTGGCGGCCGCGGTGGACCTGGCCGGCTCACTGCTGCCCACCGGGCGCGACGACGACCGCGCCGCCGCGCAGCAGGGCGGCCGCGCGTGAGGACCGCCGAGGCCCACCTGCCCTGGGGCAGCACCGCCCGCCCACCCTGGGCGCTGGAGATCACCCCCGAGCGGGCCGGCTGGCGCCACGCCGGCCTGCGGGTGCTCACCCTGGCCGACGGCGCCACGGTCACGTTCGACACCGGCGACGAGGAGATGCTCGTGCTGCCGCTGGCCGGCGCCGCGACCGTCCACTGCGACGGGCTGCGGATCCGGCTGGCCGGGCGGGCGTCGGTCTTCGCCGCCGTCACCGACTTCGCGTACGTGCCGCGGGACGCCACCGTCACCGTCGAGGGCGCCGGACGCGTCGCCCTGCCGTCGGCCCGGGCCGCCCGGCGGCTGTCGCTCCGCTACAGCGCCGCCCGGGACGTACCGGTGGAGCTGCGCGGCGCCGGCCCGGCCAGCCGGCAGGTCAACAACTTCTGCGCCCCGGACGCCTTCGACTGCGACCGGCTCGTCGCCGTCGAGGTGCTCACGCCGGGCGGCAACTGGTCGTCGTACCCGCCGCACAAGCACGAGGAGGACCGCGTCCACGACGGCGGCCGGCAGGAGGCGGCGCTCGAGGAGATCTACTACTTCGAGGTCGCCGGCGGACGGCCCGGCGACCCCGCCGGGCCGGTGGGCTACCAGCGGGTGTACGGCACCGACCGCCGCCCGATCGACGTCCTCGCCGAGGTGCGCGCGGGCGACGTGGTGCTCGTCCCGTACGGCTACCACGGCCCGTCGATGGCCGCGCCCGGCTACGACCTCTACTACCTCAACGTGCTGGCCGGGCCCGGTCCGGTCCGCACCATGGCCTGCGTGGACGATCCGCGACACGCGTGGATCCGGGGCAGCTGGGCCGGGCAACCGGTCGACCCGCGGCTGCCGCTCGCCGGCCCCACGACCCGGGAGGCGTGATGCCCAGACTGACGGTGGCCCAGGCGCTGGTGACGTTCCTCGCCAGGCAGTGGTCCGAACGGGACGGGGTGCGACGGCGCCTCGTCCCGGCCTGCTTCGGCATCTTCGGCCACGGCAACGTGGCGGGCGTCGGCGAGGCGCTGGCCAGCACCGACGTGGACCTGCCCTACCACCTGTGCCGCACCGAGCAGGGGATGGTGCACACGGCGGCGGCGTACGCCCGGATGACCGACCGGATGAGCACCCTGGCCTGCACCACCTCGATCGGGCCGGGGGCGACCAACCTGGTCACCGGGGCGGCCGGCGCGACCATCAACCGGCTGCCGGTGCTGCTGCTGCCCGGCGACATCTTCGCCACCCGCGTGGCGAACCCCGTCCTGCAGGAACTGGAGGACCCGCGCTCGTACGACGTGAGCGTCACCGACGCCCTGCGCCCGGTCTCCCGCTACTTCGACCGGATCAACCGGCCCGAACAGCTGCCCGCGGCCCTGCTGGCCGCCATGCGGGTGCTGACCGATCCCGTCGAGACCGGCGCGGTCACCCTCGCCCTCCCGCAGGACGTGCAGGCCGAGGCGTACGACTGGCCGGCGGAGCTGTTCGCCGAACGGGTGTGGCACGTGCCGCGCCCCCGGCCCGACCGGGCGGCGGTCGACCGGGCCGCCCGCGTCGTCACGGCGGCGCGCCGACCGCTGCTGGTCGCCGGCGGCGGCGTCGTCTACAGCGGAGCGTGCAACGCGCTGCGCCGGTTCGCCGAGGCGCACGGGGTGCCGGTGGCGGAGACGCAGGCGGGCAAGGGCACCCTGCCGCACGACCACCCGTTGGCGCTCGGCGCCCTCGGCGTCAGCGGCACCACGGCCGCGAACACCGTCGCGGCCGACGCCGACCTGGTGATCGGGGTCGGCACCCGGTACAGCGACTTCACCACCGCCTCGGGCACCCTCTTCGGCGACGGCGCCCGGTTCGTCAACCTGAACGTCACCGGCTTCGACGCGGCGAAGCTGTCCGGGACGCAGGTCGTCGGCGACGCCCGGGAGAGCCTCGCGGCCCTCGACGCGGCCTGCGCCGGATGGGCCACGGCGGCGGCGTACCGCGACGAGGTGACCGAGCTGACGAGGCGGTGGACGGCCGTGGCCGACGCCGCGCGGCGGTCCGCGCCCGACGCGCGGCCCACCCAGACGGCCGTCATCGGCGCGGTGAACGAGGCGGCCGGGCCCCGGGACGTGGTGGTCTGCGCGGCCGGCTCGATGCCGGGCGACCTGCACCGGCTCTGGCGCGGCGTCGACCCGAAGAGCTACCACGTCGAGTACGGCTACTCGTGCATGGGCTACGAGATCGCCGGCGGGATCGGGGTGAAGCTGGCCGCACCGGAGCGCGAGGTCTTCGTGCTGGTGGGCGACGGCTCGTACCTGATGCTGCCCAGCGAGCTGGTCACGGCCGTGGCCGAGGGCGTGAAGCTGGTCGTGGTGCTCGTCGACAACCAGGGGTTCGCGTCGATCGGCCGGCTCTCGGAGAGCGTCGGCGCGCAGCGGCTCGGCACCGCGTACACCGACCGGGCGGGCGACCCGCTGCCGGTGGACCTCGGGGCCAACGCCGCGAGCTTCGGCGCGGACCTGATCCGGGTCGACAGCACGGCGCAGCTGCGCGACGCCCTGGCGCGGGCGCGGGCCTCGGAGCGCACCACGGTCGTCCACGTCCGCACCGACCCCATGGAGGCGGGCCCCGAGGGCGGCGCCTGGTGGGACGTGCCGGTCGCCGAGGTCTCCACGACGGCCGCCGCGCGGGCCGCCCGCGCCGGCTACGAAGCGGGGCGCAAGGCGCGCCGCAACCACCTCAGGCCCGGCTGACCGGGCGGGCGACGCGGCCGGGCCGTCGGCCCCTCGTCCACCGTCCCACCAGGGGATTGACAGATCACTTCCGGCCACTGAGGATGATCCCAGTTCACCGACCGCCACCGCGTCATCACGTTCTGGCCCGTCGCATGTCGGCGATGCGCGGCGTCCAGCCGGCGGTCGGCTCTGTCACCACCCGTCCCGTCCACCACGTCGCGTGCCCGGTCACCGCAACGATCGCACCCGACCCATTCGATGGAGCCGCGTACCCCGGGCGTGCCCCTCGGCCACCTCCGTCGGCCTGCCGGCCGAAGAGCCAGAAGGGCAGTGAACACATGCCGTACCCCCAGTCGCCACGGTGGCGACGTCGTCTACCCGTTCCGCTGGCCGCCGCGACGGCCGTCGTGCTGCTGGTCAGTCCGGCCGCCGCGACGGCGCCGCAGCCCGCCGCGCCCGCCGACGCCGGGCCGGTCGCCGGCGAACAGGCGAGCGTCGTCGAGGTGCTGCTCGACGGCACCGCGGAGCTGGACGCGCTCGTCGCCACGGGCGTCGACCTCGACCACCACGTCGAGCGCACCGAGGACGGCGTGGTCGCCCACGCCGTGGTCACCCCCAGCGAGGCCGCGCGGCTGACCGCGGCCGGCTTCACCCTGGGCGACACCCTGTACCGTCCCGAGGACTCCCGCGCCCGCATCGCCGAGCGCGAGGCGACGATCGCCGCGCACGTGGCGGAGAACCGCGAGTTCGCCGCGGCGGCGTCCGACCCGACGGCACCCGACGTCTCCGACGTCAAGATCATCCGGGCGGACTACTACACGTCCGGGACCAGCCAGATCCTCTCCGTCGAGGCGAAGTGGGCGCAGGGCCAGACGGCGTCGAACACGCTCACCGTCGAACGGGACAGCGGCCCCGGCACCGCCATGGGCTCCGGCGGCACGCAGACCATCTCCCGCTTCGTCGACGCCGGCGTCTACCTCTACCACCGCGGCGCCGCCACGGTGACCGCCCGCCCGGAGTACGTCCGGATCACCAGCCCCACCGGTGACGTGGCGGTCGCGAAGGTGCAGGAGTGGCTGCCCACCCCGGAGACCAGCCCGGAGCCCCCGGGGTACCAGAAGGACTTCGTCACCAGCTACCTCACCCCGACCGAGCTGTACGCGCGGATCCACCAGCTCGCCGCCGAGTTCCCCGACCTGGCCGAGATCGTCGAGCTGCCGTACAAGACCAACGGCTACCGCCGGCACGCCCAGGCCGTGCTCGGCACCGCCAACGCCAGCCGCGTCGCCGTGGACTCCCTCGCCTGGGGCCACGAGGGCGGCAACGACATCTCCGTCGAGCTGGCCAACCCGGGCCCGGGCAACGCGACGACCGGCGTGACCGTCACCGGCTCGCACATCCGGGTGAACCTCGCCACCGACGCCGCGGGCGCGGTCACGAGCACCGCCGCGCAGGTCGTCGCCGCGCTCAACAGCGGCGCCGGCTCCCTCGTGCGCGGGTACACCTACCGCGGCAGCCCGGGCACCGGCGTGGTGGCGCCGGCCCCGCGGACCCCGCTCACCGACGACCTGAGCGCGCCGGCCTCCGTCTCCCGCGACCCGCACCCGGTGTACGCGATCCGCATCGGCAAGCACCGCGACGGCACGAAGACGGGTGTGCTCGCGTACGCCCAGGAGCACGCCCGGGAGTGGGTGCCGCCGCTGGTCACCATCGAGACCGCGGAACGGCTGCTGCGCAACTACGCGCACGACGGCCGGACCAAGCAGCTGCTCAACAACCTCGACATCTGGATCGCCCCGTCCATCAACCCGGACGGCGGCCACTACTCGTTCTACGACTTCAACTCCCAGCGCAAGAACATGACGAACCACTGCCCGCTGACCGGCGCGGCCGACTTCCTCGGCCGGGACTCCTGGGGCGTGGACGTCAACCGCAACTACACCGAGTACAGCCTGTTCGACGGCTACTCGGGCGCCTCGTCGAGCTGCACCAGCGGCACGTACGCCGGCCCGAGCGAGCTGTCGGAGCCGGAGGACAAGAACCTCGACTGGCTGGCGTCCCGGCCGAACATCAAGTTCTCGATGAACCTGCACTCGTCCGGCAACTACTTCATGTGGTCGCCCGGCGCGTACGCCCTGCCGGACCGCACCTCGGCGCCGCGCCCGTCGCTCGCCGACGAGTCGTTCTTCTGGGGCGCGTCCTCCCGGATCCTCACGGCCATCAAGCAGCACCGCAACATGGCCGTGACCCCGGCCCGCACCGGCCCGATCTCCGACGTCCTCTACTCGGCGGCGGGCAACTCCGGCGACATGCTCTGGTACAAGTACGGCATCTACGCCTGGAACTTCGAGGTCGGCACCTCCTTCCAGCCGCAGTGGGACGAGGCGCACGACGAGACGATGGAGTTCGCCAACGGCCTCGTCGAACTCATGCGGGTGGCGCGGGACTACGCCTCGGACAAGAAGCGACCGGAGAGCACGCTCACGGTCGCGCCGAGTTCGACGCCGGGCATGGTGAACGTGACGTTCGACGTCTCCGAGCCGGCCGCCGTCTTCTACACCCTCGACGGCGCCGCCCCGACCTACGAGTCCACCCTCTACGGCTCGGCGGGCGTCCGGGAGGGCGGTGAGACGCTGACCGTCCCGGCCGGCACCCGGGTCAACTGGTTCTCCGTCGACGCGGCGGGCAACGTCGAGAACAACTACCAGCCCGACGGCAACGGCAAGAACTACCGCAAGGGTCAGGCGGTCCTGCCGACCAGCTGACCACCTGCCCCAACCGGCGGCCGCGGCGCACCCAGCGCCGCGGCCGCCGGCCGTTCTCGGGGCCGCCCGGCCTGAACGCTCGGTGACCGCACGGCGTACGCGATGCGTGTTCCCGGCGACCGCTCCGCGGACTAGCGTGAGATCAACTTTTCGGCCCGGTCCCGTCGGACCGGGTCAGTCCATGAAGGAGCGGCATGCTCAAGAGAACACGATGGCTGCTGGCCGTCGCCGTGTCGGCCACGGTGGCGGTGGGCGTCCCGGGCGGACCGGCGCTGGCGGATCCCAGCGACCCCGCCCCGACAGCGGTGGCCGGAACCCGGGTCGGCGCGGAGACGTACACGGTCACGCTGCTGACCGGTGACGTGGTGACGGCGCGGACGAACGGCACCGGCTGTCCGCAGGCGTCGGTGCAGCCGGCGACCCCGAACGCCGTGTTCCACCGGTGGTGCGGGCCCGACGGGCACCTGCACGTCGTACCCGCCAGCGTGGCGGCACGGATCGGCCCGGTGCTCGACCCGGACCTGTTCGACGTGTCGGTGCTGATCGCCGACGGCTACGACGACGAGAAGACGTCCGCCCTGCCGGTCATCGTGCAGCCGGCCACGAAGGCGGCCCGCGTGGCGGCCCTGGACGGCGTCGTCGACCTGCCGATCATCGACGCGGTGGCGGGCCACGTACCGAAGAAGGACCCGGCGGCCGCGAGGCTGGCGGCGAACCCGCTGCTGGCGGGAGCGAAGAAGGTCTGGCTGGACCGCAGGGTCCGCGCCACCGGCCTCCCGGCGGCGCCGCCGCGCGCCGTGCCGGCCGCCGCCCCGCGACCGACCGCCGCGGGCGCGGCAGGCCACGGCGACGACCTGGACTGGAACCTGCGGCAGGTCTCCGCGCCGGACGCCTGGCGGGCCGGCTACACCGGCCGGGGCGTGCGCGTCGCGGTGCTCGACACGGGCGCGGACTTCACCCACCCGGACCTGGTCGGCCGGGTCGTGGAGAAGGCCGACTTCACCGTCGACGGCGGCGACGCGGTCGACCACAACGGCCACGGCACGCACACGGCGTCCACGATCGCCGGCACCGGCGCGGCGGCCCACGGGCAGCGGCGCGGCGTGGCCCCCGACGCGCAGCTGGTGATCGGCAAGGTCCTCGACGACAACGGCTTCGGCGACGACTCGCAGATCATCCGCGCAGTGGAGTGGGCCGCGCAGCGTGCCGACGTGGTCAACATGAGCCTCGGTGGTGAGTACCCGGACGACGGCAGCGACCCGCTGGCGCTGGCCGTCGACGCCGCCACCCGTGCGCACGGCGCCCTGTTCGTGATCTCCGCCGGCAACAGCGGCGGCGGGATCTCCGCGCCGGGCTCGGCCACCACCGCCCTGACCGTGGGCGCGGTCGACCGGGACGGCGCCCTCGCGGACTTCTCCAGCCGCGGCCCGCTGGTCGACACGTCGGTGGCCAAGCCGGAACTGGTGGCGCCCGGTGTCGACATCGTGGCCGCCCGGGCGGCCGGGACGAACCTGCAGGACCCGATCGACCGGTACTACGAGGGCTCGACCGGCACGTCGATGGCCGCCCCGCACGTCGCCGGCGCGGCCGCGCTGCTCGCCCAGCGGCACCCGGACTGGACGCCCGACCGGCTCAAGGCCGCGCTCGTCGGCGCCGCCGACCCCGTGACCGGCGTCGACCCGTACGCCGTGGGCGCCGGACGCCTCAACGCCGCGCGCGCCCTGTCCGGCCCGGTCAGCGGGCAGCCCGTGGTAGACCTCGGCACCTTCACCCACCCGCAGTCCGGCACGGCCGAGACGACGCTGACCTGGACCGGCGACACCACACCGGCCACCGTCACCCTCGACCTGGACGTCACCGCCGTCAACCACGACGGGACCACGGCACCGCGCGGCGCGCTCACGCTCACCACGAGCAGGGTGACCGTCACGCACGGGTCCACCGCCCGCGCCACGTTGCGCGTCGACCGCGCCGCCCTGGCCGCACGGCCGGGCTACTACATCGCCACCGTCACGGCCCGGGGCCCCGGACACCGGCTGGTCGCCACCACCCCGGTCAGCTTCCACGTCGAGCCGCGCATGGTCGACCTGACGGTCGACACCAGGCCGATGGCCGACGCGCCGGAGGGCGCCGACACCTGGGTCGGTGTCCTGGTGACCAACCTCGACGACCCGTACGTCTCCGCCGGTGACGGGTTCTTCCGGCCCGGCGGCTCGGTGACGGTGCGGGTCGCCCCGGGCCGCTACGCGGTCACCGGCGCGTTCAGCTCGTACGACCCGCTCACCGACGCCCAGGCGGGCGCGTACGTCGGCACCACCGACCTGTCGGTCACCGGTGCCCGCAGCGTCGTCCTCGACCCGGCGACGGCACGACCCGTGACGGCGACCGTCGACGGGGCGCCCACCACGCCGATCCTCACGTCGTTCGTCCTCCAGCAGACCACGAGGAACGGCCTGAGCTGGTGGAACAGCGTCACCGGCCTCGGCGGCGGCGCGAAGGTGTCGGTGTCGCCGCTGCGCAGGCCCGGCATCGGGTCGCTGCGCACGTACGCCGCGTTCTACCTCCAGTCACCGCAGGGCACGGCGGACCCCTACGCCTACGACCTCGTCCACGAGTACGAAGGCGGCGTGCCGGCCGACCCGTCGTACCGGGTGAGCCGGGCCGAGCGGACCCGGCTCGCGCGCGTCGACCAGCGGTTCCAGCAGGTGGACTCGCCGGAGATGTTCACCTCGCTGCGGCGCTCCATGTACGCGCCCGACGGGCTGTACCTGACGCAGCTGCGCACGTTCGGCCTGCCCACGCGGCGTACCGACTACCTGTCGCCGGGCTACCTCTACCTCGACGAGGGCGTCTACGGCGGGCTTCCCGCCCAGGAGCAGGTACGCAGCTACCGGCCCGGCAGCCGGCAGTCGCGGATCTGGGCGCGCCAGCCGCTGCACTCGGACTGGGTCGACGGGCTCGTGACGATCGGCGACGCGTTCCCGTGCGCCACCGCGCCGTCGCGGACGCGGGGCAACCTGCACGTCGACCTCGCCATGCTCACCGACCAGCACGGGCGCGCCGACTGCCTCCAGGGCGGGACGATCGGGTTCAACCGGAAACTGTCGCTCTACCGCGACGGCGCGCTGGTCGAGGAGCGGAACGCGTCGCGGGCAGACTTCACGGTGCCCCGGCAGGCGGCCGACTACCGGCTGACGTTCGACCTCGAGACGAGCCTCGTGCTGCCCGTCTCGACCCGCGTCACCACGTCCTGGACGTTCCGCTCGGCCGGGCCCGCCGGTACGGGAAGCGTGCCGTTGCCGCTGCTCGCGGTCGACTACGCGCTGCCGATGGACGACGGGAACCACATCGTCGGTGGCACGGGCGAGTTCACGGTCCGGCAGGCCCGGGGCGTGCCGGCGCAGAAGGTGACCTCCTTCCAGGTGTGGACGTCCACGGACGACGGCGCGACGTGGAGGGCCGCCCGGGTCACCCGGGACGGGGACACCTACCGCGCGGCCCTGCCGCGCCCCACCGCCGGGCAGGCCGTCTCCCTGCGGGTGAAGGCGGACGGCAACGGCGGCAGCGGCATCGACCAGACCGTCATCCGGGCGTACCGGGCCGGCTGACCGCCGCTGGACGGACCGCGGCCCCGGCACATCGTGCCGGGGCCGCGGGTCCGGCCGGTATCAGGCCTTCTTGCAGGAGGACAGGACGCCGACCACGCCGACGCCGGTGGGCTTCAGCGGCAGCTTCGTGGAGGCCGCGGGGCACCTCGGCACGGTGAGGTCGTAGACGCCGCGACCGAAGGTCGCCGAGGTGAGCTGGCGGGTGG
Source organism: Micromonospora globbae (assembly GCF_003610785.1). Taxonomy (GTDB): domain Bacteria; phylum Actinomycetota; class Actinomycetes; order Mycobacteriales; family Micromonosporaceae; genus Micromonospora; species Micromonospora globbae. The sequence goes on from NZ_RAQQ01000015.1 coordinate 54,358, forward strand.
GCTCGTGGTACCGCAGGTACATGACGGGCGCCTGCGGCAGGTCGGTGCCGAGCGCCGCCCACTCGCCGCCGTTCCACGCCGACATGAACACCCCGACGTCGGTGCCGACCAGCAGGAGGCCGTCGGCGGTCGGGACGATGCTGTTCACCGGCGCGTCCGGCAGGCCTTGGCCGATGTCGCTCCACGTCCGGCCGCCGTCGCGCGTGATCATGACGTGCGGGCGGTCGCTGCCGGAGCGGAACCCGGAGAACGTCGCGTAGGCGATGTCCTCGTCGGTCGGGTGCACCGCCACCCGGGTGACCCACGTGCCGGGCAGCTGCGCCGGGTCGACCTGGTGCCAGGTCCCGCCGAGGTCGTCGGTCCACCACAGCCGGCCGTCGTCGGTGCCGACGTACAGCGTGTCGCCGTCACTGGGCGCGGCGGCGATCGTCGTGATCGTGCCCCACGGGTAGCCGGACGGGTCGTTGGGGCCGCCGCCGGTGAGGTCCGGGCTGATCGCCGTCCACGTGCGACCGTTGTCGGTCGACCGGTTGACGATGTTGCCGGCGTAGTACATGACGTCCGGGTCGCTCGGGTCGAACTGCAGCGGCGTGAGCCAGTTGCGCCGGGCCGAGGTCGTCTGACCGGCGCCGATGGTCTGCCGCGGCGCGGCGCCGGAGTTCTCCGACCGGTAGCAGGAGCCGTACTGGCTGCAGCCGAAGACGATCGTCGGGTCCTCCGGGTGGATGATCACCTGGAGACCGTCGCCGCAGCCGATCGCGGACCACGGCCCGCCGACGCCGGTGTAGCCGCGGTTGCAGCCGTTGTCCTGCGCGCCGCCGACCTTCAGCACCGGGTCGGTCTCGGCCACGTCCACCGTGTAGAACTGCGTGTACGGCTCGTAGGTCGACTTCACCCAACCGCCGGCCCCGTTGGCCTCGGAGCGGTAGAAGCCGCCGTCGTTGCCCAGGTAGACCCGACCGGGCACCTTCGGGTCCCAGCGCATCGTGTGCTGGTCGGCGTGCACCCCGCCCACCGACGAGAAGCTCTGCGCGCCGTTGGTCGAGCGCATCAGGTTCACGCCCGTCAGGAAGACGTGGTCGGCGTTGGTGGGGTCGACGAAGAGCTTGCCGAACCACCAGCTGAACGTCGACTGGGACGCCTGGCCGGCGGTCACGGGGGTCTGCGTCCAGGTGTCGCCGCCGTCGTCGGACCGGTAGAAGGCGCGGAACGGGCCGAGCGCGGTGCCGACGTACGCGTAGAGGCGCTGGGGGTCGTTCGGGGCGAGCGCGAGACCCCAGCGGCCCTGGTCGGCGTCGGTGGGCAGGCCGTTGGTCATGCGCTGCCAGGTCCGGCCGCCGTCGTCGGAGCGCCACAGGCTGGAGCCCGGGCCGCCGTAGGTGCGCTGGTGCGGTTCGCGCAGGTGGTCCCACATGGCGGCGTACATCCGGCGGGGGTTGGTCGGGTCGATGAGGACCTCGGTGGCGCCGGTCGTGGGGTTCGGCGGCGCGAGGACCTGCCGCCAGCTGTCGCCACCGTTCTCCGACAGGTAGACGCCGCGCTGGCCGCCGGGCTTGAAGAGGTTTCCGCTGGCGGCGGCGAAGATGCGGTCCTCGTCGGTCGGGTCGATGGCGAAGCGGGCGATGGCGTGGCTGTCGCGCAGGCCGACGTGCCGCCAGGTCTTGCCCCGGTCGGTCGAGCGGTAGATGCCGTCGCCTCCGAAGGTGATCGAGCCACCGCCGGGCTGGGCCTCGCCGGTGCCGGCGAACAGGACACCGTCGCTGGTCATGGCGACGGCGCCCATGCTCTGCGTCCCGTCGTCCGGCCAGGCCGTCTCGAACGTGGCGCCGGCGTCGCCGGAGCGCCAGATCCCGCCGGACGCGGCGGCGATGAAGACCTGGTCCGGCACCTGCGGGTCGACGGCGATGTCGACGACCCGGCCGCCGATGTTGCTGGGGCCGAAGAACGACCACGGCCGCTCGGCCAGGTGCCGGTACGCCTTGCGGGTGTGCGCGGCGACCAGGTCGGCCTCGCCGCGGGCCTTCGTGTACTTGGCGGTGGAGAGATCGGTGCTGCCGTCGCTCATCCGCTGGGCGGTCATCCACTCGTCGGGCAGTTCCATCGGGCCGGTGGGGGTGCTGGTGGCCAGCGACACCTCCTGGGCGGGCCCTGGCGTCGATGAGGCGGTCAGCGCGACTGTGGCGAGCAGCGCGACAGCCGCCGTCATGGTGAGGCCGCGATATCGGCGGATGAGCGTGAGCTTCATTCGGGTCTCCCTGTTGGCGGGGGTCGTGGGAAAGCGGTCTCCACCGTGCACGCTAGACAGGGGAGTGAGCCGGGTCACCGAGCAACTGTCGCGAATGCCGTCGGCCTCTTAGGACACCTGTCGAGGCCGCGCCAGCGCTGTCGGCAGCCGGCGGCTGCGGGTGCGCGACGACGGGCCCGGAAACGGGGCTGGACCCTATGTAGAGTTCCGATATAGTGGGCCGGTGCGTATCACCGTCCCCGTCGCCAAGGTCCTCGCGGCCCTCCTCGCCGATCCCGGCATCGAGTGCTACGGGCTGGACCTCATGAGGGTCACCGGTCTGCCCAGCGGCACGCTCTACCCGGTCCTGCACCGGTTGCAGAGCGCCGGCTGGCTCGACGCGCACTGGGAGGCGATCGACCCCGCGGCCGAGGGCCGGCCCGCGCGCCGCTACTACCGGCTCACCCCCGAAGGCGCCGTCGCGGCCCGCCGGGCGCTCGCCGAGCTGCGCGCCCTGACCACCGACGGACGGCAGTCCTGGGGTGGCGCCGAGCCGACGGGCGCACCGGCGTGGTGACCCGCCGGCTCGCCGAGGCCCTGCTCCGGGCGGCCACCCGGCGCTGGCCCGCCGAGTACCGCGACGAGCTGGGTCGCGAGTGGAGCGCGGAGCTGCACGTGCTGGCCGCGCAGCGGCAGCGTCTGCGGATGCTCCGCTACGCCGCGAGCCTCGCCGCCAGCCGACCCGACGGCCCGCTCGCCGGTCCGCGCGGTCCGCGGGCAGGCCGGGCGCACCGCCGCCGCGCTGCTGCTCGCCCCGGTCGCCGGCGTCGGGATCGTGCTGGTCAGCGCGGTCGTGATGGCCGTCGTGGTGAACGGGTTCCTCGCGACGACCGTGAGCTGGTCGACACGTGCGCAGTTGCCGCTGCTGACGGTCCTGACCGCCGCGTTGGCGCTGCTCCTGGCCCGGTTCGCGGCGCGCTGGGGTCGCCGCAGCGCCCTCGCCGGGCCGCTGCGTACGGCCCTCGGCGTCATGCTTCCGGTCGGCGTCACCGCCGTCCTCCTCGAGTACGTGCTGGATCGGGGCACCCAGGGCCTGATCCGGGCCGCCCCCGGCCTGGTGAGCTGGCTGACCCTGCTCACCCTCGTCCTGTGGGGCGCGTCGGCGCTCGCCGGTCGCGGCCGTGTCCGGGCCGCGTGGTGGTTCGGCGTGCTCGGCGCCCTCGTCGTGGCCGACGTGTCGGTCGTCCTCACCGTGGTCAACGCGATCCCCGCCGGCCCCCAGACCGTCGTCGACGGCCTGCCGCAGGCCGACACGGTCGACCGGATCTCCGCACCCCTCTGGCTCTTCGCCAGCTGGACGGACTGGTCGTTCGGGTTCCCCAGGCCGACGCCGTGGGAGCTGTTCCTGATCACCGATCTGGTGGAGGTGCAGCCCTACCTCTACCTGGCGGTCAGCCCGTACGCGCTCGCGTACGCCGTCAACGCCGCGCGGTCCGCGCCGCCGGCCGACGCGGCGCCGCCCGAGGGGTTGCCCGCCTGAACTCAGAGCGGGTAGCCCACCAACGACGCGAGGTCGGCCAGCTCGGCGCTCATCGCCCGGCGCCGCCGCTCGGAAATCAGCTTCACGATGTCCCGGGCGTACCGCTGGTGCCGCAGCCAGGCCGGCGCCAGCTCGCGAAGCTCCAGCAGCACGCCGGTGGCCTCGCCGTACTGCCGCTGCGCGGCGTACGCCCACGCCACGTCCAGGCGGTGTCGCTGCCAGCTGGAGCCGACGGGCGTCGGGCCGGGCGGCACGGACGCGGACAGGCCGAGCGCACGACCCGCATCACCGGCCACCGCGGCATTCTCCACCCGCTGCATCTGCACCCGGCCGGCGTCGAACCCGCCGACCATCATCAGGTGCTCGCCGCCCGGGTCACGCTCGCCCATGCGGACCGCCGCTGCGGCAGCGGCATCGACCAGTTCGGCCGCCGTGTCCGGCTCGTTGTTCCGGGCGTACGAGGCTGCAGCGCCCAGGAGCAGCCAGCCCCACGCGGCCAGCTCAGCGGGTGCCGCCCGGCTGAACCGGGGCTCAACCTGGTCCGCAGTGGACACCGCCAGCTCTGCCGCCTCGGCGATCCGGCCCTGGCGCATCAGCAGCCAGCACATGCCCTGGATGACCGTCGCTGCCACGACCTGGTCGCCGGAGCGGCGTGCGGCCTGGAGGGCGTCCGCGAAGGCGGTCTGCGCCAGGTCGCCGGCCCGCAACTGGATCAGCAGGTTGCCGGTCAGGTGCAGTGTGCGGGCGAGCAGCACGTTGGCCGCGGGCTCGTCCTCGTCGGTGGCGAGGTCGACTGCGGTGCGCACGTCGAGCACCAGCGACGGCAGTTCCGCGAGCGCGGAGGCGTAGTCGTTGGCCTGGTATGCCCGGTCGGTGGCGCGCAGGCGGGCGCGGAGCACATCGGACGGGGGCGGGTTGCTGGCGGGCGTGGTCAGCGCGGCGCCGGTGAGACCCCGTACCGGGGCGACCGCGCGGCGGATCTCAGCCAGGGACAGCGGTCGGTGGTCCGGTTCGGCGCGGGCGGCGGCCTCGGCTGTGTTGCCGAGCAGCGCGGTGGTGGGCACGCGGAGGGCGCGGGCGAGCGCGTGGAGGGTTTCCAGGCGAGCTGCCTTCCGTGCCCCCTGTTCCAGCTTGCGGATCACCTCGACGCTGATGCCGGACTGCTCGGCGAGCTGTTCTTGCGTCAGGCCGGTTTGCCGGCGGAGGCGGGCGAGATGCTCGCCGGTGGTGGGCTGGCTCATGGTCGTCTCCCAGGTAGCGTCTGGGGGCGGCCCGTCGACCGCTACACCGACGGGACCGTCATCTCCGACGGTACTCGCCGTCGTGGACATTGGCCGGGCTGGCTCGAACAATCCATTCAGGTGAACTTCGGACTCGCCGTCGTCTTCTACGTCGGCCTGCTCAAGGACACCCGCGTCCAGCAGGCGGCCCATCGACGGTGGCATCATCCGCGACAAGGTCATCGCGGGGAGGTCCGGGCGGGCTGACAGCCCCCGCCGCACCACAACCCCACCCCCTGATTCGCGCAGGGGTGGGGCTGCGGCATGTGGTGGGTCAACTGCTGTACCGCAATTCCCGGACGGTGGCCGCCCGGTAGGCCGCCCACGCGGCGGTCCAGGCCGCGATGTCGTGCACCCATCCCTGGTCGCTCCGCCTGGCCTTGCTCGACCACTTCGCGGCGTTGCCGAACGCGAAGTGGTCGATGACGTCACGGTCGACACTGGCCCACGCCGGGAACTGGGCCAACCACGCCTCAGCCTGCTCGGGGGTGTGGCCGCTACCGATCAACCACTGGACGAGCAACGCCAGCTCGACCCACGGGGCCGCCTTGGTCGCCCACGCCCAGTCGACGATCCGCAGCCCGTGCCGGGTCACGATCAGGTTGGTCGGGTTGAGGTCGGAGTGTACGACCGCCGTGCCGTTCATCGCCGGGTGGTCGAACCCGAGCCGGCCCGCTGGCGTGAACCAGGGGCCGCCGAGCGCGCGGGTCGCCTGGAGTCCGTTCAACGCGGCGGCCAGCAGGTCGAGGTCGGGGCTGCCGGGGCGCAGGTCGGCGTGGCAGCCGTCAAGGTGCTCGGTCCCCATCACCAGCCAGCCGGCGGCCTCGAAGTGCCACAGCACCTCGGGGGCGTACGAGCCGATCGCCTTGGTGGCGGTCAGCTCGTAGCGCAGTGACTGGACCCCCGCTGAAGCCGCCTTGACGAACACCGTGCCGGACGGGCCGGTGACGGCAGACGCGATCTCCGCGTGGTCGCCAGCCGGCGCAGGCACCACGTCCGGGTCGCCGCCGATCCGCTCGGCGATGCCCGCTGTCACGGCGTCAGGTAGGGCGGTCCAGTCACTGCGCATCCGTCAGACCTCCTGGTCGCTACCTGCCGAGTCCGGGCACGGGCGGGTTCGGCGGGCAGCACGACTCCGCCTCACCCGTCCAGAATTCCATGTCGACCCGGTAGCCGGTCTTGTGGAGCGCCGCGAGCGTGAACGTCACGGCCGTGCCGTCCATCATCCCTTCGGTGAGGATGGGAATGTGGTGAACGAAGCCGCCGGCGATCTGCTCGCAGGCGGCGGCGTACGGGACGGTGTGCTGCAACACGGAGTGCCACACCGCGTCGACCGGGAGGGTCGGCACGACGCGGCCGATCGACCCGTCCGGCAGCGGCATCCCGAAGTCCGGGTTGTCCACGTTGTCGGCGTGCGCCTTCAGGAAGATCAGGAACTGCTCGACGGCCCGCTCGGCGTAGGTGCGGGTGACGTGCCGGTCGGCGGCGAAGTAGTCGACCAGCTTGCCGAACGTGTCGGGGTCGACCAGGGTGCGGGGGTCTGTGGCGGTCCCGGCCGCCGCGTCCGTGGAGATGGTCATGACTCCTCCTTCGTTGGGGGTTGCGTTCGGAGAGTCGGTCTCCGTGCCGTCGTGCACCCGGCCGCGCGCTGGCGTCGTTGGCAGCATGCGGCCGGGGGTCTGGAGGCTCGGGGTGTCACCGAGTCCACGCCACGAACCGCTGGAAGAGGTCGTCTGGGGCGGGTTCGGGCATCTCGATCACGGCCGCGAGTAGCAGCGCGCCCATGTACATGCCCAGCCCGATCCGGTCGGGCCCGTACGTCTCGCCGAGCTTGACCCGGGCGGGTGGGCACGGCCACGGCTGGCGGCAGGACAGGCAGTCCCAGCTCGGCCGCTCGGGCTGGTGGCCGTTGCCGCCGATCCGAGCTTCGAGGGCGTTCACTGCGCGGACACCCCAGGCGGGACGGGCCGTCATCGGGCGCTGTGGGAGTTGACGCCGACGGCCCGGTGCATCTGGCCGTGGGTCATCAGCGGGGACGTGCTGGGGATCAGCGTCGGCCCGTCCCACGACGGACGGTCGGCGGCTGCCGCCCGGGACAGGTACGCGCCGCCGTGGTGCGGGTACGCGGTGGCGGCGCCCGTCTGTTCGATCCGGTCGGTCCGCCGACGTCGCTTGAATCGCCACACCGCTGAGACTCCCTCCGTCTGCCCTGTCGTCGGGGCGACGGCGGTGCTCGCGCGTCGGGTCACGATGGGCACCGCCGCCGCCGGGGCTCGGCCGGGGGATGCCGCCGACGGGGGACGACAGCGTGTGACCAAGCCCATACGTTAGGTTTCAGGGGCGGCCGGCGATCTTCCAGGTGCGGCCCGCACCACTATCCAAAGACGTCGGTCACGTTGGTACGCCACGTACCAGTCACGAGCCGGCCGGCCACCGACCACGCCGTCCGAGCGGGCCGGTTAGCGGCTCTGGAACTCCGGCAGCCCCGCGTCGTCGCTGTCCGGGCCCACCACGGCCGTGAGCGTCGTCCCGTCGGCGCAGAGGGCGGTGGCCCGCAGGTACGTCCGCCGCTGCTGCGCCCGCATGAGCACCTCGGCCTCGAAGATCTCGTCCTCCACGCGGAGCAGGTCGACGTCGTCGCGCCGCTCGTAGTGGGCCCGCACGTCCAGCGGCGTCATGCGGACGACGGCCTCGACCGTCGTGAGCGCGCCCTGCGGGACGACCGACGTGACCCGTGCCCCGTCGGGCAGCAGCAGGCCCGTGACGTCGGCGTCCACCTCGGCGTCGGCGTCCAGCGGCACCCGGTCGCAGCTCGGCAGGTTCGCCAGCATGCCCGGGCCGCGACCGGCCGGTTGCGGGGCGTCCGTCCCGCCGCACGCCGTCAGGAGCAGCGGGACCGTGGCGGCGACGGCCAGCGTCCGGAGTCTCACCGCCGCAGCATGGCACGCTCAGCGCAGCACGCGCCACCGCCGGACGGCGAGCAGCAGCGCGGCGATGACGACGGCAGTGACCACCATGAGGACGGTCGTGATCAGGGCGCCGTAGGCGAAACCGGAAAACTCGAAGGCCTGGTCGAAGATGTAGACGGGCAGGTAGAGGGTGGCGTTGGCCGGGCGACCGTCGGTGAGGACGTACGCGGGCACGAAGTTCACCTGCAACGTCAGGATGGTGTCGCGTACGGCGAGCAGGAGCAGCACGGGTGCGAGCAGCGGCAGGGTGAGCCGGCGCAGCTGCCCGAACGGGCCGCAGCCCTCCAGGGCCGCCGCCTCGTAGAGCCGCCCGTCGAGCAGCCGCCGGGCGGCGAGGACGACCAGGAAACCCTCCCCGATGGGGAACACCAGCATCAGGGCGACGGCCACCCGGGCGGTGCCCGGGTCCGACAGCCACGTGAACCCGGGATGGCCGACGAGCCCGAGCACCTGGTTGAGCGGGCCGTACAGCGGGTTGAGCACCCACAGGAAGAGCACCGCGAGGGCCACGTCGGGCACGACCGTCGGCAGGTACACCGCTACCCGGAACCAGCGGCCACCCGGTCGCGGCGCCGCGAGCAGCAGGCCCAGACCGACGGCGGCGAGCAGCCGCAGCGGCACCGCCAGCGCCACGTGGACCGCCGACGCCTCCACGCTGTCGAGCAGGAAACCGTCGGCGACCATCCGCCGTACGTTGGCGAAACCGACGAACTGGGGATCGCGGGTCAGCCCGGTGTGGTCGGTGAACGCGTAGCCGACGTTGAGCAGCGCCGGCAGCGCGATCAGCAGGCCGACCGCGACCGCGTACGGCGCGAGGAACGCCCACGCGGTCAGCGGCCGGCGGGACCGGTCGGCGCTCACCGCAGGCGCCGCCCGCTCGCCGTGTCGAACCGGTGCAGCCGACCCGGGTCCGCGCGCAGCCGCACCTCGTCGCCCGGGCGGACGCCGGGGCGCGGGCCGGTGCGGACGGTCAACCGGGTGCCGTCCGGGCAGCGGGTCAGCAGGATCGTCTCGCTGCCGAGCGCCTCCACCGCCTCGACCGCGGCCCCGACCGGCCCGTCGGGATCGAGCGCCAGGTCCTCCGGGCGGACGCCGACGGTCACGTCGTCGGCGCCGCCGAGCACGCCGCCGCCGGGGACGAGGTTCATGGGCGGGCTGCCCAGGAAACCGGCCACGAACACGTCCGCCGGCTCGTCGTACACCTGCTGGGGCGGCCCGACCTGGCGGACCCGGCCCCGGTCGAGGACGGCGACGCGGTCGCCGAGGGTCATGGCCTCGGCCTGGTCGTGGGTGACGTGGACGGTCGTCGTGCCGAGCTCCCGGTGCAGGGTGATCAGCTCGGCGCGGGTGGCGAAGCGCAGCGGCGCGTCCAGGCTGGCCAGTGGTTCGTCCAGCAGGTAGACGGTCGGTTCGCGCAGCAGCGCGCGGGCCAGGGCGACGCGCTGGCGCTGGCCACCCGAGGTCTGGTCGGGGTAGCGGTCGAGAAGCTCCCCGATGCCGAGCCGGTCGGCGGCGGCCCGGGCCCGCCGTTCGGCCTCCTGCCGGCGGACCCGGCGCACACGCAGCCCGAACGTCAGGTTCGCCAGGACGGTGAGGTGCGGATAGAGCGCGTAGTCCTGGAAGACCATCGCGACGGCCCGCCGGTGCGGCGGGATCCGGGCGACGTCCTGCCCGTCGACGAGGATCCGGCCGCCGTCGGGCCGGTCCAGGCCGGCGACCAGTCGCAGGATCGTCGACTTTCCCGAGCCCGAGGGGCCCACGAGGGTCAGCAGCTCGCCGGCGCGCACCTCCAGGTCGACGCCGTTGAGGGCCACGACCCGCCCGTACGACCGGGTGAGCGACTCGAGGCGGACGGCCCCGCGCTCACCCACCCGTGCCCGCCGGCTGCCTGAAGAGCGGGCGGATCTTCTCCTCCAGTTGTCGCAACCCCTCCTCCCGGCCGACCCGGCCGTAGAAGACCTCCTCGAGCAGGGCGTCCGCCTCCCGCTCGACGCGGGACCAGGTGCCGGTGCGGGGAGTTGCCCGCAGGTGCGGCTCGGCGTCGAGGTAGACGCGGGACGACGCGGGCGGCTTGGCCGGGTCGAGGAACGCGGGGGAGTTCGCCACGTCGAGCCGCGACGGCACGGTACGCCCCGAGGCGGCCAGGATCCGCTGACCCTGCTCGCCCATGGCGAACTCGATGAACCGCCACGCGTCGTCGTGGTCGGGACGGCCGGCGCTCATGCAGTACGCGTCGCTGTGCAGGATCGACGCCGGCACCCCGCCGGGCGCCACCGGCAGCGGCGCGGCGTCCCACGTGAAGCCGTCGATCGTGCGCAGCGTGGGGACGGCCACCCGGCTGTTGAGGTACATGCCGAGGGTGCCGCGCAGGAAGCGGGCCTCGCTCGACTCGCTCTGCTCCTCGGCGTCCGGGGGCACGACGTGGTGCGTGAGCTGGAGGTCGAGGAACCAGTCGACGGCCTTCCGGGTGGCCGGGTCGCCGGTGAGGGTGAGGGTGGTCGGCCGGGCCGGGTCGTCGACGAGCTCACCCCGGTTGGACCAGACGAACGGCGCGAGCCGCGGGATCGACGGCTCCACGCCCAGGCCGTACGTGCCGTCGCCGGTCAGCGCACGGGCGGCGGCGAGCAGGTCGTCCCACGTCCAGCCGGCGCGCGGCGGCGGCACACCCTTGGCGGCGAAGAGGTCGGCGTTGTAGTAGACGACCAGCGACGACATGTTCTGCGGCAGGCAGGTCAGGGTCTTCCCGTCGAAGCGGAAGGCGTCCAGCGCCCGCGCGCTGAAGTCGCTCTCGTCCAGGGCGGTGCTGCGGTCCAGGTAGGACTGCACCGGCTCGATGGCCTGCTGGGCGGCGAACTGCCCGTACCGGCGGTAGTTGAGCAGGAACACGTCGGGCGGCTGACCGCCGGCGAACGCGGTGGTCAGCCGCGCCATCAGCTCGTCCTGGGTGGCGACCGGGGACAGGTTGACGGCGACGTCGGGGTGGGCGTCAGAGAACGCGTCGACGAGGCCGCGGTAGCCGGCGATCTCCTCGGCGTCGCCGAAGAGCACGACCGTGATCCCCGAGTCGTCCGCCGCGTCGCCGCCGCTGTCACAGGCGACGGCGCCGAGCAGCAGCGCGGCGGTGACCAGGGCGGCACAGCGTCGGAAGCGGCTCACCTACGACCTCCAGATCTCAGGGCGGCCAGCGGATCGTCGTGCAGCAGGATCCGCTGCGCCAGCAGGAACACCACCACGCACGGCAGGGTCGCCACCACACAGCCGGCCATGAGCAGTGGCCAGTCCGTCGGGTTCAGCAGTCGCAGGAACTGCAGGCCCAGCGGGTACGTGTAGCGGTCGCCGCGGTGCAGGTACAACAGCGGGTCGATCAGGTTCGACCAGTGGAACGTGAACGCGAGCACGGCCACCGCGAGGGTCGCCGGCCGCACCTGGGGCAGCGCCACGCGGCGCCAGACGGTGAGCCACCCGGCCCCCTCCAACCGGGCGGCCCCGAGCTGGCTGTCCGGCACGCCGCCGAAGGCCCAGGCGTACAGCAGCACGAGGAAGGGGCTGCCGGCGAGCAGCGCCGGGGCCAGCAGCGGGACGTACGTGTCGACGACCCCGGCGAGCCGGAACAGCTCGAAGCGGGTGGCCCAGACGGCGGTGACCGGCACGAGCAACACCGCCAGCAGGCCGAGCACGGCCCGCCGCCGGGCCGCCGGCGTGAGCAGCCGCAGCCCGAAGCCGGTCAGCGAGGCGACGACGACCGTCAGCGGGACGGCGACCGCGACGACCATCGCCGAGTTCGCGAGGTAGCGGAAGAGGGGGATCAGCTCCGGCAGCCGGGCGTACGCGGCCACGGTCGGCTCGGGCGGGAGCAGCTCCAGGGTGCGGGGCGGGGGCCGGCCGGCGGGCCGGAGCGAGCCGACCACCATGAACCACAGTGGGGCGGCGAACAGGGCCGCGAACAGCGCCGGCACCACGAACCGCCCGATGATCCGCGGTGCCGCGGAGGGGCGCGAGGACCGCACGTCCCGCCCTTCCCGCCAACTGGTTGGCGTGCTCGTCCACGTCTCCCCGCCACCGGCTGGCATCGCCCATCGCCCAGCCCGGTGGCGGGTGTGCGGCTGAACCTATGGCCCGGCGGCGCACCCGTCATCGGGCACCTGTTGGAATCCCCCGCCCACCGCTCCTACGCCTGTCGCAGTCCTCGGGGTCACGCTGGGTGGCGGTGGCGTACGACAGACGTAGGAGACGCCGACGATCAACTTCCGCACCTGTCCGATGACCGGGCCACCCCCGGATTCCTAGGGTTCCACCATCTGCCGCACCGGCGGCCCGCCGACCCTGCCCGGGACGGCCGTGCCGGTGCCGGACCAGGGAGGAGCACCATGCGAACCAGGAGGAGCTGGTGGCGTGCGTCGGTGGTGGTCATGCTGACCGCCGCCGTCGGCCTGCCGGCGGCCGCCGCGACCGCGAAGCCGGCCGCGGAACGTCTCGGACCGGTCGTCCGGGACGGAGTCACCCAACCGGTGTTCGGGTACGCCGACGCGATCCGCGAGCGGGTATTCGTCACCTCGGACGTCGACACCGACGGCGACGGCGCGCGTGACGTCGTCGCCATGGACATCATCCGGCCCAAGGCCAGCGACGAGGGCCTGCGCGTGCCGGTCGTCATGGACGCGAGCCCGTACTACTCGACGGTCTGCCGCGGCAACGAGAGCGAGTGCAAGGAGGACGTCGACGGCGACGGCCTCAACGACAAGTGGCCGCTCTTCTACGACAACTACTTCGTCCCGCGCGGCTACGCGGTGGTGCTGCTCGACATGATCGGCACCAACCACTCGACCGGCTGCCCGGTCACCGGCGGGTACGCCGACAACATCAGCGCGCCGACGGCCATCGACTGGCTCAACGGCCGGCGCCCGGGGCGCAACGCCGCCGGTGAGCCGGTCGTGGCGACCTGGCACAACGGCCGCACCGGCATGATCGGCAAGTCGTACGACGGCACCCTCGCCAACGCGGCGGCCGCCACCGGCGTCGAGGGCCTCACCACGATCGTGCCGATCTCGGCCATCTCGAGCTGGTACGACTACTCGCGCAGCAACGGCCTGGTCACCCGCGCCAACAACTACTCCGGCAGCCTCGCCAACACCGTCACCAACCCGGACCGGCGGGCGTACTGCGCGCCGGTGCGCACCCAGTTGGGCGTGGACGGCGACGACGTGACCGGCGACTACAACGACTTCTGGGCCGAGCGGGACTACGTCCCGCACGCCGACCGGGTGCGCGCCAGCGTGTTCGTGGTGCACGGCATCAACGACAACAACGTCCGTCCGGACCACTTCAGCAAGTGGTGGGACGCGCTCGCGGAGAACGACGTCCCCCGCAAGCTGTGGCTGACCGGCACCGGCCACGTCGACCCGTTCGACTTCCGCCGCGGCGAGTGGGTGGACACCCTGCACCGCTGGTTCGACTACTGGCTGCACGGCATCCAGAACGGGATCATGAAGGAGCCGCGGGTCGACGTCGAGCGGGCCCCGGACGTGTGGGAGACCCACCGCGACTGGCCGATCCCGGGCGCCCGCCCGACCCAGGTGTTCCTGCGGCCCGGCGCCGAGGGGGAGGCCGGCGGCCTGTCGGTCCGCCCGAACGCCGGCAAGGCGTCCCGGACCTTCCAGGACACCCCGACCATGAGCCAGACGAACGCGATCCGGCACCCGTCCGACCCGGCGGCGAACACCGAGAACCGGCTCGTGTTCCTGTCCCAGCCCCTGAAGGCGCCGCTGCACATCTCCGGCACGCCGGTCGTGCGGATCAAGGCGTCGGTGAACGGTGAGGACACGAGCTTCGCCGGGCTGCTCGTGGACTACGGCACCCGGCCGCGGTTCAGCACGGCCGGCGACGGCATCGCGACGCTGACCGAGGAGGACTGCTGGGGCGAGGCGGCCACCTGGGGCGGGCACGCCGAGGACGCCTGCTACCGGCAGACCCGCAAGACCATCGCCACCGACGCGCAGGAGCTGGTCACCAAGGGCATCCTCGACGGGCTGAACCTCGACTCGCTGCGCGTGTCGACTCCGCTGGTGCCGGGGCAGAAGAACGCGGTCGACGTGCCGCTGCTGCCCGAGGACTACGTCTTCGAGGCCGGTCACCAGATCGGCGTGGTCCTGCTCGGCTCCTACTCCGGCTACAGCAGCCGGGCCAAGCAGAACCGGGCCGAGATCACTGTGCACTTCGACAGCAGCCGGATCGAGCTGCCGGTGGTCGGCGGCCGGACGGCCGCCGTCCGGGCCGGGCTGTAGCGACACCCGAACCGACGGGCGGGGCGGCCAGGCCGCCCCGCCCGTACGGCGCCCGACGTGTGCCGCCCGGTCAGCTCTCCGGGCGGTACGCGCCGTCAGCTCTCCGGGCGGTACGCACCGGTGAGCCGACCGAGCTTCAGCGCCAGGTGCAGGCAGAGCCGCTCGTTGCCGTTCTTCAGGTCGGTCTCCGCCAGCTCCTCGATGCGCTGCAACCGGTAGTACAGCGTGGTCCGGTGCAGCCGTAGCTGTTCCGCCGTGGCGTGGGCGTTGCCGGCCAGGTCCAGGTACCGCTCCAGCGTCTGCAACAGCACGGGGCTGGGCTGCTCGCGCAGGAGCCGGTCCAGGCCCGGATGCACGTCGGCCATGTCGAGGCGCCGGCCCTCCAGCCGCGACAGCACCCGGTAGATGCCCAGCCCCGACCAGGAGACGACGCTGCCGAGAGCCGGCAGCCGCACGCCGACCCGGGCGGCCTGCAGCGCCTCGCCGTACGACCCGAAGGCGTCGGACAGGCCCGGGCGCGTCTGCCCCACACCGACGACCGAGCGGTCGACGCAGGCGAGGCCCCGCGTGGCGTGGCGCAGGTTGTCGTCGAGGAGCTTCGCGGCCGTCTCGGGGGAGGGACGGCCCGCCCCCCGTCCGCCCGCGAGCAGCAGCACCCCGTGGTCGTCACGCACCAGGTGCAGCGCCTCCCGACTGCCGACCCAGCGCCGGGTGGTGACCAGCGCCTGTTCGAGCGCGAGCCGGGCCACCTCGTCGGGCACCCGGTCGTCGGGCGGGACGAGCTGCGCCACGAGCGCGGTGGCGGGCCCGTCGGCGATCATCCCCGCCTCGCGCAGGGCCTGCACCGAGCGGTCCCGGGTCGCCTCGCTGTCCGACAACAGCGTTCGGGCCGCCTCGGACTCGCGTTGCGAGGCCAGCTCACCGAGCAGGTTCTCCCGGTAGAGGGCCAGGGACAGCTCACTCATCAGCCCGGTGGCGGCGATGTCCGCGTCCGCCATCGTGCCGTCCGGGTCGATGAACCACACGAATCCCAGGAGCAGATCCTGGTGGCGTATCGGCACGCAGACCCGTGGCAGCAGGTCCAGTTCCTTCGACGCCGGCGTGCGCACAGGCTCGCGGGCGTCCATGATCCCGACGTTGCGGAACCACGCCATCACCTCCGGCGTGGTCTGGCGGCGCAGGATCGACGCCCGCCGTACGCCGTCCATCACGCCGGTGTGTTCGCTGTAGACCACGACGCGCTGGCGCCGGTCCTCGATCAGTGCTGGTCGACCCGCGTACGCGGCGAGCGCGTCAACCAAGCGTTGCAGCTCACCCTCCATTGGGCTCCTCCGGTCGCCCCTCACTGGACCTTCCACGACGGACAGGTACCCGTCGGTGCGCCCCACCGAGCCTCGATGGCCCGGCCGCGCCAGGGCCGCACAGAACGATCATGCTGGTCGGCATCGACCGGGACAACCGTCTACCCGGCCGTAGCCAGCGGCCCGGCACCCGGGAAGCCCGGGATCGCCCGTTTTCCGTACGCCGGGGCGACCCGTCCCCCACAGTGGTGCCGTGGGCATGAGCGGGCTGCGGACGGACCTGTACGAGCTGCGGATGGCGGCCAGCTACCTGCGCCGCGGCATGACCGACCGGGCGACGTTCAGTCTCTTCGCCCGCCGGCTGCCGCCCCGGCGCGGCTTCCTCGTGGCCGCCGGGCTGGCCGAGGCGCTGACCTTCCTCGAGGAGTTCGCGTTCGACGCCGCCGACCTGCGCTACTTGCGCGACGTGGGCGGCTTCGACCAGCCGACCCTGGCCGCGCTGTCGACCCTCCGCTTCACCGGCGACGTGTGGGCCGTCCCCGAGGGACGGGTGGTGTTCGCCGACGAGCCGCTGCTGGAGGTGACGGCCCCGATCGCCGAGGCGCAGCTCGTGGAGACCGGCGTGCTCAACATCGTCACGTTCCAGACCACGATCGCCAGCAAGGCGGCCCGCTGCCGGCTCGCGGCCGGCGACGCCCAACTGGTCGACTTCGCGTTCCGGCGCACCCACGGCATCGAGGCGGGGGCGGGGGTGGCCCGCGCCTCGGCCATCGCCGGCTTCGCCGCGACCAGCCACGTCGAGGCGGCGCGCCGCTACGGTCTCGCACCGTCCGGGACGATGGCCCACTCCTACGTCGAGGCGTTCCCGGACGAGCGGTCGGCGTTCCGTGCCTTCGCCACCGACTTCCCCGACAACCCGATCTTCCTCGTGGACACGTTCGACACGCCCGCCGGCGTGCGCGCCGCCGTCGACGTGGTCGCCGAGCTGGGGCTGACCGGCCCGCTGGGCGTACGGCTCGACTCGGGTGACCTCGCCGCGCTGGCCCGGCAGGCCCGCACGATCCTCGACGACGCCGGCCTGACCCACGCCCGGATCGTGGCGAGCGGCAGCCTCGACGAGGCCGCCGTCGCCGATCTCGTGGCCGCCGGCGCGCCCATCGACGCGTACGGTGTGGGCACGAAGATGGGCGTCTCCTACGACGCGCCGTCGCTGGACAGCGCGTACAAGCTGGTCGCGGTCGGCGACCGGCCGGTGCTGAAGCTGTCACCCGGCAAGGCCACCCTGCCCGGCCCCAAACAGGTCTTCCGGGACGCCGCCGGCGAGGCCGACGTGGTGGCCCGGCGCGACGAGCCCGCCCCTGGAGACCGGGAACCGCTGCTCGTGCCGGTCATGCGCGACGGCCGCCGCCTGGAACCCGTGGACCCGCCCGAGGAGGTACGCGCCGCGCGGCGCCGCCTCGACGCGGACCTGCGCTGGCTTCCCGAGCCGGCGCGCCGCCTCACCGATCCGACCCCGCTCACCGTCACCGTCAGCCCGGCGTTGCGGGCGCTGCACGACCGGGTGGCCGCAGAGGCCAGGCGGGGCGGCGCCTGACCGGGCCCGCGCCCGGGCGGCAAGAGGTGCACGCCCGTCGATGGCCGCTGGTCGCAGCGGCCGTCGCCGCTCGGCTCAGCCAGCCGTCCGCTCGTCGCGCCGAACCCCCCGGCTCATCGCCTGCCGCTGTCGGATGATCACCGTACGTGATTTCATTCCCCGCGCCGGCCGGCTTCCGCACCGAACTCGAGACGAGGAGCTGAGTGTGAAGAAGCGTCTACGAGTACGTCTCGCCGCCGTCGCCGCGCTGACCGTCGGCGCCGGCCTCCTGCCCACCACCGCGGTGGCCCAGTCCGGCGGGCACGCCGACTGGATCGGCAGCTGGTCCGCCGCCGTGGCCCGGCCGGGCACGTCCGGCACGTCGGCGGCCGGCTTCACCGACACGACCCTGCGGCAGGTGGCGCACCTGTCCGTCGGCGGTGACGGCGTCCGCCTGCGCATCAGCAACGTCTACGGCACCACCGCGCTGACCGTCGGCGCCGTCACCGTGGCGCCGCGCACCGGTGGCGCGGGCACCCCCCAGGTCGACCAGGGCGCCCTGCGCCCCGTGACGTTCGACGGCGAACGGTCGGTGACCATCCCCGCCGGCGTCGAGTGGTGGTCCGACCCGGTGCCGATGCGGGTGGCCGATGACTCCGACCTGGTCGTCAGCACCTACCTCCCGGGCCCCACCGGCCCGACGACCTGGCACCCCGCCGGCTACTCCACCTCCTTCCGCGCCACGGGCGACGCGACCTCCGACGCCGGGGGAGCGTTCACCCGCCTGGACACGGCGCGGTACTTCCTCTCCGGAGTGGACGTCGTCTCCCGCGCGGCCGGGTCGGTGGTGTTCTTCGGCGACTCGATCACCGACGGCGTCGTCTCGACGGTCGACGCGAACCTCCGCTACCCCGACCAGGTGGCGGACCGGCTGCTGCGGCGGCCCACGGCCCGGCAGTGCGGCGTGCTCAACGCCGGCATCAGCGGCAACCGGCTGCTGAACAACGCCGGGACGGCGGGCGACTCGGCCCTGGCGCGCTTCGACCGGGACGTCCTCGGCCAGGCCGGGGTCCGCAGCGTCGTGCTGCTGGAGGGAATCAACGACATCGGCAACAGCCGAGGCGCCCTCGAACCGGAGCAGCTCATCGCGGTCTACCGGCAGTTCATCGCCCGGGCGCACCAGGCGGGGATCCGGGTGGTGGGCGCCACGATCCTGCCGTACGAGGGCGCCGGCTACTACAGCGAGGCCGGCGAGGCCGACCGCCAGGCGGTCAACGAGTGGATCCGCACCTCCGGCGAGTTCGACGCGGTCGTCGACCTGGACGCCGCCACCCGCGACCCGGCCGACCCCGGCCGCCTCAACCCGGCGTACGACTCCGGCGACCACCTGCACCCCGGGAACGTGGGCTTCACGGCGATGGCCGAGGCCGTGAACCTCCGCGACATCTGCTGATGGAGGGCCGACCCATGCGCAGACGCGCCACCCTCGGCGCCGTGGTGGCGCTCGGGCTCACACTGGCCGGGCTCACCGCACCACCGGCCGCGGCGGCCGGACCGGCGGCCACCACGGGTGCCGTCACCGGCCCGGTGCACGCGCCCGACGGCGCGTACGTCGCCCGGGAGACCGTCGTCGGGCCGCGCCTGGTCGACCTCACGATCCAGTCACCGGCGCTCGGCGGGACCGCCGCCGTACGCCTGCTGACGCCCGACGGGTGGGAGCAGCGCCGGCCCGGGGACCGCTGGCCGGTCCTCTACCTGCTGCACGGCTGCTGCGACTCGTACGTGAGCTGGACGCGCTCCACCGACGTGGCGAGCATCCCGGAGCTGCGCGACGTGCTCGTCGTCATGCCGGAGGCCGGTGCCGCCGGCTGGTACAGCGACTGGTGGAACGGGGGCCGGGGCGGCACGCCCGCCTGGGAGACGTTCCACCTCGACGAGGTGCGCCGCATCCTGGAGCGGGGTTACGGCGCCGGTCCGAAGCGGGCGGTGGCCGGCCTCTCGATGGGCGGCTTCGGGGCCATGTCGTACGCGGCCCGCCACCCGGGCATGTTCCGGGCGGCGGCGTCGTTCAGCGGCGTGGTGCACCCGTCCCGCGACGCGTCCTACTGGCTGCCGTTCTTCGGCCGCACTGGGCTCGACCCGTACGACCTGTGGGGCGACCCGTTGGCGCAACGGCACATCTGGGCGGCCCACGACCCGTACCACCTGGCGAAGCGGCTGCGGCACACCGCGTTGTTCGTGGCCACGGGCGACGGCACCGCCGGCGGGCCGTTCGACCCGCCGGGGACGACCGACGGTCTGGAGGCGCTCATCCACGCCGAGAACGTCGCCTTCGTCGACCGCCTGCGGGAGCTGGGGATCTCCGTGCGGACCGACTTCTACGGGCCGGGCAGGCACAGCTGGCCGTACTGGGAGCGGGAGCTGCACCGGGCGCTGCCGACGCTGCTCGGCGCGCTCGGCACGGGTCGCGGCGCGGCGACCCACGAGGTCGCGCGGTAGCCCGCGGCGTCCGCCGGTGACCCTTTGTGGGTCACCGGCGGACGCCGGCTACCGCTCGGGGCCGCCCTCGACGGGGTGGACGGTGCGGGCGGCAACCGCGCGGAGCTTGTCGGGGTTGGCGACGTTGTGGATCGCGACGACGGAACCGTCCTCGTCCAGGTCGAGCGTGAGCGTGGCGAGGACCCGGCCGGCGCCGCTGAACACGATGCCCGGCCACCCGTTGATCTCGACCAGTTCGACGGCCATGTCGGCGGGCTCGACCCCCTGGTAGGGGCGGGCCCTGATGCCCGCGAACCACGCGGCCACCCGCTCCGCGCCGGTCACCGGCCGCATCGCCTGACGCACCTTGCCGCCGCCGTCGGTCCACAGGGCCACATCGGGGGCGAGCAGCTGCATCAGCCCGTTGATGTCACCGCCGGTGGCGGCGGCGAGGAAGCGCTCGGTCACCTCCCGCTGCCGGGCACGGTCGGTGTGGAACCGCGGCCGCCGGGCCTGCACGTGCCCGCGGGCGCGGTGCGCGGCCTGGCGCACCGTCGCCTCGGACCGGTCGACGGCCTCGGCGATCTCGGCGTAGCTGAAGCCGAACGCCTCCTTGAGCACGAACACCGCGCGTTCGAGCGGGGTGAGCGTCTCCAGCACCACCAGCAGACCCATCGACACGGCGTCCGCGGCGGCCACCTCGTCGGCGGTGTCCGTGCTCGTCAGGATCGGCTCGGGCAGCCACGGCCCGACGTACGTCTCCCGTCGGGCCTGCGCGGACCGCAGCCGGTCCATCGCGACGTTCGTGACGATCCGCACCAGGTACGCCTTCGGGTCGGCGACCTGCGACCGGTCGGCCGCCGACCACTTCAGCCACGCGTCCTGTACCGCGTCCTCGGCGTCGGCCGCCGTGCCGAGGATGCGGTAGGCCACGGAGAACAGCAGGTTCCGGTGGTCGTCGAAGACGCTGCCCCGCCGTTCGGTGGTCATCGGGTGTACCGGCCGCCGCGCCGCCACGCGAACGATCCGACGGCCGGGTACCTCTGGAGCCGACGGAACGACGGCCACCCTGACGAGCTCACCGTCTCCTTGTACCAGACGGCGGCGCGGCCGGTCAGGTAGAGCCGCTTGGGGCTGTCGTCGGGGTGGGTGAACTGGATCACGGCGTCCCGGCGGCCGAGGCTCACAGGAGCGTGCAGGTAGCCGAACCGGAACGGTCGTGGCTGCCGGCCGTCCAGCTCCCGCGCGATCGACAGGGCCGCGTGCACACCCGTCGGCATGCCGCTCTGGCAGGTGCCATGCATCACCCCGTAGCGCTGCCGGACCGCGGCCGCGTCGCCGATCGCGTACACCTGCGGGTGCGACACCGACCGCAGCGTCGGGTCGGTCACGATGCGTCCCCGCTCGTCGACCGCGAGACCCGCGGCGGCCGCCAGCGGCGGCACCCGGACCCCGCTGGTCCACAGCACCACGTCGGCCGGGACGATGTCCCCGCCGGCCAGCTCCACCGACTCCGGCAGCACCTTGACGACCTCGACCCCGCTCACGACCCGGACGCCGAGCCGGGCGAGCGCGCGACGCAGGTGGGCCCTGGCCCCCGGCGTCATCGTCGCCCCCGGCTCCTGCCGGCCGACCAGCACGACGTCCAGGCCCGGGTGCCGCTCGGCGATCTCGGCCGCGCACTCCACGCCGGTCAGCCCGCTGCCGCACACCACCACGGTGCCGCCGCCCAGGCCCGCGAGCCGCCGCGCCAGCAGGTCGGCGTCGTGGGCGCTGTCGAGGGTGTACGCGTTCTCGTCCACGCCGGGAACGGCCGCGGTGTCGGCGACGGCGCCCAGCGCGTACACCAGCCGGTCGTACTCCAGCACGCGTTCGTCGTCGATCCGCACGCGTCGCGCGGCGGCGCCGACGCCGGTGACCCAGCCGCGCACGAACTCCACCCCGGCGCCCGCCAGCAGGTCCGGGATCCGCAGATCCGCCAGCCGCTGCCCCGAGGCGGTCTGGTGCAGCCGCAGCCGTTCGGTGAACCGCTCGTCGGCGTTCACGACGGTGATCCGCACGTCGCTGCGGCGCCGGGTGCGCCCGGCGAGGCTGGTCGCCGCGGCCAGTCCCGCGTACCCGGCGCCGAGAATCACGATCCTGTTCATGTGCCTGCCCCTTCTCGCGTTGTCGACGACCACGGGACGAGCCGGTACGGTCTGCCCGTGAAGCGCGGTGACGGGCGTCACACGGCGGGCGGGCCACGCCCGTCCGGTCCGGCACCCGCCGGTGAGCGTCCGGCCGTTGCCTTCACGCGCGAACCCGGGTGATCCTTGGCCGAAGGCGACAGCGGGGACGCCCCGGGTTGCTCGGGCGCGGCCGGCGACGGAACGGAGCACGATGACCGATCAAGGTGGACTGCACATCGGCCCCATCGGCACCCTCCGTTTCGGGCAGGACGTCGCCGAGCACGACGAGCGGCTCGACTCCTACTTCCTCCGGACCGGGACGTACTGGGCGTTGGTCCACGACGACGTCGACCTCGTCATCGGCGCCAAGGGCACCGGCAAGAGCGCCATCGCCCGCTTCCTGTCCAAGGCCGACGTCGACATCGAGCAGCTGAACGACGTCATCATCATGCCGGCCTTCAACATCCGCGGCTCGATCCTCTTCAAGCGACTGATCAACCAGGTCGACGCGGACGACGAGGGCATCTACCGGGACATCTTCCTGGCCTACATGGTGGGCCTGGCCGGGAACTACCTGGTCAAGACGTTCTCCGACACGGCCGACGTCGCGGCGCTGGAGGAGGGCATCCGTAGCTGCGGGCTGATGGTCGACGAACCGTCGCCGCACTCGGTGTGGCGGCGGGTGCTGAGCCGCATCCGGCCGCAACTGGGCACGACGATCGTCGTCAGCGACGGGGACGGGTCGCCGGGCGCCCCGAACCGACAGGCATCCGGCGACGCGTTGCTCGTCTCGCTGGACACCCTCGAAGGGCTGCTCGATCTCATCTACGCGGCGCTCGAGCGGTTGAACCTGCGCATGTGGATCCTCTTCGACCGGCTCGACGAGGCGTTCCCGGACCGGCGGGACGTCGAGGTGGCCGCCCTGCGCGGGCTGCTGCGCGCCCACCTCGACGTGTGCAGTTTCGGGATGCGACTGCGGCCCAAGCTGTTCCTGCGCCTGGACATCTTCGACCGCATCACGCAGAAGGAGGGGTTCGTCAACGCGACCCACCTGCGGACGACCCGGATCACGTGGGACTCGGACGCCATCCTGCACATGATCGCCCTGCGGGTCACGGCGGGCGCCGAGCAGCAGGAGCTGGTGAGCCCGGCGGTCAAGGACATGCTGACCACCTCGACCGGCCGCCGCCGTCTCTGCCGCAGCCTGTTCCCCCGCCGCATGGAGAACCTCGATCCGCTCGTGTGGCTGCTGCTGGTCACCGTCGACGCGACCCGCGAGTTCAACCCGCGCAACGTGCTGACCCTGCTGCGCAGCGCGCAGCTCGCCGAGATCCAGATCGCCATGCGGGACCGGGCCGGGATGTCCGCCCGCCGGGACACGTTCGTCCTCTCCCCACGGGCACTCCAGCAGGGCTACCGGCAGCTCTCGCTGGCGCGCATGCAGGACACCCTCTACGCCGAGAGCACGATCGCCCGGACGTACATCGAGAAGCTCCGCGGCCGTGCGGTCAGATTCACCCAGGCGGAGATCGCCGAGCGGCTGGGCGTCACCGGCGAGGAGCTGGAGGAGGTGCTCCGTGTGCTGCGGTACATCGGATTCCTCCGCAAGAACGAGGGCGTCTTCATCGTTCCGCCGCTCTACCGGCCGGCGTTCTTCGTGTCGATCCACGGCGCCGAGCTGCGACTGGGCGCGGCCGAGGCCGACGAGATGACCGGGCTCGCCGAGCCGGAGGAGGCCGCCCGGCCCGACGACGACCCGGCGGCGGGCACGGTCGGCGGCGCGCCGGACGAAATCGGGGAACCGCGCGACGACGACGGCGAGGCGGCGGCCGACGCCCCGGCGCCGGAGGCCGCGTCGTCCGCCAAGCGCCGACGCCGCGGCCGCCGGCCGAAGCGCCGGGGCAGCAGCCGGGACGAGCTGGTCCCGACCAACACCCCCTCCGAGATCGGCGACCAGCTCGACTTCGCGCAGGAACTCGGCGACGCGCTCGGCAGCGACGAGGCGATGGTCGGCCTGCCGGCCGGCGACTCTCCGGTGAGCCTCGGCGTCGGCGACAGGTCGGGCGGGGCGTCGGCGCCGGCGGGTCCGACCTCGTCGCTCGTGGCCCGGACGGGAGCGTGGGCCGTCGGGCAGGCGCGGGAACTGGGGGAGCAGGGTGACCCGGTCGGCGGCTTCCACCTGCTCCACCCGGGCCACACCGGCCACGACGGCGCCGCCTGCGTGGCTGCCGACCTCGCCTACCTCTCCTGCGACGAGTCCACCATCGACCTGGCCGTCGAGATGTTGCGCAACGGCGGCGCGGAACGGTCCTGGCCGGCCCGGGCACGGTTGCTGGTCCTCGAGTTGATGAGGAACCACCTCGACGAGGCGCACTCACTGGTGGTGAGCGCGGCGAAGCGGTACCTGCAGGAGATCGCCATCGGCGTGGTGCGGATGGTGAGCCAGGTGCCGGAGCGGGAGGCCCAGTTCTGGCAGACCAGCCTGGCGTTCATCAGCGGACCGGACGCCCCCGTCTCGTCGCTGCGGCCGCTGTGGCCGATCCTCGCCGCCTCACGGGTGATGCCGATCGGCCGGCATTCGTGGGAGCGCGGCCTCGGCAACGTCACCGGCGACGTCGAGGAGCTGCGCAACCAGATCTGGACACGCGAACTGTGGAGCCTGACCATCCGGCACATCGAGGGCTTCCTGCACGCGTACGCGAAGGGCGGCCCCATGTCGACGGCGCCCGTGCTTCTGCCGTACCAGATCCTGTCCTGCGCCTGCGTCCTGGAGAGCGCCGGCCGGCTCAGCCCAGCCCTGCGGGCGGGGATCGCGCGGTCCCTCGGCACGCACCTGGAGGGCACGGACCTCCGTAACCGTGAGCGGTTCCTGGAGTGGGTCCAGTACGCGCCGCTGGTGCTGGAGGTGGAGATGCCGGTCGGACCGGGACCGGGGGCGGGACAGCGGCGGAACGTGCCACGGCAGGGCGGCCGGAACAACGGGGGCGGCTGGCGCGGCCAGAGCCGCAACGTTCCCGACCAGGAACTGTGCGACTTCGTCGTACGCGTCGTCCAGGACGGGCTGTTCGAAGGGCGGCCCGGCATGCTGCTGTCCGAGATGGGCAATCGGCTGCTGGCGCGTTCTCCGGGCTTCAACTACCGGGCGCTCGGCTACACGTCGCTGCTGGACTTCGTCAATGCCGTGTCGGAGGCCGACAATCGGATCGTCATCCAGAAGACGGCCGAGAACCAACCCTACGTCGTGCTCGGCTGACTAGCTCTTCGAGTGGTCGAACCGCACCCTGCTGAAGGCCGACACGAACATGGCCAGCAGCAGGACGACGAGGCTCGCCCAGACGACGGGCCCCGCGACGAGCGGGAGCCGCCCGTCGGTGCCCGCGAACACGACCAGCATGCTGCTGACCTCGCCCGCGGCGAAGACGGCGAGCAGCAGGGCCAGAGGCACCGACCGGAACGTCATGGTCATCCGCCCGTGCAGCCGGCCGAGCCCGTAACCGACGAGCGTCGCCCAGCGCTGCAGCACGAGCGCGATCGCCAGCGCCGGGAGGACCTGAGCCGACAGCGAATAGAACTCAACATTCCGCACGGACGCATGCTACTGAGCCCGGTCGACAGCACGGCCCGCCTCGACGCGCCGGGTGGGGTGCGACGACCGCGCCGACCGGGTCGCAACACGCGGTGATGTGCCGCTCAACGACCGGAACCGGCCGATCACCGCTCGTGCCTGTTCGCTGACCGCTCGCCGGCGGACGGCACCTGCGCCAGACCCGGGACGGCCCACGACGATCGAGACTGTTCGATCGACGGCTGTCGAAGGGGGAGGCGTCATGACGGGTGTACGGAGGCGGGACCTGCTGGCGGGAGCGGCCGGGGCGGCGGCGCTGGCCGGAGGCGGGACGGTGGCCGCGGAACCGGCGCTGGCCGGCCCGCGGGACGCGGCGGGGGACCGGAACCGGCGGGTCGCCCTGCGGGAGGGCACGGACGTGGCCGCCCAACTCTCCCCGGACGGCCGGATGATCGCCATGGACCTGGTGAGCGTGCTGTGGGTGCTGCCCGCGTCCGGCGGTCCGGCGCGGCGCCTTACCAGCGACCTGTTCGACATCGCCCAGCCCGACTGGGCGCCGGACAGCTCCACGATCGCCTTCCAGTCCTACCGGGACGGCGCCTTCAACCTGTGGCTGATCCGCCCGGACGGTTCCGGGCTGCGACAGCTCACCCACGGCCCGTACGACCACCGGGAGCCCCGCTTCTCGCCCGACGGGCGGCGCATCGCGTTCTCCTCGGACCTGACCGGCAGCTACGGGATCCACGTGCTCGACCTGGCCACCGGCGGGACGAGCGTCGTGGCGGACACCGGCGTCGAGGAGTACGAACCGGCCTGGTCGCCCGACGGCACACGGATCGCGTTCGTGGTCGCCAACACCCGCATCGACGTGGTCGACCTGGCCAGTGGCGCCCGCACCACGGCGGTGACCGCCCCGACCGGCGCCGTCCTGCACAGCCCCGCCTGGACCCCCGACGGCCGTGACCTGGTCTACCACCGGCTGCTCGACGGTCGCAGCGAGCTGTGGCGGGGCGACACGCCCCTGGTCACCGGCGAGGACACCTACCCCTTCCGGGTCTCCTGGCGCTCCGACCGCGAGTTCGTCTACGCCGCCGACGGCCGGATCCGCCGCCGCCGACTCGACGGAGGCCGCCGCCAGGACGTCGGCTTCGTCGCCGCGGTCACCGTGGCCACGCCTCGGTACCGCAAGCGGCGGCGGGACTTCGACTCCACCGTCCGCAGGCCGGTGGTGGGCATCGGCAGTCCCGTGCTGTCGCCGGACGGCCGGCGGGTGGCCTTCCGCGCCCTCAACGACATCTACCTCATGACCATCGGGCAGCCGCCCCGACCGCTGACCCGGGACCAGTGGTGGAAGTGCGACCCGGCATGGTCGCCGGACGGGCGGTACCTGTCGTACTCCACCGACCGGGGCGGGAAGCTGGACATCTGGCTGCGCGACCTGCGTACCGGCGAGGAGCGGCAGTTGACCGACCTGCCGGACGCCGCCGCCGTCTCCGGCTCCTGGTCCCCGGACAGCGCCCGCCTGGCCTTCCTCGACCAGAACGGCGCGCTCTACACCGTCGAGGTGGCCTCGGGAGCGGTGCAGCCGGTGTTCGGGGCGACCTTCGAGCCCGGCCGTCCCACCTGGTCGGCCGACGGCCGGACCATCGCACTGGCCGCCGTCGTGCCCTACTCCGCCCGCTACCGCGAGGGACTCAGCAAGATCCTGCTGGTCGACCGGGTCACCGGCGCCGCGCGCTACGTCGACCCGATGCCGCACCGGTCGATCCAGACCCGCGGTGACGACGGTCCGGTGTGGTCGCCCGACGGCCGCCGCATGGCGTTCGTGGTCGCCAGCGTGCTGTGGGTGGTCGACGTCGGACCCGACGGCACGTTCGCGGGCGCGCCGCGGCAGGTGACCCACGAGGTGACCGACGCGCCGAGCTGGAGCGGCGACTCCACCCACCTGCTCTACCTGAACAACGGGCGGCTGCGGCTGGTGTCCGCCGACGGCGGCGCCCCGCGTACCGTCCCGGTGGGCTTGACCTGGACCAACAGCCGGCCCCGCGGGCGTACGGTGATCCGGGCCGGACGCCTGTGGGACGGCGTCGGCCACCGCCTGCGCGCGGACGTCGACGTGGTGGTCGAGGGGCACCGCGTCGTCGCCGTCGAGCGGTCCCGGCCCGGCCGCGACGGCCGGATCGTCGACGCCCGCGACGGGGTGGTGATCCCCGGCCTCATCGACATGCACCACCACCGGGAGATGCAGGGGTACGCCTACGGCGCCCGGCAGAACCGGCTCTTGCTCTCCCTCGGCGTGACCACCACCCGCTCGCCGGGCAGCCCCGCCTACCACATGGTCGAGGAGCGGGAGTCGGTCCAGTCCGGCGCCCGGATCGGCCCCCGGTACTACGCCACCGGCGAGGCCGTGGATGGTCCCCGCATCTACTACAACTTCATGCGCCCCACCTTCGACGAGCGGCAACTGGCGCTGGAGCTGGAGCGGGCCGGGGCGCTCGACTACGACCTCATGAAGGCGTACGTCCGGCTGCCGGTCGCCTGGCAGCGCGCGGTGGTCGCCTGGTCGCACCGGCGGGGGGTGCACGCCACCTCGCACTACCACTACCCGGCGTTCGCGTTCGGCAGCGACGGGATGGAGCACACCGGCGCCACGAACCGCTTCGGCTACTCCCGCACGGTCACCGCCATCGGGGCCGGATACCAGGACGTCATCGACATCTTCAACGTCTCCCGGGCCGCCCGCACACCGACCCTGTTCGGCGCGAACACGCTGCTGCGCGAGGACACCTCACTGGTCACCGACCGGCGGGTCCGCACGCTCTACCCGTCCTGGCAGTACGCGGCGCTGCAGGCCGCCGTCACCGCCGCGCAGACCACCGACCAGACCGCCAACCGGGAGAACCTGGCCCGGCAGGTCGCCCAGGCGGCGGCGATGATCCGCGGCGGCGGGCGGGTGCTGACCGGCACCGACTCGCCGATCGCGTTCAACGCCGTGAGCCTGCACCTCAACCTGCGGGCCATGGTGAGGTACGGGCTCACCCCGTACGAGGCGCTGACGACCGCCACCCGGGCGCCCGGCGAGTTCCTGGAGGAGCCGATCGGGCAGATCGCGCCCGGCATGTACGCCGACCTGGTGGTCCTGGGCGGCGACCCGCTGAGCGACATCGACCAGGCGGCCAACGTGCGGCAGACGATGGCCAACGGGGTGCTGCACGGCGTCGACGAGCTGCTCGCCCCGTTCGAGGCGGCGCGGACGGCTTCGGCCGCCGCCACGACGAGTACCCTGCTGCCGCCGCTTCCCGCCCACCCGGACAACGCCCGGTACTGGTGGCACGACCCCCACTACGTCGAGGCCGGCCGGCACGCGTGCTGCGCCGAGGGCTGAGCGGCGCGACGACGATCAGTAGGCTGCAGGCCGGCACGTGGGTGTGCGGTCTGGGTCGGGGGTCGGATGCGCGGGAAGAGCCTCATCGCGGGGATGCTGGTGGCGGCGGGCCTGTCCGCCTGCACGGGACAGCCCGTCCCACCGGCGCCCCCACCGTCCACCGCGAGCGCCGCCGTGGCGTCTCCCTACGAGCCGGAGGCGTTCCTGGCGCTCGTCCGCGCCGCGGCCGAGGAGGAGGGCTTCGGCGACCGCGTCGCGGAGAGCGACGTCGAGGGCGGCGAGGTGTACCTGCGACCCTGCGACCTGCTCGTCACGGACCCGGACCGGGACGGGGGCGCCGAGCCGCCGGTCGAGGCGGTGTGGGCCGCCGAGGTCGAGGTCAACCCGACGCCGTCGTTCCAGGGCGTCTCCCGCCCGACCACCGCCCTGACCGTCGAGGTCGCGCGGCTGGCCGACGCCGACGAGGCCGCCGCCGCGGCCCGCCGCCTCCGCGCGACCCCGTGCCCGGACGGCGACTTCCGCCTCACCATGGGCACGGCCAGCGCGCGCTGGGCGGCGAGCGCGGTCACCGTCGGTGCGACGCCCGCGCGGCTGACCACGGCGACGCTCCACCGGATCGAACCGGAGGCCGAGGGCGGGATGACGTTCCTGCCCGGTGACGCGCGGCTGATCCTCGCGTACGGGCCCCTGCTCGTCGGCGTCGAGGCGGTCGCGTTGTGGCCGCGCAGCGCGAGCACCGCCGCCGAGGTCACCGCGATGGCGCGGGAGAAGGCCACCGCGTTCGCCCTCGCGATCGTGGAAGGGCTGCCGCCGGCGGACGCGCCCGGCCCGGGAAACTGACCGACGATCGCCCGCTCGCCGTTTCCGGCCCGCCGTCCGCGCCGCTCGGCCTAGCATGGCTCGTGGTCACGATTCGGACGGGCGGGGCATGACGGCCGCGTCGCCCCGCCGGTTGGTCGAGGAACTGCTCAACGACGGCGGGGGAGTGCTGCGGCTCGCCCCGGCCTTCGTCGCCCGGGACCTGGTGCCTCCCGGCCGCCGGTTCGGCCT
This sequence comes from Micromonospora globbae, assembly GCF_003610785.1. Classification (GTDB taxonomy): domain Bacteria; phylum Actinomycetota; class Actinomycetes; order Mycobacteriales; family Micromonosporaceae; genus Micromonospora; species Micromonospora globbae. Next base: position 84,172 of record NZ_RAQQ01000015.1, read on the forward strand.
GCCCGAGGACGCGTACGACCTGGGCGAGCGCGGCTACGTCTGCGAACGCTGGCTGGGCTCCACCACGAAGGCCGACAACCGGATCGGCCCGCCCGACGAGGGGCTCAGCCACGTCGTCGACTCGACGGGACGGCCGCGGATGACGCTGCGCGACGCCGTCGCCGCCGACCCCGCGGCGATCATGGGCGAGGCGTACGCGGCGAGCCACCCGCAGGGGCTGGGGCGGCTGGCGAAGCTGCTCGACTACGGCGCCCGCATCCCGTACCACATCCACCCACCGCAGCGGTTCGCCGAACTGCTCGGCCGCCGCTCCAAGGACGAGCAGTACTACTTCCCGGCCGGGGTCGACGCCGGCCCGCACCCGGAGACGTTCTTCGGGGTGCACCCGTGGATCGTCCGCGAGCGCGCGTACGACGTGCTCCTGCCGTACCTCGTCGACTGGGACAGCGACCTCATCCTGCGGCACTCGCGGGCCGAGCTGCAGGTGCCCGACGAGGGCTTCCAGGTGCCGTCGGGGGTGCTGCACGGGCCGGGCACGGCGCTCACCGTCGAACTCCAGGAGGACTCCGACGTCTTCGCCATGTTCCAGGCTCTCAACGCCGGCCGGATCATCTCCAAGGAGCTGCTCTTCCACGACGTACGCCCCGAGGACCGCCGCGCACACGGCGAGCGGTTCCCGCTGAACTTCGTCGAGTGGGAGTTGAACGGCGACCCGTACTTCTACGAGAACAACCACCTGACGCCCCAGCCGATCGACACCGACGGCGGCGGCAGCGAGTGGTGGATCTTCTACAACACGCCGAAGTTCAGCGGGAAGAAGCTCGTCGTCCCGCCCGGCGGCCGGCACACGGCGACGGAGCGGGGGGGTCTACTCGCTGCTGGTCTGGTCGGGCTCCGGCCGGTACTGCGGCCACGACGTCCGGGGCGGGGACGCCGACCGCGACGAACTCCTCGTGAGCCACGCCGTGGCGACGGCCCCGCACACGATCGAGAACACCGGCGACACCGACCTGGTGGTCTTCACGTTCTTCGGGCCGGACATCAACGAGACGCCGTCCATCCCGGTGTTCGCGGCGTAGGGGCTCAGCGGCCGGCGCGGGCGCCGTCGACGATGTGGGCCAGCACGCGCGAGTAGTCCTGGTCGCCGAGGCCCGCCTCCTCGGCCGCCACGATCCAGCTCCGGGCCGCCTCGGCCACCGGCAGGCGGATGTGCGCGGCCTCGGCGGCCGAGGTGACCAGGTCGGCGTCCTTGTGGGCGAGCGACAGGGGGAAGTGCAGCGGGACGTCGCCCGACTCGACCGCCGTCCGGCGCCGGTCCGCCTGCGCGCCGACGGGGGTCGCCGACAGCACGTCGAACGCCACGTCCCGCGACAGGCCGAGCCCCTCGGCCAGGGCGAGCGCCTCGCCGAGGACGGCGAGCACCCCGAAGAGGGTCGAGTTGGCGACCAGTTTGGCGGCCGCCCCGGCGCCGAGCGGGCCGACGTGCGCCGGCGTGCCGAGGGCGTCCAGCGTGGGCATCCACCGCCGGGCGAGCGGGTCCGGCCCGCCGACGAAGATGCGCAGCTGGCCCGCCTCGGCCTGGGGGTGGCTGCCCAGCACCGGCGCGTCGAGGAGGCCGACGCCCTCGGGCAGCGCCGCGGCGAGCCGCCGCACGGCGGCCGGCCCGACCGTCGACATCTCGGCGATGGTGGTGGGGGCGGCGGCACCGGCCAGGATTCCGTCCGGCCCCTCGGTCACCTGCCGCAACGCGGCCGGGTGGGCCAGCATCGTGATGACGAGGTCGGCCGCGCGGGCGGCGTCGGCCGGGCTCGCGGCCGCGCGTGCGCCGTGGGCGACGAGGTCGTCGGCCCGCTGCGGCGTCCGGTTCCACACGACGAGGTCGTGGCCGGCGTCGAGCAGCCGGCGCGCCATCCGGCGCCCCATCCCGCCGAGGCCGATGAAGGCGATCGTTGTCATGCCCTCCATCCTGGCAACCGCGGACGTGCCGAGCGCCGGATCGCCGGCTCATGCCACGACGGCGGCCCGGCCGGCGGTCGGTGTGTCGGAGCGGAAGCTGTGGCCGAGTTGCGCGCCCAGGCCGAAGTAGTGCCGGAAGTTGTAGATCAACGGCTGCCAGGCGGTGGGGTCGACGTGCTGGGTGCCGGGCACCACGATGGCGGGGTCGGCGTGTACGCGCAGCACGTCCGCCTCGACGATCACGAACTCGCCGCGCAGGTCCGGGGTGATCCGGGCGGCCCGTGCCTCCAGTTGGAGCGGGCACTCCGCGACGCGTTGCGGTCGGACCAGCTCGGCCGGTTCCGGCCGCAGCCCGGCGGCCTCGAACTTCGCCGGTTCGTAGCGGAACCCCCGCTTGTGCGCGGGCACCGGGTCGCGGCCGGTGAGCGGGGCGAGGCGTTCCACCGCCGTCCACTGGGCCGGGGACGGCAGGTTGATCACCATGTCCGGCCGTTCCCGCAGGTTGTGCGCGGTCTGCCCGGTGACGCCGAGGCCGAGGACCACCATCTGGCCGAGCGCCCAGGCCGACGACATGGGAGCGAGGTTGCTCGTCCCGTCCTCGTTCTCGGTGCTCAGCAGCACCACCGGGGTGCCGAAGTAGAGGATCTTCGGCTGGATCGTGACGTGTGCGGTCATGACCGCAGACGCTACGAGCGGAACCGTTCGGCCCACGCCGAACGGCCGCGCCGGAGCTGTCGCCGGTGTGGGCCGGGTGGGCACGGCCTGACTAGGCTCTCTCCATGGCGAGGTACTACGACGTCCACCCGGACAACCCGCAGCCCCGGGCGGTGAGCCAGATCGTCGGCCTGATCCGCGACGGCGGCCTCATCGCCTACCCGACGGACTCCTGCTACGCGCTCGGCTGCCGGCTGGGCAACCAGGAGGGCCTGGACCGGATCCGGGAGATCCGGCGCCTCGACGAGCGGCACCACTTCACGCTGGTCTGCCGGGACTTCGCGCAGCTCGGCCAGTTCGTCAAGGTGAGCAACTCCGTGTTCCGGCTCGTGAAGGCCGCCACCCCGGGCAGCTACACGTTCATCCTCCCGGCGACCAGGGAGGTGCCGCGCCGGATGCTGCACCCGCGCAAGCGCACGGTCGGTGTGCGCGTCCCCGACCACGTGGTGACGCAGGCGCTCCTCGCCGAGCTGGGCGAGCCGCTGGTGTCGAGCACGCTGATCCTGCCCGGCGACGAGGAGCCGATGACCCAGGGTTGGGAGATCAAGGAGCGGCTCGACCACCTCGTCGACGCGGTGGTCGACGCCGGCGACTGCGGCAAGGAGCCCACGACGGTGGTCGACCTGTCCCAGGACGAGCCGGAGGTGCTGCGCCGCGGGGCCGGGGACCCCTCCCGGTTCGAGTAGCCCCGCCCGGCGTCGGACCGGGCCGGGTCGGCGGGCAGGCCCGGCACGCGCCGCGTACGACGCGGGTACGCCGCGGGAGAGGGCGCGGTGACCGTCGATGTACCATCCGGTACATGGACTACGAGGAGACGACCGTCGCCACCGCCGGCATCGGCCCCACCTGGGCCGCGCTGGCGGACGTCACGAACTATCCGCGGTGGACCGCGTCCATGACGTCCGTCGAGCCCCTTGACGGTCCGGGACTGGTGGTGGGCAACCGCTTCCGCATCCGGCAGCCCGGCCTGCCGCCGACGGTCTGGCGGGTGTGCGACGTCCGCGAGCGCGAGTCGTTCAGCTGGGAGGCCACCGCGCCCGGCGTGCGCACGCTCGCGTACCACCACCTGAGCGGCGAGCCGGACGGGACGACCCGGATCCGCATCGGCCTGCGCCAGACGGGTGCCCTCGCCGGGCTGGTCGCGCTGTTCACCCGGGCGAGGACCCGGCGGTACGTCGCGATGGAGGCCGCCGGCCTCAAGGCCGCCGCCGAGGCGGCCGCCCGTTCCGAGGACGACGAGGCGGCGGATGGCCGGTGACGCCCGCGCGGCGCTGCTCGACCGGTGCGTGGCATTCCTGAAGGAGAACGGGTTCAGCGAGCAGAGCCTGCGGGAGATCGCGGCCGGGGCCGGCACCAGCCACCGGATGCTGATCTACCACTTCGGCAGCCGCGAGGGCCTGCTCGCCGAGGTCGTCCGCCGCGTCGAGGACGAGCAGCGGGCGGCGTTGGCCGCCCTCGCGACCGGCTCCGACGACCCGGTGGAGGTGAGCCGGCAGTTCTGGCGGCGCCTCGCCGATCCCGCGCTGGCCCCCGCGGAGCGGCTCTTCTTCGAGATCTACGCCCACGCCCTCCACGGCCGGTCCTGGACCGAGCCGTTCCGCGCCTCGGTCGTCGCCGCCTGGACCGGGCCGGTCGAAGAGCTGTTCGTCCGGCTCGGCTTCGACGAGACGGAGTCCCGCCGGCGGGCCCGCCTCGGCCTCGCCGCGACCCGCGGCCTGCTGCTCGACCTGCTCGTCACCGGCGACCGGGAGCTCCTGGACGCCGCCGCCGACCTGTTCGCGCGGCTCGTCACGGCCCCTCGGAGCCAGTGACGGCGCCGGGGTCACCCCCGGCGTCGCGCCCGGAACCGGTGCGGGCCAGGTCGTCGGCGGCGCTGGCGAGCAACAGGTGCACCTCCACGAGGTGCCGCACGGGACGGCCCGGCTGGTCGAGTGCCGGGCGGATCGGCTCCAGCTCGTCGACGCACCGGGTGGGGGTGACCGTCGGGTGCGCCGGTTCACCGTGGGCGATCCGCCGCGCCACCTCGTCGTACGCCGACCGCAGCCGCCGGACGGTGCCGCGGAGCTGCGCCGCGGCGTCCGGCCAGCCGGCGAGGCAGCCGGGCGGGTTCCGGTCCAGCGTCGACTCGGCGGCCAGCAGCGTGTGGTGCCCGGCGGCCAGGACGGCCTGCCAGTCCACCCGGCTGGTACGCGGGTCCGGACGCTCCCCGTGGTACTGGGCGTAGGAGGCGTCCGCCAGGATCGTGGCGCGCCGGGCCCGCTCGAACGTGCGGTCCGACGCCGGGCCGCCGAGCGTCGCCTCGACGACCTCCTCGAGCACCTCGGCGCTGGCCACGAGCGCGGCGGCGGCGTGGCGGCGCAGGTCGCCCCGCGCGCCGCGCGGCCACATCAGCAGGCCGGCCAGCACGCCGATCGCCGTGCCCAGCAGGACGTCCAGCAGACGGACCTCGGCCAGCTGGAGTCCTCCGGACGAGAGCTGCGCGAACACGAACGTGAGCACCAGGGTGAAGGCGGCCTGCGCCCAGGCCGGCGCGGCCAGCCGCCCCAGGGTGAAGGCCAGCAGCATGGTGACCGGCAGCGCGACCGCGAAGATGACCAACTGGCCCACGAAGTGCAGCAGCAGGCCGCTGACGATCGCGCCGGCGACCGTGCCCACCACCGCGGGGCGCAGCGCCGTACGGGTGTCCACGGCCGAGGTCCGCAGGACGGTGAGGGTCGCCAGCAGCACCCAGAACCCGTGCATGAGCGACAGCACGCCGGCCACCACGCGGGCGGCGGCCAGCGCCACACTCAGCCGCAGCGCTGTCTGGAACGGGGGAGAGCCGAGCGTCAGGTGGGCCTGGAACTGCCGCCGGTACAACGTCCACCGGCCGTGCCGCGCGTCGGCGAACACCTGCTGGTACGCGCTGGCCACGCGGTTCTCGTCGCTGGCCGGCACCCCGGCGGCGGTCCGCGCCGAGACGGCGAGGATGCGGGCCTGCTCGGCGATGCTCAGCACGGTCGCGTCCAGGCACAGCCGGGGGAGGTAGGCGGGGGAACCCGCGTGCGGGTACGCCCGCTCGGTCGCCCTGGTCGCGGCGTCCACGTCGTCGACCGTCACCGCGGGTGTGCCGCCGCGCAGGGTGCGGCCGGCGGCCCGGGTCGTGTCGGCGCACGTCCGCAGCAGCCGTACCGCCTCGGGGTCCGGCCGGGGCGGACGCTCCGCCGCGAGCCGTGCCGTCTTGACGAGGAGCCCCTGCATGGCCGCCTGGCAGGCCCGCAGCGCCCGGTCGGAGGCCCGGGAGGCGGTCGGTCGCTGCGGCGCCGGCAGCTCGGCCAGGCGGATCCGGGCCACCGCCTCGGCCGCCTGGTCGTGCCGGGCGTCCCGGTCACGCTGGGCGCTGACCGGACCGGTCAGCGCGGCCGTGGTGGCGTCGAGGAACGCCGCGACGCTGTCGGCCGCCTCGGCGAGCCGCCGCGGATAGGAGACGGGCGTGGCGTCGGGCCAGATCGTCACCTCGGCGGCGGCGAGCAGCGCCACGCTGGCCGTCACGCCCACCAGACGCTGCGGCAGGGTCTCCGGCTGGTACGGCGGGAAGCAGGCGAGGATGTAGAACAGCTGGAAGGCGTTGGCCAGGCCGACGAGGTGGGGCCCGCCCACACCGGCGAACGCCACGGCGAACCCGATGACGAGCATTCCGGCGGCGGCGCCCGCGGTGTTCCCGGCCAGCAGGGTGCCGGCGACGACCAGCACCCAGGCCACCGGCAGTGCCGAGAGCAGGATCCGGGCCCGGTGGCGGGCCGACCCCGGCAGCTGCGCGAACATGCCGGTGGCGACCACACCGAAGAGCCCGTACGTCGCGAGCGTCACGTCACCGGCGCCGTAGCGGCCGATGTAGAAGACGGTCGACGCCACGAGGGTCAGTCGCGCGGCGCGTCGCAGGGCCGCGTACCCCGGGTCAACGTGGCGCAGCCGGGCCAGGAGGCCGCTTCCGAGCACGCCTCGACCCCCGTCGTACGTACCTCGTCCCAGGGTCATTCTCCACGGTGACCTGCCGGGACGGGTCGCTTCCGGCGCAATCGCCGGTGCGGGGCGCGCGTTACAGCCGGTGCCGGACCCAGACGTTGGGCTCGACGTAGACGGCGTGGTCGTGGGCCACGTCGCAGTGCACCGGCACGAGGGCGCCCGGCACGTGGACCGGGCCGCTCGTGTCGAACGGCAGGCCGGTCCAGCGACGCCAGTCGGCGAGCGTCCCGGAGATCACCATGGACCGGGGCGCGACGCGCTCGATGCGCCCGCCGGCGCGTACGTGCACCCGCAGCCACGGGTCGACGGGCAGGCCGTCCGCGCGGACCTGCGCGGCGTACTCGGTCATCGGCAGGTCGGGCCGGGTGTGCTTGCCGTTCGGCCGCACCGGCGCCACCAGCGTGTCGAAGCCCCGCTTCGCGACCGCCCGCCGCATCGCGTCGAGCATGAGCGCGGACAGTCCGCCGCCACGACGGTCGGGGCGGATGCAGATCTCCAGCGCCGAGACGATGTTCGGTTCCGCGCCGCTGAGCCGGTTGACCGTGGCCCGCTGGATCATCCGGTCCCACCCGCCGTCGGGCAGCTCCGGCTCGGTCCAGCGCAGCGGCACCGCGTACGCCCGGGCGGCGAGGCGGCCCGGCTCGGCCGGGTCGACGGCGGCGAACACGAACTCCGGGTACAGCTCGTGGGCGACGCTGTAGTAGACCGAGCCCATCGGGTCCCAGACCATGAACGGCGGCCAGGCGCCGTCGAAGTCCTCGTCGAGCAGCGGGCCGACGTCCGGGCGCTCCGCCAGGGTCACGATGTCGAGGTCCACGCGGCGCACCCTAGAGGCGCGACCCGTCGGCCCGCAGCCGATATTCGGCCCGCTCCGGGGCGGCCACGGTGGCCGGCGTCGCTCAGCTCCCGCGTCACCGGTCCACCCGCGGCCGCAGCCCGGAGCGGAACCCACACGTCCTCCCGGCCGTCGGGCCGTCCGCCCCGTCAGGCGGCCGAGGCGCTCGTCGACTCCCGCAGGTGGGCGGTCGCGGCGCGGCGGGCCGCGGGCACGACCGGGGCCGCCGACCAGCCGGTGGGGCCGTCCTGCGCGGGCTCGGCCATGCCGTCGGCCTCGCTCTGGGCGGCCCGCAGCGCGCGCTGGGCGTTGTTCCACGCCGTGCACGGCCACGGCTCACCGGCGCAGAGAAGGTTCCGGCAGCCCCCCTCACCGTCGGGCTCGTGCGCGTCGGCCACCTCCAGCGCGAGCTTCCACAGCAACGGGTCGGTCACCCCGTCCGGTCGTTCTGTCACCGAGTCGGTACGGTCTGTCTCGGGCATGGCGATTCCCCCCTCTGGTTCGTGTGCCGCCCTACCTTCACCACTGTCTCCCCCCGGTAAACCCGGCTGCCGGCGGCCTGAGCTGCCGGGTCTCCGTAGCGGATTCTCACCCACGGTGTCGAGGCATCCCAGCCCCGCGCGTATTCGTGTCGTAGTCGTCACCGCCGTGTCCCCCGTACGGACCACCGATGATCGCGTTGGGTGATCATGTGCGTGCCATCGGTGGCCGTCCGGCATCCCGGGTGTCGGGTGTCGCACGTGGACGGCGGTGTCACCTTCCCGGTACGCCGCGTGGTCGTCCCGGCGCCGACGCGCCACTCATCGCACGGCCTCGCGCGGTCCGCAACTCGAGCGAGGGACGCCACGCGGGGCCCGGTGAAGAACTTCACAGGGGGTGGGCGACCGTCGTGAGAGCCGCCTAGCGTCGGTCGGGTCCGCCATCGTGGACACCGCGACCGGAAACGCCTAATCCTGCCGCCGGTCGTCGGCAATTCGTCACCCGGGCAGGAGCGGGGGACCCACGTTCCTCGGCGTGCGGCGGTGCGCCGCGCGCCTCGGGGTGAAGCCGCCATGGGCGGCCGGGCTCCTCGGCCCGAACCCGACAGCTCACCTCGCCGGCGTGGAGGACACCCATGTCATCTGCGTACAACGCCCGTCACCGTGCCGTGACCGCCCGTCGCGTCGCCCTCGGCACCCTGGCCGCCGGCGCCGTCACCGGCGCCGTCGCCCTCTTCGGCACCGCTTCGCCCGCTCAGGCCGCGGTCAACTGGGACGCCATCGCCCAGTGCGAGTCCGGCGGAAACTGGCACATCAACACCGGCAACGGCTACTACGGCGGGCTCCAGTTCTCCCAGAGCACCTGGGAGGGGTACGGCGGCACCAAGTACGCCGCGCGTGCCGACCTCGCCACCCGCGGCGAGCAGATCGCCGTCGCCGAGAAGGTGCTCGACGGCCAGGGCATCGGTGCGTGGCCGACCTGCGGCAAGAAGGCCGGCTCCACCGCCTCGACGTCCAGCGGCAAGTCGTCCACCTCCACCGGCAAGTCGTCCACCTCCACCGGCAAGTCGTCCACCTCCACCGGCAAGTCGTCCACGTCCACCCGGGACAAGGAGCGCGGTTCGACGACGCGCACCGCGCCCTCGTCCGGCGGGCACACGTACGTGGTGAAGCCCGGCGACACGCTGTCGGAGATCGCCGAGGCGCACCACGTGGACGGCGGCTGGCGGGCCCTGTACGAGCGGAACGAGCGGGTGGTCGGCGACGACCCGGGTCTCATCCTGCCCGGGCAGCGGCTCGCCCTCTGACGCACCACCGACGTCCGGGCATCCATCCTTCCGGGGTGGGTGCCCGGACGTGTCGGTGCGGCCGTCACGGACAGTGGTGGCGCGAATCTCCCCGGTCGGTCGGACGCGGTCACCGGCGGGGCTGATGCATCGATCTTTGGAGAAGGCGTACCGTCCGGGTTGGTGAATCTCCACAACTTCCGCCGTTCGCAGTTTGGTCGGTGCGACAGTTCCTTACCGGCCGGTAGCGGCGAAGGTTGTCGGCGGGGACCTCTGCCACCAGGGCGTCCCCGTTCTTCTGTGAACGACGCTCTTTGGGGGGCCAACTCGGTGTTCAGCCGCATCGCCATCGTCAACCGGGGAGAAGCCGCCATGCGGCTGATCCACGCCGTCCGCGAGCTCAACGCCGAGGCCGCAGCCCCGCCCATCGAGACCGTCGCGCTGTACACCGACGCGGAGCCCACGGCCACGTTCGTCCGCGAGGCCGACCACAGCTACTGCCTCGGGCCCGCCTCCGCGCGTCCGTACCTGGACCACGCCGTCCTCGAACGTGCCCTCGTCGAGACGGGCGCGGACGCGGCCTGGGTCGGCTGGGGCTTCGTCGCCGAGGATCCGGCGTTCGCCGAACTCTGCGCGAAGCTGGGGGTCACGTTCATCGGGCCCAGCCCCGAGGCGATGCGCACGCTCGGCGACAAGATCGGCGCGAAGCTGATCGCCGAGGAGGTCGGCGTCCCGGTGGCGCCGTGGAGCCGTGGCGCGGTGGAGAACCTGGCCGCGGCCAAGCGCGCGGCGGCCGAGATCGGCTACCCGCTGATGCTGAAGGCGACCGCCGGCGGCGGCGGACGGGGCATCCGGGTCGTCCGCAGCGACGAGGAGCTCACCGACGCGTACGCGCGCACGAGCCTGGAGGCCCAGCGCGCCTTCGGCAGCGGCGTCGTGTTCCTGGAGCGCCTGGTCACCGGCGCCCGGCACGTCGAGGTGCAGGTCATCGCCGACGGCCAGGGCACGGCGTGGGCGCTCGGCGTCCGCGACTGCTCGGTGCAGCGGCGCAACCAGAAGGTCATCGAGGAGTCGGCGTCGCCGGTGCTCGCCCCCGAGCAGGTCCGCGAGCTGAAGGCGGCGGCCGAGCGGCTCGCGCTGGCCGTGGACTACCGGGGCGCCGGCACCGTCGAGTTCCTGTACCACCCCGGTGAGAAGCTCTTCGCGTTCCTCGAGGTCAACACCCGGTTGCAGGTCGAGCACCCGATCACCGAGGCGACCACGGACTTCGACCTCGTGAAGGCGCAGATCCACGTCGCGGCCGGCGGCCGGCTCGGCGACCGGATCCCCGCCGAGGCCGGGCACGCCGTCGAGGCGCGCCTCAACGCCGAGGACCCCGACCGCGACTTCGCGCCCTCGCCCGGCCGGATCGTCCGGCTGGCCCTGCCCAGCGGCCCCGGCATCCGGGTGGACACCGGCGTCAGCGAGGGCGACGTGATCCCCGCCGACTTCGACTCGATGATCGCCAAGATCATCGCCTACGGCCGGACGCGCGACGAGGCGCTCGGTCGGCTCCGCCGCGCCGTCGCCGAGACCACGGTGATCATCGAGGGCGGCGCCACCAACAAGAGCTTCCTGCTCGAACTGCTCGACCAGCCCGAGGTGATCGACGCGAGCGCGGACACCGGCTGGATCGACCGGGTCCGCGAGCAGGGCCGCCTGGTCTCCACCCGGCACTCCGGCGTCGCGCTGGCCGCGGCGGCCATCGAGGCGTACGAGGACCAGGCCCTCGTCGAGCGGCAGCGCCTGCTCACCACCGCGCACGGCGGGCGTCCCCAGGTGCAGCACGAGAGCGGCCGGCCGATCGACCTCAAGCTCCGCGGCGCCAGCTACCGGGTGACCGTCGCGCAGACCGGGCCGCGCCGCTTCCGCGTCGGCATCGGCACCGCCCCGGCCGTGGACGCCGAACTGGAGCGTTTCGACGAGCACACCGGCCGGATCGTGGTGAACGGGCAACGGTTCCGGCTGGTCACCGACACCCACGGACCCACCCACCTGGTCGAGGTGGACGGCGTCACGCACCGGGTCAGCCGGGACGAGGGCGGCGTGCTGCGCTCGCCCGCGCCGGCGCTGGTCGTCGCGACGCCGCTGGAGGTGGGCGACGAGGTCGAGGCGGGCGCGCCCGTCCTCGTCCTGGAGAGCATGAAGATGGAGACCGTGCTGCGGGCGCCGTTCGCGGCGCGGCTGCGCGAGTGCCTGGTCTCCGTCGGCAGCCAGGTGGAGACCGGCGCGCCGCTGCTGCGCCTGGAGCCCGTCGGCGATCCCGCGGCGGGCGAGGCCGCGCAGGCCGAGGCCGTCGACCTGGACCTGCCGCCCGAGCCGACCGACCTGTCCGCCGAGGCCCGCGTGGCGCGTGGCATCGCCGACCTGCGCGGGCTGCTGCTCGGCTACGACGTCGACCCCCACGACGAGCGTCGCGCGCTGACCGCCTACCTGGCCGCGCGGGCCGAACTCGGCCGCCGGCCGCTGGAGGAGGAGGTCGGGCTGCTGCAGGTGTTCGCCGACCTGTCCGAGCTCAGCCGCAACCGGCCGCTCGGCGAGGAGACCCGGGCCGACACCCGCGTGCACAGCCCCCGCGAGTACTTCCACGCGTACCTGCAGTGCCTCGACGTCGACCGCGCCGCCCTGCCGGACACGTTCCGCACCCGGCTGGCCCGGGTGCTGGCCCACTACGGCGTCGAGGACTTCGAACGCACCCCGGCCCTGGAAGAGGCCGTGTTCCGGATCTTCCTGGCGCAGCAGCGGGCGTCGGCCGACGTCTCGGTGATCGTCACCTTCCTCCAGACGTGGCTGGCCGAGCCGCTGCCCGGCGACGAGCTGCGCGAGATGGTCGGCCAGGCGCTGGAGCACCTGATCTTCGCCACCCAGCTCCGGTTCCCGGTGGTCGGCGACCTGGCCCGCAGCATCGTGTTCCGCTGGGCGGCGCAGCCGATGCTGCGCCGCAAGCGCGCCGAGGTGTACGCGGCCGTCCGCGGCCACCTGCGCCACCTCGACCGGCACCCGGACGCGCCGGACCGGGCCGAGCGGATCGCGAAGATGGTGTCCTCGCCCGAGCCGCTGGTGCGCCTGCTCGGCCAGCGGATCGGCAAGCCCGGCCGCGACCACGGCCCGATGCTCGAGGTGCTGAGCCGCCGCTACTACGGCAACCGCGGCGTGAGCGGGGCGCGGTGCGTGACGACGGCGGGGCACGCCTTCTTCACGGCCGAGTACGACCGCGACGGTGAGCGGTTCCGGCTGGTCGCCGCGGCCGCGGACTTCACCGAGCTGCCCGCGGTCCTGGCGCAGGTCGCCGCGCTGTCCGGCCCGGGCGCCGTGGCCGACGTGTACCTCACCTGGACCGACCAGCCCGCCCCGGACGCGATGGCCGCGTCGCTGCGCGAGATCCTGGATGACGCCGGGCTGCTGGACGTCGTCTCACGGGTGACGGTGTCGGTGGCCGGGCGCACCGGGACGGAGATGCACCACCACTTCACGTTCCGGCCCGGTACCGGGGAGGACCGGCTCATCCGCGGGCTCCACCCGCTGATCGCCGAGCGCCTGCAACTGCCCCGCCTGCGGAACTTCGACCTGACCCGGCTCCCGTCGGCCGACGAGGAGGTCTACGTCGTCCACTGTGTCGCGCCCGACAATCCGGCCGACGAGCGGCTGGTGGCGATGGCCCAGGTCCGCGACCTGACGCCGCTGCGCGACGCCGACGGACGGATCCTCGCGCTGCCCGCGGCCGAGGGCGCGCTGGACGCGTGTCTCGACGCCATCCGCAAGGTGCAGGCGCAGCGGCCGGCGAAGAAGCGGCTCGACACCAACCGGATCATCATCTACGTCTGGCCGCCGAGCGAGCTGACCACCGAGGAGCTGAACGCCGTCGCGCAGCGTGTCCTGCCGCGCACGGCCGGCGCGGGCCTGGAGGAGGTCCTGTTCCTGGGCCGCCAGCGCGACCGGGCCACCGGCGAGCTGACCGACATCGCCGTGGAGATCTCCTACCACGCCGGCATGCAGGTGTCGGTCACGGCGCCCACGACCGAGCCGATCCCGCCGCTGGACGACTACCGGCAGAAGGTGCTGGCGGCGCGGCGGCGCGGCACGACGTACCCCTACGAGCTGACCGACATGCTGGCCGGTCCGCGCGGCACCTTCACCGAGTACGACCTGGACGACGCCGGCCAGCTGGTCCCGGTGGAGCGGCCGAAGGGGCGCAACCGGGCCGGCATCGTGGCCGGTGTGGTGAGCACGCCCACCGAGCGCTACCCCGAGGGCGTCACCCGGGTGGCGCTGCTCGGCGACCCGACCCGGGCGCTGGGCGCCCTCGCCGAGCCGGAGTGCGCGCGGGTGATCGCCGCGCTCGACCTGGCCGAGCGGATGCGCGTACCGGTCGACTGGTTCGCGGTGTCGGCGGGCGCGCGGATCTCGATGAGCTCGGGCACCGAGAACATGGACTGGGTCGCGGCGGCGCTGAAGCGGATCGTGGAGTTCACCCAGCGCGGCGGTGAGATCAACATCGTGGTCGCCGGGATCAACGTGGGCGCCCAGCCGTACTGGAACGCCGAGGCCACGATGCTCATGCACACCAAGGGCATCCTGGTGATGACCCCCGACTCGGCCATGGTGCTGACCGGGAAGCAGTCGCTGGACTTCTCCGGCGGGGTGTCGGCCGAGGACAACTTCGGCATCGGCGGCTACGACCGGGTGATGGGCCCCAACGGCCAGGCCCAGTACTGGGCGCCGGACCTGCGTGGCGCCCGGGACCTGTTGATGGCGCACTACGACCACACCTACGTGGTGCCGGGGGAGGCGCGACCGCGCCGGGCCGTCACGTCCGACCCGGTCGACCGCGACATCAGCACGTACCCGCACGCGGTGCCGGACAGCGACTTCACGACCGTCGGCGAGATCTTCTCGCGGGACCGCAACCCCGACCGTAAGAAGGCGTTCGACATCCGTACGCTGATGCGCGCCCTGGCCGACCAGGACCACGCGGTCCTGGAGCGGTGGGCGGGCATGGCCGACGCCGAGACCGCCGTCGTGCAGGACGTGCACCTCGGCGGCATCCCGGTGTGCCTCGTCGGCATCGAGTCCCGGTCGGTGCCGCGGCGCGGGTTCCCGCCGACCGACGGGCCGGACACGTACACGGCGGGCACGCTCTTCCCGCGTTCGTCGAAGAAGGTGGCGCGGGCGATCAACGCGGCCAGCGGGAACCGGCCGCTGGTCGTGCTGGCGAACCTGTCCGGGTTCGACGGGGCGCCGGAGTCGATGCGGCAGCTCCAGTTGGAGTACGGCGCGGAGATCGGCCGGGCCATCGTGAACTTCGACGGGCCGATCGTGTTCTGCGTGATCTCGCGGTACCACGGCGGGGCGTTCGTGGTGTTCTCCAAGGCGCTCAACCCGAACATGACGGTGCTCGCCGTCGAGGGCTCGTTCGCGTCGGTCATCGGCGGGGCGCCCGCCGCGGCCGTGGTCTTCGCCGGCGAGGTGAACGCCCGCACGGCGAAGGACCCGCGGGTGGCGGAGCTGGAGGCACGCGTCGCCGCAGCAAGCAACGGGGAGCGCGCGGCGCTGGTCACGCAGCTCATGGACGTCCGGGCCGCGGTCCGGTCGGAGAAGCTGGGCGAGGTGGCCGCCGAGTTCGACGGGGTGCACAGCATCCAGCGCGCGGTCGAGGTCGGCTCGGTGGACGCCATCATCCGGCCCGAGGAGCTGCGTCCGCAGATCATCGCGGCGGTCGAGCGCGGCCTCGGGGCCTGACACCGCCGGCTGCCCGGGACCGGTCCTCGGACCGGTCCCGGGCAGCGGCCGTACGGGCGTCCGTGAACCGACGGGCGGGAGCACACCGCCGATCCGGCCCGCGTGACCAAGATCACCTTCCGTGCGCGGCGGGGAAACCGCATCGTGGCCGGTCCGGGCTCCGGGTGACCCCGGACCCATAATCTTGACTCATTCCAAAAAACGAAGCAGACTTCGGGGCGTGCCCACGACCCTGGACTTCCCGCGGATGCTGCGTGCCGCCGCGCTGCGCGTGACCCGCCCCCGGCTGGCGGTGCTCGACGCGGTGCACACGCATCCGCACGCCGACACCGAGTCGATCATCGGTGTGGTGCGCACGGAACTCCCCGACGTCTCCCACCAGACCGTGTACGACGCGCTGCACGCGCTGACGGCCGCGCGTCTGGTGCGGCGGATCCAGCCCTCCGGCTCGGTGGCCCGCTACGAGTCGCGGGTCGGGGACAACCATCACCACGTGGTGTGCCGGTCCTGCGGGCTCATCGCCGACGTCGACTGCGCCGTCGGTGAGGCGCCCTGCCTGACCGCGTCCGACGACCACGGCTTCTCGATCGACGAGGCCGAGGTCGTCTACTGGGGCCGGTGCCCCGACTGTTCCGCCGCAGGCAACTCCTGATCCCCCTGGTACGCCCAGTCACGGAAGGAACCAGATGTCCGAGAACCACGACGCCGTCGTCCACGACGCCGAGGCGGGCAGCGAGTCCCGCTGCCCGGTCGCGCACGGACGCGCCCCTCACCCGACGGAGGGTGGCGGCAACCGCGGCTGGTGGCCGAACCGTCTCAACCTGAAGATCCTCGCCAAGAACCCCGCGGTGGCCAACCCGCTCGGCGAGTCGTTCGACTACGCCGAGGCGTTCAAGTCCCTCGACCTGGCCGCCGTGAAGCGGGACATCGCGGAGGTGCTCACCACCTCGCAGGACTGGTGGCCGGCGGACTTCGGCCACTACGGCCCGCTCATCATCCGCATGGCGTGGCACAGCGCGGGCACCTACCGCATCAGCGACGGCCGCGGTGGCGCCGGCCACGGCCAGCAGCGGTTCGCGCCGCTGAACAGCTGGCCGGACAACGCGAACCTCGACAAGGCCCGCCGCCTGCTCTGGCCGGTCAAGAAGAAGTACGGCCAGAAGATCTCGTGGGGCGACCTGATGATCCTCGCCGGCAACGTCGCGCTGGAGTCGATGGGCTTCAAGACGTTCGGCTTCGCCGGCGGCCGTGAGGACGTCTGGGAGCCGGAGGAGGACGTCTACTGGGGCCCCGAGACCACGTGGCTCGGCGACGCCCGCTACACCGGCGACCGTGAGCTGGAGAACCCGCTCGCCGCCGTGCAGATGGGCCTCATCTACGTCAACCCGGAGGGCCCGAACGGCAACCCGGACCCGGTGGCCGCGGCCCGCGACATCCGCGAGACGTTCGGCCGCATGGGGATGAACGACGAGGAGACCGTCGCGCTGATCGCCGGCGGCCACACCTTCGGCAAGACCCACGGCGCGGGCCCGGCCGACCACGTCGGCCCGGAGCCCGAGGGCGCCCCGCTCGAGGAGCAGGGTCTGGGCTGGAAGAGCAGCTACGGCAGCGGCAAGGGCGCGGACGCCATCACCAGCGGTCTGGAGGTCACCTGGACCTACCACCCGACCCGGTGGGACAACGAGTTCTTCCACATCCTGTTCGCGTACGAGTGGGAGCTCATGAAGTCCCCGGCCGGCGCGCACCAGTGGCGTCCCAAGAACGGCGCCGGCGCGGACCTGGTGCCCGAGGCCCACGACCCGACGAAGCGCCGCGAGCCGCGGATGCTGACGACGGACCTCGCGCTGCGGTTCGACCCGATCTACGAGCAGATCTCGCGGCGGTTCCACGAGAACCCGGACCAGTTCGCGGACGCCTTCGCCCGGGCCTGGTTCAAGCTCACCCACCGCGACATGGGCCCGGTTTCCCGCTACCTCGGCCCGGAGGTGCCGAGCGAGACGCTGATCTGGCAGGACCCGCTGCCCGCGGTCGACCACGAGCTGGTGGACGCCGAGGACGTCGCGGCCCTCAAGCAGCAGATCCTCGCCTCGGGCCTGTCGGTGTCCCAGCTGGTCTCCACCGCGTGGGCGTCGGCGTCGACGTTCCGGGGCAGCGACAAGCGCGGCGGCGCCAACGGCGCGCGGATCCGCCTGGAGCCGCAGCGGAACTGGGAGGTCAACGACCCCGACGAGCTGGCGCGGGTGCTGCGCACCCTGGAGGGCATCCAGGAGGCGTTCAACGCGTCGCAGACCGGCGGCAAGAAGATCTCGCTGGCCGACCTGATCGTCCTCGCCGGTGGCGTGGGCGTCGAGCAGGCGGCCCGCAACGCCGGCTACGACGTCGAGGTGCCGTTCACGCCGGGGCGTACGGACGCCTCCCAGGAGCAGACCGACGTGGAGTCGTTCGCGGCGATGGAGCCGACCGCGGACGGGTTCCGCAACTACCTCGGCAAGGGCCACCGCCTGCCGGCCGAGTACCTGCTGCTCGACCGCGCGAACCTGCTGACCCTCAGCGCGCCCGAGATGACCGTCCTCGTCGGCGGCCTGCGTGTCCTCGGCGCGAACTACCAGCAGTCGCCGCTGGGCGTCTTCACCACCAACCCCGGGTCGCTGACCAACGACTTCTTCGTCAACCTGCTCGACCTGGGTACGACGTGGAAGCCGACCTCGGAGGACTCGACCACGTTCGAGGGTCGCGACTCCGCGACCGGCGAGGTGAAGTGGACGGGCAGCCGGGCCGACCTCGTGTTCGGCTCGAACTCCGAGCTGCGCGCGCTCGCCGAGGTCTACGCGAGCGACGACGCGCACGAGAAGTTCGTGCAGGACTTCGTGGCGGCGTGGGTCAAGGTCATGAACCTGGACCGGTTCGACCTCGCCTGATCCCACACCGACGACAGGGCCGGCCCCCGCACGGGGGCCGGCCCTGCCGCATCTGCACGCCGGTGGCGCCGCGTGGGCGCCCTGATCGTGTCGCGGCCGCCTCGGCCCTGCCCGGCCGATCGCGACCGCGCCGCATGTCGCGGGCCGGTGTCGTGGCCCGTGGTGTCAGAACTCCTCGTAGACCGCCGGGTCCTGGCCCGCGAGACGCCCGTCGGGGCGGCCCAGCGCGGTGATGGCCGCGATCTCGGCCTCGTCGAGCGCGATGTCGAAGATGCCGAGGTTCTCCCGCTGCCGCTGCGGCGACGCCGCCTTGGGGATGGGGATGACCTGGCGGGCCACGTGCCAGGCGAGGATCGTCTGCGCGGGCGTGACGCCGTGGGCGGCCGCGATCTCCGTGACGACCGGGTTCTCCAGCAGGTCGTTCCCGCGGCCGAGCGGGCTCCAGCCCTGCACGAGGATCCCGTGCTCGCGGTGGTGGTCGAGGGCGTCCTGCTGCGGAAAGTACGGGTGGATCTCGATCTGGTTCACGACCGGGGCGACCCCGGTCTCGGCCACCAGCCGGTCGATGTGCTCGGGAAGGAAGTTCGACAGTCCGATGTGCCGGACGAGCCCGCGCTCGCGCGCCTCGACGAGCGCCTTCCACGCCTCCACGTACAGCCCGGTCCTCGGGTTCGGCCAGTGGATCAGGTACAGGTCGATCCGGTCGAGGCCGGTGCGGTAGACGCTCTCCTCGATCGTGGCCAGCGCCTCGGCGTAGCGGTGGTGCCGTCCCGGCAGCTTCGACGTGACGATCAGTTCGTCGCGTACGTCGCCGGCGGCGCGGACGGCCCGGCCCACCGCGCCCTCGTTCTCGTAGTTCACCGCGGAGTCGATCAGCCGGTAGCCGGCCCGGATCGCCTCGCCGATGGCGTCGACCCCCTCGGAGCCGGTCAACCGGTAGGTGCCGAGCCCGATCGCCGGCAACACGGTGCCGTCGGCGGCCGTCAGGCGGGGAATCGTCATCGTGCTGCTGCCTCTCCGGTGGCGCGGATCGGGCGACCGGGGCGCCCTCCCGCGTTCCTATGCCTCGTCCTGGTCCTTGCGGTGGGACCGCCGCGACGAGGACCAGCCCTGCCGCTGCAGCCGTTCGATGCCGTCCAGCAGCAGGTCCAGCGCGAACTCGAACTCGAACTGGTCGTCGCAGCCCTGCCCCACGACAGTGTCGCCGTCGTGGGAGGCCGCCGTGGAGATCTCCGCCAGGTGCGGGAACCGGGCCGCGACCTCCGCCGGCAGGGCCGCCGGCGGATCCGGGTTGGTCGCGCCGGACCGGCCGGCCTGCCGGGAGGGATCGAACAGTTCCTGGCTGAAGCCCAGGATCCGGCTGCCCATCGCGTGCATCACGTGGTGGGCGAGGTCGGTGGAGAAGCCGCCGGCCCGGAGGGTCGCGACCACCGAGTCGAGGTAGGCGAGGATGGCCGGCGTCGCCATGGTGCGCGACTCGATCGCGAGCGGCGCCCAGGGGTGGCGCCGCAGCGCCCGCCGCGCCGAGAGGATGCGCCGGCGCACCGACTGCTTCCAGTCGGTGCCGGGCACCGGGGGGTCGATCTCCCCGACGACCACGTCGATCATGCCGTCGAGCAGTTCGTCCTTGTTCGCGACGTGCTTGTAGAGAGCCATCGGTACGACGCCCAGGTCCTGGGCGAGGTTGCGCATGCTGAGGGACTCGATCCCGGCCTCGTCGGCGAGCGCGACGGCGGCACGCAGGATCCGTTCCCTGCTCAGCGGCGTCCGGCGCAGCGTCTGCACCTGCTCAGGCATCTCTCGGGTCCTCGTCTTCCGGCAGCGGTTGAACCTTAACCGTCTTGACGGGTGTACGGCGTACACCTATGGTGCGTGACATGAGGTGTACGCCGTACACCCGAGGGAGGGAAGATGAGAGCGATCGTCCAAGATCGATACGGCCCGCCGGAGACGCTCACGCTCGCGGACGTCGACACGCCGGTGCCCGCCCCCGACGAGGTGCTCGTCCGGGTCGAGGCCGCCTCGCTCAACGCGTACGACTGGCACGCCATGCGGGGCGACCCGCTGATCGCGCGGCTGGCCATGGGCCGGTCACGGCCCCGGGCCCGCATCCGTGGCCGCGACTTCGCGGGCCGGGTCGAGGCCGTCGGCGCCGAGGTCCGGCAGGTGCGCCCGGGTGACGCCGTCTTCGGCGACCTCGGCGACGCCAACGGCGCCTTCGCCGAGTACGCGTGCGTGCCGGAGACCCTCGTCGCGCCGCGACCGGCGAACCTGACACCGCAGCAGGCCGCCGCCCTGCCGCTGGCCGGCGTCACCGCGCTCATGGGCCTGTGCGACGTCGGCCGCGTCGGGCCCGGCTGCCGGGTCCTCGTCAACGGCGCCTCGGGAGGCGTCGGCACCCTGGCCGTCCAACTGGCCCGGGCACTGCGCGCAACCGTGACCGCGGTCTGCAGCACCCGCAACGTCGACCTCGTCGGATCGCTCGGCGCCGACCACGTCGTCGACTACACCCGCCACGACTTCACACGGGACACCCGCCGCCACGATCTCGTGTTCGACCTCGTCGGCAACCGCTCCCTCGCGGCGCTGCGTGCGGGCGCTGACCCCGACCGGGACGCTGCTGCTCTCCGGCGGCGGCGTCTACCGTGGCGGCAGCCTCCTCGGACCGGTCGGGCTCATCACGCGCGGACGGATGCTGGCGCCCTTCGTCCGGCAGCGGATCGTCGTGCTCACCACGGCGCCCGGCCGGCGGCACCTCGACGCGCTCCGCGTCCACGTCGAGAACGGCCGCCTCACCCCGGTCATCGACCGGACGTATCCGCTCCATGAGGTGCCCGAGGCCATCCGGTACCTCGAAGGTGAACACGCGCGCGCCAAAGTGGTCATCACCATCTGACGCGCCCTACGCCTGCTCCGCGACCCGGAACGCGAGCGAACCCATCGCCGTGCCGCGCACGGCGGTGACCGTCCAGCAGCCGGCCGTGGGGAACCGCCAGCCGGTGCCCCACTCCTCGCCGGGCCGTTCCCAGTTGCTGCCGCCGTGCGCCTCGGGACCCCAGGTCGGCTCGACGACCGTGCCGTCGGGGCCGGTGGCGCTGACGGCGAAGTCGCCACTGCCCGTCATGCGCCACACCACCTTGATCTCCGTGGCCGTGGTCAACAGCGGATCGCGGGGGAACAGCAGCGCCCACAGTGTCGCCCCGTCGCCGGTGCCCTGCCGCTCCAGTGTGGCGCCGGGCCCGCCGACCTGGGCGGTCGCCGGACAGGACGGCGAGGGCGCGGCGGCCGGTGACGCCCCGGAGGGCGACCCGGACGGTGGGGGAGGGGCGGGGTCGCACGCGCCGAGCAGGAGCGCCGACGCGAGGCCGAGCCACCAGACGCTGAGGGCGGGCCGGGCCCGCGCCACGGAAGCCATGGTCGATGCTACCGCCGACGGGGCGACCGCCGGGTACCCGAAGCGCGCGGCCCCGCCGGCTCGTCAGCTACGGGAGCGCGGCAGGCAGCACTTCTTGTACTTGAGGCCGGAGCCGCACCAGCAGGCGTCGTTGCGCTCCGGCGGCCAGGGGATCCGCGCGGCGGGCCGCGTCTCCAGCTCCCGCGCGTACCCGGCCCGGACCTGCGGGTCGGTCACGTCGCCGCGGCCGGTCAGCTCGTCCACAGACCCGCGCAGCACGTGCAGCCCGCCCCGGCCGGCGCCGGCCTGCCGGACCAGTTCCTTCTCCAGCCGCGCCCGGTGCGCGTCCCAGTCCGGCCCGTACACGTCGGTGAGCGCGGCCTGCTCGGCGAGCAGGCGGTCGAACTCGGCCCGGGGGAAGAAGACCAGGTCGGTCTCCCCGGCGGGCCGCTGCTGGGCGCGGCGGACGAGCTGCGCCTCCAGCCGGTCGGCGAGGTCGTCGTGCCGGTCGTGCGGCAGGTTCAGGTCCCGGCGTACGCGGTGCCGCTGCTGGAGCAGGAAGAACAGGACACCCGGCGCCTCCGGCGGCCCGACCTCGACGGCCGGCTCGGTCAGGGCCTGCGCCGGCTCGCCGCTGGCGGCGGCCCGCTGACCGAGCAGCGTGTCGACCGCCTCGCTGAGCCACTCGTCGGCCGTCGCCGTGCGTCCGCCGGCGTCCAGGGCCGCGTTGACGTACGCGGGGGCGTCCGGCTGTTGGGTGAGCAGCGGACGCAGGGCGTCCAGTTCGGCCATCGCCTCGTCCTCGCGACCACCGACCCGGAACAGGATCCGGGCCCGCAGCGCCCGGGCGCGGCCGGCGCGGGCGTCGTCCCGGGTCGGGTACGCGGCCACGGCCCGGTCGGCGTACCGCAGGGCGGCGTCCAGCCGGGAGCGGATCTCGGCGATCTCGGCGGCCAGGGTCAGCGCGTCCCCCGCGTCGTCCGGGTCCGCCAGCCGGCCCTGGTCCACGGCGTCGGCCAGGTCGGCGGCGACCCCGAGCGGGTCGGCCGTTCCGAGCGCGGAGCGGCGGATCTCGGCCAGGTCGGCGCTGGTGAGTACGTCTGTCGTCGGCACGATCTCACGGTACGTCCGCGGTGGCCGGATCCACCGCTGGATCACCTGTTACGCCGATCTCAGGCCGTGCCGGCGGTCACTGCACCGTCGCCGGCCGCCCCTGGGCCGGCGGACCGGGTGCTCACTCGTCCACCAGCAGGCCGGCCTGGGCGGCGAGCAGCGCCAGCCGGATCCGGTTACCCGCGCCCGTCTTGGCCAGCAGGCTCGTGACGTGCGTCTTCACCGTCGTCACGCCGAGGTGCAGCCGCTGGGCGATCTCCCGGTTGGAGAAGCCGGCCCCGACGAGGGTCAGCACGTCCCGCTCGCGGGCGGTCAGGGTGTCCGGCAGCGCGGGCGCCGGCGCCTCGCCGAGCCGCGCCCGCACCGCCTGGTCGACGAGGCGGCGCAGCACGGTGGGGCTGAACGGGGTCTCGCCGGCCGCCGCCTGGCGGATCGCCGCCAGCAGCTCGTCGGGGGAGGCGTCCTTGACGAGGAAGCCGCAGGCGCCGGCGGCGAGGGCGGGGAAGAGGTGGTCGTCGTCGTCGAAGGTGGTCAGCACCACGACCCGCACCGACGGCCGGTCGGCGAGGATCCGCGCGGTAGCGGCCGTCCCGTCGACGAGCGGCATCCGCAGGTCCATGAGGACCACGTCCGGCGCCACCTGCCCGGCCAACCGGATCGCCTGCTGGCCGTTCTCCGCCTCGCCGACCACCGTCATGTCGGGTGCGGAGTCGCAGAGCATCCGCAGGCCCGCGCGGACCAGCCGCTGGTCGTCGACGAGCAGCACCCGGATCATCGGGTCGCCCCCGCCGGCAGGACGGTCCGCAGCCGCCACCCGGCGCCGTCGGGCCCCGCGACCAGGGTGCCGCCGAGCAGTTCGACGCGCTCGCGCATGCCCGTCAGCCCGTGCCCCGGTTCGCCGTTCTCGGTCGCGGCGCGCCGCACGCCCCGGCGGGCGCCGTCGCCGCCGGGCCGGGCCGGGGCGTCCGCGCCGCCGTCGTCGCTGACCTCCCAGTGCACCGCGCCGTCCCGCATCCGGACGGACACCCGGGCCCGGGCGGTCGGGCCGGCGTGACGGGACACGTTGGCCAGACCCTCCTGGGTCAGCCGCAGGACCGCCAACCCGCGTACGGCGTCCAGCGTCGCCACCTCCGGGTCGATCGTGGCCTCCACCGTGAGGCCCGTCCTCACGGCCCGGTCCACGGTCTCGGCGAGCGCCTCGGGCAGCGCACCCGGGTCGATCGGGACGTACCCGGACCCGTCGCCGACCGTGGCCGGGTTGCGCAGCACCGCCACCAGGCGGCGCAGGTCGGCGAGCGCCGCGCTGCCGCTGGCGTGCAGGTCGTCGAAGACCTCGCCGACGCGTGGATCGGAGCCGGCGAGCACGTGCCGGGCCACGCCGACGCGCAGGACCATCGACGCCACGTGGTGGGCCACGAGATCGTGCAGTTCCCGGGCGATGGCCGCCCGTTCGCTGGCCCGGGCCGCCAGCGCCTCGACGGCCACCCGCTGGTCGGCCTGCCGGGCGAGCTGGCGGGCCGCCCGGATGTTGAGGCCGATCAGCAGCGGCACGCCCACCGTGAGGGCCACGCCGTAGAGCCAGGTGGGCAACCCGACCGGCGTGCCGTCGAACGAGTCGACGACGTAGCCGGCGAGCAGCGCCGCGAGACCGACGGCCACCTGCCGGGTCGGCACCCGCAACGTCAGTTCCAGGACCGCCCAGGTGGCGCCGACCTGCGGCACGACCGGCTCGACCTGGCCGAACCAGCCGGCGAGGCCGAAGACCAGCGCCGAGGCGAGCGCGGCGGCCAGGGGCCACCGCACGCCGAGGGGGCAGATCGCGAGGGCGGCGGCCGCGAAGGCCCAGTCCACCGGGGCGTACGGGCCGTCGGCGTGCGGCCGCAGCAGCAGGTAGCCGATGCCGCTGAGGGCCAGCAGGGTCAGCCGGAGCCACGCGTACCGGTCGTCGAAGAGCCGCGACACCCAGCGGGTAACCACCATGTCAGGGTAGGCGTGGGTCGGGTGCCGGGACAGCCGCCGACCGGTCCGGCCCGGCGTCGACCGCCGGGCCGGACCGTCCGCCGCTCACGCGTACACCCGCGGGGGTTCGTCCTGACCGGACGGCGCCGGCGCCGTCCGGCGCAGCGCGAGCAGGACACCGACGGCCGTGACGGCGGCGACCACACCGGCCGCGGCGAGCGTCGCGCCGTCGGGGTGGACCAGCGGCTGGCCGCGCAAGGCCTGCCAGGTGACGACCGCGAGCAGACCGGCGTACGCGACCGCGGCCGTGACGACGAGCCGCAGCCGGACCCGGACGTCGCGCAGCCGGGGGAACCGTCCGGCCAGCACGCCGAGCGCGATGGCCAGCAGCGGCAACGCCTGCAGGGCGTGCATGCCCACGAAGTGCGGGATGCGCAGGTCCCCGCCGGTGGTGCTCCACCCGGTGAGCGGCATCCCCGGCCCGCCGTCGGGCACGCCGACGCTGTGGGCGCCCACGAGCGTGACGGCGTCGGCGGCCCGCTGCTCGGGGGTCGGCAGGACCATGAGGTAACCCAGGCCCATCCCGACCACCGCGATGAGCAGGCCCAGCCGCAGCGTCCAGGCGATCGCCCGGTCGGGTATCCGCTGCAGCATCAGCAGGACGGCGAGCACCAGCGTCCCGGCGTAGATCCCGGCGACGAGGGCGGCCATCATCCCGAAGATCGTGGCGTCCAACGGGGTCGCGACGTTGAAGTGGCTCTGCTGGCCCCGGGCGGCCTGCAGGGCGATCAGTCCCACCTCGAAGAAGCCGGTCACGGCGACCAGGGTGCCGGCCCACCAGGCGACGCGCCGGCCGCGCGTCATGAGCGGGATCATCCAGGCCAGCGTCACCACGTAGACGAGGAACGAGACGGCGAACTTGAAGGGCTTGAGCCAGATCGGCGCGCCGACCAGGATCCGGTCGTCGACGACCAACCCGACCAGGGACACGACGCCGAGCGCCGCCATCGTGGCGGCCACGGCCATGAGAGGTGGGTGCCAGCGGAAGGCCTGTCGCAGCGATACGGGTGAGTACGTCATGCCCTCGACGGTCGCCGAACCGCGGCGCCGGATCGCCCGCCCGCCGTCCCGGACCGCCGGCCCCCGGTACGAACCGTCCTCCTACCGTGGGAGGAGGACGGTTCGGGTGGCGTGACGCCGGGGTGTCCGGCGCGCGGGCGCCGTCGGGTCAGTGCCGGGGCGCGAACAGCATCCGTGCGAGCACGAGCAGCATCGCCGCGAAGCCGGCCACGAGGGCGAGCGGGGACCACGCCCAGCCGACGGTGAGGCCCAGCACGGCGAACGCCGCGATCGCGACCAGCCACAGCGTCACCGTGTAGAGGCCGAACCGGGCCGCGGCCGACGGGTCCTCCGTGAACCGGTCGCCGACGTCCTGGTGGGAGGCCGCGAACCGGAGCACCCAGGGCTTGTGGCGGTTGGTCTGCGTGGCGCCGAGGACCGTGAACACCACGATCGAGGCCACGACGGCGAGGGCGCCACCGATGAGCCAGGGCAGCTCGCGGTCGAGCGCGTAGCGCCACGCGCCGCCCGCGCCGAGCAGCGCGACGGTCGTGGCCGCGCCGTATCCGGCGGCGCGACCGGCCGGCATCGGGTAGTTGGTGGTGGTCTCCTGCCGCAGCGCGTCGGCCACCACGAAGCCGGCGGCCAGCGCGACGGCGACGACCGCGACGAGTTGCGCCGGCCCGGGCACCGCGACGTCCACGGTGGCCAGCACGACAGCGGTGAGCGCGGCCGCCGCGACCGCCGCGAGGACGACCGTGCGTACCAGGAATCCGGGCTTCGGCCGGACCCGGTATCGCGCCCAGGCCGGCGTGGCGGCGTCGGTGGCGGTCTCCACCTCGTCGATCAGGGACCGGATGTCGCCCGCCTCGGGCATCGCACGCTGCGCGGCCGCGACGGGGGAGAGGCCCTCGCGTTCGAACTCGGCCGCCCGGGCCACCAGGTTGGCGCGCATCTCCTCCTTCAGGTCCTGGAGGTCGGCCGTCATCTCGACGCCGGCGAAGGCCTCGTCGAGGAGGCGGTGGATCTCCATGGCGGAACCGCGTGTGGTGTCGTCGGTGGCGGTCATGACGGATGCCTTTCCAGTGATCGGTCTCCGGAGGTGGGGCGGTCGCCGAGGTCGAGCAGGGAGTCGATGAGGTCGCGGGTGACGACCCACGCGGCCAGGTTGCGGCGGTAGACGGCGTGACCGGCATCGGTGATGCGGTAGTACTTCCGCCGCCCGCCCCTGGTCTCGTCGCCCCAGTACGCCTCGACGAGCCCGTCCTTGACGAGCCGCCGGTAGCTCGCGTAGAGGGTCGCCTCCTTGATCTCGTAGGCCCCGCCGGTGGCGTCGCGGATCGTCTTGAAGATCTCGAAGCCGTAGCTGTCGCCGCGGCGCAGGATCCCCAGCACGATCGTGTCGGTGTGGCCGCGCAGCAGGTCGGAGGCGAAGGCGTCGCCGAGGAGGGCGGTGTCGCTTCCGCTTCGCTCAAACATGTTCAGTACTGTATCAGATCAAGTACTAGCGCAGCCAGACCGCTTCGCCGCCCTCGTCGCTCGCCCCGTTTCGGCCGCCCCGAGCAGGGAATGCCTCGGCGCCCGTGGCGCAGGAGCAGATCGCGAGACGAAAGGGGCCGCACGATGAGCGACGCCCGCCCGCCGTTCCCACCGTTCGACCTCGACAGCGCGATCGCCAAGGTGCAGGCCGCGGAGGACGCCTGGAACACGCGCGACCCGCACAAGGTGAGCCTCGCCTACACGGAGGACTCCGTCTGGCGCGACCGCCACCGGTTCTTCACCGGCCGGGAACGGATCGTCGAGTTCCTCACCGCCAAGTGGGAACGCGAACTCGACTACGTGCTGCGCAAGAGCCTGTGGGCCTTCCGGGAGAACCGGATCGCGGTGCGCTTCCAGTACGAGTGGCACGACGCCGACGGCCGGTGGTTCCGCAGCTACGGCAACGAACTGTGGGAGTTCGACGAACGCGGCCTCATGCGTCGTCGCGAGGCCAGCATCAACGACGTGGCGATCGACGAGAGCGAGCGCCGCTACTTCGGGCCGCGCCCGGAGAACGAGCGCGGCGCGGGCCACGACATCGCGCTGCGGTGACGCCGACCGTGCCGGCGCGCGCCACCGGCCGGTGAGCGTCGCCGCCCACGGCAACGGACGGAGAAAAATCGTCCGGCAGGATGTCGGATCCGGCCGCCCGCCGGTCGTCTACCTGGGTGAAGGGCAACGAGAACCCAGGAGGACACCCATGACGGCACCATCGAGCCCCCACCCGATCCCCGACACCTACCGGCGGGTCACACCGTGCCTGGTCGTCGACGGCGCGGCCAGGGCCCTCGCGTTCTACGCCGACGTGTTCGGCGCCCGGGAACGGATGCGGATGGCCGGCCCGGACGGCACCATCGCCCACGCCGAGATCGAGATCGGCGACGCCGTGCTCATCGTCGAGGACGCCGACCCGCAGCGGGGCACGAGCGCGCCGCCGGCCGGCGGGCTGCCCGGCACCCCCGTGTTCCAGTTCGTCTACGTCACCGACGTCGATACCGTGGTGGAGCGGGCCGTCGCGCTCGGCGCCACGCTCCGGCGGGCCCCGGAGAACCAGTTCTACGGCGACCGCGACGCGTTCGTCGTCGACCCGTTCGGCCACGCCTGGACCGTCGCCACGCACGTCGAGGACGTCGACCCCGACGAGGCGGCGCGCCGGATGGCCGCCCTGTCCGCCTGAGCACCACGAACGGAGACCCGGTGAAGTACGTGCTGATGTTCGTCGAGACCGAGCAGTTCGCCGCCGACCTGGCGGCCATGGACGAGCCGGAGCAGGAACGCGCCTACGCCCGCGTACGCCAGTGGTTCGCCGACCACCACGACAAGATCACCCACCACACCCACCTCATGCCGCCGGACACCGCCACCACGCTGCGGCTCGACCGGGGCGAGCCGCTGATCTCCGACGGACCGTTCGTCGAGGGCAAGGAGATCGTCAGCGGATTCGCCGAGATCGACGTCGCCGACCTCGACGAGGCCCTGCGGATCGCCCGGTCCTGGCCCGCCTGCCCCGTGGTGGAGATCCGGCCCATCGCCGCATGAGCCGACCGACGTACGCCGAACTGGCCCGCGTGGTCCGCGACCACGCGGGCCGGCTCGCCGCGTCCCTCGTCCACCTCGTCGGCGACTTCGCCGCGGCCGAGGACCTCGTGGCCGACGCGGTCGAGGCCGCGCTGACCCACTGGCCCGTCGAGGGCATCCCCGACCGACCCGACGCCTGGCTGTACACGGTGGCCCGCCGCCGCGGCCTCGACCAGCTCCGCCGCGACAACCGTCACCGCCAGAAGCTGGCCCTGCTCCCGTGGCCGGTCGAGCCCCGACCCGACGACCGGCTCCGCCTCGTCTTCACCTGCTGCCACCCGGCCCTGCCCCGCTCCGCCCAGATCGCCCTCACCCTCCGGGTGGTGTGCGGCCTGACCACCGCCCAGATCGCCCGCGCGTTCCTCGTCTCGGAGAGCACCGTCGGGCAGCGCATCACCCGCGCCAAGCGGAAGATCAGCGACGCGGGCATCCCCTACCGGATCCCCTCCGCCGACGAACTCGGCGACCGGGTCGCCGAGGTGCTCGCGGTGATCTACCTGCTGTTCAACGAGGGCTACCTGTCCACCGGCGACCAGCAGGCCCACGCCCGCGACCTCGCCGAGGAGGCCGAGTTCCTCGCCACCCTGCTGCACACCCTCATGCCCACCGAACCCGAGGTGGCCGGCCTGCTCGCGCTGATCCGGCTGCACCGGGCCCGCGCCGCCGCCCGCTTCGACGACCGGGACGGCATCGTGCCGCTGCCCCGGCAGGACCGGTCCCGCTGGGACCACGACGCCATCGCCGCGGCGGGCCGGCTCCTCGCCCGCGCGGCCGCCCAGAAGCGGCCCGGCCCGTACCAGCTACAGGCCGCGATCGTGGCCTGCCACGCCGAGGCGCCCCGGTGGGAGGACACCGACTGGCCGCAGATCCTCGTGCTCTACGACATGCTGCTCCACCTGGCGCCGTCCCCGGTCACCCGGCTGCACCGGGCCGTCGCCCTGCGCTACGTCGCCGGTCCGGCCGCCGCCCTCGCCGAGGTCGACGCGCTCCGCGACGACCTCGCCGGCTACCACCTCCTGCACGCCACCCGCGCCGAACTCCTGCGCGACCTGGGCGACGCCACCGGGGCCCGGGCCGCCGACGAGCGGGCGCTCGCGCTGACCGCCAACCCCGCCGAACGGTCCCTCCTGCGGCAACGCCTCGACTGGACCTGAAGGCGTCCGCGCCCGCTCACCGGACGGCACTGTCGAGGATGTGCGCCGGAAGGTTGAGCCACCAGGACGCCGCTGCGCGGCACTCGGCCGGAGCGGTGGGGTCTTGACGTACGACATGGAGCATCCGACGGTTGCGGCCGATGCCCAGCGCGTAGACCAGCCCGACCAGCGCTGAGGCATGGGTGGTCGCCCGGGTCTGGCGCCAGCGGACGCTGTGGTGGTGGATGGCCCGGCGCCAGTAGCGGTCGTCGCTGCGTCCACCGATGTGGCCGACTGCCTGTACGGCGGCCACCGTGACCGAGGGCGGGGGGGCCGTCCGCGAGGGTCAGCCGTTCCACGACGGGCCGCTGCCGTGACGTGCCTACGACACGCAACGCCTCGATCATCGCGACGGTCCACTCCACCGGCCCGCCGGCGGCGGCGACCGCCAGTTCCGACCCGAGCGCCGCGGCGAGTGGCTCGCGGTACGGCGTGCCGGCGAGCAGCATCGCGGCGTACAGCCGTACGTCGAATACCGGGTCGAACAGCATCTCGTGCAGCAGGACCGGCAGCAGGCGATCGTCGAAGGGGACGATGTCGTGGGGCAGGTTCGCCCGGGTCGCTCGGGCCAGCCGCGCCGCCACGGCCCGGGTCGCCCCGTCGGCGCGCCCGATTTCCCTCTGTGGCCTTGGCGTCCGGTCAGGCCCCGGGTCGTGCCGCGCCCCGCCACGCGGCTCGTCGCGTAGCCGTCGGAGCAGTTCGGCCGCCAGTGCCGGGGCCTTCGACCCGGGCGCCGAGTCGGCGAGCAGGTCGTGCAGGGCCGGTACGAGCCGCATCATCTGTGCCCCGGTGAAGTGTCCGTACCGCAGCTTGCGAATCGATCCCAGCAGCGCACCGTACTGCGCCCGGTCGTTGGTGGGATCAACGAGTTGTGCGAGCAGGTGTCGGCCGGCGTCCGGATGCGGACTTCCGTCCAGGACACTGACGGTCTCGACGAACACCTGTCCCGTCCGGTCGGCGGCCAGGTCGGCGCAGGCGGCGACGGCGGCCTGCTGCCCGACCGGATGGGCGAGCAGGCGGTGCAGGGCCTCGTGCCGCTGCATCCACGGAACCCCGTCGGCGATGATCATCTCTGCGAGCAGGCGTTCCGCGAGATCACGCCACACCGTGCGCGGCGCGATCACCTGGCGGGGTGCGGCGGCGAGCCGCGCGGTCAGCTCGTCCCAGTCGGCGCCTGCGACCGGTGCGCCGGAGAGCGCGACCTCGAGGAGCTCCTCCAGCCGGCCCGGACCGTCGGCGCCGTGAACGTCGGTGCGCCGGCCCAGAAGGGGCGGGGCGGAGACGGTGGGGGCGAAGTACCGATAGACGGTGTCGACCAGGGCGACCAGGCTGCCCGCCTGTACATCGAGCAACTGCTCGTAGCGGCGGACGGCAAGATGGGGTACGCGTACCGCGGCGGTCTCCCAGCGGGAGATGCGGTAGGCACTGGTGCGTTCCGGCCAACATCCGCCCTGGAAGGCCTGGGCGAACCTGTTCGCCGCCACCCAGCTCGGATGTCCGCCGTAGAGGCGGTTCACCCGCAGCAGCCAGGCGACGCGGTCCTGGTGCGGGGGCCAGCCTCGGCGGACGGCCGTCGGGCGGGGAGCCCCTGGCGGTCGACCTCGACGACTCGTGAGTCCGTTTCTGGTCCCCACCGGCCATTTATTGCACGACGTGCAGCGGAGTGCAACAACGTGGTTACGAAGCGAGACTGATTCTACTTTTGACTGACCGACCGACCAGCTTCGTCGCTTGTGGCCCTCGAGGACCCGCGGCGGGCGGGAGCGTCGATCTCGACGGTCGCCCATACGACAACAGGGGGACGGATGGGAAAGAACGGTCGAAAGAGGAGAGTCGAGCGGGATGAGCCGCCTGCCGACGTGCGGCGCATTCCACACCAGCGCCACACCGTACCAACACCGCCACCGGACCGCAGCGAACCGCGCGTTCCCGCCCTGGAGAGGGCCATCCGCACCGTGCCCATACCCGGGGCGCCACCGCCCCTGTCCCGAGAGGGCGCCGCCGTCGGACTGGCCTTCCTCGACATGGCCCTGCGCCAGAACCACATCCGCCGGCTCACCGAACGCCTCACGTTCGTGGAACACGGTGTGGCGAGCAGGACCACCGAGGTCGACGTCCGGTTGAGCCTGCTGGACCCGCGCCAGCGCGAAGCGAGCCATCTCTTCCAGCGACTCAGCAGCCGCAGCGCCCGCACCCGCAGGGAGGAGGAGGCCGCCACACCGACCATCTGGGTTCCGGTCACGCGGATCTCACGGCTCAGCGTCTCACCGATCGACGTGGTCGACGCCGCGGGCAACAAACTTCCCCGGCTCACCCAGTACGAGACGTCGAGGCTGCTCGCGTCCGGCCTCTACCGGCTGCTGAAGGGAATCCTGACCAGCCAGCCGGAGTCCCGGCGCCGTGATTCCGGGATCAGCCGGCTGCTCCGGCAGGAACGCGCCCGATGGCTCATCCAGGCCGCCCTCATCGCCCTCCTGACCGAACGAAGCCGCCCGCTGAACGACACCGACGCCCACCACGTCGGGCGGCCGGCCACCCAGACCGACCGGTTGGACGAACGGGACATCCGGGAGCTCGTGCTCTCCGTCCTGCGCGCCCACGAGGCACAGTTGGAGCCCTACTTCAAGCTGGTCGACGTCGCTCTCAACGACTACCTCCTCGTCGCCGCTCTCGACGTCACGAAGGACGACCACCTGCTGAGCTACGACGCGCCGGTACACCTGCGCGAACGCGCCCCCGTCGAGAGTCCCCTGAGCGCCTGGTCGCGCTCGACCTCCGGCAGGTACTGCATCCAGTACCTGGCTCAGGTGCCGGCGGGGCTGCGCTCGTACCACATCGTCGCGGAGACCGAGGCCGGCGTGCACATCGAGGCGATGTCCCTCGTGACCGACGTCGACGCCACCCGGACCAGGGAACTGGCCACGGATCTCAAGGCGCTCGCCCAGCGTGTACGCAAGCAGAAACCGGACCGGCCGATTGAGACTCGTCTGTTGGAACTCGAGCTGCAGGGCGCGCTCGGTCGCCTGTCCGAGCTGTTCCGCAGCCGGCAGTGGGACGCCAACGAGGCGGGGGTGGACGTCTGGGAAGGCGCCTTCCGGGACACCCGCGGGCTGATCGAGCGGTACCTCTCGGCCGAGGACCTGATCAGCGAACAGGACCCGAACTCGACGCCGCTGCTGCGTGCCATGCTGCCCATTCCCGCCATGCTCGAACGGGCCGCGGAGGAACTGCGGGAGCACGACGTCGGCTCTGACTTCTCCGTAGTCAAGCGTCGAAAGAAGCCAGATTTGAGAACCGTCGACCGGGCTTAGTACGAGGTCTCCAACGCCCAGCTCCACGACATCACACAGGTGGCCTTCGGTGCGGCCCCGCCTTGTCAGCGGAGCCTGTCCCACCTTCCCGGTAAGATGCCCGCAGCACCTGCCCCGCGGTGTCTCCTCGGTATCCCCGCTCGTAGAAGTTGGAACGAGAATGGTTAGACGTTTCAATCCCTCCCAGCTACGGTCCGCCGCGAACAGGCTGAAGTCACAGGCACGCCAGGTAGAGAGCGCGGGCCGTAAACTCCAGTCAGACCTTCGAAGGCTTGATCAATCGAGTCGGCGAGCACAAAGCGAGTTGAAAGCCGCTCAGCGGAAGGGCCGCACGCCGAGGCCCTCGACGTTTACGCCGTCAGAGAACGCGCTCCTAGATGAAGCGCGCGATGCCGTACTCGCAGACGTCGCTGATCGTAGTTGTGACGTGTTCCTTTCCCACGCGTCGGCTGACTCTGAGACTGCCGCCGCTCTGCATGGCGCGCTGAACGACTGCGGGCTCGAGGTATGGGTGGACTTCGCGAAGCTGCGTCTTGGTTATAGCCTTGCCCGTCAAATTGACCAGGGGATCGCGCGGTGCAGCGTCGGACTGATCCTAGTGACGCCGACGTTCCTGACTGGGCGTCACTGGACGGAGAAAGAGCTGGGGGCCTTGTTGACGAGCAGAAAGCGGGTAATTCCCATCCTGCACGACGTTTCCTTTGAGGACCTGGGGAACTTCAGTCCTTTTCTGGCTGACCTTGCCGGCCTGAGCACGGCGCATCACTCCGTCGAGGAGATTGCGGAGCAGATCGCGGGCATCTTTGACGAGGACGACTGAAGGCTGAGGCGCGTGGCGCGCCCTATCGAGACTGGGCAGACCCAGGCTGAGGACAATGGCAAGGGCACGGGAAGAAAGTCGCTGGTGTCGGCGAGCGGCGGCTATACCTTCTCGTCAGGCCAACAAGCCTACAGGTCGTCGGCGTCCGGCATCAGTTTGTACCAGGCGAGTTCGTTGCCCGGTTCGTCTGCGTACCAGGCCCAGGTTCCTGAGGCGAGGTCCTTCAGTCGTCTCTTTGCGGCGCTGGCGTTTCTGGACAGGAAGGCCGTGAGGAACGAGCACCGGTCCGCCTTGATGTTCTGCTGGGCGGCCCAGGCCAACAGTGCTTTGCGGCGTTCAGTGGAGACGGGACCGTCTGTCGCGACGGCCTCGATGATCCAGAACTGGACAGGCTCGGCACCGATGTCTGCTATGACGACGTCGGGCAGGACATTGGCAATATCGATCTTGATACCTAGTGCCTGCAGGGTAGCGGTGTGCGAGGTCGAGGTCAGCGCCCCGAAGTACGGGAACGTCGCGGAGACACCCCAGTCTCGGGCGGGATCGATCGAGGTGATGTGCACCGCGAGGGTGTCGCCGGGTTCGGCGTCCTCGACGAAGAACGGCCCGGACACCGGGTTCAGGTACGGCATGCGGCACACCTGCGAGGGCAGGTCGGCTGGGCCGCGCACGAGGCCGCCGAAGCAGTCCTCGGTATGCACTTCGAGGATGTCGCCGGAGCGGACGTGCGCGACCGGGAGACGGCCCCCGAAGGTGTAGGCGAGTTCGTCGCGGGCGGGCCGGTAGGTGAACGTGCTCACGGCGATCACACCCGCTCCATGTCACGCCCGGCCGGCTGGGTCGGTGCCAGGCCGGACAACACAGGCCGGCGACCGGCGATGTAGAGGCCAGCCAGGACGATCACGCCGAGGGCGAGCCAGGCCAGACCCAGGCGCTGGGCGGCGATATTGGCGTTGACCACCACATAGGCGAGGATCGCGAACCCGATCCCGGGCAGGACCATGTGCGCCCACCAGTTCCCGCTGCGCCGGCGGATCAAGTGATGCGCTACGACGGAGACATGAAGGACGAGGAAGGCGACCATCGCCCCGAAGTTGATCAGCGACGACAGCAGCGTGATCCCGTCCGCCCGAGTGGCCATGTACAGGCCCAAGGCGAGGGAGACGACGCCGGTGAGCAGGGTCGCGTTGATCGGCACGCTGCGGCGCACCGACACCTTCGCCAAGAACGCGGGAAGCTGCCGGTCGCGGGCCATCGCGTACAGCAGTCGCGAGGTGGCGACCTGGGCGACCATCGAGTTCGGCAACCCCCAGGCGATCGCGGTCGCCACCGCGCACAGGGTGGCCAGCCAGCCACCGCCGGCCACGGCGGCGGCATCGTAGAAGGCGGTGCCGTTCACATCGCCCTCGGCCAGCAGCGCGTCGGGGTCGGTGACGAGCATCGCCGCCAGCCACGTCTGCGCGATGAACAGCACCCCCGCCAGGACGAGCACGGCGGCCATCGCGCGGCCGATCTGCCGGGCGCCGTCACGGGTCTCCTCGGCCAGCATGGAGATGCCGTCGAAGCCCAAGAAGCTGAGGACGGCGATGGACACCGCCCCCGCTACGAGGGACCAGGTGAAGGTGTCCGAGTTGTAGAACGCCTCCCAACTGAACCGCCCCTTGCCGGAGGCGAGGGCCCAGCCGGCGACGGCCAGGAACACCGCCAACACGACCAGTTCGCCGATGAGCATCACCCGGGTCACCACCGCGGTCATCCGAATGCCGACCGAGTTGATGATCGTGTTGACTACGACGAACCCGAGCAGCCACAGCCACACCGGCACCGCTGGCACGGTGGCGTGCATCGCCACCGACGCCACCAGATACAACAGGCCCGGCACCAACACGTAGTCGAGCAGGATCACCCACCCGGCCAGGAACCCGACCGGCGCACTGATGCCCCGACCGGCGTAGTTGTAGACACTGCCCGACATCGGAAACGCCTTCACCATCTGCGCGTACGAGAACGCGGTGAACACCAACGCCACCACACCAATGGCGTAGGCGAGGGCGACCATGCCGCCGGAGCCGGCGTAAACGCCGCCGAAGATCGCCATCGGCGCGATCGGCACCATGTACACCAGGCCGTACGCGACGAGATCACGGAATCGAAGCTGGCGGCTCAACTCCTGCCGATAGCCGTACCGGGTCAGGTCATTCGAAGTTGTCATCGGGGATCCCCACGGAGGTGAGAAGCGCGAGTACGGAGCGGGAAGGCGTCTGCGTCGCCGTCGAGAAGGACTTGACGGCAGCGGGCATCCGCGATTGGCGTTGCTTGGCAGCCACTCGATGTATTTCGTCGCGGTGGCTACGTCCGGATCGGCGGTGATCCGGTGCGGCAAGCTTGCCAAGCACATCCATGCAGATGGATCCCCAGGAGTGGTGAGATTTTCCCCCAGCCACGCGCGCCCGTGACCTGCACAGATTTTGATCAACTAGCGAGAATTTACCCACCCGAGGGCCGGTGGCCTCGCCGTGACCCGTACCGGTTCCGGTAAGAGGGGCGATACCGTGCGACGGGGAGGCTGCACGTAGGAGGTGACCGCGATGGCAAGAACAACTGGTACCAAGGCGCAGCGCGATCACGTGCGCCAGACATTGGCCGGTTTCGGCGCGACGCCGGCAGCCATCGCCGCCGAGTTGCAGCGACGGTTCGGTCTGCGCCCCCGGGATGCCTTTCGACAGGCGCACGGGTGGACCCAGGACGCGGTGGCAGAGAAGTTGAACGCCAACGGTACCGGTTCGGCTACGTTCACAGGGGCGCGTATCAGCGACTACGAGCGGTGGCCCTTCGGCGGTCGTCGGCCCACCTTGGCCGCCTTGAGCGCTTTGGCGCAGGTCTTCGGGACCGAACCGAGTTGCCTGGTCGACCTGGACGATCTGACTTCTATGCCGGACGCGGACCGAGAGGTTCTGAGCGGCCGGAACGCCGCCCCGATACCTAGCCGATCCGTCACACCCCAAGCTCCGCCTGGCGCGATGGCTGAGCCGCTGCGGTGGGACCTCGGCGCTCTGCAGGACGAGACGGAATTGGTGATAGCGGTGGCAGAACGTACGGCGAGCTTCGGCGCATGGGCGCAAGCCTCCAACGTCGGGCCCTTCACCCTTGATGATGTCGCTGCCTCCACCCGCAGGATCGCCGTCGACTATCTGACCGAGCCGCCGGTCGTCGTCTACGCCCGGGCAGGTCTATTGGCGGACCGCGTATTTCGACTTCTGCAGACGGGGCGTCAAGACCCTGATCAGTCTCGGGAGCTCTACACCTGGGCGGGGTACCTCTGCACGCTGCTTGCCTGGATGGCCGGGGACCTCGGTCATCCGGCCGCAGCCGAGTCGCAGGCGCGCACCGCGTGGATGTGCGCGGAGACCGTCCGCGACAACACGCTCCGAGCCTGGGTCCTGTCCACGGTCAGCAAGATTCACCTGTGGGAGCGACGGTTCGAGGACGCGGCGAACGCCGCCGTGCGCGGCTTCGGCCACGCTGCCGAGGGAAGCGCGGCGGTCATGTTGGCGTGCCAGGAAGCAGACGCCTGGGCGGAGATCGGCGCTGCCGACCCGGCCAGGGCGGCGCTGCGGCGGGCTGAGGAAGCCCGCCAACACGTTAGCGGCGATCCGGTGGGTGGACTACTGGCCTGCGGCTTGGTGCGCCAGCACAATTACGCTGGTTCGGTGCTGCTTCGCATCGGTGAGGCCGCCCGCGCCACCGAGCACGCCGAGCACGCTCTCGCGCAGGCCGCCGCAGATTCCTCGGTCGCCTACGGCACGCTCGCCCAGATCCGCATCTGGGCCGCCGCCGCGCATCTCAATGCCGGCAGCCTCGACGGCGCGGTCTCGGTCTTGTCTCCAGTGCTCGCTCTGCCGCCCGAACAGCGGCTTGACCCACTGGTGCACCGCCTGCGTGGCGTTGGCCGGAGCCTCGCCGGCAACCCGTCGCTGCGCACGAGCTTCGAGGCGCGAAGTGTCCAAGCAGCGATCACCGAGTTCTGCGCCACCGGCGCCGCCCGCCAACTCCCCTGACGACCTGGAGAACCAATGGCAGCACCGCACGCCACCGAGGTCCGCAACCACTGGTACTGGCGACCGGGTTGGGGGATCGGCTCCCGCTTCTACACCTGGCACATCACCTTCGACGGTCAACCCGAGGTTGAGGAACTCGCTGACCAGTACCGAGCCCTGCTGTCCTCGCAGCCAAGCCTTGACGTCATCCCGAACCGATGGCTTCACCTCACCATGCAGGGCATCGGCTTCGTGCAGGACATTGCTACCGACGATGTCGACGCCATCGTGGCCGCCGCCAAGGATCGCTGTGCGCGCCTGTCGCCCTTCAAGCTCACCATCGGCACTCCCCACGTCGATCCCGAATCCATCCAGATCGCCGTCGACCCCGTCGAATCCGTGCGACGGCTACGCGCCGCCATCCGTAGCGCCATCGCAGACGTCTGGGGTGAGGACCGAGTACCCGAGCCCGCCGAGCCTTACAACCCTCATCTGAGCCTGGCCTACACCAACACCGACGGTCCTGCGGCTCCGCTGATCGAGGCCCTCTCGTCCGCTCCGAAGCCCAGCGCAAACGCCGTGATCAACTCATGCCAGCTCATCATCCTCAACCGTGACGAGGGGATGTACGTGTGGGAACCGTACGCAACCGTCGAGCTCCGATCCTGAAGTCTGTTCCGAACCACTGCCGCGGTCGCCGATAGCGGCCGGTCGCTCAGCCGCGGAACCGTCGCGTTGGTCTATGCGGGTTGAGCCGGGGCCTGCACGGGGCTCTTGTCTCCATCGAGCAGGCCGAGCAGTCCGGCGGTGAACAGTTGCCGCCGGACTGTGGGCGGGATGTTGACCAGCCGCAGGATCCCGCCGCGCACGTGCACGGCCCGGTGGCAGGCCACCAGCGTGCTGGTGGCGGCGGGATCGAAGCGGGTCACGTTGGCGAGGTCGAGGTCGACGTGGCGGACGGTGTCGGCGCGCAGCGCGGCGAGCACGGCGTCGTACACGAGCCCGCTCGTCGGTGTGCCGAGTCGGCCGGTCAGGCTCAAGCGCACGAGCGGGCACTCGCCGCTTGTGGTGATCGTCAGGTTCATGGCTCCTCGCTGCGCATCTCAGCGCTCAGGATACGGAGCGAGGTGCTATACAAACCCGGAAGACTACTCTCCGATTCGAAGTGACCGCTTACGGCGACTGGTCGCACAGACTGTCAGTCGATGAGGGGTGGCAGGTCGATGTCATCGTCGCTGTCGGGCATCGGCACCCACCCCGGCCCGTCTGCGGCGGGAATCAGGTAAGCGGCGGCCGGTCGGGATCGGACCCACGCGAGAACGGCCTCGCGGGTGCCTTCGATCTGGTCGATGCCGGTGGTTCGGCCGGGGACCTCATCTATCCAGGTGGCGACCCAGACGACACGGCGGTGCAGGTCGCGGCCTTTGTGCAGGTAGACGGTGCCGTAGCCCTCACGGGGCTGGGCGAGCAGTTGCCCCGGCGCGATCTCCTGGCCACGCAGCTGGGGCGGCAGGTAGTGGGCGTGCTCGCGTCGGCGTGGGGTGTCCACGACCCGCATCGTAGTGTGGCCGCGCGGCGAGGGTCGCCGCCCAGCGATGTAGTTCCCATGGGGTCGGCGGGCAGGTGAAGGGGGTTGCGCCCGCCCCCTGGGGGCGGGCGCAGGTCACGCGGCGCGTGGTGGTGCGGGTTGGTGTAGGCGGAGTAGGCGGGCGAGGGTGGCGGCTTGGTCGACGGTGGGGAGGCCGGCTTCGGCGGCGAGGGCTTGGATCTCGGTTTCGGTGGCGGGGTCGGTCAGGTAGCGGGCCATCGACAGCGTTCCCGGAAGGACGGGAGGGTCGGTGTCGGGGTGTGCGGTCGGGGCCTCGCCGTCGGTTGTCCGCGTGGGCGGGGTCGGCGGCGACGGGTGTGGTGTGTTCGCGCGTGATGTCTGGTCACGGCGTGTGGCCATGTCCCTCCCAGGACGGCTCGTGGCGTGAGGACGTGGTGTGGGGCCATGGGGACCTCCTTCGCGGTGGTGGGAACTCGTTGAAGATCGATCGCCGGATCGCGCAGCCTGCGGGCGGCGGCGGGTCGGCGTCGGTGAAGGGCCGCGGACTGTAGCTCCGGTGGCCGTGGAGGTGAAGACGTGCGCCACTCACAGCGACTCACAACGGGCGAGCCGCTGGTGTGAGTGGGCCGGGCGGTCGTGGGCTCTGTCGCCGGACAGCGTCCGGTGACAGTCGTTGACAGCTTCCGGGAACTGCCGCTCCGCTGCCGCCCGACGCGCAGCCCGGCCCGGTCGCCTCGGTGCGGGCCGCAGGGCGGGCGGTGACGGCTGCCCCCGGTTGGGGGCGGGCACGGGCGGGTTCGGCGGCGTGTGGGCGAGTGGGACGCCCGTGCGCGCCGTGTGCTCCGCCCCGCCCGCATCAGGCGACCCGGTCTTCCTGGTCGGGCGCGGTATGGGTGGGGAACTCGTTGTCGTGGCGGGTGTCGGTGTAGGGCAGGTCGATGAGGCGGTGACGGCCGGCGCGGTCGACCAGTTGCCAGACCTGCTCGGCGGGGCTGGCGGCGAGTGCGGCGCGCAGTTCGGCGGTGGTGGTGGCGACGATCGTCTCGAGGCCGATGCCGGCGATCCGGTGGTGCAGGTTCGCCTCCCGTCGTGCCGACGGGAGATGGAACAACACCGGCCACGCCCAGGTGCTCATGGTATAGAGCCGTTCGTATTTGATGACCTTGTCGATGAG
This sequence comes from Micromonospora globbae, assembly GCF_003610785.1. Classification (GTDB taxonomy): domain Bacteria; phylum Actinomycetota; class Actinomycetes; order Mycobacteriales; family Micromonosporaceae; genus Micromonospora; species Micromonospora globbae. The sequence continues at coordinate 124,869 of NZ_RAQQ01000015.1, forward strand.
GACCTGCAGGTTTCGCCTCCGGTGTCGTACTCGAGGAAGAACGGCACGGACCGTCCTCGCTCGGTCCACACCCCGGCCCCGTCCGGGCGGGGGAAACCGGTCGCCCCGGCGATGATGATCTGCGGGTCCCCGCCCTCGCGGTACAGGGTGCCGGGTTCGTGGTAGGCCGACGCGGGCTGCCACCGGACGAGGTCCCCGTCGGGGTGGGTGCGGGCGTGGGCGGCGAGGTCGATGAAGACCTGGTTGCCGCCGAGCAGGTGCGGCAGGTCCGGCCGAGAGGTCAGCGATTGTTTGCGGCGGCGGGCCTGGTCCCGGCGGCCTCGTGGGAGTCCGCGTTGGGCGTGGACGTGGTCGTAGCCGAGCTGGTCCAGGACGTAGTGGTAGGGGTGGGAGCCTCCGTCAGCCTTGTTGGGCCGGAACCGGTCCACCGCCCGCAAGGCGGTGAGGCGGCGTAGCCGGCGTTGGGTGAAGTCCAGGGACGGGAACAGGGCGGCGGCGATCTGGTCGGTGGTGAGTACGCCGTGGTCGTAGAGCCAGCCGAGGAGGCGGTCGTCGCGGGCGGTGATGCTGGCCTGCAGGCGCAGCAGCGGATCCGCGGTCGGTAGGTGTTTACCCATGAGCACAAGCCCCTGGGGGGGGACCCGAGACTGGAGGGTCTGTCTGGAGCGGAGTCGGATCGCTGAGAGTGGGGTTGACCTGGGCTGTGAGCGGCTGTGGGGGGTCCGGTTGGGGGTCAGGATCAAGGCGGACGGTAGAACGGAGAGCGACGCTGACTCCTACACCGCCGGGCACACCGAGTTCGGGGTGAGAAGCAGGCGGGAGTGTGTGTGAGTCTCGCCGGTGACGGGACAGTCGACGAAGGTGAGCGTTGTACTGCGGCATCATTGTTGCTGCTCCAAGGTCAGGTAGAGGTGAGTGGGTGTGCGGTGCGGCGCCGGCCGCTGGGCGGGCGGGCACGCGCTGACAGGTCTGGTCAGGTTGTGTCAGCTGCCGGGTCTCCTGACAGGCACGGGTCTGACAGCGGTGGGCCGGTCTGACAGGCGGCGTGCGGTCGAAGTTCTGTCACGCGGCCTCCCGGTGTGACAGATCCGGTGCGGGTGCAGTGGTCTCGGCGCGTAGGACGCGTACGAGAGCTGAGGCGGTGGCGTTGGACAGCTGGTGCCCGTCGGCGCGGAGCTGTCGGGCGAGGGCCTTGCGGGACAGCGGTGTCCCTTCGGCGGTGAGGGTGCGGGCGGCGGTCCGGGCTGCCGGGACCAACGCGGCGACCTCCGGACCGCCCTGGTCGGTCCACGCCTCGCGGTCCGGACGGTCCGGGCGGTCCGGGACCGCCGCAGGTTGGTCCGTGACGGCGGGGACCGCCGTCGGCGAGTCCGGGACCGCGGTGGCGGTCACGGGTACCGGTGCTCTGGTGTCCGGGACCGACGCGTCGACAGCGGGCGGCGGTCCGGGCTTCGTCCGTTCGTCGTGAGCGGTCTGGTTGGGCGGATGGGCTTCGGTGCGGCCGAGGGCGATCTTCACCATCGCCAGAAACCCGAGGGCCGGTAGGGCGGCGGCGATCCAGCCGATCACCGAGGCTTCCGCCTCCACGACCTGCGCGGCCAGCGACAGCGACACCGCCACCACGAGCACCGCGGCGGGGAAGGCGACAGGCTTGCCCAGGCGCCGCTTGCGGCGCAACTCCAGCCCGGCGGCGATCGACATCAGCTCCAGCACGATCGCGTCGGCCCAGGCCAGCCAGCCCGGCTGCCCGTGCCCGGCGGCGACGTCATGCACGTGCGTGAACGACGCCGCGCCGGCCGCCCCACCGATCAATAACATGATCGCCACCTGGACGCGGTCCTCCCACCGCTCCCGCCCCGAGCCCGGGCGGGCAGGTGAGCGGGCGGTTCGCCGGTCAGGTGTCGCCAACGGCCCACCACCTGGGTTCAGGCGGCGCGTGCACGGCCGCGTTCAGCGTCGTCTTCCGGAGGCGGGCCGCGATGGCAGCCGCCTCCGTGTGGTTGGTGGTTGAGGTCACGTTCTGCTCCCAAGGAAGTGGTTGAAAAGTTTGACTTCAGGTGGTTCAGGTCCGTCCCAGGCCGCGCCTGCCCGGCTTCCGGTCGGTGTCCGGGCAGGCGCGACCCTGCCGGGCGACGCCCGGCTGGGCGGACCCCTCGTAGGTGCAGGGGGACGGCAAATGTCACTATGGTCGAGTCAACGAACACGCCAGACCCCGCGCAGGGGCAGGCAGCAGGGCAGCAGGCGTCGCCACAACCCGCACAGCGGGCTGTGGTCAACACGGGCGGACACAGGGCAGGCGGCCTAGCCGAGCCACAGAGGATCAAGACTCACCACCGGCAGCGCCCACAGCAGCGCTCAGGTGGTTGCGGCGGCTCAACTCGCCGACGAACGGTCCTTCATGTGGGGGCCTCCCATCTCTGCACGTCCCTTCGCGGTGTCGGCACGAACAACGGCAGGCACCCTGTGGGGTGCCTGCCCGCTGCATGTGTGGCCGACCGCGCCGGTCGGCGCTGCGGGAACGTGTCTCCATTACGCCTCGGCGATCCGGTGGAGTCAAACCCCGATTGGCAACGGATCGGCCACCGAGTCTTGCCAACGGTCCGGCTAAGTGCTATTGAGTCCGCCGGGGTCCGTCGGTGTGCCGACGCGTCCACTCTGCGCGGGCAAAAGTTTGCCTCCAAGACGTCCACATAGTGAGACGGGCGGGCCAACCCTCAGCGTCTGGCCACGTTGTGGCGGCTTCGGGTTGCTAGGAGCGGGTGACGGTGAGCAGGACCGGCGTGGTGATGCCGTCCTGGGCGCTCAGGTCGGCGAGGAAGCCGCCCAGCCAGCCGAGCGCGTCCAGTGACCATTCGGCGAGTGTCCCGGAGAAGGTCACGCGGTGCCGGGGTGGGCCGTTCCAGAAGCCGCTGTCGAACGGGGGACGCATCGCCTTGGGGTCATGGTCGGTGTCGGAGTGCGACTCGCACGCGAACACGCGCTGGTCCAGCCGGTTCATCTCCTCGCGCAGGTGCGTGGCCGCCGCGGGCAGGGACGGGTTCTGGCCGCTGTCCAGCGTCACCCGTATCGGTGTCCGTGAGTGCCGATCGCCGCCCTCGAACCATCTGGCGGTCGGAAGCGACGGCACGTCGAGAGCTTGGACGGCCAGCAGGACCTGCACCGCCGGCAGATCGAGGTCGCCGATGCGCGCGGCGACGTCCCCGGCGCAGCGCAGGAACGGCTGCACGGGCAGGGGTCGGTCGTCGGCCACTGTGTCGACGGCGACCTGGAACCAGGCGACCAGTGGCGCCGCCGGGTCGGCAAGGGGATGTTCCGGTCCGGCGTCGTTCATGCCCTACAGACCCGGCGCCGCCCGCCGCCTGTCCGCGGCGGTCGTGGGAAGCAGTGGTGGAGGTGTCGGCGAGCCATCCCATGGCCAGCGACCTCTGGTGGAACGGGATGTACGCGTCCTGGTCCTCGTCCGGACCGCGCCACGGATGCGGCGACAGCTCACCGTAGAGAGCGGCGAACATGGTGCCCGCGAAGACACGGGCACCACGTTCCAGGCCGGGCTGGGCTTCCCTGCGGTCGTCCGCCACTCGGTTTCCGGTCACCTACTACGCCAATCAGTTGACCTGGCAGTTGATGTCGGCCGGCCTCATCTCCACGTTGCCGTCGTCGACCTCGCCGTTGCGGTGTCTGTGGCGTCAGATACCTGTGCCGAGTTGCTCGCGGGCTCGGAGGCTGAGGGCGGAGCGGAGCGCGGCCAGGGCAGTGGCTAGGTAGATCGCTGTAAGCAGGGTGAGCAGTTGCGCCCAGGGGATGCTGAGGACGAAGCCGGAGATTCGCAGGGCAATGACCACCGTGGGCGGCAGGGCAATGATCAGACTGAGCAGGGTGCTCGTAGCAATGAGAATGCCGTACTGGTAGAGCAGGACGTGACGTGCCCAGGTGGGGGGAATGCCGATGGATACCAGGCGGGTCAGGTAGCCGCGTAGCGTGCGGGTCTGGGCACGGGTAGCGGAGAACACGGCGGTGAGCACGAGGATCACCAGCCCAGCGGCGGTGGCTAGCAGTGCAGCGGCTGGAACGGGTGGCTTGGGTGGTACGTAGATCCGGACTGCTTGCGCATCGATGCCTGCACGGCCGACGGCCTCTTGCATGGCCCTGGCTGCGCTATCGGAGACCTCAGTAATGATGAGGGGCGTGTTCCGCGGCACGGGTAGGTTCAGGCTGTCCGCCGTAGAGCGGAGCATCACGCCGTCGGTGCCGGTGCGCCATTCGACGAGTGGCACGTCGACGGTGGCTACGGGTAGCTCAGGGGTCTGGCTGGTGACCTTGTCGCCCTCCTTCACGGCAAGGCGCGTGGTAGGCGTTGGTGCGTCGGGTGCGTCGGCCCATACGAGCAGTCCGCCTTCAGCCAGCACAGCGCGTTGCGTGGGGTTGAGGGAGTGGCCGATCAACTGTTCGACCTGGCCGGCGGTCTCTACGGCAAGAAGGTTGCCGTTGTGGCCGTCGCGGGTGACTGACCGTGTCGGGATGCCGGACTCGTCGGTGGTGAACAGGTAGGCCAGTTCCGCACGGGGCAGCCCGTCGGCGAGGCCGGAGGCGTCCACGGCTCGTAGTAGCGCCGTTGGTGGGGGAAGTGTGCTGCTGGCGCGGTCGGCCAGGAGTACTTGGCCGGGTAGCGCGTCGGGGTAAGCCTGCTGATCCGTGGTGCGAATGAGGGTGTCGAGCAGCGTCAGGAAGCCCATGGATGCGCCCAGCAGCACCGTGAGGATGGCGACGATCGCTCCGGCGCGGAGTTTGTCGGCCGCGAGTTGCCGAAGTGCAAGGCGGCGGCGTGGCCCGCCTTCGGGCAGCACTCGCAGCACCAGCTCGAGCACGTCGGGAATGACGAGTAGCACCGCGAGTGTGAGCACGCCGGTGAGGATCATCGCTTTGGCCGGAGAATCGACTCGTACGGCGTATGCGACGGTGGCGCACCATGCGGCGACGGCGAGGAGGTGCCGCGCATCTCGGATGTGTCGCTGAGCTGTAGATGTCGTCTGGGATTCTGGATGGGAACGAGGAGCCACAGCAGAGCTGACTTGTTCCTTGTTGCGGGCCAGCGCTGCGCCGGCGCCCACGCTGGTGAGCATGACCAGTGCGAGCAGCTGCAACGGGGGCGCGGCAAGTCCCTCGATCGGGCCGGGCGGCCAGTCGCGCAGCTGCGCGATGACCGCTCTGGCCACCCCACCGATTGCTGTCCCGAGGATCGCTCCGGCCGCGGCCGCAGCTGCGCACCAGGCTGAAGCGGCGATGGCGAGCGCAGCGGCGGCGGTCGCTGGGCGTACGCCGATAGCCACGAGTCTGGTCGATGTCTGTCGGAACCGTCGATTGTTGAGTCCGAACACGAGCAGGACAGCCGCGACGGGTAGCAGCAGCGACGGAATGGTGTAGCCGGCAGGTGTGCGCTCGATCGAGGTGCGCTCGGGCCGCTCGAGGAGTTGCTCCCGGAACCGCAGTGTGCCACCGACCACGAGGGCGTCCGCCCCCTCGGTGACGGTGGGCGACCGCCGTGTGTAGTCGCCTATCGCGGTGGTGAAGGCTGTCACGGCGCTTTCGGCGTCGCCCCCTGACCACAGCAGCAACGGTTGAGCGCCCAGCACCGGAAATCCCTGGGCGAGGCTGGGATCCAGCGATGCCCAGGTGCCCGGGGCGACCAGCAGGTTCGTGCTACGGGCGAACTGGTCCTCAGCGGTGCCGACGACGGTGAACGTCACCTTGCCGCCCAGCAGGGGTAGGGTGCCGTCGGCAGTCTCTGGGGCGTCCTGGGGCTCGGTGAGGACTACCTCGCCTGGTCGGGTCGGCCACCGACCGGACAGCAGGTCGTACCGATCAGGGAAGGGCTGATCCTGCCAGGATGCCTCCAGCATAGGCACGCTACGTGCGGGAGTGGTGGCCAGTTGCGTGGAGGACGCGCTGAGCATGACCTCGAAGTCGGTGAGTCCGGCGCGTAGAGCCTGCGCCCGCACGTCCGACGCGAACTGGTTTTCTCCGGGTGGCAGCACGATGCTGCCGTAGCCGACGGAGGCGCCGAACCGGCCCAGGTCCCGGTCAGCGATCTGAGCGCCCGACAGGGACAGCGTCCGCAGGGTGACGAACATCGCCATGATGGCCAGGCCGGCGACAAAGACGATCGACGCTGACCGGGCCAGCTCGCGGGAGCGGATGAGACGCCGGGCGAGCCGCAGGACGAAACGCAGGTGCGCCACGTGAGACGCCGGAGAGCTTGCTTCGGTCATGAACGGGCTTCCAAGCGTCCATCGATGATCTCGTAGCGGGTGTCGGCGTAGTCGCGGCACCGACGATCGTGTGAGCAGACCACGGCCGTGACTCCCTGGTCGCACAAGGAGCGGATGAGCGCGAACAGTTCTTGGGTGGCGGCGGAGTCCAACGCCCCGGTCGGCTCGTCAGCCAGGAGAACTGCTCTCTGCCCCGTCAGCGCCCGAGCGATCCCTACCCGTTGGCGCTGTCCACCGGACAACTGTCGGGGTAGCCGGTTGTCGAGGCCTTCCAGCCCTACTCGGCGCAGTTGGTCCGTGGCTTCGGATCGCGCAGCCTCGGCGGGTACGCCCCGCGCCTCCGAGGGCAGTGCGACATTCTCCACGGCCGTGAATTCCTCAATCAGGTTGTGCTCCTGAAACACGACGCCCACCGTCTCGAGCCGCAGCTGCGCGCGTTGGCTCTCGTTCGCGGTGGTGACGTCGATGCCGCTGACCTGGATCTCGCCGGAATCGGCGAGATCCAGGCCGGCCATCAGGTTCAGCAGCGTCGACTTACCTGAGCCGCTGGCACCATAGATGCACACGAACTCACCCGGGCGAGCTTCGAAGTCCACGTCTCGTGCGGCCCACACGGTCTCCACCTCAGAGTGGTAGGCCTTGCGCACCTTCTGCGTACGGATGAGTGGTGACATCACGGAGTCAACTATTCAGCAGCTGTACGCCGTACGCCAGGACGACACCTCGTCGCTGTTGGCCGGAGCCACGTTGCTGTCGTTCTGGTTACGCCCCAACGTCTGGTCGTCCCCGGACCCGTTGGCGTCCTTCCACATGCAACCGGAGTGGGTCGTGGACTTGTTCGCCCAGGAGTCCATCTCGTCGTTGGCGTCGCCGCTCAGGTTCAGGATGGTGGATGAGCCCTGGCCGCGCTCGGTCAGCATCCACTTGAAGTCGTTGTTGCCCCACAGGCACATGTAGGCCGCGTCGCAGTCACTCAGGGCCGCGCTCGCGGTCCCCGGAACGAGCACCAGACCCGTCCCTACGATCATGGCCGACGCGATGAGGTTCTTGATCCTCATCGTCACCTCCCCGTCTCGATTGCGAGTGCCGTGATCTACGGCACGCCGTCCATCGAAGCACGTCTCATAGTAGTGAATCAATGACAGAATGAGAAAGTTGCAGTCGGCAAGTGCGTCGCAACGCGCTGACCTGGGGTTACGCACCAGTCTTGATCTGGCGGCCGACCGTAGGAAGTTCGGTCATCATCGGCGCGCTTCAAGATCGTAGTTCGGCCGGCCTACGCCCCCGGCCACATGTTGGCCTGCTTAGGCCTCACCGTGCGGATCGGGCCGGGCGGGTGTCGGACACGCCGGGCTTTACGGCCATCGGCTCCGCCGAGGTTGTCAAGCAGTGGTGCGATTGGCGACACCGGCGGCGCAGCCCGACCGGTTGTTCCCGACCTTCTAGGTCCAGTTCCTCGCGGGCTGTATCTGCAGGTTGCGGCAGTCGCCGCGCTGGTCGGGTTGGTGTGCGGCGGTGACGTCGAAGGCGAGCCGCCACAACAGCGGATTGGTGACATCGTCGGGCAGCACGGCCAAGGTGCTGAGTCGTTCGCGGGGCACAGCCGGACACCTTCCGTCGACGAGATCACGCCGCCCGCCCGATGGGCAGGCGGCGGACACCATCGACACTCAACTCATCCCGCAGGTCAAGTCGCCCTTCACGGCTCCTAGCTCAGCATTCGCCGAGTTCAGGCCGCTTGCTGGTCTTGCGGGCCGAACTTCCACCGCCAGTCGAGGCGGTGGCGGCCGAAGGTGCGGCGTTCGCCCTTGAACCCTGCGCGCAGGAGTTTGATGTCGGCGACGAGGCGGATGATCTCCCGCTTGACGGGGATGTCGTCGCCGAGGTCCTGCCACGCCTGCACGGCCTGGTCGCCGATGCGTCCGCGCAGCACAGCGGGGATCCCGGCGTCGGCGGCGCATTGCTCGTGCTCGGCGATCTGCGCCAGCAGGCCTTTCTCGGCGCGGGCGTAGGCGATCGCGGTGACCTCGCCTTCCTCCCCGAGCTTGCGCCAGTCCTCCAACTCCCCGCGCAGTCGTTGTGCTTCGGCGCGGGCGTGGGCGACTTCCTCGTCGGTGGCGCTGGCGGCGGTGAGGATGTCGTGCACGTCGGGTCGGGACAGCCACGCCACCACGGTGCGCTGCACGTACTCATCGAGGAATTCGGCCTTCACCGCGGTGCACCGCTTGTGCAGGCAGGAGTACACCTGCCCCGTCCAGCCGTGCCGGTTGAGCCGCTGCGACGACAACGGACCCCCGCACACGCCGCAGCGCACGATGTACGACAGCAGATGCACCGCCCGCGCCGGGCGGGTCGTCGTGCGGGACGGGTCGCCCAGCATCCGCACCACCGACCAGTACGTCTCCTCGTTCACCAGGGGCGGCCAGATCCCGTCGCCGACGATCTCTCCACGCAGCACCCGCTTGCCGATGTAGGCCGGGTTCATCAGTTGCTTGCGCAGGATCCCGCGCCGCCAGATCCCGCCCTGCGAGGCAGGAATGCCGAGGCGGTTGAGTTCGGCCTCCCGGACGGTGAGGGGCATGCCTTCGGAGATCTTGCGGAAGTTGTCCCGCACCACCTGCGCGTGCGAGTACTCGGTGACGGTCCCATCGGCGGCGACCGCGGTGCGGGCCTCGGTGTCGGGCTCCTGGCGTAGCAGGGCTTTGGTGCGTTGGTCGTAGATCCGCCGATACCCGTAGGTGATCTTTCCGTGTGGGCGGCCGGCTTCGGCGGCGCCGACGATGCCGCGCAGCACGTTGTCGCGGATCGAGTCGGCCATCCACTCCGCCTGCACGGCCTGGAAGCCGAGCATCATCCGGTCGTTCTTGTCCCGCAGGTCATACAGAACGCCGCCGACGAGCCAGAAGTAGAGGCCGACCTCGTAGCACATGTCGCGGATCTTCACGAACACCGCGAGGTCCCGTTCCTTGCGGGAGATCTCCCAGACCACCAGCACGTCACCCTTGCCCGCGCGGATCTGCTCGATCAGCAACTCGAACTGCTCACGCTCCTTCGTAGCGCGGCGGCTGGCCGAGCGGTGGTTGTCGGTGAACGACCCCGCATCGGTCCAGGACCGCTTCGTGATCTCCGCCAGGTTCAACACGCCCTGGTCGTGGACGCTCTTACCCTGCTCCTTCTTGTCCTGACTCGCGCGCTGATACCGCAACGCCCGCACCTCTACGCCACCGGCCAGCAGCGCGTCCTTGCTGTCGAACCGGCCCCGGTTCCCCGCCCGGGCCTTACGCCGTACCATCAGAACCGTCCCCCTAGATCGACGTTCGTGTCGGCAACATCGACCCTAGCTTCTAACGATTCTTGACAGTCGAGAACGACCCGGCGAGCAGTCGAGCCCACGCGTACTGGCGCCGCAGCGCCGCACTTCCCTGGACCAACGGGAACACCTCGGTGAAGTGCACGCTCGTGCTCCGGGACGCCACCGGTGCGCGTCCCGGCAGTGTCATCGCGTTCGCGGTCGCCGTGTCCTGCACGATCTGGCTGATGAGCGCGCTGTTGGCAGGGCGCGTCTGGCCCTACGGCAACGCGAGCGTGGGCGCGTCCGACGCGGACGCGATCGTGGCCGTGCTGCTGCTCGTGCCCGGATTCCTCTACACCAGGCTCGACCTGCCGCTGCGGCACACCATCCTCGGCCACCTGCGGAGGCTGACCCGATGGCTTGCGCACCTGTCCATCGGCGCGGCGGTCGGCGCCTCCGCTGCCGTGGCCGCCGGCGTCCAGGAAGCGGCCTTGAACTGGGTGCTCGGCATGGCCACGGCCCTCCCGCTGGTCGCTGCCGCCTGGCTGCGGTGGCGGCTCGTCAGGCAGCGGGAACTCGCACCCGTCCGGCTGTCCGCGCCGGGCTGGCTCCGTCCAACCAGCGGCGCCACCGCGTCGATGGACGCCGTGTTCCAGTCCTCGGGATCACACCATGGCTGGCGACCACGCCTCTCTGGCCGCGCTCGCCGATCTCGCCCGTGCCGGTTTCCTCATCGCCCGGCAGTCCCTCATGCAGGTGAACTTCGAGGTGCACCACATCCGTGACCGGACCGGCTACCTGCGGGAGCTGTTCGAACAGAAGATTCCGCGTGCGCGGACGGTTGGCTCGACGGCCGACGCGAGGCCGAGCGACGGCGACGACCCGCTGGCACCGGAAGAGGCGCCACGGGAGACCCTCTCGACGGCCGCGAACGGGGTGGGTCTGGTCATCGGCACGTACGCCGGGGCGCTGCCGCGGGTCATGCAGAGCCGGCACCAGGGCAGCGACCTCCCGGTGGCGTTGCGCGTCGACCATGTGGCCCATGACCTGCAGGTGTTCCAAAGCACCGCGTGGCCGAACCCCACCTTCATCTACGAGTCGGCGCAGCGGTTCGAGGGTCTGATCCTCATCGAGGACGACACCCCGGCCTGGTCGAGCTTCCAGCCCCGCGCGATCGCCGAGCTGGTCGCGGAGATCTCGCGGACGGCGACGGAGCACGAGGCGCCGCTGCTGTCGGTGCAGAGCCCCGCCCAGATGCCGGCCGGGGCCGAGCCCCGCGACTGGCCGGTGCCCTCCGCCGTCGCGCTGCGCTTCTCCATGGCGTTGCGCGGTGCGGGCAGCAAACGGCGCCTCGCGTTGGCCAAGACGATCGCCGACTTCGCTGACCAGCGGGGCTACGGCTTCTGGCTCGCCGACAGTCGTGTCGGCTACCGGCAGGGCAACTGGTACCTGGTGAGCCCGTACCAGGGCCGGAAGGTCGAGAAACAGGCCCGTCGCCGGTCGTCCGGCAAGCCGACGTTCTGCCTGCCGGTCACGTTCGTGGGCCCCGCCCGCGTGGGATCGACCAGCGCGATCATGTCCTACCTCCGGGAGTTCCCCGAGTTGGGCGTCCTGGCCTGCTCGATCATCTCCCTCGACGACCTCGCCTTCATCCACCTGCAACTCGCGGTCAACGAAATGCCGCGCGGCGGCGTCGAGGGGTTCGCGGAGGAGTTGCGGCGGCAGATCCGATCCGCTCACGGGGACGACGTCGAGGGCCGGACGAACGCACCCCAGGACATCCTCCCCAGGATTCTGCCCCTGCTGACCGGCAACCGCGTCAACAACCCCGACCGGGAGACGGCCGCCGGCCTCACCGAACGGGCCGGCGACTACCAGACCCTCACCGGGCCGCCCCTGCCCGTCTGGTTGGGCTCGGACACCGATCGCATCCCGCTCTGGTTCTCCTGGCGGGCCGTCGGGCCGGACGGGTTGGTCGTGCCGCTGACCGCCTTCATGAAGGCGGTCAGCGGCACGACCAACCCGTCCGGCGCCGACCGGATCGAAGCCGCACCTAACCTCGACTACCTGGTGTGCCGGGATGTTGGCGAATCGACCCTCCGCGGGCGGGGCAAGATAACCCTGCCGCGGAACATCCTCGGCAGGCACTCGGACACGAAGGCCGAGGTGCTGGGCGCCCGCATCTCCACCAGTCTGGAGGACGCGTGGCGCGCCGAACTCAGCCGGGACACCACACCGGGTGGGGTGGAGGTGTCGGTCGCGTGGGTCGAGTACCGGCTGAACAACTCCAGCACCCTGTGACGCAGCGACTCTGCCGCATATGACCTGGTCGGCGGCTGCCAGACGACGTACCGGCCGGAGGCGTGCGTCCGAACGGATTCGAACGACCCCGAACGCCCGGTCCCGTCCCGGACCGCGCCGGCGCCGATACGGTCTGTGCCGACCATCGCGCTGGCGGCGGTGGACGGCAGGACGGGGGCCGGCGTGACCGAGCGTGCCGCGACGTACGCAGAGGTGTTCGCGGTGCGCGAGTACCGCTACCTGTTCGGGGCGTACCTGCTGTCGCTGGCGGGTGACCAGATCACGGCCGTCACCGTGGCGTACGTCGTGTACACCGGCACCGGCTCGGCGGCGCTGTCGGCGGCCGCGTACGCCAGCTCCTACCTCGCCTGGCTGACGGCTGGCCCGTTGCTGTCCGGCCTGGCCGACTGGTTCCCGCGACGACGGGTCCTGGTCGTGTGCGACCTCGCCCGCGCGGCGCTCATCCCCCTGGCGGCGCTGCCGGACGTCGCCGCGCCCGCCCTCGTGGTCCTGCTGTTCCTCGTCAACCTGCTGCGGCCTCCGTTCGTCGCCGCGCGGGCGGCGCTGATGCCCGAGGTGCTCGACGGTGACCGCTACCCGGTCGCGAACGGCGTGGACAACATCTGTGCCCAGGTGGTGCAGGTGGTGGGCTTCGCCGTCGGGGGGAGCCTGGTGGCGTTGCTGTCGTTGCGCGGCGCGCTGCTGGTGGACGCCGGCACGTTCCTGGTCTCCGCACTACTGATCATGGTCGGGGTCCGCCGCCGCCCCGCCCCCCGCCCGGCCGCGGGCCCGGCACGTCCGGACCGCGCCGCGGGCCTCCGGATCATCCGCACCGACCCCCGGCTACGCGCCTACGTCCTCGTCCTGTGGACGGCCAGCTCGTTCACCTACGCGGCGGAGGGCCTCATGGCGCCGCTGGCCCGCCAGTACGGCGGCGGGGCCGGCACCGTCGGGCTGCTGCTGGCCGCCGCGCCGACGGGGATGGCCCTCGGTGGGGTGGCCCTGACCCGGTTCTGTCCGCCGGCGGTCCGGCCGCGGCTGATCCTGCCGCTGGCCGTCCTGTCCGCCGGGGTGCTGGCGGCGGTCTGGCTCGTTCCACCGCTGTGGCTGGTGCTGACGCTGTTGCTGCTGGCCGGTGCCGCGAGCGCCTTCGCCGTCCCGTTGAACGCGTTGTTCGGCCGGGCCGTGCCCGCGCAGTTGCGGGGACGCGCGTTCGGCGTGGCCATCACCGGCCTGAGCGGGTTCCAGGGCCTGGCGATGGTCACCGCGGGCCTGGCCGCCGACCGGTGGACGCCCACCACGGTCATCGGATTCAGCGGACTGTCGGGCGCCCTCGTGGTCCTCGCTCTCGCGCCCCTCTGGCCGCGACGCGCCGCCGTGGTGACCGACGGTGTCGAACGACTTCGAACGCCTTCGATCGCCGATGGCCCTACCGCCAAGGTCGGCGGCGGCCGACGCTGAGGTCACCGGGCGGGCCACGGGGCCGCCCCGTCGGGAGGGGAGGAATGCCATGCGCAGCGTCGGCAAGCGCGGCGTCAGCTGGACCTGACCCCGCCATCACCTCGGCGATGTGCCTCCGGATCCGTGCGAACCGGAGGGAGTCGACGGCGCTGACGAGAGGAGGTGCGGCGATGCGTAAGGACGACTGCGCCGGCTGAGAGCACTGAACCACGGTGGGTGGCCACCGCGAGGTGACCACCCACCCCCGAGGCTGGAGGATCCATGCCGATCGAGGGCACCTACCCGCTCACCATGGGCCAGCTCTCCATGTGGAAGGCCCTCGCGGTGCGCCCGCCCGAGCAGCTGTGGGAGTCCAACCAGGACGTCGTGTGGCCGGTCGCGGCCCCCGTCACCGAGGAGCGGATCCGGCATGCCCTCACCGCGCTGGCGGTGCGGCACGAGTCGCTGCGCACCGTCTACCGCCCGGCCCACGAGTCCGGCGAGGTACGCCAGGCGGTGCTGCGCGACCCGCCCGTGCGGTTCGGTGCGGCGTCCGTGCGGGAGCCGTTCGACCTGACCGCCGAGCCGGCGTGGCGCGCCTGGGTCCGTACGCCGGACGACGGGCCACCGCGGGTCCATCTGGTGATCCACCACATCGTGGCCGACGGCGCCGCGCTACGGGTCCTGGAGTCCGACTTCCACGCGCTGCTGCGCGACGAACCCCTCCCCGACGCCCCGGCGCCGCGGGAGGTGGCCGAACGGCAGCGCGGCGACGCGTTCCGGGAGAGGTTGACCGCGGCCGTCGAGTACCGCCGCCACACCGTCGCGGCCGCCCCACGGGCACCGGTGTCCCGCGGTCCTCTGGTGCGGGCTCTCGTCGACACGGGTGTCCCGTACGGCGCGGCCCGCCGCGCGGCCCAGCACCTGCGGGTGACCCTGCCCAATCTGCTGCTCGCGGTCTACGCGCAGGCGCTGGCCGCGACCACGGGGGTGGCGGATCAGCTGCTGTGGCAGTTGGCCGCGAACCGGCTCGACCCGGCCGTACGACGCCTGGTGTCGTCGATGACCCAGTGGGTGCCCATGCTGGTCCCCGTCGATCCCGACGGGCCGCTGGGCCCGGTGGCCCGCGAGGTCAACGTGGCGGCGGTACGCGCCATGCGGCACGGTGTGTACGACCCGTTCGCCGTGGGGCCGCACGACTTCGACCACGGGAGCTACGTCACGTTCATCCCGCCGCCGGCCGACGCCGATCCCGCGTCCACCGAGGTCCTGCCCGGCCGCATCGAGTGGCTTCCGCCGCGCTCCTACAGTGGGGCCAGCTTCTATCTGATCGCCAGGGCCCACCCGACCGTGCAGCTCACCCTGCGGGTGATGCGCGACGGGTACGGGCGGGCCGAGGTGGAACGCTTCCTGACCACCATGGCCGACCTCCTGCTGCGCACCGTCAAGGACGCGCAGTGACCACCAGCCTCTGGCGCAACCGCGACTTCATGGTGCTGTGGTCCGGCCGGACGCTCAGCGAGGTCGGCGACGCCGTCTCGCTGCTGGCCATCCCGCTGCTCGCGGTCACCGTCCTGGACGCCACCGCCGTCGAGGTGGGCATCCTCAGCGCCACCCGGATGGTCGCCTACCTGTTCCTGTCCCTGCCCGCCGGTGTGTGGGTGGACCGGATGCGCAAACGCCGCGTCATGGTGGTCTGCCACCTCGTCCGCGCCGGGCTGGTGGCAACCGTCGCCGTCGGCGCCTGGGCCGGCTGGGTCACGATGGCGCACCTCTGGATCGTGGCGTTGCTGTCCAGCGTGTGCACCGTGCTGTACGAGACCGCGCACCAGAGCTTCCTGCCGGCGGTCGTGCCGGGCGGGCAACTGCTCGAGGCCAACGGCAAGCTGGCGACCACGTACGCGGTCTCCCGGATCGCCGGATACAGCGTGGGCGGCGCCTTGGCGTCGGCGCTGGGTGTGGCGCGCACGGTGGGCGTCGACGCCCTCGCCTACCTGGTCAACGCGGCGTCCCTGCTGTTCATCCGGCGTGCGGAGGACCCACCCGCGGCGGCGGGACCGCGGGACTTCCGCCGGGAGCTGGCCGCCGGGCTGTCGTTCGTGTTCCGCCATCCGATCATGCCCAGGCTGGTGGCGGCGTCGGCGTCGCTCAACCTGTTCAGCCAGATGATCTTCGCCCTGGCCGTCCTCTACCTCGTGCGGGACCTGCGGCTGGACGAGCACACCGTCGGCGTCGTGTTGGCACTCACCACGCTCGGCGGGATCGGCGGTGGCCTGCTGTCCGCGCGGCTGGCGCGACTGGTGGGCAGCGCGCGGATCATCTGGATCGCTCCGCTGGGACTCGGCTGGACGGTGCTGCTCGTGCCGGCCGCGCGGCCCGGCTGGGGCCCGGTCGCCTACACGGTGGGCATGGCCGGGCTGGGAGCCCTGTTCGCCATCTACAACGCGGCGGCGATCAGCTACCGGCAGGGAGTGTGCCCGCCGGAGCTGCTGGGACGCATGACCGCCTCGATCCGGTGGGTGATCTTCGGGGTGATGCCGGTGGGCGCCCTCGCCGGCGGTCTGCTGGGCAGCTGGCTCGGTGTGCGGCCGACGTTGTGGATCGCCGCCGTCGGGGTGTGGGCGTCCGGCCTGTGGCTCTACTTCTCACCGCTGCGGCGGCGCCGCGACGTGCCGGACGCCGCGCCGGACGCGACGCCGTCACCGGCGGCGCGCGAGCGGGTGCCCGTCGACATGGCCGGAGAGGCCACGGGAGGAGGACGACGTGGATGACCAGCCGTTCGGGCAGCGCATCCTGTCCTGGGTGGGCGGGCCGGCGGACGCCGACCGGTTCGTCGCCCTGGGCGGGGTCCGGCTGCCGGCGGAGCCCGACCCCGCCGCGCTGCGGCGGTCCCTCGACGCGATCGTCGCCCGGCACCCCGTACTGGGGGAGGGACCGGTCGCACTGAGGACGGTCGACGACGTGTGGGCGGCGGCGGCCGCGGGGCGGTACCCGCCCGACGCACCCTGCCTGCTGTGGGCGTACCTGGCCGGTGCCGAGCTGCTGCTCGTGGCTCACCACACCGTCTCGGATCCGTGGTCGATGCGGCTGCTGGTCCGCGAGGTGCTGAAGCCGGGCAGCGGACCGGCGCCCTCGTACCACGACGGCACGGCCGGGTACCCGGCCCGGCGGGTGGCCCGTTCCGCGCCGTTCTGGAACGCGATGCTCACCGACGTCCCGGCCCTCGTCGCGGGTACGGACGACCGCGCCGGCACGGCGGAGATCCGGCAACCGAGCGGCATCACGCAGGAGCACGC
This sequence comes from Micromonospora globbae, assembly GCF_003610785.1. Classification (GTDB taxonomy): domain Bacteria; phylum Actinomycetota; class Actinomycetes; order Mycobacteriales; family Micromonosporaceae; genus Micromonospora; species Micromonospora globbae. The sequence continues at coordinate 141,464 of NZ_RAQQ01000015.1, forward strand.
GGCGGCGGTCGCACGGGTCGCGCGCAGCACGCCGTTCGTCGTCCTGCTCACCGCGTTCGCGCGGGCGCTCGGCCCGCTGTGCCACGGCGAGACCGTCGTTCCGGTGCTCACCCACGGCCGCCGCAGGTCCGAGTGGGACACCGTGGGGCTGTACATGAACGTGCTGCCGGTGCGGCTCGGCACGCCGACCGTGGGCTCGGTCCACCGCGCGTTCGCCGAGGCGTACGCGAACGAGATCCCGTTCCCGCTGCTGCTGGACGCGGTGCCGCAGGCCGACGCGTTGTTCGCCGCAGGCGGACCGAGCCTGGCCCAGTTCGAGGTCATCCAGGTGCCGGACGGTGCCGGGATCGAACCGCTGACGATCCCTCCCGGGCTCGGGCTGGGCGGGCCGCTGTTGCCCGTCAACGGGCTGGCGTTCTGGCTCGAGCCGGGCGCGGGCGGCGCCTACACGGCCTGCCTGCGCTATCGCCGGTCGTACGGGGAACCCGAGATGCGCGCCCTGATGCGGCGCTTCGTCGAGCGATGGGAGGAGATCGATGCCGACCCGGCCCGAGCTTGAGTCGATGTTGACCCGGCTGTGGAGCGAGAAGCTGAACGTCACACCGATCGGCGTCGAGGACAACTTCTTCGCCCTCGGCGGCGACTCGCTGCTCGCCGCCGACCTGCTCATGGACCTCTACGATCGCCTCGGCGTCGAGGTCGACGCCGCGGTGCTGTTCCTCAAGCCCACCATCGCCGAGCTGGTCGACGAGGTGCTGGCCTCATGAGGATCGCGCCCTGTGGCCACACCCGCCCCCCGGGCAGGGCCCACCTCGCCGACCCCGTCCTCCACGAGGTGGGAGACCCGCACGCCGCGTTGCGGGCGCTGCGCCGGTGGGATCCGGTGGGCTGGCAGCCGGTCGAGGGGCGGTCGGGCTTCTGGGCCGTCACCCGCTACGCCGACGTCCGAGCCGTCCTCACCGACCACGAGACGTTCAGCTCCACCGGCGGGGTGATGCTCAACATGCTCGGCCGACCGGAACCGGCGCGAGACCAGCAGTTCGCGTCCAGCGACCCGCCGCGGCACGGGCTCATCCGCGGGCCGCTGCAACGACAGATGACCACGCGCGCGGTGGCACGCCACGCGCCGGCCATCCGGTCCTTCGTACGGGGGATGCTGCACCCCGCCGACGGGCCCCTGGACTTCGCCGACCTCACCTCCGGCCTGCCGCTGGCTTTCCTGGGGCCGCTCATGGGCATCCCCGCCGCGGACTGGCCCGACCTGGCCCGGTGGGTGGCCATGTCGGTGGCCGAGCACGACCCGGAGGCCATGCTGCCCGACGGCCCGACCGCGACCCTCGAGCGCGGGCACCGCGAGCTGTTCGCCTACCTGCTCCACCTGGTGCTCGACCACCGGCGGCGCCCGCGCGGGGACCTCGTGGACCTGCTGGCGTCCATGCCGCTGCGGCCCGGCGCCGTCGTGGCCAACTGCTACAGCCTGCTCCTCGGCGGCGGCGCCGCCATCCCGCACGTGCCCCGCGCGGCGCTGGCCGAGCTCATCCGCACCGGGCGCTACGAGGAGTGGGCCCGGCGACCCGACCGGATCGACCGGGCGGTCGAGGAGGCGCTGCGGTTCACCACGCCGGCCGGGCACTTCATGCGACTCACGAAGCGGGACACCACCGTCGGCGGCGTACGCATCCCGGCGGGTGACGCCGTCGTGGTGTGGCTCGGGTCGGCGAACCGCGACGAGACCGTGTTCCCCGACGCCGACACGATGGACCCCGACCGCCACCCGAACCGGCACCTGGCGTTCGGCGACGGGCGCCACTACTGCCTGGGAGCACCCGTCGCCCGGCTGACGCTGCGCATCTTCTTCGAGGAGCTGTTCGCCACCTTCGCGTCCTTCGAGCCGGCCGGCGAGGTGGAGCGCGTCCGGTCGACCTGGCTGGCGGGGATCCGGCGGATGCCGGTCGTGGGCAGGCGGCGGTGATCCCCGACGCGCTGGCCGCCCAGCTGCGCTCCCGCGGGGAGGCGCTGGCGGTGGTGGATCCCGAGCAGGCCCTGACGTACGCCGACCTGGACGGCCTGAGCGGTGCGGTCGCCGCGCACCTCGACCAGCTCGGGGTGGGCGCCGGCGAGGCGGTGGTCGTGCACACCCGGCTGTCGCGCTGGGCCGTCGTGGCCATGCTCGGCGTCCTGCGGGCGGGAGCACGGTACGTCCCCGTCGACGCGGCCTTCCCGGCCGCTCGCCGGGACCTGATGGTCGCCCGCAGCGGCGCCCGGGTCACGCTCACCGAAGGGCTGCTGGCATCGCTGGCTCCGGCCCATTCGCCGTGGCGGGACGGGCCCTTCGCGTACACGATGTTCACCAGCGGCTCGACCGGCGTGCCGAAGGCGGTGACCGTGTCGCGGGCGGCGCTGAGCTACTCGACCGGCGCCCGGCTCGAGTACTACGGTCGCCCACCCGAGCGTTTCCTGCTGTGCTCGTCGATCTCGTTCGACAGTTCCGTGGCGGGCGTCTACTGGACCCTGTGCACCGGGGGCACGCTGGTCATCCCCAGCGACCGGCCGTTCGACGTGCGGGCGCTGGTCCGGGCGGGAGCCGTGCACCGGCCCACCCACACGCTGATGGTGCCCTCGCTGTACCGGCTGCTGCTCCGTTCGCCCATCCGCAGCCTGACCACCGTGATCGTGGCCGGTGAGACCTGCCCACCCGCCCTGGTCGACCTGCACCATGAGCGGATGCCGCACGCCACGCTCCACAACGAGTACGGACCGACCGAGTGCACCGTCTGGAGCACCGTGCACCGATGCGTGCCGGGGGAGGACCCGGTACCCATCGGCCGGCCGATCCCCGGCACCACGATCTCGATCGAGGACGGCGAACTGTGCATCTCCTCGCCCGGCGTGGTGTCCGGCGGGCCGGTGTACCGCACCGGCGACCGGGTCAGCATGGGCGCCGACGGCCTGCTCCGGTACCACGGACGGGTCGACGAGCAGCTCAAGGTCGGCGGCATGCGCATCGAACCGGCCGAGATCGAGCACGCCCTGATGTCCCACCCGGCGGTGCTGCTGGCCGGCGTCGCCGTCCCCTGGCAGGGCGTGGCATTCGTCGTCAGCGCCGAACCGGTGGACCAGAAGAGCCTGCGGGCGCACCTGCTCGACCGGCTGCCCGCCGTGGCCGTACCCACCGTGTTCGTGCGGGTGCCCCGGCTGCCCACCCTGCCCAACGGCAAACTCGACCGGAGCGCCCTGGGCCGCGCCGCCCGCCCCGAACCGGATCGGCAGCTCTCCCCGTGACCGCCGACGACCAGCCGTCCACCGCACCGGCCGGCGTGCGTGTCGCGGCGACCGTCGCGGACACCGCCCGGATCGACGCGCTGCGCGCCACCGAGTACCGGCACCTCGACCGCGACGGCAGCGTCTACCTCGACTACACGGGAGCCGGGGTGGTGGCACGGGCACAGGTCGCGGCCCACCACGACCGGCTGCTCTCGGGCCTGTACAGCAATCCGCACTCCGAGAACCCCACCTCCGAGGCGGCCGGTTCCCTCGTCGAGTCGGCCCGGCGGGCGGTGCTCGGCTTCTTCCGCGCCGACCCGGCCGAGTACGCGGTCATCTTCACACCCAACGCGAGCGGCGCCTGCCGCCTGGTCGGCGAGGCGTACGACTTCGGCCGCGGTCGCCCGCTCGTGCTGACGTGGGACAACCACAACTCCGTCAACGGGATCCGGGAGTACGCCCGTACGGCCGGCGCGCCGGTGCGTTACGTGCCGCTGAGCGGCCCCGACCTGCGGGTGAGCGAACCCGACGTGATCGCCGCGCTGACCGCCGGCCGGCTGGTCGGCCCTCGACGGTGGCGCCGCACCGGCAGGTCGGGGCTCTTCGCGTACCCGGCGCAGAGCAACTTCACCGGTGTCCAGCATCCGCTGGCATGGGTGGACCTGGCCCAGCGGCACGGGTACGACGTGCTCCTCGACGCGGCCGCGTTCGCCCCGACGAACCGGCTGGACCTCAGCGTCGTGCGGCCGGACTTCGTCTGCCTGAGCTGGTACAAGCTCTTCGGCTACCCCACGGGGGTGGGGGCGCTGCTCGCCCGCCGCGACGCGCTGGCCCGGCTACGTCGACCGTGGTTCGCGGGTGGCACCATCCGGGCGGTCAGCGTCCAGGGCGACTGGCACCAGCCGATGGGGGACGAGTCGGGGTTCGAGGACGGCACCCTCAACTTCCTCAGCATCCCCGACGTGGAGTTCGGGTTGGGCTGGCTCGACTCGATCGGCGTCGACCTCGTCCACGCCCGGGTCGGTCTGCTCACCGCCTGGCTGCTGGAGCGGCTGACCGCGTTGCGGCACCGCAACGGCCGGCCGCTGGTGCAGGTGTACGGGCCGTCGACGGGCCACGCTCGCGGCGGCACCGTGGCGTTCAACTTCCGCCACCCGGACGGGTCACTCGTCGACGAGCGGCTCGTCGCGCGCGAATCGTCGGCGGCCGGCTTCGCCCTGCGTACCGGATGCTTCTGCAACCCGGGCGCGGCCGAGGCGGCCTTCGGGATCAACCGGGACCTGCTGCGCCGCGCGATCCTCACGCACGCCGAGACGATCGACCAGCACCTCGCCACGTTGCGGCTGCCCACCGGCGGCGCGGTACGCGTCTCCTTCGGCCTGGTCTCGACCATGGCCGACGCGGAACGTTTCCTGGCCTTCGCCGAGTCGACCTACCTGGACCGCGACGCCCCCACCGACGCCCGACTGGCACCTCGGATCCGCTGCTGAGAACGGGCCGCCCTCAGCCGGAGCCGGTGGTGGTGGCCCCGGCCAGGGCGGCGCGCAGCTGGGCGCACGCCTGCGGGTCCAGGCCGTCGAGCCGGTCCAGGGCGTCCCGCCAGTGCTGGTGCGCCAGGGCGGCGTGGCCGAGGCCGGCGTGGGCGTTGCCCAGCACCTGGAGCGCCAGGCCGATGCCCCGCTGGTGCTCGTAGCGTCGGCAGATCTCCAGCGACTCGCCCGCGCGCGCGATCGCCGCGCGGTGGTCGCCGGCGGCCTGGAGCGTCTCGGCGAAGTTGACCAGCGCCTGGGCCTCCCGCAAGGGGTCGGTGCCGCTGTCGGTCAGGGCGAGGCCCGCCTCGTGACAGGCGATGGCCCGGGAGTGGTCGCCGAGGCGCTGGTGCACCAGGGCCAGGTTGTCGAGGACCAGGGCCTCCTTGTGCCGTTGCCCGAGTTGCCGCCGGATCTCCAGCGCGGCCCGCAGGCGGTGCAGGGCGCCGGTCAGGTCGCCGCGGTCGCGTAGCGCGTTGCCGAGGTTGTTCAGGATCGCGGCCTCCCGGCCTCGGTCACCGAGCTCGCGCTGGACGGCCAGGGAACGTTCCAGCAGCGGGATCGCGTCGTCGATGCGGCCCTGCCGGAGCAGCGCGACCGCGACGATGTTGAGCCCGGACGCCTCGCCGGCGCGGTCGTCGCGCCGGTTCGCCGCCGTGACGGCGAGGTGACCGAACTGCTGTTGCTCGGCGATGTATCCGGCGTAGTCGAGGAACTTGGCCGCGACGAGAGCCAGGTCACCGACCTCGGTGAGGGTCCGCCCGGCCGCCGTCTGCTGGCGGGCGATCAGCAGCAGGTTGGTGTGCTCCCGGTCGAACCAGTCCCACGCGTCGGCGACGGTGTGCAGGGGTGGGTCGGGGCGTACCGGACCGGTTGGCTCGTCGATGCCGAACCGGTCCTGCGGGTAGAGCAGCCGGGCGGCGCGGATGGTGGTCGCGAGCAGCCACGCGGTCAGCCGGCCGAGGGCCTGCTCCCGGTGGGACGGGTCGTCCACCGCCTGCGCCCGTTCCCGGGCGTAGAGCCGGACGATGTCGTGGAACCGGTAGCGGTCGCCACCGGCGGACTCGACGAGGTGGGCGTCGGCCAACGCGTCCAGCGCCCGCTCCGCCGCGTCGACCGGCAGATCGGCCAGTGCCGCGCACCCGTGCGGCGTGAGGTGCGTCCAGCTCGGCAGCGCGGCGAGCCGGAACAGCCGGGCAGCCTCTCGGCGGTCGCTCTGCGGCGCGCCCTCGAACGCCTGGTAGCCCAGGTGCAGGCTCGCCCGCACCGACAGGTCACCGACCTCCAGCGTGTCCAGCCGGAGGCCCTCGTCGTCCAGACGCGTGGCGAGGCTGGCGAGCGAGGCGTCCGGCCGGGCCGCGGCGCGGGCGCCGACGATCCGTAGTGCCAGCGGCAGTCCGCCGCACCGGCGCACCACGGTGGCGGCCGCGGCGGGCTCCGCCCGCACCCGTTCGGGGCCCGTGAGCCCGGTGAGCAGGGCGAGCGCCGCGTCGTCGGGCAACGGATCGAGGCGGATCCGGGCCGTGGTGTCCAGGTCGGGGAGCATCCACCGGCTCGTGATGATCGTGGTGCACCCGGGACCGCTGGGAAGGAGCGGCCGGATCTGTGCGGCGGACGCGGCGTTGTCGAGTACCACGAGCACCCCGCGTTCGGCCGTCCACGTGCGCAGCAGGGCCGACGCCTCGTCGAGCGAGGCCGGAACGGTGGGCGCGCCCAGCGCCCGCAGGAACCGGCCCAGCACGTCCGCGGGCTCGGCCGGCGCGATGCCGGCGGTGGCCCCGCGCAGGTCCGTGTAGAGGCAGCCGCCGTCGTACCGCCCGACGATCCGGTGCGCGACGTGCAGGGCGAGCGCGGACTTGCCGACGCCGCCGGCCCCTTCGACCAGGCACACGGCCGCGTCGGCCGCTGTCGACGCGAGCAGCCGGTCGATCTCCGCCGAGCGGCCGAGCATCAGCGGCGGCGCCGGGGGCAGCTGGTACGGCACGGGTGCTCCTGGCCGGTTCTCCACCGGCCGTACCTCGGCGGCGGTCGGCCACGGTGACACGCGCGGTCCGGCCCGGTCCGGCCCTGCGCCGGACCCGTCGGCCCGTCCGATCCTCGGACCGGTCCCGCTCGCGGGGATCAGACGCAGGGCGGTGGCGCCGTCCGTGGGTCGCCCGACGCCGTCGCTCCGACCGGTGGAACCGATCGGAGCGGGGGTGCGGGCGGCGGGACCGGCCGGTGGGCGTCCGGGCCGGCGCGGTGGACGTCCGTCCGGGGCCGCCGGAGGCGCCGTCGCCCGCGCGGCGGCCAGCCGGCCCCACGCCGCCAGCCACGCCGACACGCGGTCGTCCGCCACCTGGCAGGCGCGCAGCAGGGCCGACACCAGCTCGCGACGGGGTAGCGTCGGCCGGCCCAGCATCGTCGCCAGGGTGCTCGCCGGCAGCACGTCCCCGTTGCGCTGCGCGCGTCGGGCGATCTCGCGGTAGGCGAGGCCGGACTGGTCGCGGACGCGACGCAGCAGCGTGACGTACTGCTCCGGGTTGGTGGCGGTGCTCGGGTCGACGCCGAAGTCGGCGGCCGTCATGCGTGCCCTCACGTCAGCTGTAGGCGCCCGACGCCGGAGTGTGCCGGGCGGTCGTCCGGGGTGCGTCAAACGGTACCCGCCCGACTCCAGGGATGGACACAGCTATTCCACAGTGGACGGACGTGGACGCGTTGGCCGGATGGCCCGTCACGACGGCCCACCACAGTGGACCGTTCGGGCTCGCCGGTCCGGTCTGGTGGTCCGGCATCGGGGATGTCCGAGACGAAACGGGAGGTTCTGTCGACGATCACGACGACTTTCGCCGCTGCCTATCTAACTATCGGCGAAGACGGCATGACTTTTCGTTGACCCGGGCATAAGTTGTCGCTACCGTCGACGCATGTCTATGGCCGACGTGACAGCGGCGCCCAGCGAACCCGATTCCGAGCAGCGGACCCTGCGTGTCGCGGTCGTGGGCGCGGGGTTCATGGGGCAGGTGCACGCGGAGGCGGCGCGGCGCGCCGGAGCGAGCGTCGTGGCCGCCGTGGCGTCCCGACCGGAGGGTGCCGCCGCCGCGGCCCGCGCGGTCGGCGCCGAGGAGGGCTACCCCGACCTCACGACCCTGCTCGGCGACGCCGAGATCGACGTGCTGCACGTGTGCACGCCCAACGCCTCGCACGTCCCGACCGCCGCCGCGGCGCTCGCCGCCGGCGTGCACGTCGTCTGCGAGAAGCCACTCGCGACGAACAGCGCCGACGCGCGGACGCTGGTCGAGGCCGCCGGTGGGCGGGTGGCCACCGTGCCGTTCGTCTACCGCTTCCACCCGATGGTCCGGGAACTGCGGGCCCGGCTGGCCGCCGGGGAGGCCGGCGTGCTCGCCAGCGTGACCGGCGGGTATCTCCAGGACTGGCTGTCCCGACCGTCCGACGACGACTGGCGGGTCGACGCCGCGCTCGGCGGCCCGTCCCGGGCGTTCGCCGACATCGGCTCCCACTGGTGCGACCTGTTCGAGTTCGTGACCGGCGACCGGATCGCCCGCCTGTCCGCCCGCACCGCGGTCGTGCACGAGCGGATCCGCGGCGACGGCCGGGCCACCGAGGACCTCGCCGCCGTGCACTTCACCACCGCCGCCGGCATGGTCGGCACCCTGGTGGTGTCACAGGTCGCCGCGGGCCGCAAGAACCGGCTGCACCTGGAGCTGTCCGGCACCGACGCGAGCTTCGGCTTCGACCAGGAGGACCCGGAGCGGCTGTGGGTCGGCCGGCGCGAGGGCGGCCAGACGTTGCTGCGTGACCCCGCCACGCTGCACCCCTCCGCCGCGCGCTACGTCCGGCTCCCCGCCGGGCACGCGCAGGGCTACCAGGACTGCTTCGACGCGTTCGTCGCGGACACCTACCGCGCCATGCGCGGCGCGGACGTGCCCGACGGCCTGCCGACGTTCGCCGACGGGCTGCGCGCGGTCCGGATCACCGAGACCGTCCTGGCCTCCGCCGCCACCGACGGCGCGTGGACGGAGGTGCCGGGATGACACCCGGCCCGGCGACCCGCGTACGCCTGCGGGGGATCACCAAGTCGTTCCTCGGCGTGCCCGTGCTGCACGGGGTCGACCTGGACCTGCGCGGCGGCGAGGTGCACGCGGTGATGGGCGAGAACGGCGCCGGCAAGTCCACGTTGCTCAAGGTGCTGGCCGGGGTGCACCGCCCCGACGGCGGCACCGTCGAGGTCGACGGCACCGAGGTCTCCTTCGCCGGTCCCACCGACGCGCAGCGGGCCGGCATCGCGATCATCCACCAGGAGTTCACGCTCCTGCCGCACCGCACCGTCGCCGAGAACGTCTACCTCGGCCGCGAGCCCGTACGCCGGATGCAGGTCGACCGGCGGCGCATGGTGGCCGACACCCGCGCGTTGCTGGACTGGCTCGGCGAGGACGGGATCGCGCCGACCGACGTCGTGGCCTCGCTGTCGGTCGCCCAGCGGCAGGTCGTCGAGATCGTCAAGGCGCTGTCGACCGACGCCCGGGTGCTGGGCATGGACGAGCCGACGGCGGCGCTCGCCGACCACGAGGTGGAGCTGCTCTACGACCTCGTACGCCGGTTGCGCGAGCGGGGCATCGCCATCCTGTACGTCTCGCACCGGATGCGCGAGGTGTTCGACCTCTCCGACCGGATCACCGTCCTCAAGGACGGCCGCTTCGTCACCTGCGCGCCGACCCGGGAGCTGACCTCCGAGGACCTCGTCCGCCACATGGTGGGCCGCGACCTCGGCGAGTACTACCCGGACCGGGCCCGCCCCGGCGACCTCGGGCCGGTGCGTCTCGCGCTGCGCGGCGCCGGCAACGACCGCGTCCGGGACCTGACCTTCGAGGTGCGCGCCGGGGAGATCGTCGGGTTGGCGGGCCTGCAGGGCTCCGGCCGCTCGGCGGTGGCCCGCGCGGTGTTCGGCGTCGAGCCGTTCACCCGTGGGGTGCTGGAGGTGGACGGGACGCCGCGGCGGGTGGCGCGGCCCCGCACCGCCGTACGCCTGGGGATCGCGCTGGTCACCGAGGACCGCAAGGGCGACGGGCTGGCCCTGCGCCAGTCCGTGCGCGACAACACCCTGCTGGTACGCCGCGCCGCGCTGCGCGGCGCGCGTGCCCGCGCGCGGTCGGACCTGCCGGCGCTGCTCGGCATGGTCGCGGTGGTGGCCCGGGGCGAACACCAGGAGGTGCGGTTCCTGTCGGGCGGCAACCAGCAGAAGGTCGTCCTCGCCAAGTGGCTGGCCGTCGCACCGAAGGTGCTGGTCGTCGACGAGCCGACGCGCGGCATCGACGTGGGCGCGAAGCGGGCCGTGCACGAGTTGCTGCGGGACCTCGCGAGACGCGGTGTGGCGGTGCTGATGATCTCCTCCGAGCTTCCCGAGCTGATCGGGATGAGCGACCGGATCCTCGTCATGCACGACGGTGCGCTGGCCGGTGAGCTGCCGGCCGGTGCGAGCGAGGGGGCCGTGATGGCCCTGGCCACCGGGCACGGTCTCGCGGAGGCGGTGGCATGAGCGAGCGCAGCGAGCGAATCGTCAGGCACTGCGCGGTGGAGTCTCGTGACGGCGCCGACCGGAGGGAGGCGGCGGCATGAGCGAGCGGGGCGAGCGAATCGTCAGGCACTGCGCGGTGGTGTCTCGTGGCGGCGCCGACCGGAGGGAGGCGGCGGCATGAGCGAGCGGGGCGAGCGAATCGTCAGGCACTGCGCGGTGGAGTCTCGTGGCGGCGCCGACCGGAGGGAGGCGGTGGCATGAGCGTCGTGCAGGAGAACGTCTCCCCGGTGCGGCCGAGGACCGGCCGGGCCGCGCCGCGTCCGCGGCTCACGCCGGTCGCCATCGTCTACCTCGCGCTGGTGGCGCTGCTCGTCGTGGGCAGCGTGCTCGTCGGGCTGCGGGGCGAGGTCCTGCTCGACCAGGCCGGCATCCTCAACATCCTCACCCGGGCCGCCGCGCTCGGCCTCGTCGCGGTCGGGCAGACGATGGTGATCCTCACCGGGTCCCTCGACCTGTCGGTGGCGTACCTGATCGGCCTCACCTCGCTGATCGCGGCGGAGACGATGGCCGGGCGCGACGGCATGGTGGTGCCCGGTGTGCTGCTGGCGCTCGCGGTGGCCGCCGGCGTCGGTCTGGTCAACGGGCTGGTCATCACGGTCCTGAAGGCCAACGCGTTCATCGCGACGCTCGGCGTGGCGTTGATCCTGCGCGGCTACCTGGAGGACAACTACACCGGCCCGGCCGGCGACGTGCCGCGCGGCTTCCAGCACCTCGGTTACGACCGGATCGGCCCGGTGCCGGTGGCGGCGCTGCTCATGCTGGCCGTCGCGGCCGTGGCCTGGTGGTACCTGTCGCGCACCCGCCCCGGCTACCACATGTACGCGGTGGGCGGCGACATCGAGGTGGCCCGGCTGTCCGGGGTGCCGACCCGGCGGGTGGTCGTCACCGCCCACGTGCTGTGCTCGGTCGCCGCCGGCCTCACCGGCATCTACCTCGCGAGCCGCCTCGGCTCGGGCGCCCCGTACGTCGGCACCGACGCCGGCTACGACCTGGAGTCGATCGCCGCCGTCGTGCTCGGCGGCACGCTGCTCGCCGGTGGTCGCGGCGGCGTGGTGGGCACCATCGGCGGCGTCCTCATCCTCGCCACCCTGGACACGATCTTCGACGACCTCGCGGTCGACCCGTTCTTCAAGGACGTGGTGCGCGGCGTCGTCCTGGTGACCGCCGTCGCGCTGTACGCCCGGCGGATGACGGCCCGCCGCGCGCGGGGGAGGCTGGCATGACACGGGAGGCTGGCGTGGCCGCGCGCCGCGAGGGTGCCGCGTGCTGGCGTCCCCGGCTGGCCGAGGGCACCGCGCCGGTGCTGGTCGTCCTGCTCCTGCTGCTCGTCGGCCTCGCCGTCACCGGTCCCGCCTACGACGAGCCGTCCGGCTACCTGGCGCTGCTCAAGCGGGCCGCGCCGCTGATGATCCTCGCCATCGGGCAGTACTTCGTGATCGTCTCCGGCGGGTTCGACCTGTCGGTCGGTGCGCTGGTGACCGCCGGGGTGGTCATCGCGGCGCGACTCATCGACGGCGACGAGTCCGCCACGACGGGGGTGGTCCTGCTCGTGCTCGGCTTCGGCCTGCTGGTCGGCCTCGTCAACGGGCTGGTCACGACGAAGCTCCTGGTGCCGTCGTTCATCGTGACGCTCGGCATGATGCTCGTGCTCGACGGCGCGGTCTTCCTGTGGACCGACGGCGCGCCGCGCGGGGCGCTGTCCGCCGGGTTCCGCACGTTCGGGCGCGGCAGCGTGGACGTCCCGCTGCTCGGCGAGGTCCCGTGGTCGGTGCTCATCCTGCTGGCGATCCTGGTCGCCGCGGCGCTGTTCATGCGCGGCGGCACCGGCCGCGCGCTGGTGGCGGTCGGTGACAACGAGGCCGCCGTACGGCTGTCCGGCGGCCAGGTCGACCGGCTGCGGCTGCTCGCGTTCGTCCTGTCCGGCCTGCTCGCCGCGGTGGCCGCGATCCTGCTCGGCGGGTTCGCCGGCGTCTCGGCCCAGGTCGGCAACGGTCTGGAGTTCCGGGCGATCACCGCGGTCGTGCTGGGCGGCGTGCTCCTCGGCGGCGGTCGGGGCTCGGTGGTCGCGGCCGCGGCCGGCGCGCTGTCCCTGGAGGCGCTGTTCACCCTGCTGAACCTGCTCGGCGTGAGCGGCGCCCTCGAATCGGCCGTGCAGGGCGTCATCATCATCGCCGCCGTCGCCTACGCCGCCCTCGGCGGGGGCCTGCGGCAGCGGCTGCGGTGGCGGCCGAAGCGGAACAGCACCCAACCCGCTCCCTCCTGATGTCCCCACGGCTGGCAAAGGAGATCACGACAATGACCAAGAGATGGGCCCTGGTGGCCGTGGCGGGCGTGCTCGCCCTCGCCGGCTGTTCCAGCGACCTGCCCGAGGAGACGCCCTCGGGCTCCGGGTCACCCAGTTCCGACACCCGCAGGTCCGAGTTCTTCGACCAGGCCGAGTACGACCGCCAGCTCGCGTTCCGCGACGCCACGCCGCAGGGCCCGGACGGCAAGCCGTGGGAGCAGATGCTCGAGCCTCAGATGGTCGACACCGCGAAGTACGCCAAGCCGGGCGGGAAGTACCGGCTCTGCTTCTCCAACGCCGCGGTGGACAACCCGTGGCGGCAGGTGGGCTTCAAGACCATGCAGCAGGAGGTGAAGCTGCACCCGGAGATCAGCGACTTCGTCGTGTTGGACGCGGAGGCCAAGGACGACAAGCAGATCAGCGACATCCAGTCGCTGAGCGGCCGCGACTGCTCGGCGATCATCATCTCGCCGAACACCACGGCCACCCTCACACCGGCCGTCGAGCAGGCGTGCGCGACCGGCGTGCCGGTGATCGTGTTCGACCGGGGCGTCAACACCACCTGCCCGGTCACGTTCATCCACCCCATCGGCGGCTTCGCGTTCGGCGCGAACGGCGCGGAGTTCCTGAAGGAGAACGTCAAGCCCGGCGGCAAGGTCCTCGCGCTGCGCATCCTGCCCGGCGTGGACGTGCTGGAGCAGCGGTGGGCCGCCGCCAACGAGATCTTCTCCGGCAGCGAACTCGACGTGGTCGGTGTGGAGTTCACCGACGGGGACGCGGCCAAGACGAAGAGCATCGTGTCCGACTACATCCAGCGCGAGGGCACGATCGACGGTGTCTGGATGGACGCCGGCGCGACCGCCGTCGCCGCCGTCGAGGCGTTCCAGGACGCGGGCGTCGACGTGCCGGCCTTCGTGGGCGAGGACCAGCAGGACTTCCTGCGGCTGTGGGTCGACGAGGGCCTGACGGCTGTCGCCCCGACGTACCCCACCTACCAGTGGCGCACCCCCGTCATCGCGGCCGTGAAGATCCTCAAGGGCGAGCAGGTGCCGAAGGAGTGGGTGCTGCCGCAGCCGCGGATCACCGGCGAGAACGTCCGGGAGTACGTCAAGGAGGACATGCCGCCCCTGCACTACGCGATGTGCGGCTGCGAGGACATGCCGGGCTACCCGGGGCCGTGGAAGTGACTGCCCACCGCCTCGGGGTCAACACCTGGGTGTGGACCTCGCCGCTGACCGACGCGACCCTGGCCGCGCTGGCGGCCAAGGTCGCCGGGTGGGGGTTCGACGTGCTCGAACTCCCGGTGGAGAACCCCGGCGACTGGGATCCGACGCGGGCCGCCCGGGTGCTCGCCGACCACGGCCTCGGCGCCACCGTGTGCCTCGTGATGCCGCCCGGCCGCGAACTCGTGGCGGCCGACGCGGCCACGATCCGGTCCACCCAGGACTACCTGCGCCGCGTCGTGGACGCGGCCGCCACGGTCGGCGCGCCGGTGATCGCCGGCCCGGCGTACGCCTCGGTGGGCCGGACCTGGCGGCTGTCGCCGGGTGAGCGGGCGGGCGCGTACGCGCAACTTCGGGAGAGCCTCGCCCCGGTCGTCGCGCACGCGGGCGCGGCCGGCGTCACGGTGGCCGTCGAGCCGCTCAACCGGTACGAGACGAGCCTGCTCAACACCGTCGGCCAGACCGTCGAGGCGATCGGGGACCTGCCGCACTGCGGGGTCGCGCTCGACCTCTACCACCAGAACATCGAGGAGACCGACATCCCGGCGGCCGTCCGCGCGGCCGCCGGCCGCGTGGCCCACGTGCAGGTGTGCGGCAACGACCGGGGCACCCCCGGCACCGACCACCTGGACTGGCCGGCGATCCTCGCGGCGCTCGACGCGGCCGGCTACACCGGCTCGCTGTGCATCGAGTCGTTCACCGCGGAGAACGCCACCATCGCCACCGCCGCCTCCATCTGGCGTCCACTGGCCGAGAGCCAGGACGCCATCGCCGTCGACGGCCTGAAGTTCCTGCGGGCGGTGATGCCCTAGACCCGATCGCCACCACCGCGAATCCGACGGCGCCGGCACGCCGCACGGTCACGACAGCATCAGTTCCTCGCGTCCCAGGGAGGTTGCACATCCCATGAACGTGACCCGGCGTCCCCGGTGGGGACGGCTGCTCGCGATGCCGGTCGCCGCCGCGCTCGCGATGTCCATGATCGGCCCGTCGCCCGCCGCCGCCCACCCGGGCGCGCACGGCGACGCCCACGTGCTGATCTTCACGAAGACCACCCAGTTCCGGCACACCGAGGCGATCGAACAGGGCGTCCCGGTGCTGCAGGCGGCCTTCGCCGAGGCCGGCATCACCTCCGAGCACACCGAGGACTCGTCGGTCTTCAACGACGAGGACCTCGCCCACTTCGACGCCCTCGTGATGTTCCAGGCCTCCGGCGACCCGTGGACCGCCGACCAGAAGGCGGCCATGGAACGCTACATGCAGGCCGGTCACGGCATCGTGGCCATCCACAACGCCACCGACATGCGCGGCAACTACGCCTGGTGGGACAACATGATCGGCACGCTGATGCCCGGTCACGCCGCCACCGGGACCAGCCCCGGCCTGCCGGGCACCGTCCGCGTCGAGGACCACACCCACCCCTCCACGAGCCACCTGCCGCAGCGCTGGGAACGCGCCGACGAGTGGTACAACTACGCGCTCAACGTCCGCGGCGACGCGCACGTGCTCGCCACGATGGACGAGACGACGTACGACCCGGGCGGCAACGCCATGGGCTACGACCACCCGATCTCGTGGTGCAAGCCGTACGACGGCGGCCGTGCCTGGATGACCGGCATGGGCCACTTCGGCGCCCACTACACCGGTGAGCCGCAGCTCGTGCAGCACATCGTCGGCGGGGTGAAGTGGGCGGCCGGCATGGTCGAGGGCGACTGCGGCGCCACCACGTGGGACAAGTTCGAGCGCGTCCCGCTGGACCAGAACACCTCCGCCCCGTACGCCATGGACATCGCGCCCGACGGCCGGGTCTTCTACACCGAGCTGGTCCGCGGCGAGATCCGCGTCTACGACCCGCGCACCCGCACCACGTCGACGGCCGTCACCATCCCGGTGTACTCCGGCGGCGAGGACGGCCTGCTGGGCATCGCGCTCGACCCGGACTTCGCCGACAACGGCCACCTCTACGTCTACTACTCGCCGGCGAGCGCCGACGACACCGACCCCGACAACTTCGTCAACCGGCTGTCCCGGCTGACCGTCGGCGAGGGCTCGCAGATCGACCGGGCGAGCGAGAAGGTGCTGCTGGAGGTGCCGGCGCGGCGGCTGCCCGACGAGCCGGGGCACACCGGCGGCGGCCTGGACTTCGGCCCCGACGGCAACCTCTACCTCGGCGTCGGCGACGACGTGAACCCGCACTCCGAGCCCTCGGGCGGCTACGCGCCGCTGTCCGAGCGCGACGGCACCTTCCACGACGCGCGGGCCACCTCGGCCAACACCAACGACCTGCGCGGAAAGGTCCTGCGGATCCACCCGGAGCCGGACGGCACCTACTCCGTCCCGGAGGGCAACCTGTTCCCGCCGGGCACCGAGAAGACCCGCCCCGAGATCTACGCCATGGGCTTCCGCAACCCGTTCCGGTTCGCCATCGACCCCGAGTCGGGTGCGCTGGCCGTGGCCGACTACTCGCCCGACAACGGCAGCGACAACCCCGACCGCGGCCCGGCGGGCATCGCCGAGTGGAACCTCATCACCGAGCCCGGCTTCTACGGCTGGCCGCTGTGCATGGGCGACAACGAGCCGTTCCGCGACGTCGACTACCGCACCAACCCGGTGACCGTCGGCGCCTACTTCGACTGCGACAACCCCGTCAACGACTCGATCCGCAACACCGGCCTGCGGGAGCTGCCGCCGGCCAAGCCCGCGAAGATGTGGTACGGCTACCAACGCTCCTCGGTGCCGTCGGTCATCCCGCAGGGCGGCGGCCTCGCCCCGATGGGCGGCCCGTTCTACCAGTACGACCCGGACCTGGACTCCGACACGAAGTTCCCGGCGTACTACGACGGCAAGCCGTTCTTCTACGAGTGGTCCCGCAACAAGATGTACTCCATCATCCCGGGCGCCAACGGGACCGTGGAGAAGGTCAACCCGTTCCTGCCGCAGGAGCAGTTCCTCGCGCCGATCGACTCGAAGTTCGGCCCCGAGGGCTCCCTCTACGTGCTCGACTGGGGCGGCGGCTTCGGCCGGGACAACCCGAACTCGGGCCTGTACCGCGTCGACTACATCTCCGGGTCGCGCTCCCCGGAGGCGAAGGCCACCGCCACACCGGACTCCGGGCGGGCGCCGCTGGAGGTGCGGTTCGACGGCGCGCCTTCCTCCGACCCGGAGGGCGAGGCGCTCACGTACGCGTGGGACTTCGACGGCAACGGCACGGTCGACTCGACCGACCGGGCGCCCACCCACACGTACACCGACAACGGCGTCTACAACGCGCGGCTCACGGTCACCGACCCGCACGGCAAGACCGGCACCACGACGGTGCCGATCACGGTGGGCAACACCCGGCCGCAGGTGCGCTTCGAGGCGCCGCCGAACGGCGCGTTCTTCGACTTCGGTGACGAGATCAGCTGGAACCTGTCGGTCACCGACGCCGAGGACGCCCAGATCGACGACGCCGACGTGGTGATCCAACCGGCGCTCGGCCACGACGAGCACGCCCACCCGGCCGACCCGCTGCACGGGCGGACCGGCTCGGTGGTCACCGCCCTGGGCGGCGGCCACAGCGACGACATGAACGTCTTCTACGCCCTCGACGGGCGCTACACCGACTCGGGCGGCCCGGGTGGCATCCCCGCGCTCACCGGATCCCACACGACGCTGCTGTTCCCCAAGCAGCGGGAGGCGGAGTTCTTCGACGCCTCGCAGGGCGTCACGGTGGCGCCGGCACGGGACGTGGAGGGCCACGCGAACGCCATCACCGGCGCCAACGGCGCGTGGGCGTCGTACGACCCGGTGAACCTGCGCGGTGTGGACCGGCTCGTCCTGCGGGCCGCCGCGACCAGCGCGGGCACCGTCGAGCTGCGCCGCGGCGCTCCCGACGGCGCGCTGCTGGGCACCGCGCAGGTGCCGGCGACCACCGCCGGCCGCTACGTGGACGTACCCGTCCAGGTAAGCGACCCGGGGGAGACGTTCACCCTGTACGTGGTGTTCCCGGGCGCCGGCGAGCGGCGGCTGAACTTCATCGAGGCCGACGGCAAGGGTGTGTCCCCGACGACCAAGCCGAAGGTCACGGTGACCGCACCCGGACCGGACGACGACCTGGAGCCGGGCGCCATCGCGGTGACCGCGGACGCCTCCGACGCGGAGAACACGATCACGAAGGTCGAGTTCTTCGTCGACGACACCTCGATCGGCGTGGACACCACGGCGCCGTACGCGGTCACCTGGAACGCCACGACCGAGAAGCGCTACCGGCTGACCGCGGTCGCCACCAACGACAAGGGCGCCACCACCACCTCACGCATCGTGGAGGTGGAGGTCGGTGACCTCTACGGCGACTGGCAGACGTTCAGCAACACCAACGCCACGTTCGACCGGCCGGACACCGACACCTGGGTCGTCACCTCCGGTGGCGCGAACATGTGGCAGGGCACCGACCAGTACGGCTCGGTGTACCTCCCGGCGGCCGCCGGGAACCAGTGGACGGCCACCGTGAAGATCGCGCGGCAGGGCAACTCCAACGCCTCCGCCAAGGCCGGGCTCATCGTCCGCAACGACATCACCCGGCCCGGCACGTCGCCCGGCTACGCGGCCATGACGATGCGGGCCGGGCTCGGCTTCGAGTGGCTGCGCGACACCGACGGCAACGGGCAGCTCGACGCGAGCACCGGCGCCAGCACGACGAGCTACCCGGCGTGGGTGCGGATCGTGCGCGACGGCGCCCGGTACTACGGCTACTGGAGCAAGGACGGCGTCACGTTCACCCGCGTCGGCGACCCCGTGACGCTGCCCGGCGCCACGAGCCCGCAGGACATCGGGCTCGCGGTGACCGCGCACAGCGCCACGGCCACCAGCGAGGTGGAGTTCACCGGGTTCAGCCTGGTGGACAGGGCCATCCACCCCGGACCGGACCCCGAGCCGGAACCGGGACCGGGCTGCCTCGTCACCGGCTCCGACCCGTTCGACGGCGACGCGCTGAACACCACCCGCTGGACGGTGGTGCGCCACGCGCCGGACCTGCCGGTGCGGGTCGCGGACGGCACGCTCGTGCTGCCGGTCACCAACGGTGACATCAACGAGGCCGCGACCGGCCCGATCAGCTACGTCGGCCAGCCGGCGCGGCCCGGGTCGTGGACGGTGCGGACGAAGGTGTCCCTCGCGCACACCCGGGAGTGGCAGCACGCCGGGTTGCTGATGCACGGCGGCGACAACGACTACGTGAAGCTGGCGTTCACCCGCAACTCGTCCGGCGGGCGGCTGCTCGAGTTCCAGACGGAGGCGGCGGGCACCCGCACGTGGCACGCCAACGTGACCGTGCCGGCGGACTTCCCGCCGGCCGTGCACCTGCGGCTGACCAGCGACGGGTCGAAGCTGACCGCCGCGTACTCGACCGACGGCGAGACCTGGACGGCCCTGGCCGGCCAGGCGACGGTGATCCCACGCGCCACGATCGGCCTGATGGCCGCCGGTGACACGGCGGCACACGCGGTCGACGCGGTGTTCGACCACTTCACCCTCACACCCGACACGGGCGACGACGGTGTGCGGGCGCCGGGCGACGAGTTCGACGGCGACGCGCTCGACGGCTGCCGCTGGAACGCCGTGGTCCGCTACGACTCGTCGAAGGTCGCCGTCACCGACGGCCAGCTGCGGATCGAGACGCAGCCCGGCGACATCAACGGCGACACCAACCAGTCGCCGCGCAACTTCGTCCTCCAGGACCTGCCCGACGGGGACTGGACCATCCAGACCCGGCTGACGCCGACGATGCTGCACCGCTGGCAGCTGGCCGGGTTCCTCGTGTACGCCGACGACGACAACTACGTGAAGTTCGACGTGGTGGCCACGAACACCAGCGGCGCGCCGACCGACCTGCGGGCC
The DNA here is from genome assembly GCF_003610785.1 of Micromonospora globbae. Lineage (GTDB taxonomy): Bacteria > Actinomycetota > Actinomycetes > Mycobacteriales > Micromonosporaceae > Micromonospora > Micromonospora globbae. The sequence continues at coordinate 161,216 of NZ_RAQQ01000015.1, forward strand.
GAGCTGGTGTCCGAGCGCAACGGCCAGTTCGGCAACGGCGGCAACCGGTCGATCGACGTCGCCGAGGCGACCGAGAGCGGCTGGTACGACCTGCGGCTGAAGCGGACCGGGAACACCTACTCGGCCGAGATCAGCGACGGCGGAGTCACCTGGACCTCCCTCGGCGACCCGGTGACCAACGACGCGCCGATGACCTCGTTCGGCCTCATGGCGCTCGGACCGGAGCAGGTGTCGCCGGTGACGGTGGCGTTCGACTACTTCCGGGTGGTCGACACGGTGGCGCCGTCGGTGTCGGTGGCCGTCGACCCGGCCGCACCGAACGGCGACAACGGCTGGTACGTCTCGCCGGTCACCGTCTCGGCCACCGGGACGGACGACCGCGGCCCGGTGCGGATCTCGTACCGGATCGGCGACGGCGAGTGGACCGACTACCGGGAGCCGGTGAGGGTGACCGGGGACGGCACGCGTGAGCTGCGGTTCCGGGCGGTCGACGAGGCCGGCAACGTCTCGACGGAGTCGGTCGTGTCGCTGCGGGTCGACGCCACGGCCCCGGTCGTGTCGTTCGGCGGGGTCACCGACGGCGGCTCCTACGAGCTGGGCGAGCGGCTGCCGATCACGGCATCCGCGAAGGACCCGGCCTCGGGTGTCGCGTCGGTGGTCGTCACGCTCGACGGCACGCCGGTCAGCGGGCCGGTCGCCCCGACCGCGGGCGCCCACCGGGTGACCGCGGTGGCCACCGACAAGGCCGGCAACGTCACCGAGTCGGCGGCGTCGTTCGAGGTGGTCGCGACGTACGCGAACACGGTCGCGCTGGTCGACCGGTACCAGGAGGAGGGGCTCGTCCCGCAGCACCGCGCGGCTGCCATGAAGAGCCAGCTCAAGGTGGCCGAGCGCCTGGTGAAGGCCGGGCAGGAGCCGCAGGCCGAGGCGGCGCTGGACCGGTACGCGTCGTTCGCCGACGCCGTCGCCGACCAGCCGGCGCGCACCCAGTTGATCGCGGCCGGCGAGTACCTGCGGGCCCACCTGTGAGGAGATGACGGCGAGCCGGTGCCGGCCGGCTCCCGACCGGTGCCGGAGCACGCCAGGCGTGCTCCGGCACCCGGTGTCCGCGACTGCCGCTGACACGCCTTTCCCACGCGCCGACGGCTTCGGGCAGGAGGCGTGCGTGAGATCGGCGAGTCCGGGGTACGGGTTCCCCTATGCCGAGAGAGGGGCAAGTCGTCGGAGGCCGTTACCGCCTGGAGGAGAAGATCGCCAGCGGCGGTATGGGTGACGTGTGGCGGGCCGTGGACGAGACGCTGAGCCGCTGCGTGGCCGTCAAGACGCTGCACTCCCGCCTGGTCACCGACGCCGAGTTCGGCGAACGGTTCCGTCGCGAGGCGCGGGCGATGGCGGCCCTGCGTCATCCCGGTGTCGCCCAGGTCTACGACTACGGCGAAGTGTCACTGCCCGGCGAGCCGGCCCTCGCCTACATCGTCATGGAGTGCGTGCAGGGACAGCCCCTGGCGGCGCGGATCGCCGAGGCGCGGCGGCTCGACCCGGCCGAGACGATGTCGATGGCGGCGCAGACGGCCCGCGCCCTCGACGCCACCCACCGCGCCGGCGTCGTGCACCGCGACGTCAAGCCCAACAACCTCATCATCGAGCCGGACGGGCACGTCGTACTCGTCGACTTCGGCGTCGCCGTCACGCAGGAGGCCGTAAGCCTCACCGCGGCGAACAAGGTCGTCGGCACCCCCCTCTACATGGCCCCCGAGCAGGTGGCCAGGAACGAGACCACCCCCGCCATCGACATCTACGCGCTGGGCGCCGTCACCTACCACTGCCTCGCCGGTCGACCGCCCTACCAGGGAGACAACGCCGTCACGGTCGCACTGCGACACCTCGAGGACGAGCCGCCGCCGCTGCCCGAGGACGTCCCGGCGGAGCTCCGGCAGTTCGTGGCCACCGCGATGGCCAAGGAACCCGCCGACCGGTTCCCGACGGCGGCCGCGATGGCCGGCGCGGCGCAGGCCCTCGCGGACTCGTACGCCCGGCCGGGGAGCCCCACGGTTCGGGCGGCGTGGAGCGAACCGCCGACCGTTGCCCTCACCCCGCGACAGCCGACCTCCAGCGGTACGCCCCGCCGGCTCGTCGGCCGGGAACCCACCAAGGTCGCGGTGCTGCTCGGTTCGCTGGCCGCCGCGGCCGCCGTCCTGGCGCTCGCCGACCCGGCCGGGACGATGTCGGACCGGACCGGACGACTGTCGGAGCCGTCCGCGGTCTCTCCCACGGTGTCGCCGTCGACCCGGCCCGCGCAGGTGGAACCTGGCCCTGGCGCCGGTGGCGGTGAGCCGGTCGCGCGCACGTCTGCCGGCGTGCCGACTCGCGCGCCCGGATCCGCCAGCCCGACGGCCACCCGCCCCGCAGCTGGGAGTACCACGGGCGCTACGCCCACGGGTGAAAGCGGCTCGCCGGATCCCACCACCTCCGGCAGCGCTTCGGCTGACCCGACCGGTCCGCCGACGGGCGGAACGACCGGCGGCCCGACCGTGGAACCGACCGACGAGCCCAGCGCGGACCCCACCGGGGAGCCGACCGAGGAGCCGACCGGGGAGCCGTCGGCGGACGAATCGACGGCCGGGGACGACGCGGCGTCCCTGCGTCAGCCGACGCCGGACGGATCCTGACTGGGCGAGCCGCGCTGCGGCAATTCGCGGCTCTGCCGCCATCTCGGCGTCACCGACACGGTGCGGCGGGTGACAATGGGTCGATGCCGGTGCGCGCGGACGCACCCCGACTCGATCCCGACGGAGGAGCCTTGAGCGCCACGGTCACGTCGTTCAGTTATGACGTTCCCTGGGAGGGCCTGTACGGGTTCAGCCAGGCCATGCAGGTCGGCGACACGGTCTACATCTCCGGTCAGCTCGCGCACGACGCCGAAGGGAACTTCGTCGGAGAAGGCGACTTCGACGCCCAGGTGAACGCGACGCTCGACAACCTCGACAGGGTGCTGGCGCACTTCGGTGCCTCCCGGCGTCAGGTCGTGGAGACCACGGTCCTCGTCGTGGGGTTGCGCGAACACTTCGACGCGGTGGCCGCGGCGCACTCCCGCTACTTCGGCGACCACCGTCCGACCAGTACGGTCAGCGGTGTGGTGGAGCTGGCGCTACCGGCCCAACTCGTCGAGATCGGGGCTGTCGTCCGCCTGGACATCGCCGCCTGATCCCAATCTCCGGACCTCTGCCCTACGTCCGGTCCCTGGCGGTCTCGCCCCGGATCGGCAGCCAGTAGAACGGGATGAACATCGCGATCACCGCCACGCCGAGAGGAGGGAACAGCGCACCCAGGACGGTGCCGGTGGCGATCCAGGTGAGGGCGAGCCGGAAACGCCGACCGAGGGCCTTCGCGCCGGCGAGGTCGATCGTCGTCGCGAGCAGCCGGCGGTGCCGCCGTACGTGGCCCCAGATGGCGTTGAACAGGACCGCCGCCAGCCCGAACGTGAGGCCGTGGAGGACGACGGCGGCGCGCTGCCCGTGTCCGTCCCGGAACGCCTGGGCCAGGACCGACGCGGCGAACGGCAGGAACGCGATGTCCATCAGCAGCACGGTGTTGAGGAACAGCACCATCCGATCGGCGACGCGGATCTGGTCGAACATGACGTGATGGTTGGCCCACACCTGCCCGATGAGCATGAAGGTGACCGCGTAGGCCAGATACGACGGCCAGAGTGCGGCCAGGCCGTCGGCGAGATGGCGGGTGTCCTGCGGCGGCCGGATCTCCAGGACGAGCAGGGTGACGGCGATGGCGATGACCGCGTCGCTGAACGCCACGAGCCGGGAGGGATCGCGCTCCATCCCGAAGGGCGTCGACCGTCCCGGCCACCGAGCGGGTTCTGTCACCGTCCCAGCGTCCGGCATCGGCCCCCTCGACGCCCGCAGCCGGGGCGTGTGTCCCGCAGCGCGTTGCTCGTCGTCCGGGCGCGCCGGCGCCGCGATCGACACCTACTTCGTCCTGGGCAGCGTGCCGCTCGTCGGGATCACGGCCGCCCACGTCCGTCGGCGGGTTCCCGGAGCCCGAACGGCAGACCGCCGGGATCGGCCGCGCCCACCCACATCGAAAGGAAGGTCCCCGCCGTCGGAGCAGACGGCGGGGACCGGTGGTGCGAAAACTACTTCTGCGCGAGCGCCCGGGCGTCGGCGACGATGACGCCGGCGACGTCCGGCGGCACCTGCTTGCCGGCCTGCACCGTCGCGTACGTGGCCAGCGCCGCGTACTGGCCCTGGCTCAGCAGCGCCGTCATCGCGGTGAGCGCGGACTGCTTGGCGCCGGAGGTGAGGATCACGTAGCCCAGGCCCGCCTGGCTCGGCGTCACCGTGAAGGTGCTCGTGGCGGTCGCCGTACCCTCCGGACCGGTCACCTCGGCGCGGATCGTGTGCTCACCCGCGGCCAGCGTACGCAGGTCGAGAGCACGCCCGACCTCGGTCTTCACCCCGTCGACGGTGACGGTGACGGTCTCGGCGTTGGTCGCGGCCACCGCGACGACCGGGGACTGGGCCCGGTCGAGGCGCGCCTCGTCGGCCGGCGAGGTGATCGCCACGGTCGGCTCGGCGCTGGGACGCTGCTGGAACGCGGAGTTCCACCCGACCAGCTCGGAGGGACGGTTGGTGATCACCCCGTCGACGCCGATCCGCTCCAGCCGCTGCCAGAGGCTGGCGGAGTCCATCGTCCACGCCATGACCGCGACACCGGCGGCGTGCAGCGGGGCCACGATCTCCGGCTTGGCCAGCAGCGCGTTGCCGTCCGGGTTGTACGCGGTGAGGTGCAGCTCGCGGGCGATCGCCACCGGGTCGGCGTCGAGGCTGCTGCGCAGCAGGCCGAGGGGCAGCTCGGGCGCCAGCTCGTACGTGTAGCGCAGCGCGTCGACCTCGAAGCTCTGGACGAAGACCCGGCCCGTCATCTGCTGGTCGCGGACCACCTGGACGATCTTCGCGACCTCGTCCTTCGTGTGCCGGCCCTTGATCTCCAGCAGCAGGTTCCCGCCCCGCGTACGCAGGTCGGCGAGCTGCTCGGCCAGCGTCGGGACCCGCTCGCCCGCGTACTGCGGTGCGAACCACGAACCGGCGTCGAGCGCCTTGATCTGCGCGGCGGTCAGGTCGCGGATGTTGCCGGTCCCGTCGGTGGTCCGGTCGACGGTGCCGTCGTGCAGCACGAACGGGATCCCGTCCTTGCTCGGCTGCACGTCGTTCTCGATCCAGTCGGCGCCACCCTTGCGCGCGATCTCCTGCGCGACCAGGGTGTTCTCCGGCGCGGCCGCCGACGCGCCCCGATGCGCGATCACCGTGAGCGGGCTGCCCTCCGGGCGGAGGAACCCGTTCGGTGGCAGCTCGGTGACGACCACGTCGTCGTACGAGACGGTGCCGCCGTTGACGAACAGCGCCTGCACGCCGTTGGCGGAGCGCTGGAGGCTGCTCGTACGCATCATCTCGCGCCCGTCGAAGATCCAGCGGGCCTGGTTGCCGTGCACCTCGACGGCGACGCGCACGTCCCGGCCGGTGCCGGCGGCGTACGGCGCGGAGGCGGTGTTCGTGACGACCCACGCGTTGCCGGTGGTCCGCTGGGCGAACTCGAGACCGTTGGAGGCCGTGCTGCCGCTGCGCATGGTGGCGATCCACCACGGCGTCGCCCCGTCGGCCGGCACGTCGATGCCGAGCGACGCCCAGCGGGTCGCCGCCTGCACCGACTCGAAACGCATGGTCGCCTCGAACCGGAAGTCGTTGAGGTACCGCCCGAACGTGATCTTGTTGTTCGCGCTGGCGCTCGCCGACGTCCCGTACAGCCGGCCGTTCTCGACCTTCCACGTCCCGTCGACCGCGTTCCAGCCGGCGGGCAGCGACCCCGAGGAGAAGTTCTCCGAGACGACCACGTCGCCCGGCTTCGCGGTGGCCGGCGACGAGGTCGCGACGGCCACCGCGGCGGCGGCACCGGTGACGGCGAGCGCGGCGGCGACGGCGGCGACCCGGGTACGCGTGGCGGCGAGTCTCGGGGCGGCGAGGATCTTCGTCGCCCGGCCGCCCGGCGATGATGCGGAATGGACAGTCATGGTCGCCGACCGTAGGAAGCGGAGCCGACCACATGATCAACCGAGCGTGGCAGGCACGGGAACGCTCGGTGTACGGAACCGATCGGGTCACGTCGCGCGCGACGGGCCGGCGTCCTGGAGCCGGGTGAGCAGGGTGGCCACCTCCGTGTGCAGGCGGCGCAGCTCCGCGGCCGTCGGCGCCAGCTCGTAGCAGTGGTGGTGCGCCGCGGCGGACAGCGTCGCCCAGGCGAACGCCACCCGCCGGGCCGTCTCGGTGCCCGGGCCGAGCCGGCCCCGCAGCATGAGCTGCTTGGCGCGGCCCTGCCGACAGGCGGCCACGGTCGGCTTGACCCGCCGCCAGTAGGCGTCGATCCCGCCTTCGAGAGCGAGCCGGATGAGGCAGGCGCAGGCCCGCGGCCACCATCCGGCGGTCACCGCGGTGGCGCCGAGCGCGCCGGCGCCGCGCAGCAACTGGTCGGCCGCCGCCAGACAGCGCTGCGGCGACGGGCTCCGCCCGGCTGCCGCCGGCCGCGTCACGACAGCACCCCCACGAGGTGGCGGACGTCCGCGACCAGTCCGGGCAGGTCCGCCAGGTACGCCCCGTGCACCCCTTCCCGGCACGCCTTGTACGCGGTCACGGCCCGCGGCCCGTGCCGGCGGCTGAGCCAGCCGAGCACGTCACCGCCCCGGTCGGCGTCGTCGAACACCGCGAGGGCCACGATCGTGGCGACCCGGCGGGACGCGTCCTCGATGGCCTTCTCGATGTCGACGTGCGGCACCCCGCGCGCCACCCGCCTCCGCCAGACCGTCCGGTGGCAGGCCGCCTCGACCGCCGAGCGGCACAGCTCGGCGATCACCGGTCCGCGTACCTCGGCGGCGATCTCGTCGTTGCGCGCCAGCGCGTACGCGTCGTCGAGGTAGCGGGTCACCGGGTCCGAGCCGGTGCGCAGCGTCACCACCGACCGCTCCGCCCGGGTCACCTCGACGATCCGCGCGCGACCGAGGTCGAGCCGGCCGATCGCGTCGGGCAGCCGCGTGTCGTGCGTGAACACCACGACCTGCCGCTGCTCGGCCAGCTCGGCGAGCACCCGGGCGAGGCCGTCCACCTTGGCCGGATCCATGCTCTGCACCGGGTCGTCCACGACGACGAACCGGAACGGACTCTCCGGCGCGCAGCCGCGCGGCAGGAACGTCGCCAGACCGAGGGCGTGCATCTCGCCCTGGCTCATCACCCCGAGCGCGGTGCCGTTGTCGGCGCCGTCCACGCTCACCGGGAACACCACCCGCCGCCGGGTGTTGTTCCCCTCCAGCCTCATGGCGCCCAGCTCGACGTTGCTCTCCTGCCGCAGCTGCGACCAGATCCGCTGCGAGTGCTCCGCGAACGGCGCCAGCCGCTCGTTGCGCACGTCCGCCGCCGTGGCCTTCAACCAGCTCCGGGCCGCCTTCAGCCGGCCGAGGGTCGCCTCCCGCTCCGGCAGCCGGGCCGCGGCGTCCATCCAGGCCCGCAGCTCGGCCGCCGCCTGCCGCCAACCGGTGTCGCGCTGCCGCAGGAAATCCTCGGCGTACGCGCGGACGACCCGCGCCGCCTCCACAACCGCCGGGTACCGGGCGGTCAGATGCGCGGCCAGCTCCGCCGGCTCCCCGGGCAGCTCCCGCAGCGCCGCCACCGCCCGCCGCAGCTCGGGGACCGCCTGGCGCAGCCCGTCGAGCGGCACCTCCACGGCGTCGCCCTCGGGCACCGCCAGATCGTCGACCAGGTGCCGCGCCTGCCGCACCAGCGCGTCGAGCCGCGCGCCCGCGGCCTGCGCGGCGAGGCTGCGGTCCCGAAGCCGCACCAGGGAGGCCGCCGCCGCCGAACGCCATTCGTCGTCGAGCCGGCCCGCCGCGCACACCGGGCAGGGGCCGTCGCCGCTGTCCTCGTGGTGCTCGATGGCCAGGCGCAGCAGCTCCGCGCTGCGCAGCGCGGCCCGCGACCGCCCGCCGTCGTGCCGCCGTACCTCCGCCTCCGCGTCCACGAGCCGGGCGGCGAGGTCCGTCACCGCCTCCGGGGCCGGCACGGTGAGCCCGGCCAGCGCCCGGCACACCCGCAGCGGGCCGTCGGCGGTGACGTCGTCCGGTTCGTCGAGGATCGCGGCCAGCGCCGTCAGGTCGACCGCGCCGCGCCCCGTCAGCAGAGCGGCGGCCCGGCGGGCCCGGTCGTCGTCCACCTCGCCCAGACGCGCGGCGAGGGCGGCGCGCTGCGCGCGTACCTCCTTGACGACGCCCTCGACGGGCCGGGCGGCGGCCATCAGCCGCTGGTCAGCGTCGGTGACCGCCTCCAGGCCGAGGATCGCGGAGATCGCGTCGAAGAGCTGGCTCTGCGTGCCGGCGGCGAGCCGGCCCAGCTCGGCGGCGGTGAGGAACGGCCGGTACAGGGCCAGGGGACGCGCCAACCCCAGCTCGGCCAGGTCCGCGTGCCGCCCCTGCTCGCTCGTGACGGACACCTCCGCGTCGGCGAGCCCCGCGCCGAGCGGCCACGACCGGGACACCGTCACCGGCCGGGCCACCCCGTCGACCCGCAGCTGCACCTCGATCCAGCACGGGTCCGGGCTGTGCAGGTTGCGCCACCCCGTACGCCAGATGCTCGTGCGGTCCGCCCAGCGGGCGCTGTCGCCGGTCAGCGCCAGCTCGACGGCCTCCGCGAAGCTCGACTTGCCCGACCCGTTGCGACCCACGACCAGGGTGATGCCCGGGCCCGGCCCGATCGGCAGGGTGCGCTCCGGGCCCACCCCGCGGAAACCGGCCACGGTGATCGCGGAGAGCCAGATCTGCGCCGAGGACTCCCGGTCGCCCGGGGTGTCCAGGGTCAGGCTCGGCGCGTCGCCGCGCAGGGCGGCGGCCAGGTCGTCGTCGCCGCAGAGCGCGGCGAGGACCAGCTCGGCGGTGGCGGTGGGCACGTGCTCGTCGGCGAGCCGGTTGAAGATCAGCTCGACCAGGGGATCGGTGCGGGTCATGAGACCTCCGGCTGACGTGGGCGGGGGAGGACTTGGGGGCGTGGGCCGGTCCGCTCGTGGTGGTGGTGTCAGGCCGCCAGCGCGTGCCAGTCGCGCAGGAACGCCTCGACGAGGCCGTGCGCCCGCTCGCGTACGTCGAACCGCTCCTCGACGCGGCGGCGTGCCATGTGCGCGAGGCCGTCGGCGGCCTCGTTGAGACAGTGGTAGGCGTGCGCCTTGACGTGGGTGAACATCAGGTCAGGGCGCCCGGCCACCAGCTCGGCGAGCCGCACCAGTGTCGGCTTCATCCCGGAACGGCGGGGGCGCAGGTCGTAGCCGGCGGGCATGGACTCCGTCTCGCCGCCCTGCCAGCGGTGCAGGAAGGCCAGCGCCGGCACGGAGTCCACGAGCACGGTCATGCCGGCCGGCGGCGTGTCGTACGCGGTGAGCAGGAACTCGACCGCCCGCAGCTCGCTGACCAGCACCCGCGAGCAGCCGGTCGGATCGCCCCGCCCCGACCGGCGGCCGCGCAGACCGTACCGGCCGTCGCTGGCGACGTACCCGATCCCGCCGGCACGCCCCTTCCAGCTGGCGTCGGTCGCGGCGATCACCGGCCCGGACGCCGCCGCCCAGCGGCGGACCTGCCCACGGCCCGGCTGGTGCGCGGACTCGTGGTGCGGCCGGCAGGCCAGGTCGTGGCGGGCGGCGAGCCGCTCGGCGGTGTCGAGCAGGCGTGCCGCCTCGCCGAACTCGTCGTAGCGGGCGGCCGTCAGCGCCAGCCGGACGGCGTCGCCGATCGTGGTGCAGGACTCGCAACACCGCGGCCTGACGTAGGTGCGCAGGGCGAGGACGCGGTCGTGCAGGGGAGCGGGGAGCAGCTCCAGGGCGCGAAGGAACTCGTCGGGACGCACGGCACCTCCTGACGTGTCGTGACGGGTGGTGGAGGGGGCAGGACGTGGTGGCGGATGCCGGCCACGGTGGTGCGGTGCGGTGCGGCCGATGCCGATGCCGATGCCGATGCCGATGCCGATGCCGATGCCGGTGGCGGGATCAGGCCGGGGCGATCGTCCAGTTGCCGTCGGCGGTGATCTGGACGAGGGCGGGAGCGGACAACGGCCGCACCCCGGAGTAGGCGCCGATCTCGTTGACCAGTAGGCCTCCCTCTCCCGTCTCGAGTGAGTAGGCGTGGACGGCGAAGTTGGAGTCGCCCCGACGGTGCGTGATCTTGGCGGCGGTGGCGTCGCCACCCAGCACCACCACGTCGTCGCCGGTGCCCGAGGCCTTCCCGGTCGGGGCTTTGGTGGCCAGCTGGTCGACGGACCCGATCGTCAGGGTCCACGAGCCGCTCGCCTCGATCTCGAACTGGGTGGTCAGCGAGCCGTCCTCCAGGTTGATCCACCGCTTGCCGCTGTACGCGCCGATCTCGTTGACGAGCAGCCCGTCTCCGTCGCTCCGCAGCACCGTGTTGCTCGTGCACTTGCAGGTGAACTTCACGACGGCCAGGTCGGTCAGCTCGCGGATGCGTACGACGTCGTCGCCGCGTCCCTTGATGACCTTCGGCTTGGGGGTGGGCGGTGCCGTGGTGGGCGTGGGCTCCGTCGTCGCCGGGGCGGCCGACGTGGGCGCCACCGTGGTCGGCGCCGCGGTCGTCGGTGCCGCGGCGGTGGTGGGTGCGGCGGCGCTGGGGCTCGTCGAGATGGCGGCGCTGGGCGTCGGCTCACCATCGTCGTCCCCGCTGATCGCGTTGATGGCGGCGCCTCCGCAACAGAGCGCGACGACGAGGGCGGCGCCCCCGACGACGAGGGCACGGGCGTTGGACTTCGTGGGACGGGCCGCGTTCGGCGGGGCGGGGAAACCCGGGGCCGGATGCTGAGGCGCCGTCGGACCCGGCGGGAAGGCGGGCGACGGCTGCGGCGGCACGCCGGCCTGGTGGGTGCCCTGGTCGGGCGTCAGGGGGACGTTCGGGTCGCTCACGGCGTTCTCCTCGTTCTCCTCGTGTGAACAGGGGGAGGCGGGGCGGGCGGTGACGCCCGCCCCGGGACGGGTGGTCGATCAGGAGAGGGAGACCTCGACGCCGCCGGAGAACGGCGAGTCGTGCAGCTCGAGCTTGGCGAGCTTGGCCTTCTTGGGGATGTCGAAGACGAGGACGCCGGTCACCTGGTTGCCAGGGTTGATCTCGTTGAACAGGGTCTGCTGGTCCTTGTTGGCGTAGATCGCGGCCTCGGAGTCCGTGGAGTACTCGGTGCCGTCCGCGGCGTACGCCTTCTGGCTGCTGTCGACGAGGGTCTGCGGCTCCTTGCCGATGTTCTTCACGTTGACCGTGATGAGGCAGAACTGGCCCTGGGCCTTGTCGCCGATCAGATCGCTACCGACCTTGGCGACGCCGCACTTTGACGACTTCACCGTGAACTCGAACTTGCCGTCCCGGGCCGCCTGGCCGATCTTCGCGGTCTTCGCCGCCTTCTCGTCGCCCTTGGCCCCGCCCTCGTCGCTGCTGGAGCTGCTCGCGTTGTCGGTGGCGCCGGCGCCGCAGCCCAGGGCGACGACGGCGGTGGCGAAGAGAGCGAGGGTCGTGGTCTTGCGCATTGGCTTCTCCTGAGTGGGGTGTGGCATCGCCCAGCGACGCCGCAGGGGGATGAACAGTGATCGCGCCGCATCACGTGGAGCGAAAGCAACGCCAGTAAAGCATCGCGTGAAAACACTGTCAATCGCGATGTTGCCATGAATGGCCGGCTGCCCTAGGGTTGCGGTGACCGGCCGTCAACCGAGGAGTCGACATGCCACAGGTCACCGCCGCGGAGATCTCCCGCATGGCCGGCGTCAGCCGGGCGACCGTCAGCAACTGGCGCCGCCGCCACGCCGACTTCCCGTCACCCTCTGGCGGGACTGAGACGAGCCCGGCGTACGACCTGGACGCGGTCCGTTCCTGGCTCAGCGCGCGAGGTCAGCTGCCTGCCGAGACGCCGGCGGAGGATCTGCGAGCGGCTCTGCGTGAACGCCCAGATACGGCGGAACCGACACGCCTGCTACCGCTCGTGCTCGCGGCGCAGCGGCTCGACCCTGCGAACCTCGGCAGGACCCTGGACCTGCCCGACGAGGACCTGATCCGGCGTGCCACCGACCTTGCGGGAGGCGCGGTGGCGTACGGCCGTGACGACGCGATGGCGCTGCGGGCGCTGCTGCGGTGCGTGCGAGCCGGCGGCGCCCTGGTGGCCGCCGACATTCTCGCCGAGCGAGGCACCGACGATTCGACAGGTACGTACCGAACGCCGGCGGCGGTGGCGGATCTGATGGCCGATCTGCTGCCCGGCGCCGACGGGGACTTCCCCTCCGACGTGTACGACCCGGCCTGCGGAATCGGCGGGCTGCTTGCCGCAGCTGCCCGGCATGGGGCTCGCCGGCTGTATGGGCAGGATCTGCTGCCCGCCCAGGCGGCGCAGGCCGCGACCCGGCTCGGTCTGCAACACCGCCACGCGAAAGCCGACATCCGCAGTGGCGACAGCCTGCGCGACGACGCTTTCCCGGACCTGGGGGCCGGCGCAGTGCTGTGCAACCCCCCGTACGGGAACCGCGACTGGGGCCAGGAGGCCCTCGCGTACGACCCGCGTTGGGCCTATGGCCTGCCACCCAAAGGTGAGCCCGAGCTGGCCTGGGTCCAGCACTGCCTCGCACACCTCGCACCCGGTGGTCGTGCAGTCCTGCTGATGCCTCCCGCGACCGCCGAACGCACCTCCGGCCGCCGCATCAGAGCGGAGCTGGTGAGGAGTCGGGCGCTCCGGGCGGTGATCGCGCTGCCGGCGGGGGCTGCACCACCCCCGCACGTCGGCCTGAACCTGTGGGTCCTGACGCGACCGGATGGCGAATCTCAGACGGCACCGGACACCGTGCTCTTCGTCGACGCCGCCGGACCAGGCCGGCAGGGCTGGGACAACGTCCGCGAGGCCGTGGTCAGCGCCTGGACGGCGTACGGGAAAGGGGTGTTCGAGGCCGTCCCCTCCGTGGCGCGGGCGGTGCCGGTCGTCGACCTGCTCGCCGGGCCGACGGACCTCGCTCCGGCCCGGCACGTTCAGTCGGTCACGACGGCCATCCGGCCCGCAGACCACATGCGGCAGGTACGGCGCCAGCGCGCCGAGCTGCGACACGCGGCGGACGCACTGATTAGCGTGACGGAGCGGGGTGAACGGTGGACCGCCTCCGGCAAACAACCGCAAACCTGGCGCACGACTGCGGTCGCGGACTTGCTCCGAGGCGGGGCGTTGGCATTGCTGCGTGCTGTTCCCTCCGGTCGGGCGGCCACTCTCGACTCGGACGTCGAGATCCGCGCGGGGGATGTCATCCTGCCGGAGCTGTTCGCCCGGCCGTACCGCGCCCGCGTCGCCGATGCCGCCGACGATGGCCGACCGCTGGGCCGGCAGCATCTCCTGCTCCGCCCCGACCCGCAGCGCCTGGATCCGTGGTTCCTCGCGGGCTTCCTCAGCGCGGAGGAGAACGTCAACGCGGCCGCCACCGGGAGCACGATCGTGCGAGTCGATGTCCGCCGGCTGCAGGTGCCGGTCATGACGCTGGCCGACCAGCAACGGTACGGGCGCGCGTTCCGGCAGGTGCAGGAGTTACGCGACGCGGCCGACACGGTGAGCCGGCTCGCCGAGGAGGCCGCCGACGCCCTCGGCGTCGGCCTGACCGGCGGAGCGCTGCTTCCACCGGACGAGGAGCAGCCGTGACCGATGTTGCGCTGCCACCATTCGCGGTGGCGTGACTACCGTAAGACTCCCCAACTGGATTGACTTTGCTGGGACCAGGGGCGCTCGCGCGCCCGACGAGTAGTGAAAGCGAGCTGTTACGTGAGTACCCACCAGAGCCTGGCCGGCTTCATCTGGTCGGTCGCCGACCTCCTGCGCGGTGACTACAAGCAGTCGGAGTACGGCAAGGTGATCCTGCCGCTGACCGTGCTGCGCCGCCTGGACTGCGTCATGGCGCCGACCAGGCAGGCGGTGTGGGATCGCGACGCCTCGCTGAAGCTCACCAACAAGGACCAGTTGCTCCGGCTCGCCGCCGGCCTGCCGTTCTACAACACGTCCAAGCAGAGCTTCGAGACCATCGGGGCGTCCGCCCCGGACGTGGCGAAGAACCTCACCGACTACATCAACGGCTTCTCGCCGAACGCCCGCGAGATCATCGACAAGTACGACTTTCACACGCAGATCGCGCGCCTGCAGTCGGCCAAGCTGCTCTATCCGGTGGTGCAGAAGTTCCGGGACATCGACCTCAGCCCGGAGCGGGTCGACAACCACCAGATGGGCTACGTCTTCGAGGAACTGATCCGGCGCTTCTCCGAAATCTCGAACGAGACCGCCGGTGAGCACTTCACCCCGCGCGAGGTCATCAAGCTCATGGTGAACCTGCTCATCGGGCCGGACAGCGGACACCTCACCGGAGCTCCGGTGATCAACGTCCTGGACCCGGCCTGCGGCACCGGCGGCATGCTCTCGGCGGCGGAGGAGGTCATCACCTCGCTCAACCCGAACGCGACGGTGCGCCTCTTCGGTCAGGAACTGAACCCCGAGTCATACGCCATCTGCCGTTCCGACCTGATGCTCAAGGGCCAGGACCCGTCGAACATCCACCTGGGCAACTCGTTCAGCGACGACGGCCACGAGGGCCGGCGGTTCGACTACCTGCTGGCCAACCCGCCCTTCGGGGTGGAGTGGAAGAAGGTGAAGGACGAGGTCGAGGCCGAGGCCAAGCTCGGGCACGCGGGCCGCTTTGGCGCTGGCCTGCCGCGCATCAACGACGGCTCGTTTCTCTTCCTGCAGCACATGATCTCCAAGATGGAGTCGCCGGAGAAGGGCGGGTCCCGCATCGCCATCGTCTTCAACGGCTCGCCGCTCTTCACCGGCGCCGCGGAGTCCGGCGAGTCGAACATCCGCCGCTGGATCCTCGAGAACGACCTGCTCGAGGGCATCGTGGGCCTGCCCGACCAGCTCTTCTACAACACCGGCATCTCCACGTACTTCTGGATCCTCTCCAACCGGAAGGCCGAGAACCTCAAGCGCAAGGTGATCCTGCTCGACGCCCGGGACCAGTGGGTCAAGATGCGCAAGAGCCTCGGTGACAAGCGCAAGATGATCTCCGAGGAGCAGATCGCGTACATCACCCGGCTCTACGGCCAGGCGCTCACCATTGCGGCGGACGAGTCGCACCCGGACCACGGCAAGGTCAAGGTCTTCCAGGCCACGGACTTCGGCTACCAGCGGATCACCGTGGAGCGGCCGCTCAAGCTCCGCTTCGAGATCACCGAGGAGACCCTTGCCGCGCTCGCGGAGAGCAAACCCCTGTCGCGGTACGCGCACCGTGACGAGCTGATCGGCGCGTTCAAGCCGCTGCTCGGCACCGTGTGGCGCACCAAGGCCGAGGCCAAGGACGCGCTCCACGCGGCGGCGGTGGCCGGTGGCGCGCTGTGGCCATCAGGTGCCGCCGGAAAGGCCATCCTGGACAGCGTCTCCATCAGCGACCCGGACGGTGAGGTGCAAAAGGTCAAGGGCGAGGTCGTCCCGGACCCGGACCTGCGCGACTACGAGAACGTCCCGCTAGCCGAGGACATCCACGAGTACTTCGAGCGCGAGGTACGGCCGCACGTCCCCGAGGCGTGGATCGACGAGAGCAAGACAAAGATCGGGTACGAGATCCCGTTCACTCGCCACTTCTATGTGTACAAGCCGCCAAGGCCACTGGCCGAGATCGACGCCGAACTTAAGGCACTCGAAGCTGAGATTCAGGAACTCCTTACCGAGGTGACGAAGTGACCGATGTGCTCGGCGTTTCGCTTCCTGTGACATGGTCGGCATCGAGGCTCAAGCACGTTACATCGTTCCTGAATCGGGGAACTGCGCCTGACTATGTCGATGTAGGGGCCGTGCGAGCGATTAGTCAAGCAGCCAATCAGGACGGTGGGTTGGACTGGTCCCGCACCAGATTCCACAACTTTTCAGGCGATCCTGCGCGCCTGAAAGGTCTTCTCTACCCACACGATGTTATTGTCAACTCTACTGGGACTGGCACTCTCGGTCGAGTCGGCTATTTCAGGGGATCGCCCGACGGTATTCCTTGCATGGCGGACGGTCATGTGTCAATAGCGCGGTTTCTGCCTTCGAGGCTGTATCCACGCTACGCATACTACTGGATGCGCGCCCAGCAATTCCAGGATTATATCTACGCCGCATTGGTGGTCGGCGCTACGAATCAAATCGAATTGAACAGGGAGCGGCTCGCGGACGCTCCAGTTCCGCTGCCGCCGATTGAGGAGCAGCGGCGGATCGCCGACTTCCTCGACGCCGAAACCGCCCGCATCGACACGTTCATAGAGCTTCGAAGCCGATGGGCTAGCCTGCTCCTGCAGCGGTTCGATGAGTCGGTTCGGCAGTCGACTCGAGAGAGCGGCGATGAACGATTCATCCCGCTTCGCCGCATCCTAGCTCGCATCAAAACCGGGGCAACACCACGGGCTGATCAAACTGACCTGTTCGTCGAAAAGGGTGTTCCTTGGTACACTCCTGGTTCCTTTTTATCCGGCGTCTCGCTTGGATCGGCAGAAAGGTCGATAGATCCAAGTGCGGTCAAGCGGAGCGTTCCACGGTTCCCTGTAGATTCGGTTGTTATCGTCGGCATCGGGGCGACGGCGGGACGTGTTGCGTACCTTGATAGAGATGGAACTGGAAACCAGCAATTGACTGCGCTTACCTTCCAGCCGGAAGTTCACGCGCGCTTCTTGGCCTGGCAACTTTACGCCGTCACTGATGAGTTGCGGCAACTTGCACCCTTTACTACCTTGCCTATTATTAACAATGACTTCTTGAAAGCGTTCCCCGTCTGGTCGCCTGCCCCTGAGAGGCAGCGCGCTATTGCTGCGGATATCGATCGAGATTGGGTATTGCTGCAGGATTTGCTAGATGCGCAAGAGAGGCAGAGGGCGCTGCTTGCGGAAAGGCGGCAGGCGTTGATCACGGCGTCCGTGACCGGGCAGTTCGATGTCACAACTGCGAAGGGGGTCGATCTGCCGTGAGCGCGCACGTCTACAACGAGCAGGCGTTTGAGGAAACCATAGAGGCCGAACTCCTCGGGCACGGCTGGCACCGGGGGCTGTCCAACGGCTACCGGCCCGACCTCGGCCTTGACACCGGCGAACTGGACACCTTCATCGGGGCGACCCAGAAGAAGGAGTTCGAGAGGCTCATCACCGCCTACGGCGATCTGCCCACCGCCCAGCGGGAGTTCGCGAAGCGCGTCGCGGTCGAGATCGACAAGCGGGGTGTGCTCGACGTCCTCCGCAACGGGGTGAAGGACCGGGGCGTCACCATCCAACTCTGCTACTTCCGGCCCGGCCACACTCTCGCCGTCGGCGCGCTCGACGAGTACCAGGCGAACCGGCTCACCGTGGTCCGGCAGTTGCGGTACTCGGCGAAGACGGCCGACGAGCTGGACCTGGGCCTGTTCGTCAACGGCATCCCGATCGCCACGGCGGAGCTGAAGAACACACTCACCGGGCAGGACGTAGAGGACGCGAAGCGCCAGTACCGCAAGGATCGCGACCCGAAGGAGCTGATCTTCGCGCGGCGTACCCTCGTGCACTTCGCTGTCGACCCGCACCTGGTCTTCCTGACGACGCGGCTGGCCGGGGAACGGACCCGGTTCCTACCCTTCAACGTGGGCTCGAACGGACCTGGGGTGTCCGGCGGTGCGGGCAACCCGCCGGCTCCGGCCGACGGCTACCAGACCTCCTACCTCTGGCGGCAGGTGTGGCAGCGGGACAACTTCCTCGAACTGCTGCAACGGTTCGTGCACGTCGAGGTGCCGAAGAAGGGCAAGCCCAACCCGCACGCCAGCCCATTGATCTTCCCGCGTTACCACCAGTGGCACGCCGTGCGGCGGATGGTCGACCACGCCGCACGTCACGGTGCGGGCCACAACTACCTGATCGAGCACTCGGCCGGCTCGGGTAAGTCGAACACCATCGCCTGGCTGGCGCACCGGCTGTCCAACCTGCACGACGCGAACAACCGACCGGTCTTCGAGAAGGCCATCGTCATCACCGACCGGGTCGTGCTGGACCGGCAGTTGCAGGACACGATCTTCCAGTTCGACCACGTGGCCGGCGTGGTCAAGAAGATCGACGAGGACTCCCAGCAGCTCGCCGACGCCCTCACCGGCTCGACCGCCCGAGTGATCATCACGACGTTGCAGAAGTTCCCGTTCGTGCTCGACAAGGTCGCCAAGCTGGGCGAGCGCCGGTACGCGGTGATCATTGACGAGGCGCACTCGTCGCAGTCGGGGGAGTCGGCGAACGCGTTGAAGAAGGCGCTCGGTCGGCTCGGCTCGGACGACATCGACGCCGACGGCGACCTGCTGACCGCCTCTGCCCTGGCGCGGGGCAGGCACGCCAACCTGTCCTACTTCGCCTTCACCGCCACGCCGAAGCAGAAGACGCTGGAACTGTTCGGCACCCGTAATCCCGAGACCGGGCAGATGGAGCCGTTCCACGTCTACTCGATGCGCCAGGCCATCGAGGAGGGCTTCATCCTCGACGTGCTGCGCAACTACATCACGTACGAGGCGCGGTGGCGGCTGGCCAACGCGGCGGTCGAGGCCGCGGAGACCGCCGACCCGGAGGTCGACCCCAAGAAGGCCAAGGCCAAACTCGTACGGGCGGCCGAGCTGCACCCCGAGTCGCAGGACCAACGGGCGCAGATCATCATCGAGCACTTCCGTACCGAGGTCAGCGAGCGCATCGGCGGGCGGGCCAAGGCGATGGTGGTGACCCGCTCCCGCGAGCACGCGCTGCGCCTCTACCAGGCGATGCGTAAGTACCTCGACAAGCGTGGCATCACCGACTGCGCGCCGCTCGTGGCGTTCTCCGGCACGCTCACCCTCGACGGCATCGACTACACCGAGCCGAAGCTGAACGGCTTCTCCGAGGCGGCGCTGCCGGACGCGTTCGCGTACACGAAGATCGGCGATCCGCAGGCCGCGGCCCGCAACCAGACCGAGTACCGGATCCTGGTCGTCGCCGAGAAGTACCAGACGGGGTTCGACCAGCCGCTGCTCGCGGCGATGTACGTCGACAAGCCGCTCGCCGGTGTGGCAGCCGTGCAGACCCTGTCCCGCCTGAACCGCACCCATCCGGACAAGACGCAAGACGACGTCTTCGTGCTCGACTTCGCCAACAAGGCCGAAGACATCCAGAAGGCGTTCAAGCCGTACTTCGAGACCACCATCACCGAGCCGACCGACCCGAACCTGCTCTACGACAAGCAGCGCGAGGTGATGGACCATCAGCTGCTGGTCGAGTCCGAGATGGATGCGTTCGCAGAGGCGCTGCTCGCCGCCGAGCAGTCCTCGACGACCGCCGAGCAGTTGGAGAAAGCGCACGCTGCGCTCTACCGGTTCCTTGAGCCGGCGGTCGACCGGTTCACCGAACTCGCCAAGGACGACCGGGACCGCGCCGAGGAGTTCCGCTCGTCGGTGAGCGACTACGTCCGGGCGTACGGCTTCCTCGCCCAGGTCGTCGGTTACGCCGACCCGGACCTGGAACGCCTCTACCTCTACAGCCGGTTCCTGCTCCGGCGGCTGCCCCGTGAGCCCGGCGCCGGCGTGGACATCGGCCAGACGACGCTGAGTCACCTGCGCATTCGCAAGCTCGGCGAGGAAGACCTGTCGCTGCAGCCGTCCGGTGCGCACCTCATCCCCGGCTTCTCTCCCGACGGCGGCGCCGCCCGTCAGGTCGAGGAGAAGCCGCTCAGCGAGGTGATCGAGGAACTCAACGAGCGCTTCGGGTACGACCTCAGCTCGTCCGACCAGATCCTGCTCGTGCAGCAGATCATCTCGCTGGCCGAGGACGAGAAGATGCAGCAGGTCGCGCTCAACAACGACATCGAACGGTTCGGCCAGGTCGCCGATCCCGAACTCGACAACATCGTGGCCCGCAACCACGACCGCAACACCGCGTTCGTCGGCCGGTACTTCGACAACCCGGAGTTCCAGGCAGCCGTCAAGGCGGAGGCCCGCCGCCGTGCGTACAGCCTGATCCTGAGTCCGTCTCGGGCCGAGGCGTTGCGCAAGCTCCGCAGCCAGGTCTCGGGCGCGACCGAGAAACGTGAGACAGTGACCATCGGCGAGTGACGATCCGGGGGAAGACACGGCTGTGAACGAGGCGGCACCGGCTGAGGAGTGGGTCTTCGCGGACCGGTACCGCGTCGACGCGCTGATCGGCAGCGGCGGCATGGGGGCGGTCTGGAGCGGCTACGACCGGCACCTGGACCGACGCGTGGCGATCAAGCTGATGCGAAGCACGTCCGGGCCCGTGGCGAGTTTCGGCAGTGCGGAGAGCGCCGCGTTCGCCGAGGCCGCAGCGGCCGACCGGGAGCGGTTCCTCCGGGAGATCCGTACGACTGCCAAGCTGGAACTGCCCGGTATCCCCGCGGTGTACGACTTCGGCGTCGAGGAGTCGACCGGCCGCATCTACCTGGTGATGCAGCTGGTGTACGGGCAGACCCTCGAGGAGCTCATCGCATCCCGGGACTATGCCGCCGACCCGTGGCCGATCAGCTGGGCTGCGGCCATCACCGCCCAGGCGGCCGCCACCCTTGTCGACGTCCACCGGGTCGATGTCGTCCACCGTGACATCAAACCCTTGAACCTGATGGTCACCGACGGGGGACTGGTGAAGGTCCTCGACTTCGGCGTGGCCATCCTGCGCGGCGCCAGCGCCCTGCCCCGGCTCACCCAGATCGGCCACACCGTCGGCAGCCCGCCGTACATGCCGCCCGAACAGGCCCTGGGCAACCCGGTCGGGCCGGCCAGCGACGTCTACGCGTTGGGTTGCGTGCTGTACCAGACGCTCACCGGGCGGGTCCCGTTCCTCGAGACGGCCAATCGCTCCTACCAGGATCACCACGTCAACACCCCGGCACCGTCGGCGCGGATGCTGCGCCCCGACGTGCCTGCCAACCTCGACGATCTGATCGCGCAGATGCTGGCAAAGCGGCCCGCGGATCGGCCCACCGCGGAGGCCGTCTACGAGAAGCTGCTTCCGCTCGCTGCCCGGCCCGGGACGGCCGGAGCCGGCGGCAACCGGGACCCGCGCCGGCCGTTCCTCCGCCCACTCGCCCCGGCGCCCCGTCAGCGCGGTGCCGCCCCCGCCGCCAAGCCGACACGGGCGACGTCGACGCCGCTGAGCGTCGACGAGGCGATCGAGATCCGGCAGCGGGTGGGCGACCTGGTCGAGGATTCGCAGTTCCAGCAGGCGATCGATCTGCTGGACGAGGCGGTCGAACGGGCCGCTGCTGAGCCGGCGTTGAAGCTGGAGATGCAGGTGGCTCTCGCATCGACGCTGTGGTTCGCCGACGAGTTCAGCCGGGTGGCGTCCGTCCTCGACGAGATCCTCCCAAAGCTCGACGGCGGCGACGACATGGCGGTGCTCTACTACTACTCGGGCGTCAGTAACGCCGAGATCGGCAACATCGACGAGGCCATCACGCGGCTCACCGAGTTCCTCGCCCTCGCGGAGCCGTACGACCCCCTGCACCGGGACGCCACCTACCGGCTCGGCATGATGCTGCCCGCCGTCGGCCGTGCGACCGAGGGCCTTCGACATCTCGAGGCGCTCCGGCCGATCCTCGTCGCCGAGTACGGACCGGAATCTGTGCATGTGAAGACACTGGACGGTCGGATCGCCCAGATCAGGCGGGGACCCGATCTCTAGCAACGGCAATGTGGACGTTGGGGGGGGGGAACGAATGACGCTGATCGCAGGTGAGGCTGAGGTGGCCGCGGTCATGGCCGAGTTGGTCGGCCGCCGTGCTGTCTTCCACTCGGAGGCCGACTTCCAGCACGCCTTCGCCTGGACGCTGCACAGCCTGCGGCCCTCGGTCCAGGTCCGGTTGGAGGTCCGGCAGGCCGGTGGAGAACACGTCGACCTACTGTGCTTCGGGTCGCAGGGGCGCACGGCCATTGAGTTCAAGTACTTCACCGCACGGTGGGACGGCACCGACCCGGCGACCGGGGAGCGCTTCCGTCTGCGCGAGCACGCGGCCGACGACCTGGCCCGACGCAACTTCGTCTTCGACGTCGCGCGGCTGGAAGGACTCTGCGCTGCCGATCCGAGCCTGACCAACGGCTTCGCGATCATGCTGACCAACCACCAGCCGCTGTGGGCCCCGCCCAGGCACTCTCGACTCACGCGCGACCAGCACTTCCGAATCCACGACGGGCGTACCTTGACGGGCACCCTGCGGTGGGGGACCGAGGGTCGCTACTACGCGAACAACGAGCGGAACCTCACCGGCAAGTACACGCTTGCCTGGAATGACTACACCCGGCTCGACGGCGCGAACGGGCAGTTCCGCTGGTTGGCTGTCGGGGTCCGGCTTCCACGTTAGGTCAGGACCGGAACCAGCTCGACGCCACGTCACCGGCCGGCAGTACGTCTCGCGGCTTGGCCGCGCATCGCTCGGATCTGCCGGTCGCTATTCCTCCGAGTCCTGCAGGTCCCGCCGGTGTTCCTTGATCCACCGTTCGACGTCCGCGGCACGCCAGATGCGCCCAACGGACAGCACGGCCACCGGATCAGGAAAGGACTTCGAGTTGGTGATCTGGTACGCGCGCGTCCGTGAGACGCCCAGCATCTCCTGGATCTCCTGGCTGGCCACCAGCCGAAGCTCTTCCACGCCGTCACGTTAAGAGCAGGCGAACTGAACACACGCTCAGTGTGCAGATGTACTGTTCATGTGCTCCCTGCTCGTGTAGGCTGTGCATCTGCACACGCCGCTCGGCGTGGGAGGAGGAAGGCAGAGTTGAGCATCCGCAACCAAGGGTCTTTGCCGGCAGGCGGTGGTGCGACCTACCGATCCAATACGTACACGAGTCTGCTGCCGTGGCAGGTGCGCGAGCGCCGATTCCAGCCCTCCCGGCTCGGACGCCGCGGCCTCGACCCCGACGAGGTGTACGCCTTCCTGGACCGGGTGGCTGCCGACATGATGGCGCTCCACGCCGAGATCACGAAGCAGCGCCAGGAGAACCTGCGGATCAAGGTCGCGCTGCGCCGGTGGCAGTCCGAGCAGGCCGAGGGTGGCCGTCGGTGAGCGCCCGTTTCGTGATCCACCTGCCGGTCGTCGCCGCGGATCTGCTGGCGGCGCAACGCCTGGCCCGAGTGGTCGGCCGCTGGATCGCCGTGTTGCCGATGATGGACCCGGGGGAGATGACCGTCTCCGACGAGGACATGCAGTTCGTTCGGCACCGCGTCTTCTGCGACGTGCGGCTGGCCGGTGGTCGGCGCTGTGTGCTCCGCGATGGCCACGACGGTGAGTGCGCTCGCCGCCTGCGTCGCTGATGGTCGCCGACACGGACGGGCGGACGGTTCTTGAACCATGGCCAGTTCTCGTGGGAGGGTCCCCCCATGCCGGAGCGACACTTGTCCGCAGGACCTGCGGCATGAAGCTGCTCCGACGGCGACGGCACCTCAACCGCAGCGAGTGCCGGGCGATCATCGAGGCGGCGGCGACGCTCGCTTCGATGTTCCACCTGACGTGGAGAGTCGCCGACAACGCCTCGGGCCAGAGCCCGGCGGCGCTGGCCGCCAGCCTCGCCGAGGCCCGCCGAGAGGATCGCACTTTCGTTGTGCCCGAAGATTCGCGATGCTGGTTCGACCTCAGCTTCGACATCCCGGACACCGGATATGCCCTGGCCCTGATCCTCGTGTGGTCGGTCGCCGCGGGCCGGACAACGGATGGCGCTGCTGCGAACGGGGACCACGTGTCGGTCGCGATGTGGCATCTGCGCCACCTGCTGCCGCGCTCGGCACACCGCGCGCTCGCCGACATCGAGGAGGCCTTCGCGCGGATTGATTCGTCGGCACCCACGGACGTGCGGGTCGGCTGATCGTCTCACCCGAGGTCTGGAGGCTGCCGCCTGGCAGCTCGCTCCAGGTGCATCAACAGCAGGAACGGCTTGGCCCGCTGAGCTGCCTTGCGCCAGGTGAGTGCTCGGAGACCGTACTTGAAGACGACCGTTGACGGCACAGTGGCACCGAGGACGTCCCACACCACCTCCTGCGCGGCCTGGCCGGCGACGCGTGGCCGGGCGAACTCCGCGACCGTCTCGCGGTAGCGGCGGGTCAACTCACGCGCGGTCGCCTCCGGTGTCAGGACCGGGTCGAGCCCCCTCGACAGCGCAAGCAATGACTCGTCCAGCAGGCTCCGGAAGCCGGCGTTGTACCGGCGCGACTCGACGATCTGATCGACGTTGAGCTGGTCGAGCGAGCCGATCTGCAACTGTCCCAGCACCTCCCGGACCACCGCGGTCTCGAAGCGTTGCGGTTTCGGCCGACCGAGGCTCCGGGAGAGCTGGACCTTCACCGCCGGGTTGGACAGCATGCCGTCCTGCCGCAGTTCAGAGGAGATGACAAGGGAGGCCATGTGGTTGCGCAGGCTCACGATCTCCGCCGCACCCTGCCGCAGCGTGCGCGTGTCGATCTCGGTTCGGCGGTACGCCTCTTCCCGAATCGCCCGCATCACCTCGTCCATCCGGGTCAGGCTCTCGCGCATCTGCCCCTGGGGAATGACCAGGTCAGCGCGGCGTCCCCGCTTGGCGCCCTGACCGAAGCGCACCCGGCCACCGTCGTCGACCTCGTACTCGTGGCCCCAAAACCCGAGGAGCCCAGCCTCCCGCAGTTCGTCGACCCGCCGGTTGATCTCGGCAGCACGGTTCCGGTACGCAGCCGGGACCTCGAAGGAGGCCCGCAGCACGACGCGGTCGGAGAAGAACACGACCGACTGCAACACCTTGTCAATGGTGTGCGTGTCGACGAGGCCGCTGTCCAGCAGAGTGAGTGATCGTGTCATCGTGCCCCGCCCAGATAGGTGAGGTAGTCCACCTCGTACAGGTGCATGCTCCACGAGTGGTAACAAACCTTGCTGCCGCTCAGCCCGAGAGCGAGGGCGGCGTCGGAGGCCAGCTGCGCGAAGGTCAACAACTCGGGCACGAACCCGACCCAGACGTCGACGCTTCGAGCGGTGAGGAAGAGGACGAGGTCGTCGCCGACGATCCGGAGAGCACCACCGACCGGCGACACGGGGAAGCGACCGCCGAGGTCCTCCTCCGGCCGCCACATCGAGAAGACTGCCGACCTGCTGTGCTCGTCCTGCCGAAGCGCTTCGGTGGCCTGCTCGAACTGGTCGATCGCCGAGCCGTCCGCGGCGACCCAGCCCCGCAGCCGCTGGTAGAGCAGCGACGATTCCCGCTGGTCGCCGAAGATCCGGTCGCGGTAGTCCTTGATCAGTTCCGGGTACAGGTACCCCTGGGGCGGGGTCAGGTCTGCCGGGTTCCCCAGCCAGACGGTGAGACCTGGGATGTCGAAACAGATCCCGTGCCGCGTCGCGACCCGCGCCGGCTGGCCTTGGGAGAAGAGCGACAGCACGTGGTGCCAGCCGGACGCGACGGTAGCCACCTCAAGCTCCACGCAATGGTCCCCCTGGCGATTCCCGCGTCATCGACGCCGCCCTCCGTCTCGTTTGCCGCGGTGACGGCTCACCGGACGCCCCGCCTGTTGCCTCGCAGAAGCTCGGCAGGGGCAGCACCGGCAGCGCCCGCAAATCGATCAGTGTTACCTCGCTGAGAGACGCGGTACGGGTCACGACACACACGTCGGTGGCGAGAAGCGGCACCTCCACGTCGAGTCCGTTCGCGGCCAGGGTCTGACCCGACGTCACGAGCAACACTCCGGCGCCGTTGTCGTCCGCGCGGATGAGGCCCTCGGCGGCCCCGTGCAGCCGTACGATTCGCATCGGTCGCAGGTTCGCGCACGAGGCCATCCAGGCCTGGGTGATGGCCGGGTACTCGGTGTAGATCGTGCGCGGCTTTCGGCCGGCAACGGTGCAGTAGGTGACGAACGACGTCCGGGCCGGCGGCAACGCGCGGAGAGTGAGCGCCTGGTCGTTCGCGAGGCACCATTCGACGCATACGTCGTAGCCGGTGATGCCGATGTCGACCGCTCCCGAGGCCACGAGTTCCGGTATGTCGAAGCCCCGGCATTGGATGAGCGAATCCGCGCCCGAGCGGTGCCACAGCGACCTCGGGTGAGCCTCGTCCAAGCCGGCGAAGCGGCTGCCGACAATGTCGGCGACTGGGCCGTACAGTCGACTCGAGGGACTGGGCACCGCGACGATCACTGCGGCCTGCCCACCGCATCGGCCCTGGTCACCGACGCACTCCGGCGCCGATGTCCTCGACCGGGACCACCGCGTCGACCAGCGCCCGGAGCGCGAACTCCGCCGGCTGCTCGGAGAACAACACCACCTTGCCCTGCCCCACGGCGTAGCCCACCTCGATGCACACACTGACGCCGGCGTATCCGCCGTTGGCTACGACGAAGATCGCGTCCGATCTCGCGATCTTCGCGAGGAAATCACGCGTGAGTTGGATCTTGTCCGACTCGTCGACCCGCACATGCTGTTCGTTGAAGTCGTAGCGCGGGGTGTAGACGGTCATGCCGAGGTCGCGGAACGCCGCCTCGGCAAGCTGGGCAGTGTCGTAGAACTTGGAGCTGCTGCATATCGTGACTGCCTTGATCTCCGGCATCGGTCCTCCAAGGGTGCGGTCGGTATTCGTGCTCAGGTGAGCGGTACCAGATGTCGGGGTTCGTCGAGATACCCGACATCGGCGTGCCGCCGCAGAATCTTCTCCCACACCATCGAAGGCGCTTCGGATTCGGCTGGTCGAGGCAGCCTGCGGCGGTCCGCCAGCGCGGGATAGTCCAGGTGGAAGGGGCGCACCGCGAGTCGCCGCGGGAGTCCCGGGCTGATCCGGGCCAACTCGTGGTAGCTCATGTCGAGTTGTTCTGCGGTCCAGTCGATGGCGCCGACCGCCGGAAACAGATCGAAGCCAAGTTCGAGTGCCAGGGCGATCCCGTCGCGGATAGCGGGCCAGTCGCCGCTGCCAGGCGGGTGATGGAGCGTCGTGTGCACCTTGACGCGCCGCAGCTCCTCGCGCTCGGCCACGGACAGCCGCAGGGCGCTCTGATGCCACGCGTACGGCAGGGCGGAGAGGTTCGACTCCACCTTGAGGACGACGGAGCCGAGCAGGCCCCGTGCCGCCAAGGCACGGTAGATCTCGATCACGAGGGAGGGGGCGAGCAGCGGCTCCCCGCCGCTCACGCGTAGCAGGCTGAGCTGCTGACCGGCAGCCTGAGCCGTATGCCTGAGCGCGAGGAACTCGTCCACTACCCCGTCGGCGTTCGTGACGAAGGCATCCCGACCGGCCAAGTGGCGGTAGTCGACGTAGCAGTAGGAGCAGCGGAAGTTGCAGGCGGCGACGTGCGTGATGGCCGCCAGGTTGTGCTCCGACCAGTGCCCTCCAAGCTCCGCCGCCACCGTCACCGGGCTGTCGGACAGATTGGCCACATGGCGCAACCCCGCGAACTCCGGCAGAGAGGTGGGCAACCGCATCCGGTCCCGCCGTACTGGCGTGAAGAAGCGGAACTGCCGGTTCTGTACGCCGCCGAGGTCCGTCTTGCGAAGGTCGGTGAAGGCGTAATCGCCGCCACCGACATTCACGATCCGATGTGCTCTGAGCAGTATCGGCCGTTCCTTCGAGGCGACAGCGGGCGGTTTGCTGGCCACTCAGCCCTCCATCAGGGGGTGTCGAGATAGCTTGCTCGTCAATGTTCATCGACGAGCCACCGGCTGTGAAGGTGCTTCGTAGGACCGTGCAGTCCAGAGGCGCGAAAGGGCCCATCAGCCAAGCATGTCCATGACGATGGCCTCGACTTCCGGCGTGGCGGGGTGCCGCGCGAGTTCGGCTCGGACCTGACGGCGCAGGGCCACGAAGTTCGCGCCGTCGGTGAGACGGAGTCCAGCGACAGTCTCGTACTGCTGCCGGCCAAGTTCCGCGAGCCGCTGGTGCGTCCGGTTGTCCGCCTCGTAGAGGGGGATGGGAAGCTTCCACAGGTGCTTGTCGACGTGTCGCTCGTCCTTCCCGTACGACATGAACGGACGGACGAGCGCGGTGAGCGCCGCACTGTTGAGGATCGCGCTCAGGTAATGGCCCTCGGCTCGCGTCTGAATCGTGCAGTGGTAGAGGCTGTGTTCGACTATCGACGCAGGATCGTCGACGATAGCGGCGGCGACGTGCATGCCGGACGCGGCATAGGCCAGACGAAGGGGCGGTGCGGGGAGCTGCGTGGTGAGTTTGCGCCGGAAGTCGAGCTGCTCGGCGAGGGTGAGGCGGTTGTTGCTGCGCTGAGCTTCCCATACGGCTTCCGCCTGCCGCCACCACTCGGCGAGGCCAGGGTAGTAGTCGAGCCGGGGGTCGGCGCCGGTCAGCAGGGCGGAGCCGTCCAACGGGAGCACCGCCTTCCTGACCGGTAGGATCCGGTATGGCAGCAGGCACTCGCCGAGCAGCACCGGGCGGATGAAGTCGGCCTCCACGACGCCGTGCAAGGCGGGTAGGTTCTTCCACGGTGCCTTCTCTAGGGTGCTGCGCGCCGAGCGTACGGCGCGGCGGCCGGTACCGAGGCCGAGCGGTCCACCCGATTCCGTCTCGACGAAGAACAGCAGCCGCGGCACGATCGTGGCGCCCTGTGCGAAGCGCGGCTCGTATGGTGACTCCGTGAGCGCCGGTTCGCTGGAGACGAGGTCGGCGGCCTCTCGGGTGATGAAGGGTTCGACCGCGCTCCACGATCTGGCGCTCGCGGGTACACGTCCGGTCCACTGTTCGGCCACCGAGGGCAAGCGGCGATACGTGGTCAGTGCGGCCCGGTTTCCGAAGACGACGCCGGCGCCGCGCGGGAAGGGATGGGGCCGCAGGCGACGTAGGTCCCAGGAGCCGGTGAAGTCGACGCCGGTCAGCTCGCCCTTGTCTTCATACCAGCCGCTGCGGAAGCCCTCGTAGTATTCGCGATCGAGCACCGCGTTGGGCATGACGAAGGCGAACGCGCCGCCGTCGCGTAGGTACTGCTGGACCGCTCTGGCGACGAAGAGAGCGGAGAGGTCCTGGTGCGTCGCGAACTCTCTGCCGTGCCACAGTCCGCGCTCGCGAGAATGTTCCTTGAACTGTGCCTGCATTTCCCGTGGCATCTGACGGTACGACAGCCACGGCGGATTGCCGATCAGGACATCCACCCGGCTGTCCCGCATCGCCAACCAAACAGGCCGGGCCAGGTTGCGAAGGTAGTAGCTCCAGATGTGGTCGCGCCCCTCGTCGTGCAGCCGGCACATCGCCTCGAAGGTGTCGAGAAGCATTGGCTGGTCCTCGGGTGCGATTCTCATGAGGTGAAAGAACCCGTCCAGTGCGGGCGGGTTGTCCGGATCTCGCGGCTTGGCCGCCATGCCAGCGAGCCTGGCGACGATTCGGTCGAAGTGACCCGGATCCGCGAGGAGCGTCTTCGGGAAGCGGAGCCAGTCTTCGACTTCGCTTGCGTTGTGGCCGGCGCTAATGCGCACGTGGTCGTCGGTGAAGAGGTCCAGGCGTTCCCGCCACTGCATGCTGTCGCCGAGGTACACGGGAATGGTGATCGGCCCGCGTGGACCGTTGAGGCGCTCGTGCCCGATGGCGAGCAGGTAGGTCACCCGGGCGAGCGCTACGGCGACGGGGTGCAGGTCGACGCCGACCACGTGCTGGGCGAGTTGCGTCAGCGCGGCGTCGACGGGAACGGCCGCAGCCTCCGCCGCGGCGAGGTATCGCCGTACGGCGTGGAAGAGGAAAGTACCGGAGCCGCAGGACGGATCCAGCACCCGTTGCCCCAGCGGATCGGTGACGACGGTGTCGACGATGTGCTCGGCGAGCCAGTCCGGCGTGTAGTACTCGCCCATCCGCTTGCGCGTCTCAGCGCCGATCATGGATTCGTAGAGCACCTTCAGGATGTCGTGGTCGGCGTTCGTCCAGTCGAAGCGGGCGAGCCGGCGGGCAAGACCGTGAAGGAACTCGCGACCGCTCGGGACCTCAGTGGTCCATCCGAAGAAGTCGTGCTCAACCACGCCGAGGATGCCGGCCTGGTCGAACTGCTGCCCGGTGATCAGACCCTCTGGTTGCAGCCCCATCACGTCGATGCCCACGACGAGGTGCGCGATGATGTGCGCGCTGTTCATGAGTAGCGTGTGCTCGACGAAGAGGCCGGGGTCGTCGACGAACTGCGTGCCCAGGGCGCTGTCCAGCAGCTCCGCCCACAGCTTTTTCTTCAGCTCCACGGTTGGCAGCTGCTTGTGCTCTTCATAGAGGGCGGCTAGCGCCGCGCGATCCAGCTTGTGGGAGGTGCTCTCGGCGCCGAGGCGACGGGCAACTTCCGTCGGGGTGGGTTGGACCTGGTGGCTTGTGGCCAGCACCCCTTCCAGCCAGTAGAACAGGCTGAGCCCGTCGGGGCGGGTGGGAGCGAGCGCGTGGCTGTCGACGAGGGTCAAAAAGTCGTTCTTCAGCTGGTACGCGCGCCAGGTGGCGCCGTCGGTGAGGATGCCGACGTATCGCTGGCCGCTCTCCAGGCTCCGCGACCGAACGTAGCCGCCGAGCTGCCGCTCGGCCTCCAGCAGCGGACGCCCGGTCTGGAGTCGTCGCTTGACCTCGATGATGGTGTAGCCGATTTCGATGTCGATGCGTCGGCCGCCGCCAGCCGGGGCTTCGAGGTCGACGTCGAGGTGGGCGTCGGAGAGCCCGAAGTCGCCGGCCAGGAGAAGCTGGCGGATGTCGGCCTGCAGGGTCGCTTCGCTGCGGGAGGCACGCCGATCGGCGATCCGCGCCAGCAGGGGCTGCAGTGACGGGGGGAAAGCCTCCGGCGTGCGTACCTGCGGCCGGGATGACGAGCGACGGCTCCGGCCTCCGTCTGACGCACCGTCCGAGCGGGCCATACACCAGTGTGGATATTGCGAGTCGCTGAATCCAAGAGATGGTGAATCACTGTCGGATTATGGACAGCTCACTTACGGTGACCGGCAGGACGGCCAGGAGCAGAGGACGTCACGTGGATCCACCTGCCGGTCGTCGCCGATCTGTCGGCTGCGCCACGCCTGGCGCGAGTCGTCGGCCGCTGGATCGCCGTGCTGCCGATGATGGACCCGGGGGAGATGACCGTCTCCGAGGAGGACGTGCAGTTCGTCCGGCACCGCGTCTTCTGTATGTGCGGTTGCCCGGTGGCCGGCGCTGTGTGCTCCGCGGCGGCCACGACGGTGAGCGCGATGCCTGCGCCACTGACGCAATCAGGCGTTCCGCCGCGCCGACTGGCCGTTGCGCCGAGTGAGTAGTGATCATCACGCCGCTAACGTGCGCAGCACGGGAGGTGATCGACGTGGCGCGGCGGTGGGACGCCTGGTTCGAGCAGGGGCATCTCGTCGTTCGGCGCCGGCGCCTGCTGCCGTGGCTGAAGGCGGACGTCCGGCGGATTCCGTTGGCCTCGGTCGTCGACATCGGGTCGCCCACCGCGACCGACCATGCGAAGCGGCGGGCACAGCTCACCATCCAGGACCTGTCGGCGTCCGACCTGATCGAGACGATCCCGGTCAGGTTCACGCCGGAGCAGTGGGAGCACGCCGGCTGGTTCGTGCGGCAACGGCAGGCGCCGCGGGTCGAGCCCTCGCGGCCCGGGGAACCTCCGTCGGAGCCTCCGCCCCCGTCCCGCCCGGCCATCGACGTCCGCGTCCCGCCGCAATCATGGCGACAGGCGGCGTCCACTACCGCTGCCCAGGCCCACCTGTCCGCGGAGGCGGCTACGACGCCGTCGCACCGGGCGGCTGCGGCGTCCGCAACGCCGGTGATGCGGGCCGGCGACGGCAAGCGGTCGGTGTGGCTGTGGCGGCAGGACGACGAGATCCACGCCTCGCTCGTTCCGGTTGGTCACGCCACGCCGCGCAAGCTGAGCCCCGCCGACGTCGCCAAGCTCCTGCTTGCCGATCCGGCCAGGGCGATGCCGGCGATCCGTGCCCTGACCGGCATCGCCGACAGCGAGCAGGCACTCGCTCGGCTGCGAAGCTGGCGGCGATCGGACCGGGTCGTTGTCAACCTCAGCGCCTCCGACCTTGCGGGGCGGCGGGTCACGGAGGCCCTGCAGAAGCCGGGCCGGAGCAACCCGGACGGCACCGTACGAACCGTGTCCGGCGGCCTTCCGAGCCTGAACAAGCGACGCCGGTAGACCCGAACAACGGAGACGCCGGCCGCACATGGACGGCGGAGCCGGTCCTCGGAAACGATGCCGGCATCTCCGTCTTCCTCACTTGGCGAGCGAGCCCAGGCCGAGACCGTCGAGCAGGTTGATGCGATCGTCGTCGCGGATCACCTCGTAGCCGCGCTCACGCAGCTCGGCGACCAGATCAGCCTCGCCGTCGAGCGGGACCTTCAGGTACTCACCGTCGTGAACCGTGAGCACGATTTCGCCGTACCGATCCTGCAAGTCCTGCGGCAGCACGGTGAGTGCCCGCGTCGTGACCATTTCGGGCCAGCTCATGTCCTCGACGGCACCGACCGAGGTGATGTCGAAGGGCTTGTCGTCGGCGTGGTCCTCCGGCTCGTAGCAGTCGGGGCCGGCGGGGTTCCACAGGTGGGTCATCTGCACCTTGCGCGCCTCACCCCGGTACGCGCGGACGCGAGCGCCCTGATCTCGGCGGCCTCCCCGGCGGCGGTGTCAGCGTCGACGAAGGCGAGACAGTCGTAGTTGGTGGCGTGGCCGTAGACCAGGCGGCGGGTGTTCGGGTGGTGCGTCGTCATGGCGCAGATCCTGCCCCCGACCACCCCACAACCAAGATCGGCATACGGTCGGAGGATGATCCGCCGGTCGGGTGACCGTTAGGCTGGCCCTTCCGGGCCTCCCCATCTGGAGCAACGCCATGTCCGACAGCGTCTTCGCGCAGTTCACCGCCGACGACGACCGGCTCGCCGTCGCCTTGCTCGTGCAGCCGGCGATCAACGCCGCCCTGGTGCACAACCGGGTGCCGCTGGTCCGCCACCTCACGCTGACCAACCGGGGAACCGAGCCGCTGTCGGACGTGACGCTCACCCTCGACCTGCGAGGGCCCGACGGTGCGCTCACCGAGCCGTGGACGCGCACTCTCACCACCCCGCTGCGGCCGGGCGCGAGCACCGGCTGGGACGACTTCCGGGACGTGACGCCCGACCGGGCGCTGCTCTACCGCACCGACGAGGCGTTCCCGGTCGACTACCGCCTCACCGTCGAGGCGCAGGACAAGACTCTGAGGCTGGTCGCACCAAGTGCCGTGCTCGCGCACAACGAATGGTTCAACAGCCCCGCCCTCTACGACAGCCTCGCGGCCTTCGTGCAACCGAACACCCGGGCGGTCGAGGCGGTGCTGCGGTCTGCGGCGCAGATTCTGCTCGCGCGTACCGGCTCGGGCTCACTGCAGGGCTACCAGGACGGGCCGGAGCGGGCGGCGCTGATCGCCGGCGCGGTGTACGAGGCGCTGCGTCAGCTTGAGATCACCTACCAGACGCTGCCGGCGTCGTTCGAGAACAGCGGCCAGAAGGTGCGGACGACGGCCGCGGTGCTGGACGGGCGGCTGGGCAACTGCCTCGACCTGTCCGTCACGTACGCCGCCTGCCTGGAGGCGGCGGGTCTGCATCCGCTCATCTTCATCAGTGAGGGGCACGCCTTCGGCGGCTTCCTGCTGGAGGAGGAGCGGCTCGGCTCGGCGGCCGTGACCGAGACGAACCTGCTGATCTCGATGGTCGACTCGGGTCGGGCGGTGCCGGTCGAGTTGACCCGGATCGGGCCGGGCGCGCAGTCGGCGACGTTCACCGAGGCGGTACGGGTGGGGCTCGGCCACTTCCGGGGGGAGGGTCACCGCCTGCAGGGCGTCGTCGACGTCCACCTGGCTCACCGTTCCGGGATCCGGCCACTGCCGTCGGCCGACGAGTTGGTGGCGCCCGCACCGGTCGATACCGAGACGAGTGCCGGCACCGGTGCGGCGTCGCTCGACCTCCCACCCGGTGTGGCCGCCGCGAAGCTGCGCCAGCTCGCCGACGAAGGCGACGAGGTGACACCGCTCCGGGCGGGCATGGAACGACTGGGCTACCGACGCCGCACGGAGAAGCTCGACAAACTGCTGCGGTACGGGCTGCACGTCGCGCTGACCAGCGGCCGCCTCCGGCGGGACGCCAACGGGCTCCTCTCGCTCGGCTGAGTGTCGGGACGCTGCGCACTGGACGCACCGGCCGGCGGCACCCTCCTGCTCGGGGAGGGTGCCGCCGGAATGTGCTCATGCTCGCGGAGCAAGAGGTGTCAGAGCGATGAACTCGATCCGCTTCACTCCGTCGACCCGGAACGCGGTGCGTCCCTATGAAACTAGTAGCACTTGATGCCGCTGGGACCGCTGATCACGTACCACTCGTGCTGCCCGTATCCGGTCCTCATGGTGTAGCAGTTCTTCTTCGGCCAGTTCCACTGGCAGGCCACCCAGCTGTTGTCACCAGTGGACTTCGTGCGGTTGTTCTGGCAGATGTACGTGTTTCCGCCGCCGGTCCACTGCCCGAGCTTGAAGTAGCCGTTGGCCTTGTTGTTCCTCACGTAGATGGCCCGCCGGTCAAACCGGATACACATGGTCGCGTTGTATCCCGACGGGCTGTAGCACTGGATGTTGCTGGCGGTCGCGCCGGACCAGACCGTCGATTTCGAGACGTTGGTTCCGTTCTTCCAGTAGAGCGACCCGGCGGACGCCGGAGCTGCGAACACCGTCGCGGATGCCACCGCCAACGCGGTGGCCAACAGAGCCGAGCAGGCCAGTGAGCGGAGACGTGTCACAGTCTCTCCCTTCCAGGGTTCGGTCCGGCAACATGGGCCGGAACAGCAGGTCATTGCGCACCCTCGGAGCCGTCCACCAGCAACTGTGATTCGGCTGGACCGGCATCCTCGTGGGACCGAGTCTGGCAGGAATACTTCGACGAACGGCTATGCGTATCGCGTCTTGAGGAAATCTTGAGTTTGAATGTCCGGGCACGGGCCCGAATCTCATCGCTGATGATCACAGGGAGGGCCCGCAAACAGTGGCGACCAGAGTCCCCGAGCAGCGACTACGCGCTCACGGCGATTCCCATCGATGCTGCCGCCGCTCGTGGGCCGAGTGGGACCAGCGGGCCGGGGCGCCGATGCCTACGGTCGAGCCACGAGCGCCGACGACGATGACACCAGCGAGGGTCAGATCACGGTTCGCCGCGTTCATCTCGTCCACGAACCGGGTAGAGCCACAGATGCAGACGATCTCAGGTCGGTCGGACACGGCTCAGTCCTTCGGGTCGAACGGAGACCCGTCAAGGTTGCGTCCCGCCGGGTGGTGTAGAAGCTGACCTGCCACGGCGTGCCGCCGAGATAGGGGTGGGTCATCGCGTGAGTCTCTGTGTGAACGACCAAGAACACGCAGAGGACGGAGTACGCGATGACC